>NZ_JAPDIQ010000004.1:0-391311 GCF_029872515.1 Pseudomonas flavocrustae | reverse complement strand
TCACAAGCACCCACACGAATTGCTTGATTCAACTTGTTAAAGAGCAGTTGGTTGCGACCGTGTCGCTAACCGAGGCGCGCATTCTACGCTGTCCTCACATCCTGTCAAGCGTTGATTTGAACTTTTTCGTTTCAACTCAACCACTTGCGCTTGCCTGACTGGTCTAGCCAATCTCGGCAGCGGGAGGCGAATCCTACAGCATCCTGAGACGCTGTCAACCCCCTCCGCTTCATCTCGTCATCACCCGGAGGTGAAGACCAAACAGCGAAGAGTCCGTGGACCCCTCGCCCGGCCCAGACCTAAGTGCTTGATTTTCAAGCCGCTTCAGCGTCTGCGCCGGAAGTGGGGCGCATTATAGGGGAGTTTCAGGACAGGTCAACAGGTTATTTTCACAAAGGCCAAAAAAGAAAGGGGGGCTGCTTACGCAGCCCCCCTCCTTTCCTATAGACCTCTCGTGCGGCTAGCCGCGGCCGACACGGCGATTGCGCCAGAGGGTGGTGAAGGGGCCGGAGACGGCATAGGCCAGGAAACCCAGCAGCAGCACGCGCGGCGGGTCGGTGAAGACCACGGCGAAGACCAGCACGGCGATCAGGATGACCACGAAGGGCACCCGCCCTTTCAGGCCTAGGGTCTTGAAGCTCCAGTACTTGAAGTTGCTGACCATGAGCATGCCAGCCGCGGCGACCATCAGGGCTACCAGCAGGGACAGCTTGGAGCCCTGGATGCCGAAGTCACTGAAGCACCAGACGGTACCGGCCACCAAGGCAGCCGCGGAAGGACTGGCCAGGCCGATGAAGTAGCGCTTGTCCACCGAACCGATCTGGGTATTGAAGCGCGCCAGACGCAAGGCGGCGCCTGCCACATAGATGAAGGCAACGGCCCAGCCGACATTACCCAGGCCGCTCAGGGCCCACTGGAAGGCCAGGATCGCCGGCGCGACGCCGAAGGCGACCATGTCGGAAAGCGAATCGTACTGCTCGCCGAAGGCGCTCTGGGTGTTGGTCATGCGGGCGACCCGGCCATCCAGGCCATCGAGCACCATGGCAATGAAGATGGCGGCGGCGGCGGCGGAGAAGCCGGCGGAAGCGATCTCGTACTGCCCCTGGATAAAGGCGGTCTGAGCCGCGACACCCTTGATGATCGAATAGAGACCGGCAAAGAGGGCCGCAGTGGTGAAGAGGTTGGGCAGCAGGTACACGCCACGGCGTCTGATCTTGCGACCCTGGGCGTCCTGCGTCTCCTCGATGTGCTCATCCACGGGGATGAGGCCATCGGTGGTGGTATTGGACGGGGTTTCTTCGGGACGCTCGCTCATGGATTTTCCTTGGGCATTACCTGACGGGTTGGACTGACCTCTTGAGGATAGGGTTCAGCCTAACCTCTCATGCTAAGGCATTGCCGGGGTCGTGGGCAGTGCAATAAAAAACGCGGCCGAGGCCGCGTCTTTACCGTTCGTTACAGGGCTGGCGCCCTGCTCGATCAGTTCTTGGTCTTGTCGACGATCTTGTTCGACGCGATCCAAGGCATCATGGCACGCAGCTTCTCGCCGACCTGTTCGATCGGGTGAGCCGCGTTGTTGCGACGGTAGGCGGTCATGGAAGCGTAGTTGGACGCACCCTCGGCCACGAACATCTTGGCGTATTCGCCGTTCTGGATGCGCTTGAGCGCATTCTTCATGGCAGCGCGCGACTCGGCGTTGATCACCTCGGGGCCGGTCACGTACTCGCCGTACTCGGCATTGTTGGAGATCGAGTAGTTCATGTTGGCGATACCGCCTTCGTACATGAGGTCAACGATCAGCTTCAGTTCGTGCAGGCACTCGAAGTAGGCCATTTCAGGGGCATAACCCGCTTCGACCAGGGTTTCGAAACCGGCCTTGACCAGCTCGACCGCACCACCGCACAGCACGGCCTGTTCGCCGAACAGGTCGGTTTCGGTCTCGTCCTTGAAGGTGGTCTCGATGATGCCGGTACGGCCGCCGCCGACACCGCAGGCGTAGGACAGGGCGACGTTCTTGGCATTGCCGGAAGCGTCCTGGTGGACGGCGACCAGATCAGGGATGCCGCCGCCCTTGACGAACTCGGAGCGCACGGTGTGACCCGGGGCCTTGGGCGCGATCATGATGACGTCCAGGTCAGCGCGGGGCACGACCTGGTTGTAGTGGATGGCGAAACCGTGGGCGAAGGCCAGGGTGGCGCCCTGCTTCAGGTTCGGCTCGACTTCGTCCTTGTACAGCTTGGACTGGAATTCGTCGGGGGTCAGGATCATGACCACGTCGGCGGAGGCGACCGCGTCCTTGACCGGCTTGACGGTCAGGCCATGGGCCTCGGCCTTGGCCACGGTGGCCGAGCCGCTGCGCAGGCCGACGACGACGTCGACGCCGGAGTCCTTCAGGTTGCAGGCGTGGGCGTGGCCCTGGGAGCCGTAGCCGATGATGGCGACCTTCTTGCCCTGGATGATGGAAAGGTCACAGTCTTTGTCGTAGTAAACGCGCATTGCAGGTTCTCCTGGAAAAGGGGGTATCAGATGCTCAGGGCTTTGTCGCCACGGGAAATTCCGGTCACGCCGCTACGCACCACCTCGAGGATGGACGCGGCGCCGATCGCCTGGATGAAGCTGTCGATCTTCTCGCTGGTGCCCGCCAGCTGAATGGTATACACGCTGCTGCCGACATCGACGATCTGGCCGCGAAAGATATCGGTGGTGCGCTTGACCTCGGCGCGCTGGGCGCCGGTGGCCTTGACCTTGATCAGCAGGAGTTCGCGCTCGATGTGGGCGCTCTCGGACAGGTTGACCAGCTTCACCACCTCGATGAGCTTGTTGAGGTTCTTGGTGATCTGCTCGACCGTCTCTTCCTGGCCGATGGTGGTCAGGGTCAGGCGCGACAGGGTCGGATCTTCGGTCGCGGCGACTGTGAGGCTTTCGATGTTGTAGTTGCGCTGGGAAAACAGGCCGACCACGCGGGACAGGGCGCCGGGCTCGTTTTCCAGCAGCAGGGAGATGATGTGTCTCATGTTCAGGTCCGCTCCGTCTTGCTCAGCCACATGTCGCGCATCGCGCCATCCTTGATCTGCATCGGATAGACGTGTTCGGTGTTGTCCACGGCGATGTCGAGGAAGACCAGGCGATTCTTCATGGCGAAGGCCTCGGCCATCATCGGCTTGAGGTCTTCCAGACGCTCGATGCGCATGCCGACGTGGCCATAGGCCTCGGCCAGCTTGACGAAGTCCGGCAGGGATTCCATGTAGGAGTGGGAGTAGCGGCTGCTGTACTGCATGTCCTGCCACTGGCGGACCATGCCCAGGGCACCGTTGTTAAGGCAGACGATCTTCACTGGCAGGTCGTACTGCATGCAGGTGGAGAGTTCCTGGATGTTCATCTGCACGCTGCCTTCACCGGTGACGCAGGCGACGTCGGCGTCCGGGAAGTTGAGCTTGACGCCCATGGCCGCCGGGAAGCCGAAGCCCATGGTGCCGAGGCCGCCGGAGTTGATCCAGCGATTGGGCTTGTCGTAGCGGTAGTACTGGGCGGCGAACATCTGGTGCTGGCCCACGTCCGAGGTGATGTAGGCATCGCCCGCGGTGACGTCGTACAGGGTCTCGATGACCGTCTGCGGCTTGATGATGCTGCCGTCGCCCTTGTCGTAGGGGAACATCTCGCGACCGCCACGCCATTCCTCGATCTGCTTCCACCAGGCGGCCTGGCTTTCGGCGTGGGGCTTCTCGCTCAGTTCGCGGACCACGGCGACCATCTCGGTGAGGACGCTGTCGACCGGACCGACGATGGGCACGTCGGCCTTGATGGTCTTGGAGATCGACGCCGGGTCGATGTCCACGTGGATGATCTTGGCGTTCGGGCAGAAGCGCGTGGCGCCGTTGATGACGCGGTCATCGAAGCGTGCGCCCACGGCGAGGATGACGTCGCTGTGGTGCATGGCCAGGTTGGCCGGGTAGCTGCCGTGCATGCCGAGCATGCCGAGGAACTGGCGATCGCTGCCCGGATAGCCGCCGAGCCCCATCAGGGTATTGGTGACCGGCAGGTTGAGCAGGCGCGCCAGCTCGGTGAGGGCCGCGGAGGCGCCGCCGAGGATGACCCCGCCACCGGCGTAGAGAACCGGGCGCTTGGCCGCCACCAGCATCTCGATGGCCTTGCGGATCTGCCCGGAATGACCGCGTTGCGCCGGATTGTAGGAGCGCAGCTTGATCTTCTTCGGATAGACGTATTCGAATTTCTTGGTCGGATCGCCCATGTCCTTGGGGATGTCGACCACCACCGGACCGGGACGGCCGGACTCGGCGAGGTAGAAGGCCTTCTTGAGGACTTCGGGGATCTCGGAGGGATGCTTGATGATGAAGCTGTGCTTCACGATCGGCCGGGAGATGCCGACCATGTCGGTTTCCTGGAAGGCGTCGGTGCCCACCATGTTGCTCGGCACCTGCCCGGACAGGACCACCATGGGAATGGAGTCCATGTAGGCGGTGGCGATGCCGGTGATGGCATTGGTCGCACCGGGGCCGGAGGTCACCAGGACCACGCCGGCCTTGCCGGTGGCGCGGGCATAGCCGTCAGCCATGTGGGTGGCGGCCTGCTCGTGACGAACCAGGATGTGGTTCAGCGCCGGTTCCTTGAACAGGGCGTCGTAGATGTGCAGCAGGGCACCGCCCGGGTACCCGTAGATGTGTTTCACGCCCTCGTCGCGCAAGAAGCGGACGACCATCTCAGCGCCAGTTAATAGCTCCACGTATCACCTCATTCCACGCATGGCGAGCGCCCATTGGTGGACGCTCAAGGTTCGGTTGACTGCAAGGCAGAGCATGGGCGACGGTGGTCACCGACGATTCAGCTGCCTAGAAAGCCTTGTTGGAAGATTCCGATGAATGCTGGAGCTTCCACCCGACGCGAGGTAACGCGGTGCAGGGTATTTGACTGTGGCGGCGCGGGTAGGCACCTCATGGTCTGCCGAGCAGTCAGCTTTGGGCCGACTCGCTACAGCGAACTTTGGATTGTTCGCATTCGACCGGTGCAAGTCAAGCCGAAAGGTGCAACCGGGCGCAATCGGTCGTCGGCGATCAGCCGTGATGAAAAGGTCGACGTCTCCTCTTATAGTGAAGTCCTGTCCTCTCCCCTTCCAGGATTCCCATGCGCTCGATCTTCTGGCTTTCCGCCCTGGCTTTCGCCTGCAGCCTGTCCGCCCAGGCCGCGCAGGTCTACAAGTGGACCGACGACAAGGGTGTCACCCATTTCAGTGCCCAGCCGCCCGAGGGCCAGAAGGCCAACGAGGTGGACGTGAAGACGGCGCCGCAGATCAATGGCGCTGGCACTGCGCCCACCTACAAGATGCCCAACGGCGCCCAGCAGCCGTCGGTGTCCAACGATGCCCAGCAGCAGGAGCTGGATCGCCAGGTGAAGGCGCAGGTGCGCGAGGAGCAGAACAAGCTCAAGGAGCAGTGCGACCAAGCGCGCCAGAATCTGGCGCAGCTGCGCAACAATCCACGCATCCTGGTGCAGTCCGGTCGTGGCGAGACGCGGCGGCTGAGCGAAGAGGAGCGTCAGCAGCGGCTGGCCGAGACCCAGCTGTCCATCGAGCAGAACTGCGGCAAGTAGCTCAGGGGCCTTCGATGATGCGGTCGAATTCGGCCAGGGACGCGAGCAGGGGCAGGACCGGATCGAGATTGCCCTGGTAGACCATTTCGGCCATCGGCCGGATGCCCGAGCGCGCCGGCAGGACCGCATCGCTTTCGATGATCAGCTTCATCCGTGGCACGAAGATCCACTGCAGCCACTGGGCGAAGCTCAGGGTATCGACGCAGAAGGGCTCCTGGCTGGCCAGGGCCTCGGCGCTGGGCGCCTGCGCCGACCACCAGCCGAGCAGGCGCAATTCACGCTCGATCTGCAGCAGCTGATCGGCCAGGGCGGGCAGGCGCTCGTCCATCAGGTACCCACCTGCGCCTTCTGCCGGGCCAGGGCGGCCCCGGAGGCATCGCCCTGGGCTTCACGGACCTGGGCGATCAACTGCCAGAGACTGGCCTGCAGGGCCGGACGACCATTGGCGTAGGTCAGGGCGCGACGGGCCAGTTGCTCGCCCTGGGCCGGATCGTTCTGCGCCAGGCGCACCTGGGCCAGGCGATAGAGCACCTGGGGCTCGCGCGGGGCGATGCGCATGGCGCGCTCCAGGCTCGAGGAGGCGCCGTTGAGATCGCCACCACCCTGCTGTTGCTGGGCGGTGGTCAGCAGGGCCAGCACCGGACCGTCGAGCTGCTCGTCGGCAGCCAGGCCGCCGCCCGTGGAAGTGCTGGCGGAGGGGATGCCAGTCGGCGCGCTGCTGGCAGCGGCGGCGCCCTGAGTGGCGGGCGGATAGACCGGCTGCGAATAGCTGGGCTGCACCGGCGCCTGGGCGGGCGGCGTGCCGGGGCTGGACGAGGTGATCAGCGGCGCCGAGGCCGCCGGCGCGGCATAGGTCTCCAGGGGCGCGGAACTGCCGCCCGGCACCATGACGGTCACCCCAGCATCGGCCGGTGCGCTGGGCGCTGCGGCCACCGGGGCCTGGCGCTGCGCCGGCAGGGGCCGGTTGTTGCCCTGGCGATAGAGTTCGCCGTTGGACACCGGACCGCCGGAATCGACCACGGGGATGGCGCCACGCTGCGGCGCGGCGCAACCGGCGAGGAGAACACCGGCGATCATCACCGGCCAGACTGCTTTCGTCACCTTGGGACCTCTCAATTCAACCAACCCTTGACCCAATCCATGACCGGACTGCCGCTGTTGCCGTTACCGCCGGTGGCGGGTGCGGCCGGTGCACCACAGGAGGCGCCCGCTGGCGGTTCACTGCCGCGAATATAAGGCATCTGCACGGCATTGGGACACGAGGGATCCGTGCCGCGGCCGGTGGTGGCATCGACCCAGGCCTGGGTGATGTTGTCCGGCACCGGCATATCCAGGGAGACCGGATCGGCCCGGCGCATGAAGTTGCTCCAGACCTGCAGGGCGCCGGTGGCACCGGTCAGCGGTGTCTTGCCGTTGTCGTCGCGACCCAGCCAGACTACCGCCAGCAGATCCTGGCTGAAGCCGGAGAACCAGCTGTCGCGGGAATCGTTGGTGGTACCGGTCTTGCCCGCCAGGTTCACGCTGGTAGGGATCTGGTTGTAGACCGAGCGGCCGGTGCCCTCGCGCATGACACGCTGCATGGCGTACTGCACCAGGTAGATGGCGCCGGTATCGAAGCGCTGCTCGATCTGGAACGGATAGCGCTTGAGCGGCTCGCCATTGGCGTCGAGCACGCTGCGGATGCTGCGCAGCGGGGTATTGAAGCCGCCGTTGGCCAGCGTCTGGTACATGGTCGCCACTTCCATGGGCGTCAGGGCGCCGGCACCGAGCAGGGTCGCCGGGTAAGGCGGCAGGGCGCGACTCACGCCCAGGCGCTCGACGGTCTTGAGCACCTCGGGCAGCCCCAGGTCCAGGCCCAGGCGCGCCGTGGAGAGGTTGTAGGAATGCGCCAGCCCCTGATAGAGGAAGATGGTGCCGTGCGCCTTGTGCTCGTAGTTCTGCGGCCGCCAGACCTGGCCGTCGGCGCCTTTCACCGAGAAGGGCTCGTCCTGGATCAGGGTGGTCAGGGTGTACTTGCTGGGGCGTTCCAGGGCGGTGAGATAGACCGCCGGCTTGATCAGCGAACCGACCTGGCGCACCGCATCGAGGGCGCGGTTGTAGCCGGCGAAGCGCGGATCGCGGCCACCCAGCAGCGCCTGGACCTCACCGGTTTCCGGATTGGTCACCACCATGGCCGACTCGACGTTTTCCGCGCCCTTGCGACCATCGATGCGCTTCAAAGCCTCGGCCATGGCCGCTTCGGCCTTGGTCTGCAGGATGGGGTCGAAGCTGGTGAAGATGCGCAGCCCTTCCTCGGTGAGGTCTTCGTCGCGGTAGTCCTGCTTGAGCTGACGCTTGACCAGGTCGACGAAGGCCGGGAAGGAACTGTTGGTCAGGCTGCCGGCCTTGGTGATGCCCAGCGGGCGGGCCTTGGCGGCCTCGGCCTCGGTGGCGCTGACCACGCCCTGCTCGGCCATGAGGTCGAGTACCAGATTGCGGCGGGCCATGGCGCGCTCGGGATAGCGACGCGGGTTGTAGTAGGACGGGCCCTTCACCAGACCGACCAGCAGGGCGACCTGATGCAGTTTCAGTTCGCTGAAGGGCTGGCCGAAGAAGTACTGGGCGGCCAGACCGAAGCCGTGGATGGCGCGCGAGCCATCCTGACCGAGGAATACCTCGTTGAGATAGGCCTCGAGGATTTCCTGCTTGCTGTAGTGCAGCTCCAGCAGCAGCGCCATCAGGGCTTCGGTGCCCTTGCGGGTGATGCTGCGCTCGTTGGTGAGATAGAAGTTCTTGACCAGCTGCTGGGTCAGGGTACTGCCACCCTGGCGCACCTGGCCGCTGGTGGCGTTGACCCAGACGGCGCGCGCGATGGACTTGGGCGAGACGCCGTGGTGATGCCAGAACTCGCGGTCCTCGACGGCCACCAGGCCATCGACCAGGTGCGGTGGCGCCTGGTCGAGCTTGATGAGGATGCGATCCTCGTTATGCGCCGGATAGATGCCGCCGATCATCAGCGGTTCCAGGCGGGCCACGGCCAGGTTGCTGCCATCCAGGGCGCTAACGCCGGAGACGGTGCCGCCGGCGAAGCGCACGCGGATCGCCCGGGCCGGTTCGACGCCTTCGTAGAACTGGAAGCCGCGGGTGTTCAGCTCGACCGTGGAGGCGCCCACGGAGACGCTGCCGGGGCCGTCCACGGTCTTCTCGCGGCGATAGCCGAGGGCATCGAGTTCGGTGAGGAAGTCGTCACGGCTGAGCTTGACGCCATTGAACAATTCCAGCGGCCGGGCATAGACCTTGGCCGGGATGGTCCAGCGCTTGCCGGAGAATTTTTCCTGGACCACGGCATCCAGATAGATGCATACGCCAGCCAGGGCTACCAGCGCGACCAGACCAAGCTTGACTGCCCAGCCGGACAGACGGCGCCAGTCAAAGGTCTTGCGCTTGCGGGAACGAGAGGATCGGGGTCGCTTCATGGCGGCGCATTATACGCACTTGCCCGTTGGCCGACAGCGGCCCACAAGCGCTTCGTCAGCTGGGGTTCAAGGATGCCCCTTCCCGGTGTCTTGGCTTGCGTGGACCGCCCTGGCAGCGATAATGCCGCCATCCATTTCCTACAAGGACCGCCCGTGAGCCAGCTCCTGATTTCCGCCCTGCAGAACCCGGCGCTCTATCCCCACCCCACCTCGGCGTTCCGGGTGATCGAAACCCATATTTCCTGGGTCGTGCTGACCGGCGAGGTCGCCTACAAGATCAAGAAGCCGGTGAACTTCGGCTTCCTCGACTTCACCGACCTGGAGGCCCGCGGTCACTTCTGCCGTGAGGAGCTGCGCCTCAATCAGCGCCTGACCCGCGATCTCTACCGGGACGTGGTGGCCATCACTGGCAGCGAAGGCGCTCCCGAGCTGGATGGCAGCGGTCCGGTGATCGAATACGCCCTGCGCATGCGCGAATTCCCCCAGAGCCAGCTGCTCAGCGAAGTGCAGCAACGCGGCGAACTGACCGAGGCGCACATCGATGCCCTGGCCGCCCAGATCGCCCGCTTCCACCTGGCAGCGCCCCAGGTGGCGACCGAGCATCCGCTGTGCACCCCGGACGCCGCCATGGCGCCGGTGCGGCAGAATTTCGAGCAGATCCGCGCCATGCTCGGCGAGGCGGCCGACCTCAAGCAGCTCGATCAGCTGGAAGCCTGGGCCGAAGCCAGCTACGCCCGCCTGCTGCCGCTGTTCGAGACCCGCTGCCGAGACGGCTTCATCCGCGAATGCCACGGCGACATCCACCTGGCCAACGCCACCCTGCTCGACGGCGAGGTGGTGCTGTTCGACTGCATCGAGTTCAACGAGCCCTTCCGCCTGACCGACACCATGGGCGATGCCGGCTTCCTGGCCATGGACCTGGAAGACCGGGGTCTCAAGGCGCTGAGCAACAGATTCGTCAACGCCTACTTCGAGGCGACCGGCGACTATGCCGGTCTTGCCCTGCTCGACTTCTACAAGGCCTATCGCGCCATGGTGCGCGCCAAGATCGCCCTGTTCCGCCTGGGCCAGGCCGAGGAGCCGGCGCTGCGGGCCGAGATCCTCGCCAGCTATCGCAGCTACACGGCCCTGGCCGAGGGCTACACCCAGGTGCCTCAGCCCTTCGCGGCGGTGATGCATGGCGTCTCGGGCATCGGCAAGAGCACCGTGGCCCTGGTCCTGGTCGAAGCGCTCGGCGCCATTCGCCTGAGATCCGATGTCGAGCGCCAGCGCCTCTATGTCGACAGCGACGAAGCCACCCGTTACAGCGCCGCAGCCGGCGAAGCCACCTATGCGCGACTGCACGAGATCGGCGCCCAGGTGCTGGCGGCCGGCTATCCGCTGGTGCTCGACGCCACCTATCTCAAGCAGGCCCAGCGCGCCGCGGCCCAGGCCCTGGCCGAAGCCCAGGCCGCCCCCCTGCTGATCATCGACTGCCAGGCGGACGACGAACTCATTGCCCGCTGGCTGCAGGAGCGCCAGGCCGAGGGGACCGATCCTTCCGAAGCCACCCTCGCGGTGGTGGCAGCCCAGCGCCAGGCGCAGGATCCGCTCGAACCCGCCGAGCAGGATCGGGCACTGGTGGTGGAACTGGAGCGCGCGGGACAGCTGGAGGCCCTGCCGACTCGACTGCTGCGCCGCCTGGGTCGCGCGCCGGTCTGACCGCGACCTCCTGGGAGGCAGAACAAGCGTTCCGTCACAGCTCGTGGAGTTGTGGATTTACGGTCGCCGACGAGCGGCTTATCGTGCGACCCACGTCACAACCTCTGCGTAACAAGAAGGAATTGGCACCATGTACCTCATCGGCGATCAGCCTCCCTATGTCGATCAGCTGCGTCAGGCGCTGCAGGCCATTCCGGCGCGGCTGGTCAGTGGTGTGGCGCCGAGTCGGCAGCCGCTGCAGCTGAGTCCCGCCGCCCTGCTGCAGGACTGGATGCGCAATGACGAGGTCTATCTGATCCAGCGCGGCCCGCTGCGGGTGGTGTTGGATCAGCGGGCGCTGTTCCAGCTCGGCGAGGGCGATCTGATCGGCCTGGGGCGCACCCTGGATCTGCCGATCCTCAACTACGAGAGCGAGGCCGACGTGCGGGTGCTGCCCTACGACCGCGAGACCTTTCTCGCGGCGGCCACCGCCACGCCGGTCCAGCGCGATGCCCTGCTGAGGTACATGCTGGGCCAGCAGTCGCTGCTGGCTCAGGCGCTGATCCGGCTCAAGCCGCCAGTCACCCAGCCGGCGACCGGCTTCCGTCGCTATGCCGCCGGCGAGGTCATCATCCGCCAGGGCGACTCCGCCGAGCATGTCTTCGTCATCACCGAAGGCCATGCCGAGGCCTGGGTGGATGGCTGCAAGGTCGGCGAGGTCTGCCAGGACGAGATCGTTGGCGCCCTGGCGGTCTTCACCCATACGCCGCGTACCGCCAGCGTCATCGCCAAGACCGTCTGCACCGTGCTGGTGATTCCCCAGGATCAGTTCGTCTCGCTGATGGAGACCACTCCGCGCATCGCCCACAGCCTGATCGAGAACATGGCGCGCCATATCGACACACTGAACAAGGAAGTCACCCGCCTGCGCAGTGCCCCGGAGCGCCCCGCTGGCAGTAATTAAGAAATATTCTCGAATACGCTTGACGATGGAATGAGAATTGTTATTATTCAACTCAGCCGGTCGCGAGATCGGTCGATAACTAGAGGTCCAGCAGTGGTCTTCGGGTTATCTCCTCATCAGGCTAATCACGGTTTTGGACCCGGCTCTGCCGGGTCTTTTTTTGTCCGGAATCTGGCGCTAGCGGCGATCCAGTACGACTGGCACAGCATCAGCCGGCCGCTCCTCCCCTAGAACATAGGCCGCCTGCAGTTGCCGGGCAGCCCGCGCGGCACGGTGGGCGTCGCCGGCATGGATCAGACCTAGAGGCCGATTCTCGTCGACCCACTCGCCGGGCAATGCCAGATCAGCCAGGCCCACCGCAGGATCCACTTCATCTTCCGGGCGCTGTCGACCGCCACCCAGTTCGACCACCAGCAGACCCAAGGCACGGGTATCGACCTGCTGCACCCAGCCCGGGCGGGCCGGATGGACGGCGCGCACGATCAGAGCCCGAGGGAGATGCTGCCAGGGCCGCTCGGTCAGGTCGGACGGGCCGCCCAGGGCCAGGTTCATCGCCGCGAAACGCGCCAGGGCGGCGCCGCTCTGCCAGGCCTCCAGCACCAGGCGCTCGGCCGCGATGGCATCGTCGGCCAGTCCGGCCAATTGCAGCGTCTCCTCGGCCAGCGCCTGGATCACTTGCCAGAGGCGCGCGCTGCGCACCTCGCCGGCCAGCAGGGCGATGGCCTCTTCCACTTCCAGGGCATTGCCGGCGCTGCGCGCCAGGGGCTGGCCCATGTCGGTGACCAGGGCGCGGGTACGGACACCTGCCGCCCCGGCGACCGCGACGATGCTGTCGGCCAGGCGCAGGGCGGCTTCCTGCTCGGCCATGAAGGCGCCGCCGCCGGTCTTGACGTCCATGACCAGCACGTCCAGGCCGGCGGCCAGTTTCTTGGCCAGGATGGAGGCGGTGATCAGGTCCACCGATTCCACCGTGGCGGTGACGTCGCGGATGGCATAGAGGCGGCGATCGGCCGGGGCCAGATCGGCGTCCGGACCGACGATGGCGCAACCCACCTCGGCCACCACCTGGCGAAAGCGCGCCAGGCCAGGACGGATACGATAGCCGGGGATGCTCTCCAGCTTGTCGAGGGTGCCGCCGGTATGGCCCAGGCCGCGCCCGGAGATCATCGGCACATGGCAGCCACAGGCGGCGAGCAGTGGCGCCAGCACTAGGCTGGTGAGATCGCCCACGCCGCCGGTGGAGTGCTTGTCCACCACCGGCCCCGGCAGGTCCCAGTGCAGCACCTGGCCGCTGTCGCGCATGGCCAGGGTCAGGGCGGTGCGCTCCGCAGCGGTCATGCCGCGCAGCAGGGTAGCCATGGCGAAGGCGGCGATCTGGCCTTCACTGAGGCTGTCATCGACGATGCCGCTGACCAGGCGCTGAAGGTCCGCAGCGGACACCTCCAGGCCATCGCGCTTCTGGCGGATCACTTCCTGGGCGAGCCACATGGGCGGACTCCTTAGAAGTCGTCAAAGGCGCCGGGCAGCAGCTCGGCCAGGGTCCAGGTGCGGGTACGGCCGGGTTCGCTGCCGCTGCAGACGATGGTCGCGTCGGGCGCCATCAGCTCCAGCAGCACCTGCCGGCAGGCGCCGCAGGGACTGATCAGGGGGACGCCCGGCGCATGGATGGCCATGGCAGCGAAGCTGCGCGGCGGCAGGCCTCGGCTGATGGCGGCGAACAGGGCGCTGCGCTCGGCGCAGTTGGTCAGGCCGTAGGAGATGTTTTCCACGTTGCAGCCATGGATGACCTCGCCCTCGGCGGTCAGCAGGGCGGCGCCCACGGGAAATTCCGAATGCGGACAGTAGGCGCGCTCGGCTGCAGCGACCGCTTCCGGAAGCAATGCGGCGAGGTGCGCAGGCAGGTTGGTGCTCATGACAGTCTCCAGATCAGAATTGATAACCCACCCCCGCATAGTAGCCCCAGCCGTTGGAGCGACCCTCGAAATCGCCCTCGCCAAAGTTCAGCTCGGTGCCGTCGCGCCAGTTGCCGCCATTGTGGAAGTGCCGCGCCGCGAACATGAAGCGCAGGTGGGTGAAGGCATAGAGCAGCACGTTGGTGGACACGGTGGCATTGGCCGTACGCCCCGGCTCGTCGCCCAACTGCGAGCCGAAATCGAAGTTGGTGAAGCCGACATAGGTCAGGGAGGCGCCGTTGTCGAACCTGGCCAGCGGCCAGATGTACTTGAGCTGGGCCCGATAGCCGTCCCAGGAATTCTCGTTGGCGGCGCCATAGTTTTCCCACTGGCGGCGGCCGTAGAGGTTGGCGGACAGCAGTACCGGGGTATGGGTCTCGATGTCGGTCCCAAAGCCGGCGTAGAGGGTGTTCTGCCGACTGGCCTGGCTGCTGCCGTGATCGTAGATCCAGTCGAAGGCCAGGTACCACTCCTTGAACGGCCCGAAGGCCAGCGAGCGGCCGGTGAGCTGATCGAGGGAAATCCGCGGTTCATGCTCCATGAACAGGGGCGAACCGCGGTCCCAGACGCCGGAGTCGTGGCTGTTGCCGATGCCCAGCACCTTGGGCACGTCGATGTAGCCATAGAGTTCGAAGGGCCCCTTGCGGCCGAAGTACTCGTACTCCAGATAGACGTCGTCCACGGGCTGCGGGCCGAAGCTGATGTCCTTGCTGCCGATCAGGGTCAGATCCTGGTTGTACCAGGACGATAGATAGGGCGAGCGATTTTCCGTCTGTTGCGCGGCGGGACTGGCGGTCTCGCCCTGGGCGCTGTCGGTCGCGACAGCGGGAGCGGCCAACAGCTGAGTGCTGCAGCAGAGCAGGAGCGATAAGGCGCCGAAGCACACGCGACGGGGGCGGGAAAACGTCATGAGGAGGGTTCCTGAGCAAAAGCCTTGAGAAGCCGCGGACAACCCGTGGCGGCGAAGCCGCAGCACGCCACGGTCATCCGCTGTTACGTTTTGGCGCACCCAGGCCAGCTGTGCACCATAAAGTGGACCCGATGGTCCGATCGACATCGACCTAGAGGCCGATGAAGAAGCCGGCCAGGGCCGCGCTCATCAGGTTGGCCAGGGTGCCGCCAAGCATGGCGCGCAGGCCCAGCTGAGCCAGTTCGTGACGCCGCTGCGGGGCGATGCCGCCCAGGCCGCCGAGCTGGATGGCGATGGAGGAGAGGTTGGCGAAGCCGCACAGGGCGAAGGTGACGATGACCTGGGTGTGCGCCGACAGCGGCTGGACGCCAGCCGCCGCCGACTTGACCGGGTCCAGGTAGGTCGAGAGGTCGGCATAGGCGACGAATTCGTTGAGCACCAGCTTCTGGCCGATGAAGCCACCGGCCTGCACCGCCTCGCTCCAGGGCACCCCGATGAGGAAGGCCACCGGCGCCAGCAGATAGCCCAGCACCAGTTGCATGCTCAGTTGCGGCACGCCGAACCAGGCGCCGCACCAGCCGAGGATGCCGTTGAGCAGGGCGATCAGGGCGATGAAGGCCAGCAGCATGGCACCGACCGCCAGGGCGATGCGCAGACCGACCTGGGCGCCTTCGGCGGCCGCATCTATGACGTTGGCCGGACGCTCCTCGCCCTCTCCCAGGGTCTTCATGGCCTGGTCGCGCGGCTGCTCGGTCTCCGGCTCCATCAGCTTGGCCATCAGCAGTCCGCCCGGGGCGGCCATGAAGCTGGCGGCGATCAGGTACTTGAGTTCCACGCCCATGCCGGCGTAGCCCAGCAGCACCGAACCGGCCACCGCGGCGAACCCGCCGACCATGATGGCGAACAGCTCCGAGCGGGTGAGATCGGCGATGAAGGGCCGCACCACCAGCGGCATTTCCGACTGGCCGAGAAACAACGTCGCGGTGACCGTGGTGGATTCTACCCGACTGGTGCCGAGCAGGGCGTGCAAGGCCCCGCCCACCACACGGATGATCCAGCCCATGATGCCCAGGTAGTAGAGCACCGCGATCAGGCTGCCGAAGAACACGATCAGGGGCAGCACCCGCACGGCGAAGACGAAGCCGCCGTTACCGAAGTACTCGAACATCCTCGGTCCGGCGAGGCCGCCGAAGAGGAATTCGATGCCCTTGTCGGCATAGAGCTGCAGGGAGGAAACGGCTCCGGAGACGCTGCCGAGCACCTGCTGGCCCCAGGGAATGTAGAGGACGAACAGACCGAGCCCCGCCTGCAACAGAAAGGCCGCAAGCACGGTACGCACGCGAATGGCGCGCCGCTGGCGGGAAAAGAGGATGGCGATGGCCACCAGCAACAGCATGCCCAGCACAGAGATCATCAAGAGACTCCTGACAGGATCGCCCGATAGCGGCGATCGATGGGCGATATCCGTAAGCAAGGCGCCTGCCAGATCCTGTCCGGGCGATCAGCTTTTTGTGACTGCTCAGTCAGCGAGGCGTAGCGGTCGGTCCAGCTGCAGACCCGTGGGGGAGAGCCGTGCCCCATAAGCCAGCACCTGCACGCCCTGCCGGCGGGCTTCGCCCAGGGCCAGGGCATAGGCGGCATCGATCTCCGCCGCCGGGCGCACCGCCTCGATGCCATCGAGCAGCACGCAATAGAGCAGCACCGCCCGCTCGCCGGCCGCGGCCAGGGCCGCCAGCTCGCGCAGATGGCGGGTCCCGCGGGTGGTCACGGCATCGGGAAAGGCGGCGACCGTGGTGTCGGCAAAACCCAGGGTGACGCTCTTCACCTCCAGATACAGCGGCCCGGCGGGATACTCTAGGCGGAAATCGGCGCGACTGTTCTCCAGGCCGTAGGCCACCTCCCGGCGCAGGGCGGTGAAGCCGGCCAGCTCGGGAATGCCACCCGCCAGCAGGGCCTCTTCCACCAGGCGATTGGCGCGGGCGGTATTGATGCAGGCCAGGCGCCCATGATCCGTCTCGACCAGTTCCCAGGTGCCGGGCAGCTTGCGCTTGGGACCACTGGCCCGACTGAACCAGACGCGGGCACCCGCCGGCTGGCAATGGCGCATGGACCCGGTATTGGGGCAGTGCAGGGTCAGCACCTCACCGCTGGCGGTCTCGATGTCGGCGAGAAAACGCTTGTAGCGGCGCAGCAGGCGACCCTCCTCCAGGGGCGGATCAAATCTCACCGGGCCCTCCAGCGCTGCAGGCCCTGGGCGATGCGGGCGACGGCCTCTTCCAGGCGCGGCAGCGACTGGGTGTAGGCGAAGCGCACATGGGTGTCGGCACGGTGGCGACCGAAGTCCAGGCCGGGGGTGATGGCCACGTGTTCGGTCTCCAGCAGGAACTGGCAGAAGGCATAGGCGTCGCCGCCAAAGGCGGAGATGTCGGCATAGAGATAGAAGGCGCCCTGGGGCTCGACGGCGATTTCGAAGCCCAGGCCACGCAGCGCCGGCAGCAGGTAGTCGCGACGGCGGGCGAATTCGGTGCGCCGATCTTCGAAGATGGCCATGGCCTCTGGGGTAAAACAGGCCAGGGCCGCCTGCTGCGCCACGGTGGAGGCGCTGATGTAGAGATTCTGCGCCAGTTTTTCCAGCTCCGGCACAGCGGCGGGCGGCGCCACCAGCCAGCCGAGGCGCCAACCGGTCATGCCGAAGTACTTGGAGAAGCTGTTGAGCACAAAGGCCGAATCGTCGACTTCCAGTACGCTGGGGGCGTCCAGGCCGTAGGTCAGGCCGTGGTAGATCTCGTCCACCACCAGGTGACCACCCCGCGCCCTGAGGGCGGCCGACAGCCCGGCGAGTTCATCGCGATCGAGCAGGGTGCCGGTCGGATTGGCCGGCGAGGCCACCAGGGCGCCGACGCTGGCCGGTTGCCAGTGCCGCTCGACCAGCTCGGGCGTGAGCTGGTAGCGGGTGTCGGCACCGACCGGGATCAGCTGAGCCGCGCCTTCCACCAGGCGCAGGAAGTGCCTGTTGCAGGGATAGCCGGGATCGGCCAGCAGCCAGTGCCGCCCGGGATCGACCAGCAGGGCGCTGGCCAGCAGCAGGGCGCCCGAGCCACCGGGGGTGATCAGCACCCGCTCCGGATCCAGGTCGATGCCGTAGCGCTCGCCATAGAAGGCGGCGATGGCGCGGCGCAACTCCGGCAGGCCGCGGGCCGCGGTATAGCGGGTCTGACCGGCTGCCAGCGCGGCCTGGCCAGCGGCGACCACCGGGGCGGCGGTGGTGAAATCGGGCTCGCCGATCTCCAGGTGGATGACGTCGTGCCCGGCGGCCTGGAGCTGGTTGGCGCGCTCCAGCAGGGCCATCACATGGAAGGGCTCGATGGCCTGGCTGCGTGCGCTGTAGGAATTGGACATGGACGGGGTCCGAACTTGTGGCGAAGGCGGGATTCTAACCAAGGCTTCGCAGACCGGCACCCGCCGCGTCGGCACGGAGCGGGAGGCCAGTAGTAGCGCCCCCTGGAAGCTTCTGGTAAGTTCGCCGGCTTGCATCCGCAGGGCGACTGGCCAGTCGAGAACATATTCAGCCTGGCGTCGGCATTGCGCGGGACGTCATCGGCAGCCACAGACCCCGGGCGTTCCAACATGGAGAGGCCTGGAAACGCATCCAGCCTGTGGACAGGATCAGCGAAAGTGAGAGGGTCAATCATGCCCAGCGAAGCAAATCAGCAGAACAATCATCTGGCCCGTGGCTACGAACCCTACCAGCCTGCCAAGGGCGAGGAATACATGAGTGAGCGCATGCGCGCCCACTTCACCGGCATTCTGAACAAGTGGAAGCAGGAACTGCGCGAAGAAGTCGATCGCACCGTGCACCACATGAAGGAAGAAGCGGCCAACTTCGCCGACCCGGCCGATCGCGCGACCCAGGAAGAGGAATTCAGCCTGGAACTGCGTGCCCGCGACCGCGAGCGCAAGCTGATCAAGAAGATCGACGAGACGCTGCAGCTGATCGAAGACAACGAATACGGCTGGTGCGATTCCTGCGGCGTGGAAATCGGCATCCGTCGTCTGGAAGCCCGTCCGACCGCCAGTCTGTGCATCGATTGCAAGACCCTGGCCGAGATCCGCGAGAAGCAGACCGGGACCTGAGTCCTGCTGCCTCACCGACGAGGGCGCTACGGCGCCCTTTGTTCTGTTCAGATTTCGGTTTTTCCGGCATTCACAGGATGAGCTATGGCCAGGCGCCCCTATGTCGGCCGTTTCGCCCCCACGCCCAGCGGCTATCTGCACTTCGGCTCGCTGGTCGCCGCCCTCGCCTCCTACCTGGATGCCCGCGCCGCGGGCGGGCGCTGGCTGGTGCGCATGGAAGACCTGGATCCGCCACGCGAGGTCCCGGGCGCCCAGGCGGCCATTCTCACCACCCTGGAGGCCTATGGCTTCGAATGGGACGGCCCGGTGCTGCGCCAGAGCGAACGCCTGGACGCCTATCGCGCAGTCATCGCGCAGTGGCTGGCCAGCGGGTTGGCCTATGCCTGCGACTGCTCGCGCAAGCAGCTCGAAGGCAGTGGCGGGATATACCCCGGCTACTGTCGCAATCGCGGCCTGCCGGCGACGGACGCCGCCCTCCGCATCCGCGTCCCTGAGCTGGACTACCGCTTCGCCGACCGGGTGCAGGGCGAATTCCGCCAGCACCTGGGACGGGAGGTGGGCGACTTCGTCATCCAGCGTCGCGACGGCCTGATCGCCTACCAGCTGGCGGTGGTGATGGACGATGCCCTGCAGGGCATCACCGACGTGGTGCGGGGCGCCGACCTGCTGGACTCCACGCCGCGCCAGCTCTATCTGCAGGAATTGCTCGGCCATCCGGCGCCGTGCTACCTGCACGTGCCGTTGCTGATCCAGCCGGACGGCCACAAGCTGGGCAAAAGTTATCGCTCGCCGCCGCTGCCAGCCGAACAGGCCGGCGCCCTGCTGGTACGCGCCCTGCGCGCCCTGGGCCAGCCGATCCAGCCGGCGCTGGCCGAGGAGCCCCCGACCCGGGTGCTGGCCTGGGGCGTCGCCCACTGGGACGCCACGCTGATCCCGCGGGTGCCCCACCTGGCCGAAGCCCAGCTGCCGGACTAGTAGTTGGGCCAGAGTCCGGGCGTGACCAGTTCCAGCAGGTGCCCGTCCGGATCGCGGAAATACAGGCTGATCGCGCCCCGTGGCCACTGGGTACGCTCCTCGATGGCGACCTCGGCGGCTGCCAGGTGCGTGACCCAGGCGTCCAGTTCATCCGCCGCGATCGCCAGGGCCAGGTGCTGACAGCCCTGGGCGCCGTGAGGGGGGATGCAGCCGCCCGGCAACCTGACGGGTTGCTCGGTAGTGCCCCGCTGGAACAGCAACAGGACGCTGGCGCCCACCGCATAGGCGGCCAGGCGGTCGTCGGCGAACAGCGGCCCCAGGCCCAGCACCTCGTCATAGAAGCGCCGGGCCCTCGGCAGATCGGCGACATAGAGCGCGGTTTCCAGCACGGCGGCGAGGCGGGGTCTGGTCATTGGCTAACTCCAGCGGGCAAGTAAGCCTTCACGGTAGAAGCCTCCCTCTCCGGGGTACAGCGCTTTTGCTTTACCATGGCGCCATCGCCGTTCGGGAACCGCGCATGTACATCTACCGGCTGGTCCTGCTCCTCGTGGTAGGCATCTATCTGTTCTCCCCCGCCATCATGGATTGGTGGATCGCTCCCAGCGGCGCCTGGTATCGGCCCTACCTGCTGTGGCTCATCCTCATCGTGGTGACCTTCATCCTGCAGAGCCAGCGCGATGCCGACGAGCTTTAGTCTGTCCCAACTGGTCCTGATCAGCGCCGGTTACCTGCTGATCTTCTTTGGCGTCGCCTGGATGACCGAGAAGGGCTGGGTGCCGCGCCGGCTGGTGCGCCATCCGCTGATCTACACCCTGTCGCTGGGTGTCTATGCCAGCGCCTGGGCCTTCTATGGCACCGTGGGCCTGGCCTACGACTACGGCTACGGTTTTCTCGCCTATTACCTGGGGCTGTGCGGCGCCTTTCTGCTGGCGCCGGTATTGCTCTACCCCATCCTGCGCCTGACCCGTGCCTACCAGCTGGCGTCCCTGGCCGATCTCTTCGCCTTCCGCTTCCGCAGCACCTGGGCCGGCGCCCTGACCAGTCTGGGCATGCTGATCGCTGTGCTGCCACTGCTGGCGCTGCAGATCCAGGCGGTGGCCACCAGCACCGGCATCCTGGTGCAGGCCCGCGCCCAGGACGCCCCGGCGCTGGGCTTCTGCCTGTTGATCACCCTGTTCGCCATGCTCTTCGGCGCGCGCCAGATCAACTCCAAGGAGCGCCACGAGGGCCTGGTGGTGGCCATCGCCTTCGAATCCCTGGTCAAGCTGCTGGCCCTGGGCATCGTCGGCGGCGTCACCCTCTATACCGTGTTCGGCGGCCCCAACGGCCTGGAGACCTGGCTGCAGCAGAACCAGAGCGCCCTCTCCACCCTGCACACCCCGCTGCAGGAAGGCCCCTGGCGGATCCTGCTGCTGGTGTTCTTCGCTGCGGCCATCGTCACCCCGCACATGTACCACATGGCCTTTACCGAGAATCTCAGTCCCCAGGCGCTGGTCAGCGCCAGCTGGGGCCTGCCGCTGTTCCTGCTGCTGATCAGCCTGGCAGTACCGCCGATTCTCTGGGGTGGCCTGGCGCTGGGTTCGCCGACGCCGCCGGAGTACTTCACCCTGGGCGTGGGCCTGGCGCTGGACAATCCGCTGCTGGCGCTGGTGGCCTTCGTCGGCGGCCTGTCGGCGGCCAGCGGCCTGATCATCGTGGTAACCATGGCGCTGTCGGGCATGCTGCTCAACCACATCGTGCTGCCGCTCTACCAGCCGCCCACCGACGGCAACATCTATCGCTGGCTGCGCATGACCCGGCGCCTGCTGATCGCCGCCATCATCCTCGGCAGCTACGGCTTCTATCGCCTGCTGCAGGGCCATGGCGATCTCTCCAGCCTGGGCATCGTCTCCTTTGTCGCCACCGTGCAGTTCCTGCCCGGCGCGCTGTCGGTGCTCTACTGGCAGACGGCCAATCGCAAGGGCTTCATCGCCGGCCTGCTATGCGGCCTGGGCCTGTGGTTCCTGAGCATGCTCATGCCGCTGGTGGCCGACATCAATCCGCTGCACATCGGCGTCTTCAGCTATCGCATCAGCGCCAGCAACTGGCACCTCGCCGCCGTGGCCTCGCTGACCGTCAACGTGCTGGTGTTCGCCCTGGTCTCGCTGTTCACCGAAGCCAGCGAAGAAGAGAAGAGCGCCGCCGAAGCCTGCGCGGTGGACAACGTCCGCCGGCCGCAGCGCCGCGAACTGGCGGCCAGCTCGCCCCAGGACTTCGCGGCCCAGCTGGCCAAGCCGCTGGGCGCCAAGACCGCGCAAAAGGAAGTCGAGCGCGCCCTGGCCGACCTGCTGCTGCCCTATGACGAACGCCGCCCCTATGCCCTGCGCCGGCTGCGCGATCGCATCGAGGCCAACCTCTCGGGCCTGATGGGCCCGCGGGTCGCCCAGGACATCGTCGAGACCTTTCTGCCGTTCAAGGCGGAAAGCGAGGCCTATGCCACCGAAGACATCCACTTCATCGAGAATCGCCTGGAAGACTACCAGTCGCGCCTGACCGGTCTCGCCGCCGAGCTGGACGCCCTGCGCCGCTATCACCGCCAGACCTTGCAGGAGTTGCCCATGGGCGTCTGCTCCCTGGCCCGGGACCGCGAGATCCTCATGTGGAACCGCGCCATGGAAGAACTCACCGGCATCGATGGCGCCCGGGTAGTGGGCTCGCGCCTGAGCGCCCTGCCCGATCCCTGGCAGGACCTGTTCGAGCGCTTTCTCGCCGAACCGGCGCAGCAGCACCTCTACAAGCAGCGCCTGCCCCAGGAACACGAGCAGCGCTGGCTCAACCTGCACAAGGCGACCATCGACGAACCCCTGGCGGTGGGCAGCAACGGCACGGTGCTGGTGGTGGAAGACATCAGCGAGACGCAACTGCTGGAAGACCGCCTGATCCACTCCGAGCGCCTGGCCTCCATCGGCCGGCTGGCCGCGGGCGTCGCCCACGAGATCGGCAACCCGGTCACCGGCATCGCCTGCCTGGCGCAGAATCTGCGCGAGGAGCGCGAGGCGGACGAAGAGATCGACGAGATCAGCAGCCAGATCATCGAGCAGACCCGCCGCATCACCCGCATCGTCCAGTCGCTGATGAGTTTCGCCCACGCCGGCGGCCGCCAGCAGGCCCACGAACCGGTGTGCGTGGCCGAGGCGGCGCAGGAGGCCATCGCCCTGCTCTCGCTCAATCGGCAGAGCGTGGACGTCGACTTCTTCAATCTCTGCGACCCGGAACACCTGGTGCAGGGCGATCCCCAGCGCCTGGTGCAGGTGATGATCAACCTGCTGTCCAACGCCCGCGACGCCTCGCCGGCCGGCGCGCCGATTCGGGTGCGCAGCGAGGCCCATGGCCAGACCGTGACCCTGAGCGTCGAAGACGAAGGCAGCGGCATTCCCAAGGCCATCGTCAGTCGGCTGTTCGAACCCTTCTTCACCACCAAGGATCCGGGCAAGGGGACAGGGCTTGGCTTGGCGCTGGTCTATTCCATCGTAGAAGAGCATTATGGTCAGATAATGATCGATAGTCCTACCGACCCCGTGACCGGCCAGGGCACCCGCATTCGGGTACTGCTGCCGCGCTATCTCGGGTTGCCGGAGGCGCCGTGACGGACCCATCCGCCTGCTGGATGGATCTGCTAAAGCATTCGGAAGTCCAGACGACCGCGACAACACACGCTGCCTGGCGTGGGTCGTCTTGCCTTCCCGTAAGAGAGCGCACTTGATGGCCCATATCCTGATTGTCGAAGACGAGAAGATCATCCGTTCGGCGCTGCGCCGCCTGCTCGAGCGCAACCAGTTCCGCGTCAGCGAAGCCGGCTCCGTCCAGGAAGCCCAGGATCTCTACGACGTTTCCAGCTTCGATCTCGTCATCAGCGATCTGCGCCTGCCCGGCGCCCCGGGTACCGAGATGATCGATCTCGCCAAGGGCAAGCCGGTGCTGATCATGACCAGCTACGCCAGCCTTCGCTCGGCAGTCGATTCCATGAAGCAGGGTGCGGTGGACTACATAGCCAAGCCCTTCGATCACGACGAGATGCTGCAGGCCGTGGCGCGCATCCTGGTGGAACGCGAGCAGCGCCCGCCGATGGTCGCCGAGGAAAGCGTCACGCCGGCGCCGGCCACCGGCGAGATCGGCATCATCGGCAACTGCGCGCCGATGCAGGACCTCTTCGGCAAGATCCGCAAGGTCGCGCCCACCGATTCCACCGTGCTGATCCAGGGTGAATCCGGTACCGGCAAGGAACTGGTGGCGCGGGCACTGCACAATCTGTCGCGGCGGGCCAAGGCGCCGCTGATCTCGGTCAACTGCGCGGCCATTCCCGAGACCCTGATCGAATCCGAACTCTTCGGCCACGAGAAGGGCGCCTTCACCGGCGCCAGTGCCAGCCGTACCGGCCTGGTGGAAGCGGCTGATGGCGGCACCCTGTTTCTCGACGAGATCGGCGAATTGCCGCTGGAAGCTCAGGCACGCCTCTTGCGCGTGCTGCAGGAAGGCGAGATTCGCCGGGTCGGCTCGGTGCAGTCGCAAAAGGTCGATGTTCGCCTGATCGCCGCGACCCACCGGGATCTCAAGGGCCTGGCCAAGATCGGCCAGTTTCGCGAAGACCTCTTCTATCGCCTCAATGTCATCTCCCTGCGTCTGCCCGCCCTGCGCGAACGCGGCGGCGACGTCATGGAGATCGCCCGGGTGTTCCTCGCTCGCCAGTCGGCGCGCATGAGTCGTCCAGGCCTGAAGCTCGGCGCCGAGGCCGAGGCCGCCATTCGCCACTACAGCTGGCCGGGCAACGTGCGCGAACTGGAGAACGCCATCGAGCGCTCGGTGATTCTCAGCGAAGGCCAGGAAATCAATGCCGATCAGTTGGGCATCGACGTCGAGCTCGGCGAACTGGAGCTGGCCGACAGCTACCTGGATCCGCTGCCCAGCTCGGGACTGGGTAACGGCAATGGCGCCCACGAACCCACCGAGGACCTGTCGCTGGAAGACTACTTCCAGCACTTCGTGCTCGAGCATCAGGACCACATGACCGAGACCGAGCTGGCGCGCAAGCTGGGCGTCAGCCGCAAGTGCCTGTGGGAACGTCGTCAGCGCCTGGGCATCCCGCGGCGCAAGGCCAGCGCCAGCAGCGACGCCTCCTGATCCATACCGGGACGTGACAGCCCTGCACGTCCCGCGGTAACACCTCTCCAGTCTCTCCCCCATCCTTTGCAATGTGTTACCGCCGTAACAGCCGGCGGGTTCAGCGGTAACGAAAATTTGCCTGTAGCCCCTGAGCAAAAAGGCTACATTTTTCGCAAGTCATTGAAAATAAAGGATTTTATAAAACTGGCACGGCATCTGCTTTATGTTCTCGTACAAGAACAATAAGAACGTACCCCAGCCATAACAAAAACAAGACGTAGCGACTCCAGCACAACAAGAACAAGCAGGCGGAGGCGTAGCTAACTGATCATTTTGGAGAAGAGTCGTCTAACGGGATGGTCCGCGCGATGTCAGGCCAGAGAACAACAAAACTGCCCCGAGGCAGCACCCGTACCAGGCAGAGCAGGAATGATCCTGACGGCATCAGCTTCCAAAGTAATCCGTTTGCTCTTGGCTCTAGACTTCAGAGCCTTTCCGGCGGCAGGTAACCGCACGGAACAGACCACACAAGAAAAACAAGAGGTCTGGATAAACAATAAAAACAAAGCACGTACCACTTTGGGGGGGAGCTTCGGCTCCCCCAGTGCCTTTGACAGCCTCCCCTCCCTCGTTCAAGATCCCCTCCTTATCTATTGCGCAACGGTTCCCGCTGTGGGCCAGATTGCGTATAGCCGTCTCTCCGAACAGAAACTCGCATGCTGAAGAAGCTCATCCAGACTCTGCGCTCGCCCCTGCGGCGTACTCCGCCCGCGCCTGCCTTGCCCATCGAACTGCCCCGCAGTCAGCATGCTCTGGAACGAGAGCGCATCAGCCGCTACGCCCTGAGCGTCGTCGAGCGGCTGGAAAAGGCGGGTTATCAGGCCTACCTGGTGGGCGGTTGCGTCCGGGACCTGCTGCTGGGCTTCGAGCCCAAGGACTTCGATGTCGCCACCAGTGCCACGCCCGAACAGGTGCGGGCCGAATTCCGCAATGCACGGGTCATCGGTCGGCGTTTCAAGCTGGTCCACGTGCATTTCGGCCGCGAGATCATCGAGGTCGCGACCTTCCGCGCCAACCATCCCACCGGCGATGCCGAGGACGAGGCCCAGGGCTCGCGCCATGAAAGCGGCCGGATCCTGCGCGACAACATCTATGGCAACCAGGAACAGGATGCCCAGCGGCGCGACTTCACCATCAACGCGCTCTACTACGACGCCAGCGGCGAACGCATCCTCGACTATGCCAATGGCACCCAGGACATCCGCCTGCGGCAGATCCGCCTGATCGGCGATCCGGAGCAGCGCTACCAGGAAGACCCGGTGCGGATGCTGCGCGCCGTGCGCTTCGCCGCCAAACTGGACTTCCAGATCGAGACCGCTACCGCCGAGCCCATCAGTCGTCTGGCGCCACTGCTGCGGGACATTCCCGCACCGCGCCTGTTCGACGAGGTCATCAAGCTGCTGCTCGGCGGCAAGGCCGAACGTACCTTCGAGCTGCTCTGCCAGTACGGCCTGTTCGCCCCGCTGTTCCCGGCCAGCGGCGAAGCCCTGGAACGCGACCCGGAATACGCCGGCAGCCTGATTCGCCAGGCCCTGGCCAATACCGATACCCGCATCCGTGAAGGCAAGCCGGTCACTCCGGCCTTCCTGTTCGCCGCCCTGCTCTGGCCGGCCCTGCCCGAGCGTGTCCGGCATCACCAGGACCTCGGTCTGGCGCCGATTCCGGCCATGCAGGAAGCCGCCCACGACCTCACCGCGCAGCAGTGCCAACGCACCGCCGTCCCCAAGCGCTTCACCCTGCCGATGCGCGAGATCTGGGACATGCAGGAACGCCTGCCGCGCCGTCAGGGCAAGCGCGCCGATCAACTGCTGGAAAATCCGCGCTTCCGTGCCGGCTACGATTTTCTCCTGCTGCGCGAGAGCGCGGGCGAAGAGACCGGCGGCCTGGGCGACTGGTGGACGCGCTACCAGGAGGTCGGTGACAGCCAGCGGCGCGAGATGATCAAGAACCTCAGCCGGGACGAAGGCGCGCCGGCCAAGCGTCGCCGCCGGGGCGGCAGCAGTCGCAAGCGGCGCGCCTCGGATGCGCCCACCGCCGGCGACGAATGATGGAACGGGTCTATCTCGGCCTGGGCAGTAACCTGGCCGAGCCACGGCGGCAGCTGGACGCCGCCCTGGAGGCCCTGGACAGCCTGCCCGAGAGTCGGCTGGTGGCGGTCTCCGCCTTCTATGCCAGCGACCCCCTGGGTCCGCCCGACCAGCCGCGCTACGTCAATGCCGTCGCCACGCTGGATACCGCCCTCGCCCCCCTGGCGCTGCTCGACGCCACCCAGGCCATCGAGCAGCAGCAGGGCCGCGTGCGCAAGGACGAACGCTGGGGTCCGCGCACCCTGGACATCGACATCCTGCTGTTCGGCGAACGGCTGATCGACGAGCCACGCCTGCAGGTGCCGCACTATCACCTCCAGGCCCGCGCCTTCGTGCTCTATCCGCTGGCCGAGCTGGCCCCCTCTCTGCATCTGCCCGACGGCCGCCGCTTGCCGGACCTGCTGTCCGCCTGTCCTTTCGAAGGCCTGGAACGGCTGCTACCGTCCTCACCCAGCCGGTAACACAGCCGTAACACCGAGCATTGACTTGTGCCGGACGC
The DNA here is from genome assembly GCF_029872515.1 of Pseudomonas flavocrustae. NCBI lineage: Bacteria > Pseudomonadati > Pseudomonadota > Gammaproteobacteria > Pseudomonadales > Pseudomonadaceae > Pseudomonas > Pseudomonas flavocrustae. The sequence continues at coordinate 363,852 of NZ_JAPDIQ010000004.1, read as the reverse complement.
GCCGGGACTATAGCAGCCGTTTGCGCGCGGCAACCCCGCGCCTGCGGCGCCCAGACAACAACCATAGCGCCGTCCCACGAGGACCCCTTGCATGCCTGATATCAGCCTCACGACCCTTCAGGGGCTCAAGCAGCGCGGCGAAAAGATCGCCATGCTGACCGCCTACGATGCCACCTTCGCCCAGGCCGCCAGTCAGGCCGGCGTGGAGATGCTGCTGATCGGCGATTCCCTCGGCATGGTGCTGCAGGGTCACGACAGCACCCTGCCGGTGACCCTCGACGACATGGTCTACCACACCGCCTGCGTCAAGCGCGGCCATGCGGGTGCCTTCATCGTCGCCGACCTGTCGTTCATGACCTATGCCACCCTGGAGCAGACCCTGACCAGCGCCGGTCGCCTGATGCAGGCGGGCGCGCAGATGGTCAAGCTCGAGGGCGATGCCTGGCTGGCCGAGCCGATTCGCCGCCTGGCCGCCAATGGCGTGCCGGTCTGCGCCCACCTGGGCCTGACGCCCCAGTCGGTCAACGTCTTCGGTGGCTTCAAGGTGCAGGGCCGCGATCCGCTCCGCGCGCAGCAGCTGCGCGAGGCCGCGCGCGAGCTGGAAGAAGCCGGCGCGGCCATGCTGCTGCTGGAATGCGTGCCCTCGGCGCTGGCCGAGGAAATCACCCGGGCCGCCCGGGTGCCGGTGATCGGCATCGGCGCCGGTGCCGCCACCGATGGCCAGGTGCTGGTGCTGCACGACATGCTCGGTCTGGCCCTGCGCGGGCGCACGCCGAAATTCGTCCGCAACTTCATGGCCGGTCAGGACAGCATCCAGGCTGCCCTGGCGGCCTACGTCGCCGCCGTCAAGGACGGCAGCTTTCCCGCTCCCGAACACGGATTCTCCGCATGAAAACGGTCCATAGCGTCCGCGAACTGCGCGCCGCCGTCGCCGCCGCGCGCCGCCAGGGCCTGCGCATCGGCCTGGTGCCCACCATGGGCAATCTGCACGCCGGCCATATCGCGCTGGTGGAGACTGCCCGGCGTCACGCCGACTTCGTGGTGGCGAGCATCTTCGTCAATCCGTTGCAGTTCGGCCCCGGCGAGGATCTGGACACCTATCCCCGCACCCTGGCGGAAGACAGCCGCCAGTTGAACGAAGCCCATTGCGATCTGCTGTTCGCACCGGCGGTGGCCGAGATGTATCCCAGCGGCATGGACGGCCTGGCCCGGGTAAACGTCCCCCAGGTCTCGGAAGGCCTCTGCGGCGCACGCCGGCCCGGGCATTTCGAGGGTGTGGCGACGGTGGTCACCAAGCTGTTCCAGATGGCGCAACCGGACGTGGCGGTGTTTGGCGAAAAGGACTATCAGCAGCTGGCGGTGATCCGCAAGCTGGTCCAGGACCTGGACATGCCCATCGAGATCGTCGCCCAGCCCACGGTGCGGGCCACCGACGGCCTGGCGCTGTCGTCCCGCAATGGCTATCTCGATGACGGCCAGCGCGCCAGTGCGCCCTGCCTGTACAGCCTGCTCAGGCGGCTCGCCGATCAACTCGCCGCCGGCGCCGCGGCGGAGCCCACCCTGGCCGCCGGTGTCGCCGAACTGCAAGCTCAGGGGCTTAAAGTGGACTACCTGGAACTGCGTGAGCAGCTGAGTCTGCAACCGGCCGGGCCGGACACCTCGGCACTGGTCCTGCTGGTGGCGGCCTACCTCGGCCAGACCCGCCTGATCGACAACCTGAGCTTTCGCCGCAGGGCCCGAGTGTGACGCAACCGAAGGTTAGCTCACCCGACCCTGACTGAACCCTGGAAGCCCGGAACATACCGGGCTTTTTCATGCTCGAAGCGCGGCGCCACGACCGGCGTCTCGCGGTCACCGACTTTCTCTTGCAAGCCAGCGGCTTGTGGGGCACAACAGCAAACAAGAGCCACCAAGGAAAAGCCTACCCATGGAGTACTATCAACATCCCCTCGACGTGACCCAGCTCGCCTCCTGGAAAGCGCTGCAAGAGCACCGCAAGGCCATGCAGAACTTTCGCATGCGCGACGCCTTCGCCGCCGACCCGCAGCGGTTCACGCAGTTCTCCCTGAACACCAGTGGTCTGTTCCTCGACTATTCCAAGAATCTCATCACCGAGCAGACCCGTGAGCTGCTGGTGAACCTGGCTCGCGAAGCGGGCCTGGAAGGCGCCATCCACACCCTGTTCGACGGCGCCTACGTCAATTCCTCCGAACACCGCCCCGCCCTGCACACTGCCCTGCGCCGCCCGGTGGGCGACAGCGTCCAGATCGACGGCCAGGACATCATGCCCGAGGTGCACCGGGTTCTGAACCAGATGACCCAGCTGGTCACCCGCATCCACAACGGCCTCTGGCGCGGCTACACCAAGAAGCCGATCACCGACGTGGTCAACATCGGCATCGGTGGCTCCTTCCTCGGTCCGCAACTGGTCTCCGAGGCGCTGGTGCCCTTCACCCAGCGCGGCGTGCGTTGCCACTACCTGGCCAACATCGATGGCAGCGAATTCCGCGAGGTGACCTCCAAGCTCGCCGCCGACACCACGCTGTTCATCGTCTCCTCCAAGTCCTTCGGCACCCTGGAGACCCTGAAGAACGCCCAGGCCGCCCGCGCCTGGTGCCTGGCCCAGGGCTGCCCGGAGCCGGAGCTGCACAAGCACTTCATCGCCGTCTCCAGCAACGTCAAGGTGGCGGTGGAATTCGGCATCGCCGAAGAGAACATCTTCCCCATGTGGGACTGGGTCGGCGGCCGCTATTCGCTGTGGTCGGCGATCGGCCTGCCCATCGCCCTGGCCATCGGCATGTCCAATTTCAAGGACCTGCTGGCCGGCGCCTATGCCATGGACCAGCACTTCACCAGCGCCCCCTTCGAAGAGAACATGCCGGTGCTGCTGGGCCTGCTGGGAGTCTGGTACGGCAATTTCTGGGGCGCGACCAGTCATGCCATCCTACCCTACGACCACCACCTGCGTAACTTCGTGAAGCACCTGCAGCAGCTGGACATGGAGTCCAACGGCAAGAGCGTGCGTCAGGACGGCTCGCCGGTGAGCGTCGAGACCGGCCCGGTGATCTGGGGCGGCGTCGGCTGCAACGGTCAGCACGCCTACCACCAGCTCTTGCACCAGGGCACCCAACTGATCCCCGGCGACTTCATCGTGCCGGTGGTGAGCCACAACCCGGTGGCCGATCACCAGCAGTGGCTCTATGCCAACTGCCTGTCGCAGAGCCAGGCGCTGATGCTGGGCAAGACCCGCGAAGAAGCCGAGGTCGAGTTGCGCGAGAAGGGTCTGGGCGAAGCCGAGATCGCCAAGCTGGCGCCGCACAAGGTGATCCCGGGCAACCGCCCGAGCAACACCCTGGTGCTGGAGCGCATCTCGCCGCGGCGCCTGGGTGCGCTGGTGGCCCTGTACGAGCACAAGGTGTTCGTGCAAAGCGTCATCTGGGGCATCAACTGCTTCGACCAGTGGGGCGTCGAGCTGGGCAAGGAGCTGGGCAAGGACGTCTACCAGCACATCATCGGCCGCAGCGAAGGCAAGGCCGACGATGGTTCGACCCAGGGCCTGATCGACTACTTCCGCGGTCGTCACCGCGGCTGATCGATCAAGGTCCGCTCGGAAAAGCGCCGCTCTGCGGCGCTTTTTTCGTTTTATCGCCTCGCTGAACCCCGGCAGGCCATCCGCAGCCTAAACTGGTAGCACAACAACACCAAGAAGGAGCCGGCCATGAGCCAACGCTATCCCGTGCCCGAGAGCCTGAGTGCCCGCACCCACCTCGACGAAGCCCGTTATCGCGAGCTCTACCAGCGCTCGGTGGAACAGCCGGAGCGCTTCTGGAGCGAACAGGCCAGCGCGCTGCTCGACTGGTCGCGCACCTGGGACGACGTCCATAGCGGCGATATGCGCCAGGGCCAGACCCGCTGGTTCAGCGGCGGCCAGCTCAACGTCGCCTACAACTGCATCGATCGCCACCTCGCCGCCCGCGGCGATCAGACTGCCATCCTCTGGGAAGGCGACGACCCCGCCGACAGTCAGGCCATCAGCTATCGCCAGTTGCACGAGCACGTCAGCCGCCTGGCCAATGTGCTCAAGGATCGCGGGGTCGGGAAAGGCGACCGCGTCTGTCTCTATATGCCGATGATTCCCGAGGCGGCCTACGCCATGCTCGCCTGCGCGCGCATCGGCGCGGTGCATTCGGTGGTATTCGGCGGCTTCTCGCCCGAGGCGCTGCGCGACCGCATCCTCGATGCCGACTGCCGGGTGGTGATCACTGCCGACGAGGGTGTGCGCGGCGGCAAGCGTGTCCCGCTCAAGGCCAATGTCGACAAGGCCCTGGCCAAATGCCCGGAGGTCCACACCGTGGTCATGGTCGAACGCACCGGCGTCGCCGTGGCCCGCCAGGAGGGACGCGACCTGCCCTACGCCCAGGCGGTGGCCGCCGCTTCGCCCGACTGCCCGGCGGAGCCCATGGACGCCGAGGACCCGCTGTTCATCCTCTACACCTCAGGCTCCACCGGCAAACCCAAGGGCGTGCTGCACACCACCGGGGGCTATCTGCTGGGCGCCACCCTGAGCTTCAAGTACCTCTTCGACTACCACGAGGGTCAGGTCTTCTGGTGCACCGCCGACGTTGGCTGGGTCACCGGCCACAGCTACATCGTCTATGGCCCCCTGGCCAATGGCGCCACCACCCTGATGTTCGAAGGCGTCCCGAGCTATCCCGATGCCAGTCGCCTCTGGCAGGTGGTGGACAAGCACCAGGTCAACATCTTCTATACCGCCCCCACGGCCCTGCGCGCCCTGATGCGCGAAGGCGACGGGCCGGTACAGCGCACCTCGCGCAAGAGCCTGCAGCTGCTGGGCAGCGTCGGCGAGCCGATCAATCCCGAGGCCTGGGAGTGGTATCACCGGGTGGTGGGCGAAGGGCGCTGCCCCATCGTCGACACCTGGTGGCAGACCGAGACCGGCAGCATCCTCATCGCTCCGCCACCCGGCGCCCTGGCGCTGAAACCGGGTTCGGCCACCCTGCCCTTCTTTGGCGTCCAGCCGGTGCTGCTGGACGAGCAGGGCAAGGAGATCGACGGCCCTGGCAGCGGCGTACTGGCGATCAAGTCCAGCTGGCCCAGCCAGATTCGTACCGTCTATGGCGACCACCAGCGCCTGATCGACACCTATTTCAGCGCCTATCCGGGTTACTACTTCACTGGCGACGGCGCACGGCGGGACGAAGACGGCTACTACTGGATCACCGGGCGGGTGGACGACGTGCTCAACGTGTCCGGTCACCGCATCGGCACCGCCGAAGTGGAGAGCGTGCTGACCGAACATGCGGACGTGGCCGAGGCCGCCGTGGTCGGCTGCCCCCACGAGGTCAAGGGCCAGGCGGTCTATGCCTTCGTCACCACCAAGGGCGGGGTGACCCCGAGCGACGAACTCAAGGCCCGCCTGCGCCAGCAGGTGGCCGACGAGATCGGCAGCTTCGCCAAGCCGGAATTCCTGCAGTGGGCACCCGCCCTGCCCAAGACCCGCTCCGGCAAGATCATGAGGCGCATCCTGCGCAAGATCGCCTGCGACGAACTGGACAGCCTGGGCGATACCTCGACCCTGGCCGATCCTTCGGTGGTCGACAGCCTGATCGACGCCCGCCTCAATCGCGCGCCCCAAAACTGAACGCCGGCCCAAAGAAAAGCCCCGCCTAGGCGGGGCTTTTTCTGCGCGCAGCCTTAGTGGGCGGCTTGCATACGGTGCTTCAGGTCACGCATGCGATCATGGGTCGCACGGGCCTTTTCCAGCTGGCTGCGCAGGTTGGCCTGGGCATCCGGGGTGGCGTGTTCGTTGACGGCACGCTCCAGCGCGTGCAGCAGGCGGTCTTCCTGCTCTTCCAGCTCGCTGACGTAGGTGACTTCTTCCTTTTCCTTGCTGGCAAAGGAGGTTTTGACGTCGGTGTAGTACTTGCGGAAGCTGCCGGCGAAGGTGCCTTGTTCGGCGGGCTTTTCACCCGAGGCCGATACCTGGCTGCTCAGGGCGCTGATGATCTCGGCCTTGCTCTGGGCGATCTCGGTGAACAGGGCCTTCAATTCGGGGTTCTTCACTTCGGTGAGGGCGTGCTCGTAGAAATTCTTGCCGTCACGGGCGATCTCGATCAGATCGTTGAGGGTTTCAGTCGTGCTGGTCATGGCAGTTCTCCGGGGCGAAGGACAGGGGGTGATGGCAGCGCGCGGCGCCGCCATCGTGCCGGGTGTACCGGGCGTTCTTACTGGGCGGCTTTCAGCGCGTCAGCCGATACGGCCTTGACGCCCTTGATGGCCTTGGCTTCCTTGATCGCCAGGTCGCGCTGGGCTTCGGTCGCCACGGTGCCGGACAGAGACACGACACCCTTGTTGGTCTCGACCTTGATCGAGGTGCCCTTGATGTGTTCGTCGGCCAGGAAGGAAGCCTTCACCTTGCTGGTGATCCAGGTGTCGGAAGCGGCTTCTTCGGTCTTGTCCATGGTGTTGTTGGCGGCCAGGGTCATGTTCTGGCTGGTGGCAGCAAAGGCACCGCCGGCCAGCGGCAGGCTCAGTACGGAAGCGGTAACGGCAGCGAGGGCAAAAGTACCGAAAGTCTTTTTCATGAGATGACTCCTGTTTTCCTTGGTTGTACTGCGCTCAGGTCCTGGCAGCAGCGACCTAGATGTAGAGCGCAACGGTGGCGCCGAATTCCGAAACTTGTTAAAGACGTTATTTATCAATGACTTATATAAAATAGATAGAGACAGGAAGCGGGCAAAATGCAATTCGCAGGTGGATAGGCCTGGTAATTTGCACGAGGTCAGACGACTCTTGAGCCTGGATGGGAAGAGTGGCCTGTCAGGGCACCTCACCCGATAAAGCCGGACTTATGGAAAAGATTTCCTCGTGACCAGGCCAGAACTGCCATACCTTTATCCGGTCGAAGCCCAATCGAACCCGACACCTGCGATCGGGCCTTGAGGATCCGGCATGCGGCCTCTTTCTCCTGCGCGCATTGCCCTGGTTTATCTGCTGCTGAGTGCCCTCTGGGTCATCGGCAGCGACGGGCTGCTGTATCTGCTGGTCAGCGATCAGGACAGTGTCTATCTGTGGCACACCCTGAAGGGCCTGGCCTTCATGAGTCTGCTGTCGCTGGTGCTCTATGCATTGCTGCGGCGCCAGGTCAGCTATCGCGAAGGCTTCATCGAAGAGCTGCAGAATCAGCGCGCCACCCAGGATTTCGTCCAGCGCCTGACCAACACCGGTGACTGGCAGCTGACGGCCGATGGTCGCCTGCTCTGCTCCGAACGTGCCCTGTTGATGCTGCACCAGCCCAAGGGCAGCGACCCGCTGGATTTCGCCACCATCGCGGCCTGCGCCCGTGCCGATGACCGCGATCATGTGCACAGCATGCTCGAACGCCTGCAGCACATGCAGGGCCCGCTGAATTTCTCCGCGCATTTCGCCGATGGCCAGGACAGCTGGCGCTGGCTCAACTGGCAAAGCGACTTCGACGAAGCCGGCACCACGCGCGGTGCCCTGGTCGACATCACCAGCCACAAGCTGGCCGAGCAGGCGCTGCAGGACAGCCAGAGACGCTATCGCGAACTGGTCCAGCACCTGCCGCTGGTGGTCTTCGCCAGTGATCACCGTGGCCGCTGGCAGTTTCTCAATCCGGCCTGGGAAGCCCTGACCGGCCAACCCGCCAGCCAGCAACTCAACCACCCCCTGGATCAGGCCTTCCACCCCCAGGATGGGGCCCGCCTGCGCCAGCTGGTGGCCGATTTCGCCGCCGGTCAGCGCCTGCACTGGAATGGCGTGGTACGGCTGCGCCTGTCGGTGGAAAGTCATCGCTGGATGCAGATGGAGCTGCGCGCCGGTCTCGATGGCGAGATTCAGGGTACCCTCACCGACATTCATCACGATTACCAGGCGCAGCAGCTGCAACAGGCCCGCAGCGACGTCCTCGACGATCTGCTCACCGGCCTGCCGCTGGCGGAGATCCAGCAGGGCATCGCCCAGCGGCTGGAACGGATCTATCCGGAGATGCGCGTCGCCCTGTTGCTGGACGACCAGGGCGAGCATCTGCGGGTCGCCGCCGCACCGAGCCTGCCACCCGCCTTCCAGGCGGCACTGGAAAGCGTGCCGCGCAGCCACCATGACCAGGGCTGCTGCAGTGCCATCACCACCAATGCCCCGGTGTTCACCATCGATGTCGAACTGGATCCGGCCTGGCAGAAGCTGCTGCCGGCCGCCCAGGCGGCCGGCATTCGCGGCGCCTGGGCCCTGCCCCTGCAGGACGAGCAGCAGCGCGCCGTGGGCGCCCTGGGCGTCTACTATGGAGAAGCGCGGCTGCCCGAGACGGAAACCCAGGCGCTGATCACCGAATTCACCCGCCTCGCAGTGCTGGCCATCCGCCAACAGCGCGTGGTCCAGGCCCAACGCGCGAGCGAGGCGCGTTACCGCGGCATCTTCGAGCAGGCCTACACCGGCATCATGCTCAGCGACCTGGAAGGTCGCTGGCTGAGCGCCAACCACCACTTCTGCCAGATGCTCGGCTACTCGCAACCGGAATTGCTGCAGAAGGACACCGCCTCGGTGACCCATCCGGACGAGCGCGCCCTGGGCGCCACCCTGCGCAAACAACTGGTCGACACCGGCCAGGACCGCTACACCCTGGAAAAGCGCTATCTGCATCGCAGTGGCCAGCCGGTCTGGGCCAATGTCACCACGCGCCTGATCCGCGACGACCAGGGGGTGCCCCAGTATTTCATCAGCACCGCCCAGGACATCACCCTGCGCAAGCAGCAGGAAGAAAGCCTGCGCCAGGCCGCGGCGATGTTCCAGAACAGTCGCGACGGCCTGCTGCTGCTCGACGAGCGCCGCTGGATCCTGGCGGTGAATCCGGCCTTCGCCCGCCTGCTGGGCGCCCAGGAAGGCACCCTGCTCGGCCAGCGGCTGGGACTGCCCGGCGGCGGTCGCCAGGACCAGCGCTTCTACCGTGAACTCTGGCGCGCGGTGCGCCGCGAGGGCCGCTGGGAGGGCGAACTGCTCTGGCCGCGCCTCGACGGCACTACCTTTCCGGCCTGGACCGCCATCGACACCCTCTACCCCCGGGAAACCCGGCAGTACACGGTCACCGTCAGCGATACCACGCGCCTGCGGGAAAGCGAGGCGCGCCTGAGTCACCTGGCGCATCACGATCCCCTGACCGACCTGCCCAATCGCCTGCTGGCGCGCACCCATCTGGAGCATGCCCTGGCCCTGGCCGAGCCCCAGGAATACCTGGTCGCCGTACTGATCCTCGACTTCGATCATTTCCGCACGGTCAACGAAAGCCACGGCCATGCCCTGGGTGACGAACTGCTGGTGGAATTCGCCGCCCGCCTGCGCGCCCTGCTCAGCGAAGACATCACCCTGGCGCGCATCGGTGGCGACGAGTATCTGGTCATCATCGAGCGGATAGACCGGCCCGAATTCGCCGCCCAGATCGCCCAGGCCATGCTCGGCAAGCTGGAGCAGCCCTTTCACCTCGGCGAGCACGACATCTATCTCAACGCCAGCATCGGCATCAGTCTCTTTCCCGACGATGGCGCCACCGCCGATGACCTCATCCGCAATGCCGACACCGCCATGCACCAGGCCAAGGACCAGGGTCGCGACACCTTCCGCTTCTATACCCAGGCCCTCACCGAGCAGTCGCGGCGGCGGCTGAATCTGGAATCGCGGCTGCGCACGGCGCTCAAGCGCGGTGATTTCGTCCTCTACTACCAGCCGCTGATGAGTGTCAGCACGGCCCAGACCATTGGCGTGGAAGCCCTGGTGCGCTGGCGGGATCCGGAGCTGGGGCTGATCCCACCCACCGAATTCATTCCGCTGGCCGAAGAGACCGGACTCATCGTGCCACTGGGCGACTGGATCATCGAAAGCGCCTGCCAGCAGATGCACAGCTGGCTCGCCCAGGGACTGGAGCTGGAGACCCTGGCGATCAACATCTCGCCCCGGCAATTCGCCAAGCGCGACCTGGCCAGCACCATTTCCCGCGCCCTGGCGCGCAGTCGCCTGCCGGCCGAGAATCTGGAACTGGAGATCACCGAAGGGACCCTGATGAACAATGTCGAGGAGGCGCTGCTGTCCCTGGCCACCCTCAAGACCCTGGGGGTGCGCATCGCGGTGGACGACTTCGGCACCGGCTATTCCTCGCTGGCCTACCTGCGCCGCTTCCCCCTGGACAAGCTCAAGATCGACCAGAGCTTCATGCACGAACTGCGCAGCGACAGCGGCACCCACAGCAGCCAGGCCATCGCCGCGGCCATCGTCGCCCTGGGCCAGGGGCTGGATCTCGACGTGCTGGCCGAAGGGGTGGAGACCACCGAGCAGTGGGACATCCTGCGCAAGCTGGGTTGCCAGCAATGCCAGGGTTTCCTGTTCAGTCCGCCACTGCCGCCGGACGAGTTCGAGGCCTGGTATGCCGAACGGCAGAAGGCGCGCGCCTAGCGGCTAAGCGACGAATGTCACGGTATTGCAATCAAAACCGCTCTAGACTCGGGTTTCCACTTTCCGTCTGTCCCCGAGGGTACCAGCATGAAGATCGTGGTTCGTCCCCTGCGCAAGTCCACCACCAGTGCCTGGCAGGTCTGCATCGACAAGCAGGCCATCACCTTCCTCAGCGAAGCCGATGCCCGCAGCTACGTGGCCACGCTGGAGGCGCGCATCGCCGCCCCCCATCCGTTGCCGCTGCGCGAAGCGACCACGGCAATGGCCGTGCCGCTCTAGGCCGGCAGCACCCTGACCGTTCGTCTTCTGGATCACCCTGGCGCCGCCCGTTCAGCGACGGCCCAGGGCGGTTCACGGCTGTTCTTCGGCGAACGATTGGCTAGCCAGCTATCGAAAATGTAACTTTTGCGGCGTCCGCCCCATCCTACCCCTAGGCCCTGCGTTCGCAGGGGCTCGCTGTCTGATGGATCTGGAACGCCATGCTTGAACTCGCTGCCGCCTTCATCTGCTTCACCTCGCTGCTCACCTACCTCAACTATCGCTTCGTCGGCCTGCCGCCCACCATCGGCGTCATGGTCATCGCGCTGATCTTCTCGGTCGGCCTGCAAAGTCTTTCCTGGCTCGGCTTTCCCGGCCTGGAACACCGCATCGGCGAATTGCTCGGGCAGATCGACTTCAACGACCTGCTGATGAACTGGATGCTCGGCTTCCTGCTGTTCGCCGGCGCCCTGCACGTCAATCTCAAGGACCTGCGCGACTACAAATGGGCCATCGGCGGCCTGGCGACCCTCGGGGTGATCATCTCGACGGTGCTGATCGGCTATCTCAGCCACTGGATCTTCGGCTGGCTGGGCTGGCACGTCGACATCCTCTACTGCCTGATCTTCGGTGCCCTGATCTCTCCGACCGATCCCATCGCCGTACTCGGCATCCTGCGCTCGGCCGGCGCGCCCAAGTCGCTGGAAACCACCATCGTCGGGGAGGCGCTGTTCAATGACGGCGTGGCCGTGGTGGTCTATTCGGTGCTGCTGGGGGTGATCCAGCTGGGCGAGGCGCCCACGGTCAACGCGGCGCTCTGGCTGTTTCTCGAAGAAGCCGGTGGCGGCATCCTGTTCGGCCTGCTGATCGGCTTCGCCTGCTACTGGCTGATGCTGAGTATCGAGCAGCATCAGATCGAGGTGATGCTGTCGCTGGCCCTGGTGATCGGCGGCTCGACGCTGGCCAGCCACCTGCACGTCTCGGGTCCCATCGCCATGGTGGTGGCCGGACTGATCATCGGCAACCTGGGACGAACCAAGGCAATGAGCGACTTCACCCGGCGTTACCTGGACGGCTTCTGGGAGTTGATCGACGAGATCCTCAACGCCCTGCTGTTCGCCCTGATCGGCATGGAGCTGCTGGTACTGCCGTTCAGCTGGGCTCACCTGGGCGCGGCGCTGCTGGTGACCCTGGCGATCCTCTTCGCCCGCTGGATCAGCGTGGCACCGGTGGTGCTGCTCAGCCCGCACTGGCGCAACATGACCCGTGGCACGGCGCGCATCCTCACCTGGGGCGCCCTGCGCGGCGGGGTCTCCGTGGCCCTGGCGCTGAGTCTGCCGGCCGGTCCGGAACGGGATCTGATCCTCGCCCTGACCTACATCGTGGTGCTGGTTTCCATCCTCGGCCAGGGCCTGACCATCGGCCGGGTGGTCAAGAGCGTCACCGGTGGCGCCCCGGTCGCGCGCGACGAGCATCACTGATCGCCGGAAACGAGAAACCCCCGCCATGGCGGGGGTTTCTGGGTACCCGAGCGATCAGCGCGGCAGGTTGCGGCCGGAGAATATCTCGCGCATCTCGTGCTTGAGGCGCTGGGTGATCTGCTGACGCTGTTCGGACGAGAGGCTGCGCGAGGCGTCGCCGAACAGATAGTTGTCCAGCTCGAATTCCTTGAGCAGCATCTTGGTGTGGAACAGGTTGTCCTGATACACGTTCACGTCGGTCATCTGGTAGGCCGCGCGAGTGTCCTCGGACAGGTAGTTCTGGATCGAATTGATCTCGTGGTCGATGAAGTGCTTGCGCCCTTCGATGTCGCGGGTGAAACCGCGCACCCGATAGTCCACGGTGACGATATCCGAGTCGAACTGGTGGATCAGGTAGTTCAGGGCCTTGAGCGGGGAGATCACGCCACAGGTGGAAACGTCGATGTCGACGCGGAAGGTGGCGATGCCGTCGTCCGGATGGATCTCCGGATAGGTGTGCACCGTGATGTGGCTCTTGTCCAGATGGCCGAGAATGGTCTCGCGCAGCGGACCGGGCGACTCCTCGATCTGGCTCTCGGTCGGCTCGACCGGTTGCTCGGAGATCAGGATGGTCACGCTGGCGCCCTGGGGATCGTAATCCTGGCGGGCGATATTGAGGATGTTGGCCCCGATGATATCGACCACGTCGGTCAGGATCTGGGTCAGACGCTCGGCGTCGTATTCCTCGTCGATGTACTGGACATAGGCCTGTTGATCTTCCGACGTCTCGGCGTAGCAGATGTCGTAGATGTTGAAGCTCAAGGTCTTGGTCAGGTTGTTGAAACCATGAAGCCTGAGTTTGCTTTTCACGGTGGTAAAGCTCCCGTCGTGCGGTCTCTGACCGCGGTCCTGAGTGCCCGTCAGTTGCGGATTGCGCAAGCTGCGTAGGGCGGCGAACACCTCTTCGCGATGGCGATTGGCTGTACTTGTCGGGGGCTTGCCCCTTAAGAGCGGCGCATTATGCAGATCGGCAGCGGCTGGGGCCAGAGTCTGCCGGGCCCAGGTGATGAATTGATGTCGGCGGGAAGGGGTGACGCGGAGGGCGACGCCTGGACGGGCGTCGCCTGCAAGAGCATCAGGCGAGTTCGACGAGTTCGTAGCTGTGCGTGATCTCGACGCCGGCCCGACCGAGCATGATGGACGCCGAGCAGTACTTTTCCGCCGACAGCTCGATGGCGCGCTTGACCTGGGCTTCCTTGAGACCACGGCCCTTGACCACGAACTTCAGGTGGATACGGGTGAACACCTTGGGCTCGGTGTCGGCGCGGTCGGCTTCGAGGAAGGCTTCGCAGCTTTCCACCGGTTGCCGCGCCTTGCGCAGGATGCTGACCACGTCGTAGCTGGCGCAGCCGCCCAGGCCGATCAGCACGGTTTCCATCGGCCGCACGCCGAGGTTGCGACCACCGCTTTCCGGCGGGCCGTCCATGACTACCACGTGGCCACTGCCGGATTCACCGAGGAACATGGCCTCGCCTGCCCACTGGATGCGCGCTTTCATCGCTTTCGTCCTACTTATATATGCAAATGGTGATCAGCTTAACATGCTGGATGGCGTAAACTGGGGCGCAGTGAAGGGTTATTCAGCTCGCATTTAAGCTGCGCATGTTCTTATCCGGTCTTTGGATTGGAACCGGCGCAGCCTGTGCATGCACCGGTTCGGACCTCGGTGCCCCCGACTCAGGTTAGCTTTCAACCTCAGGAATCAGCATGGCCGCTATCATCCCACCCGCGAAGTTACAGCACATCGACAAGCTGCTAGCGCACTGCTCGCGTCGCCGCTATACCGCAAAAACCACCATCATCTACGCTGGCGACAACAGCGAAAGCCTGTTCTTCATCCTCAAGGGTTCGGTGACCATCCTCATCGAAGACGATGAAGGCCGCGAAATGATCATCGCCTATCTCAATGCCGGGGACTTCTTCGGCGAGATGGGGCTGTTCTCCAAGGAAGGCAGCGAGCCCGAGCGCAGTGCCTGGGTGCGTGCCCGTACCGAGTGCGAAGTCGCCGAGATCAGCTACGGTCAGTTCCGCGAACTGAGCCAGCACGATCCGGACATGCTGTTCTCCCTCGGTCGCCAGATGGCCGAGCGCCTGCGCCAGACTACCCGCAAGGTCGGCGACCTGGCTTTCCTCGACGTCACCGGTCGCGTGGCCCGTACCCTGCTCGACCTGTGCAAGCAGCCCGACGCCATGACCCACCCGGATGGCATGCAGATCAAGATCACCCGTCAGGAAATCGGCCGCATCGTCGGTTGCTCCCGCGAGATGGTCGGTCGCGTGTTGAAGTCCCTCGAAGAACAGGGTCTGGTCCACGTCAAGGGCAAGACCATGGTGGTGTTCGGCACCCGCTGAGCCCGCTTAGCGTGCCCCTGCCAGCAGGCGGGGGCCGCTCCCCCCGCCCATCCTGGCTTCAGTTCTCGACCTGCGGCTGGACCTTCGCGACCCGCACCGTGGCTTTCTCGTCGACGATCTTCTCGTCATTGCCCTTGGCCTTGGGCTCGCCCACGACGAAGTGGAATTCTTCGCCGTGCTTGACCGCGCCATAGAGCACCGCCTTCTCGATCAGCTCGGTACCGCGCAGATGCCGCAGCATCAGCGGATCGCAACGCAGATCGCGATAGAGCGCCAGGCACAGCAGCGCCATCACCACCACGAAGGGTAGCGCGACCACAATAGTCAGATTCTGCAGGCCGTTGAGCGCCGCACCCGGGTTGCCCGGGTCACCGATGGCCAGCATGATCGCCGCCACCGCGCCGGTGAGGGCGCCCCAGAAGATCACCGTGCGCCGCGAAGGCTCGGTAGTGCCGCGCTCGGACAGGGTGCCCATCACCAGGGACGCGGCGTCGGCGCCGGACACGAAGAAGATCGCCACCAGCACCATCACCAGCACCGAGGTCACCGAGACCCAGGGATAGCTGGCCAGCAGGTCGTAGAGGGCGAAGTTGCTGTTCACCGCGCCGTCGACCAGGGTGAAGGCACCCAGGCGCATGGCGTCGATGGCCGCGCCGCCGAAGATGACGAACCAGACCACGCTGACCAGACTCGGCACCAGCAGCACGCCGGTGACGAACTGGCGGATGGTGCGACCGCGACTGATACGGGCGATGAACATGCCGACAAAGGGCGTCCAGGAAATCCACCAGGCCCAGTAGAACACCGTCCAGCTGGACAGCCAGTTGCCCATGGCCTCGCCACCGCTGGCGCTGGTGCGCGCCATCATCTCCGGCAGGAGGTCGATGTAGTCGCCGATGGCGGTGGGCAGCAGATTGAGCATCAGCAGGGTCGGACCGGCGACGAAGACGAACAGCGCCAGGGCCACCGCCAGCACCATGTTGGTGTTGGACAGCCACTGGATGCCCTTCTCGACCCCGGACACCGCGGAGATGACGAAGGCCACCGTCAGCACCGTGATGATGCTGATGTAGAGCATTTTTCCGGGTTGCTCGATCCAGCCATTGTGTTCGAGTCCGCCGGCGATCTGCAGGGCGCCCAGACCGAGGGAGGCCGCCGAGCCGAACAGGGTGGCGAAGATCGCCATCATGTCGATGACGCGACCGACGGGGCCATTGGCGTGTTCGCCGATCAGGGGGCGAAAGGCCACCGAGATCAGCTGGCTGCGACCGCGCCGATAGGTGCCATAGGCGATGGCCAGCCCGACCACGGCATAGATGGCCCAGGGATGCAGGGTCCAGTGGAAAAGCGTGGTCGCCATGGCCACCTGCAGGGCGGCGCTGCTCTGCCCCGCGGCGCCACCGGGCGGCGGATTGAGATAGTGCGACAGCGGTTCGGCGACGCCAAAGAACATCAGGCCGATCCCCATGCCGGCGCTGAACATCATCGCCACCCAGGAGAGGGTGCGGAATTCCGGCTGCTCGTCGTCGCGCCCCAGGGGGATCCGCCCATAGCGACTGGCGGCCAGCCAGATGACGAAGACCACGAAGCCGGTGGAGGTGAGCACGAACAGCCAGCCGAAGTGGGTGATCACCCAGCCCTGGGCGGTGGAGGCGCTGCTGGCCAGGCTGGCCTGGTTGACGAAGCCCCAGATCACGAAGGCCAGCGCGGCGATGCTGGTGACGCCGAAGACTACCCAGTCGGTGGTGCCGGCGAGTCGCCGATCCCGGCGCGACTCCTCGGTCCGGGAGGGATCGGTGACGCTGATATCAAGTGTTTCGCTTTTTTCTTCCGTTGCCATGGTGCTTGCTTGCCCTGGTTATGGATGGCCTGGTGCGGCGGAGCGCTGTCTTGTCCTGCGACAGCCAGCCGTCTCCGCGCCTCGCCACGGTTCAGCGAGTCGGAGGCCATTAACCGGGTTTATTCCGATGGAAACAAAGCCCTGCGTCGGCAGCGGGCACACGGAGGTCGTTCCCGCCACCCGGGGTGGGCGCGAGTCGACATGGATCACCCTGCGGAAAGAAAAAAGCCCCAGGGTTATCCCCGGGGCCTTGTGCGAACGACCGGCGCCTCAGGCGTCTCTGAGCGGGAACCGGCGATCCGGGAAGAACAGACGCTGCAGCTCCTGACCCGGCTCGTCGGCGCGCATGAAGGCTTCGCCGACCAGGAAGGCGCGTACCTCGTTGATCTCCATCAGCTCCACGTCGGCGCGATTGAGGATGCCGCTCTCGGTGATCACCAGGCGATCCTGGGGGATACGCGGCAAGAGATCGAGGGTGGCTTCCAGGCTGACCTCGAAGGTGTGCAGGTTGCGGTTGTTGACCCCCACCAGTGGGGTATCCAGTACCGTCAGGGCGCGCTCCAGCTCGGCGCCGTCATGTACCTCGACCAGGACGTCCAGGCCGACGTCCTTGGCCGTGGCGGCCAGTTCGCCCATCAGGCCGTCGTCCAGCGCGGCGACGATCAGCAGGATGCAGTCGGCGCCGATGGCCCGGGCTTCCACCACCTGGATGGGGTCGACGAGGAAGTCCTTGCGGATCACCGGCAGCTGGCAGGCGGCGCGCGCCTGCTGCAGATAGGCGTTGCCACCCTGGAAGAAGTCCACGTCGGTGAGCACGCTCAGGCAGGTGGCCCCGCCCAGGGCGTAGCTGTGGGCGATCTCGGCCGGCACGAAGTGTTCACGGATCACACCCTTGCTCGGCGAGGCCTTCTTCACCTCGGCGATGATCGCTGCCTCCTTGCGCGCCACCTGGGCCTGCAGGGCGCGGGCGAAGCCGCGCGGGGCGTCGGCGGCACGGGCCTGGGCCTCGAGTTCGGCCAGGCTGGTCCGAGCCTTGAGCTGGGCGATCTCCTCGGCCTTGCGGGCCAGGATCTTCTGCAACACGGTTGGCACACTCACGGGCGACCCTCCTCGCGATAGACGGATGTGAAATGGGCGAGCTCGTCCAGCTTTTCCCGGGCCAGGCCGCTGTAGAGCGCGTCGTGGGCCAAGAGTACCCCTTCGTGCAGGCTGTGGGCGAGATCCGCGGCGTAGAGCGCCGCGCCGGCATTGAGCACGATCATGTCGGCAGCCTTTTGCCCGGCCTCGGTCTTGCGCCGGCCGAGGGCGTCGCGGATCAGCGCCAGGGAGGCCTCGGGGCCGTCCACGGTGAGGCCGACCAGGGTCTGGCTCTTGATGCCCAGATCCTCCGGCAGCACCTGGTATTCGCTGATGCTGCCGTCCTTGAGTTCGGCGACCTGGGTCGCCGCGGCCAGGCTGAATTCGTCCAGGCCGTCGCGGGAGTGCACCACCAGCACATGGTGGCTGCCCAGGCGCTGCAGCACCTCGGCCAGCGGCCGGCACAGCGCGGCGCTGAACACCCCGACCACCTGGTGCCGGACCCCGGCCGGATTGGTCAGGGGACCGAGCATGTTGAACAGGGTGCGCAGCCCCAGCGAGCGGCGCGGCCCGGCGGCGTGACGCATGGCGCTGTGGTGCGACTGGGCGAACATGAAGCCGACGCCCACCTGCTCGACGCAGCGGGCGATCTGCGCCGGAGTCAGCTCCAGGTAGATGCCGGCGGCCTCCAGCAGATCGGCGCTGCCGCTCTTGCCGGACACCGCGCGATTGCCGTGCTTGGCGACCTTGCCGCCCGCCGCCGCGACCACGAACACCGAGGCCGAGGAGACGTTGAAGATATTGGCGCCATCGCCACCGGTACCCACCACGTCGACCACGTGATCGAGGCTCGGCAGCACCACCGGGGTGGCCAGCTCGCGCATCACGCTGACCGCGCCGCAGATCTCGTCGATGGTCTCGCTCTTGATGCGCATACCCATGAGGAAGGCACCGATCTGCGCCTCGTCGGCGCCACCGGTCATGATCTGGCGCATCACCGCCTGCATCTCGGCGACGTTGAGGTCGAGTTGTCCGCTGATGCGATTCAGGGCCTGCTTGATGTCCATCTAGCGCCGCCCTCCCTGCTGCTGGAGAAAGTTGGCCAGCAGATCATGGCCATGTTCGGTAAGGATGGATTCGGGGTGGAACTGCACCCCCTCGATCATGAATTCGCGGTGCCGCAGGCCCATGATCTCGTCCATGCTGCCGTCCGGATGCTGGGTCCAGGCGGTGATCTCCAGGCACTCGGGCAGGGTCTCGCGCTTGACCACCAGCGAATGGTAGCGGGTCACGGTGACGGGATTGGGCAGACCGGCGAAGACGCCTTCGCCGTTGTGGTAGACCGGGCTGGTCTTGCCGTGCATCGGCTCGCGGGCCCGGACCACCTCACCGCCAAAGGCCTGGCCCAGGCTCTGGTGCCCCAGGCAGACGCCCAGCACCGGCAACTTGCCGGCGAAGCGCTCCAGGGTGGCCAGGGAGATGCCCGCCTCGTTGGGCGTGCAGGGACCGGGAGAGACGACGATGCGCTCCGGCGCCAGGTCTTCGAGTGCCTCGACCGGCATCTCGTCGTTGCGCACCACCTTGACCTCGGCGCCCAGCTCGCCCAGGTACTGCACCAGGTTGTAGGTGAAGGAATCGTAGTTATCGAGCATCAGCAGCATGGCGGATTCCTCAGACGGACTGTTCGGCAAGGGTGACGGCGCGGAACATGGCGCGACGCTTGTTGAGGGTCTCTTCCCACTCCAGCGCCGGCACCGAGTCGGCGACGATCCCTGCCCCGGCCTGCACGTGCAGCTCGCCGTCCTTGATCACCGCGGTGCGGATGGCGATGGCGGTGTCCATATTGCCGTTCCAGGCCAGGTAACCCACGGCGCCGCCGTAGATGCCCCGCTTGACCGGCTCCAGTTCGTCGATGATCTCCATGGCGCGGATCTTCGGCGCGCCGGACAGGGTGCCGGCCGGCAGGATGGCGCGCAGGGCGTCCATGGCGCTCAGCTCGGGCTTGAGCCGACCGGTCACGTTGCTGACGATGTGCATCACGTTGGAATAACGCTCGATGACCATCTTCTCGGTCAAGGTCACGCTGCCGGTGGTGGAGACCCGGCCCACGTCGTTGCGCCCCAGGTCGATCAGCATCAGGTGCTCGGCCAGCTCCTTGGCATCGGCCAGCAGATCGCGTTCCAAGGCCAGATCGGCTTCTTCGGTGGCGCCACGCGGACGGGTCCCGGCAATGGGACGCACGGTGATCTCGCCGTCCTCCACCCGCACCAGGACCTCGGGCGAACTGCCCACCACATGGAAGTCGCCGAAGTTGAAGAAATACATGTAGGGCGTGGGGTTGAAGCAGCGCAGCGCCCGATAGAGGTCGATGGGCGCCGCCTGGAAGGCGATGGACATGCGCTGCGAGGGCACCACCTGCATGCAGTCGCCGGCCAGGATGTAGTCCTTGATGCGCTGCACCGCGCCTTCGAAATCCTCGCGGCTGAAGCTGGAACGAAAGCTCGGCTCCGGACCGGCCGGGGCGGCGAGATCCAGGCCGCGGCGCGGCACGATGGGCTGGCGCAGGCGGTCGAGGATGTCGGCCAGACGCGCCTGGGCGGCGTCGAAGGCGTCGGCCTCGTCCGGATCGGCCAGCACGATCGCGTGGATCTTGCCCGCCAGGTTGTCGAACACCACCACGGCATCGGACACCATCAGCAGGATGTCGGGCGTACCCAGCGGATCGGGATTGGGGCAGGCCGCCAGGCGCCGCTCGACGTAGCGCACGCTGTCGTAGCCGAAGTAGCCCACCAGGCCACCGTTGAAGCGTGGCAGGCCGTCCAGCGTCGGCACGCGATAGCGCGCCTTGAAGGCTTCGACGAAGGCCAGGGGATCGTCGCAGTGCTCGATCACCTCGACCTCGCGACCGGCATCGCTGACCACCACGCGATGACCATGGACGCGCAGGACACGGCTGCACGGCAGGCCGATGATGGAGTAACGCCCCCATTTCTCGCCGCCCTGCACCGATTCCAGCAGATAGGAATTGGGGCCGTCGGCCAGCTTCAGGTAGATGGACAGCGGGGTGTCGAAGTCGGCCAGGGTTTCGAAGGCCAGGGGAATGCGGTTATAGCCTTGAGCGGCCAGGCGCAGGAAATCGTCGCGGGTCATGATCAGCCTCGTGGCGAGGAAAACGAAAGGTCGGGTGCACAGCGCGCCGGTCAGATACCGGCCAGGACGAAATCAGGCGCGCCAGCGCCAACGGGCCAGGGCCTTGATGACTTTCATCCATGCTCGCGAGGAGCCTGTGCGGGTGACCACCACGATGCGATCTCTTGCTCTTGAGGCGGGGGGTTGAAGGGCCACGTTAGCCTAGCCGGCGCAGCATGGCAACCGGCCGGCCACCTCGGCGTGCTAGATGAACAGCTCGCGCAGATCGTCGACGACCAGATCCGGCTGCTCCAGGGCGATGGCCTCGCCATGGTTGTAGCCATAGCTCAGGGCCACGCAGCGCACCCCCGCGGCACGGGCGGCGCGGATGTCGTTGCGCGAATCGCCGATGAACAGGGCCTGGCCGGCCACCACGCCGGCCTGCTGCATGACCCACAGCAAGCCGGCCGGGTCCGGCTTCTGCTGCGGCAGGGTATCGCCGCCGACGATCCAGTCGAAGTCACCCAGGCCCATGTCGGCCAGGAGCGGCGCGACGAAGCGCTCCGGCTTGTTGGTGATCACCGCCAGGCGCACGCCCAGGGTGCGGAGCAGCGCCAGGCTGTCCAGCACCCCCGGATAGACGCGGGTCAGGGCGTGGCTGCCGCCATAGAGCTCCATGAACAGCGCCAGGGCCTCGTCGGCGGCGGCAGCGTCCACGGCGTCGTGCTGCATGTCATCGGCCAGGGCGCGACGCACCAGCACCCGGGCGCCGTTGCCGATCCACAGCCGCACCTTGTCCAGCCCCGCCGGCGCGCGGTCCAGGCGTTCGAGCATGGCGTCCACCGCGGCGGCCAGGTCCGGTGCCGAATCCAGCAGGGTGCCGTCGAGGTCGAACATCACCAGGGCCGGCGGATGCCCGCCACCGAGCCGCACCAGGGCGCTCATACCGAGCGGGCCTTGGCCAGCTCGGCGCGCATCGCCTGGATCACCGCGGCGTAGTCCGCCTGGCCGAAGATGGCCGAGCCGGCGACGAAGGTGTCGGCACCCGCGCGCGCGATCTCGCCGATATTCTTGACGTTGACCCCGCCATCGATCTCGAGCCGGATCGGCCGGCCGGAGGCATCGATCAGGGCGCGCGCCTCGCGCAACTTGTCCAGGGTACCGGGAATGAATTTCTGGCCGCCAAAGCCGGGGTTGACGCTCATCAGCAGCACCATGTCGATCTTGTCCATCACGTACTTGAGCACGTCCAGCGAGGTGGCCGGATTGAACACCAGGCCGGCCCGGCAGCCGCCATCCTTAATCAGCTGCAGCGAGCGATCGATGTGCTCGGAGGCCTCGGGATGGAAGGTGATGTCGGTGGCGCCGGCCTCGATGAAGTCGCCGATGATGCGATCCACCGGCTTGACCATCAGGTGCACGTCGATGGGCGCGGTGACCCCGTAGTTGCGCAACGCCTTGCAGACCATCGGGCCAATGGTGAGGTTGGGCACATAGTGGTTGTCCATCACGTCGAAATGGACCATGTCGGCACCGGCGGCGAGGACCTTGTCGACTTCCTCGCCCAGGCGGGCGAAATCGGCGGACAGGATCGAGGGGGCGATGGCGAAGGGTTGCATGGGATAGCCTCGGCGAAGGTTGAGGACGGCATTGTAACGGAGATCCGTGTGCGGCTCGGGCGTTCCCGCTGCCCCGACGGGGCGAACGGCGGTACGCTCGCCAGGGTCAACCGTGCCCCTGTCGAGGATTCCCGTCGATGTCGTCGCCAGCCCTGCTGCCGCTCTGCCTCCTTCTGCTTGGCCTCGCCGCCCCGGTGCGTGCCGAAGAAGCGCCCACCCCGGCGCCGGAACCGCCTGCGGCTCCCACAGCCCTGGCGCCAGCATTGACGCGAAGTCAGGAGCAGCAGCAGGCGCTGATGCGGCAGCTGCCCGCCGAGCAGCAGAAGACCCTGCAGGCCGGCGACGAGTCCTTTCTTGCCCTGCTGGTGCCCGCCGCCCGGGCCAAGGCCAGCGGGACGGTAGTGCTGGTGCCGGGCGACGGCGAATCGGCCGACTGGCCCAATGTGATAGCCCCCGTACGCCAGGAGCTACCCACTTACGGTTGGCAGACCATCAGCCTGAGCCTGCCCGACCCCTATGACCCGGTGGTGGCGATCGAACGCGATACCGCCCCGGCGGACACCGACGCCCAGGTCAACAGCGAGCAGACGGCACCGCCGGTGACCGGTGGCAGCGGCACGGCGCCCGCCGCCCCGACCCAGGCCGAAGCCGGCAGCGGCGAACCGGCCCAGGCGGCGGTCGCGCCGGTCGATCCCGAAGCCGCGGCCAATGCCCAGGCCACCCGGGTGCTGGCCCGCATAGCCGCTGGCATCGACCTGGCACTGCAACAGGGCGCCAACCCCATCGTACTGGTCGGCCACGGCACCGGCGCCTATTGGGCCGCGCGCTATCTGGCGGAAAAGGAACCGGCCGAGGTCAAGCAACTGGTGCTCATCGATGGTCGTGAGCCCCAGGGGCTGCCGCCGCGGCTGGACGCCACCATGGGCAAGACCGATCTGCAGATCGCCGACCTGGTACATGCACCCGGACCGGCCGCCCAACGGCGCAAGGAGCGCGCGGCGCAAAAGGCCAACAAGGGCTATCGGCAGATCGACCTGCCGGTGATTCCCGGCGACCGCGCCGCGGAGCAGGAGCAGACCGTTCGCCGGCTGCGCGCCTGGCTGGATCGCCTGCCACCGGCCGCTAGCGGAAGCCCCGCCGCCTCTTGATCAGCTGATAGGCGGCATGCAGCTCGGCGGTGCGCTGGGCAGCGGCATAGACCGCCGACTGGCCCGCTCCGGCACCGGCCTTCTTGTCGGGGTGGTGGCGGGAGAGCAGCCGCCGATAGGCCTGCTTGACCGTGGCGGCGTCGGCGTCATCGGTAACGCCGAGCAATTGCAGCGCCTTGCGATACCTCTCCTCGCTGCCGGGCTGGCGCGGCGCCGCCTGCACCGGTGGCTGCAGGGCCAGCACCTGGGCTTCGGCCAGACCCATCGCCTGCCCCCAACCGAGGATCTCGTCGCGGTCCCCAGGGCGCACGCTGCCGCTGATCCAGACCATGCGCCAGCAGGCGCGCAGGATGCCCTCGCTGCGCTCGCTGAGACGCTGCAGGTCGGCCGTCGACGGCAGGGTGCCGCCCTTGCCCTGCTCGAAGGCGGCGATGGCCTTCTTGCGGTCGTCGGCGCCGAGCCCCAGACGCTCGATCTCGCCTTCGGCCTGGCGGATGTGGGCCGTCAGCACCCGACCGCCGCGCTTGGCCAGACGACCGAGCATCTGGAATTGCGCCTGATGTTCGAAGCGCCCGGGGCGCCCCTGCCAGCGTGCCTTCCAGCCCGCCAGGGAAGTCAGCCCCAGCTGGCGCTCGCCGGCATGGGCGAGCAGCGCCACCAGCAGGGCGCCGGGAATGCTGGCCACGGCCCAGCCGGCCAGGAAGCCCAGCACCGTCAGCGGCCAGAACCAGACCTTCAAGAAGCCGTCCCGAACAGCCGCTCCGCTTCCGCCAGCCGCTCCAGGGTGCCCACGTCCACCCAGCGACCGTCCAGCCGCTGGCCCGAGACCTGTCCGGCGGCAATGGCGGGTCGCAACACGTCCACCAGCTTGAAGGCCCCGGCCGTGCGCTCGGCGAACAGCTGCGGATGCAGCACGGCGATGCCGCTGTAGGTGAGCTTTTCCGGGGCATCCAGGGTGATCCCCCCGTCCACCAGACCGAAGTCGCCGCCCGGGTGATGCAGCGGATTGTCGACCAGCACCAGGTGCGCCAGGCAACCGGCTGGCAAGGTCAGGGTGCCAAAGGCGAAATCGGTGCGGATATCGCCGCTGACCAGCACGAAGGGCGCACTACCCAGCAGTGGCAAAGCGCGAAAGATCCCGCCCCCGGTCTCCAGCGGCTCACCTTCGGCAGAGAAGCGGATGGTGACCCCCAGCGGGCCGCCATCGCCGAGGGCGGCTTCCAGCTGGGCGCCCAGCCAGGCGTGATTGATCACCAGCTCGGTAATGCCTGCCGCGGCCAGCGCCCGGATGTGATGCTCGATCAGCGGCCGGCCGTTCACCTCGATCAGCGGCTTGGGCAGGCTCAGCGTCAACGGTCGCATCCGCTCGCCCTTGCCCGCCGCCAGGATCATGGCCTTCATGCGTCGACCCGCGCGGCGTGCAGCTCGTCGAGCAAGGCGCCGAGATCGGCCAGCTCCGGTCGCCGCGCCACCACGGTACGGATGTAGGCGAGAAAGCGCGGGGTGTCGGCGACGTAGCGCGGCTTGCCGTCGCGATGCCAGATGCGGGCGAAGATGCCCATCACCTTGAGATGGCGCTGCACGCCCATCAGATCCGAGGCGCGCTGGAAATCGGCGAAGTCGGGCTGCACCGGGATGCCGACGGCACGCGCCTGCTCCCAGTAGCCCAGCAGCCAGCGCTGCACCAGCGGCTCGGGCCAGCTGAGGAAGGCATCCTTGAACAGGCTGGTGATGTCATAGGTCACCGGCCCGATGACCGCATCCTGGAAGTCCAGCACGCCCGGATTGGGCGTGCTCAGCATCAGGTTGCGCGGCATGAAGTCCCGGTGGACCAGCACCTGGGGTTGCGCCAGGGCGCTGTCGATCAATCGGTCGCAGACGGCCTGCCAGCGTTCGAGCTGACTCGCGCTGAAGGTCATGTCCAGTTCGCGACCCACGTACCACTCTGGAAACAGACTCAACTCGCGGGCGAGCAGAGCCCTGTCGTAGAGCGGCAGGCTGCCGTTCGTCGGCTGCTTGCCCTGGAAAGCCAGCAGGGCATCGATGGCCGCCTGGAAATAATCGTCGGCATTGGCCGCATTGATCACCTCCAGATAGGTCAGGGTGCCGAGATCGCTCAGCAGCAGGAATCCCCGCTCCAGATCCTGAGCCAGGATGCGCGGTACATGGACCCCGGCCTCGGCCAGCAGCGCGGCCACCTGGACGAACGGACGGCAGTCCTCCTGCGGCGGCGGCGCATCCATCACGATCAGGCTGCGGCCCTCGCCCGCCCAGCGGAAATAACGGCGAAAACTGGCATCACTGCTGGCCGCGGTCAGGCTAACCTTGGGCACCTCGCCCCAGGCCTGTTCCCGGAAAATTTCCGGTAGAACGGTGGTCAGCCAGTCTTCTATCTGGTTTAAGCGAACATCTTCAGTCATTTACAGCGGATCCCTCGGCCCTAGCCGATGTGCAGGTCATGTTTTATTATCCGCTATCTTTTTGAGCCCATCGAGAGGCCGCGGCCCCTTAATGGCCGGCGTGCAGGACGACTTTAAGGATGGCCGTGAAAACCCCCGCGTTTCGCAGAAAATTTCCCCTCTTGGTAACCGGCAGCCTGCTCGCCATGCAGCCCGTCACCGCCCTTATCGCCGCCCCCGCCGAGCAGTTTAGCTGTAACGCCGGAGCCGGCGGCGGCTGGTCGTGCAACACCCAGGCACCCACCGCGGCCATTCCGCCCCGCCCCAGCAAGGGCGAGACCCAGGGCGTCGCGGCGGAGCCCGCCGCGCGCAAGGGCGATGCTGCCGTGCTGGTGACCGAGAGCAAGGGCCGCGCCCTCAAGTCCCGCAGCGCCGACTACAGCCACCTGGACTGGGTCCCGCGCGATCAGCTGACCCCGGCCCAGTTGGCCGAGACCGGTCCCTACTGCAGCGGTGCCTATGTCGAGCCGCAGCGTCCGGGCATGTACGACGACACCCCGACCGCCAAGGCCCCGACCTATATCTCCGCCAAGGCCTCGCGCTACGAGCAGGAGCAGCAGGTCGCCACCCTGGCCGGTGACGTGGTGCTGCGCCAGGGCGGCATGCAGGTGGAATCCCAGGAAGCCAACCTGCACCAGCTGGAGAATCGCGGCGAGCTCAAGGGCAACGTCAAATTCCGCGACAACGGCCTGCTGATGGTCGGCGACAAGGCCGACATGCAGCTGGACAACGGCCAGGTCCAGGTCGACAACGCCGAATTCGTCATGCACCAGAGCCGCGCCCGTGGCAGCGCGCTCTACGCCAAGCGTGGCGACGACGCCATCATCCGCCTCAAGGATGGCACCTACACCACCTGCGAACCGGGCAGCAACGCCTGGCAGGTCAAGGGCAACACCGTCACCCTGAATCCGGCCACCGGCCTCGGCTACGCGACCAACGCCACGCTGCGGGTCAAGGACATCCCGGTCCTCTATACGCCCTTCATCTACTTCCCGATCGACGACCGTCGGCAGTCCGGTTTCCTGGCGCCCTCGATCAGTACCTCCAGCGACACCGGCTTCGCGATCACCACGCCCTACTACTTCAACCTGGCGCCCAACTATGACGCCACCCTCTATCCGCGCTACATGGCCAAGCACGGCCTGCAGACCGAGGGCGACTTCCGCTACCTGACCCGCAGCAGCGAAGGCGAGGTCTACGGCTCCTACCTCAAGGACACCGACCCGGAGCACGAGGGCGAACCGGAAGCCACCGACAACCGCTGGCTGTACGGCTGGAAGAATCGCAGCGGCCTGGATTCGCGCCTGATGGCCGAGGTGGACTACACCCGCATCAGCGACCCCTACTATTTCCAGGACCTGGACACCGACCTCGGCATCAACAAGCCGACCTACGTCAACCAGCAGGGTCGCCTGACCTACCGCGGCGACACCTTCGTCGCCGGCCTCAACGCCCAGGCCTACCAGCTGGCCACCGTCTCCGACGTGACGCCCTACAACCGCCTGCCGCAGCTGACCCTGAGCGGCGCCCTGCCCTACAACCCGGGCGGTCTGGACTTCACCTACGACACCGAGGCGGTGCGCTTCACCCGCAGCTTCGACGACAACACCTACTTCGACCTGGACGACAACGGCAACCGCACCAACGTGCGCAACCGCCCGGACGTCAACCTGTTCGGCCTGACCCGCGCCGAAGGCAATCGCTACCACGTCGAGCCGGGCATTGCCCGCCCGATGACCGCGTCCTGGGGCTTCCTGACGCCGTCGCTGCGCTATGCCTATACCCGCTACGACCTGGATCTGGACAGCACCGGCCAGAACGACCTGAACTCGCCGCTGGTTGGCGGTAGCCGTCGTGCTGCGGCCGGTTCCAGCGTGACCAGCTTCAACGACAGCCCGACCCGCTCGGTGCCGATCTTCAGCCTCGACAGCGGCCTCTATTTCGACCGCACCTCGAATCTGTTCGGCGAAGGCGGCAAGCAGACCCTGGAACCCCGCGCCAAGTACCTCTACGTACCCAACCGCGACCAGGACGATCTGCCGGTGTTCGATACCGGCGAATACACCTTCAGCTACAGCTCGCTGTGGCGCGACAACCGCTTCACCGGTCGCGACCGCATCGGCGACGCCAACCAGCTGGCCCTGGGTGCCACCAGCCGCTTCATCGAGCCCAACGGCTTCGAGCGCGCCAACGTGAGCTTCGGTCAGCTGTTCTACTTCCGCGACCGCGAAGTGCAGCTGCCCGGCCTGACCAAGGACGACCTGGCCTACGCCCGCAGCCTGGGGCAGAACATCGACAATCCCCAGGCCACCACCTCGCGCTCGCCCTATGCCCTGGCCGGCATGTATCGCTTCAATCGCGACTGGCGCGTGAATGGCGAATTCAACTGGGATCCGACCCTGCACCAGACGGACTCCGGCAGCGTCATGTTCCACTACCAGCCGGAAGCCGAGCCGGGCAAGATCCTCAACGTCGGCTATCGCTATCGTGACAACGTCCGGGTGTTCGATCCGAACTTCGGCCGCTTCACCTACAACAGCGACGACTACAAGGTCGACCAGCACGACATCTCCTTCATCTGGCCGATCGTGCCCCAGTGGTCCGCGATTGCCCGCTGGCAGTTCGACTACAACAAGAGCCGTACCCTCGAAGCCTTCGGTGGCTTCGAATACGACAACTGCTGCTGGAAGCTGCGCCTGATCAGCCGCTACTGGCTCAAGAGCGAAGACGACGTCTTCTACACCGCCCAGAGTTCCGAAGCCGATCGCGGGATCTTCCTGCAGATCGTGCTCAAGGGACTTGGCAACGTCTTCGGCGGCAAGACCGAAGGCTTCCTGGACAGAGGCATTCAAGGCTATCGTGAACGTGAAGACCAAGCTATGTAACGCCCTGCGCCCGCTCGCCCTGGGCGCGGCGCTCGCTCTCTCCCCTCTGGCTCAGGCTGCCGTGGTTCCGCTGGACAAGGTCGTGGCCATCGTCGACAACGACGTGGTCATGCAGAGCCAGCTCGATCAGCGACTCAACGAGGTCAAGCAGAACATCACCCGCCGCGGCGCCGCGGCGCCGCCGGAAAGCGAGCTGCGTCAGCAGGTGCTCGAACGGCTGATCCTGGAAGACATCCAGATGCAGCTGGCCGGGCGCATGGGCGTCAAGATCTCCGACGAGGAGCTCAACCAGGCCGTGGCCACCATCGCCCAGCGCAATGGCCTGAGCGTGGCCGACTTCCGCAAGGCCCTGGCCCGCGACGGTCTCTCCTACGACGCCGCCCGCGAGCAGGTCCGCCGCGAGATGATGATCAGCCGGGTGCGTCAGCGTCAGGTCGGTCAGCGCGTGCAGGTCACCCAGCAGGAGGTGCAGAACTTCCTCGCCTCGGACCTGGGCAAGCTACAGCTATCCGAAGAGTATCGCCTGGCCAACATCCTGATCCCGGCAGCGGACAACGCTGGCACCGCCGGTCTCGACGCCGCCGCGCGCCAGGCCCAGGACACCTACAACCAGCTGCGTCAGGGCGCCGACTTCAACCAGCTGGCCATCGCCCGCTCGGCCGGTGACAACGCCCTCGACGGTGGCGAGATCGGCTGGCGCAAGGCCGCCCAGCTGCCCCCGCCCTTTGATCGCCTGATCGGCAGTGTCGGCGTCGGCGGCATCACCCAGCCGGTGCGCGTGCCCGGTGGCTTCGTGATCCTCAAGGTGGAAGAGAAGCGCGGAGGCGAGGCCAGCATCGTCGACGAGGTGCACGTCCGGCACATCCTGCTCAAGCCCAATGCCGTGCGCAGCGATGCCGAGACCCAGCGCCTGGCGGCGCGCCTGCGCGAGCGCATCCAGAACGGCGAGAGCTTCGCCACCCTGGCCAAGAGCTTCTCGGAAGACCCGGGCTCGGCGCTCAATGGCGGCGACCTGGGCTGGATCAATCCGGAATCCCTGGTCCCGGAATTCCGCGAGGTGATGAACAACTCGCCGGTCAACCAGCTGTCGCAGCCGTTCCGCACCGCCTTCGGCTGGCACATTTTGGAAGTCCTGGGCCGTCGGGCCACCGACAACACCCAGCAGGCGCGCGAGCAGCAGGCGCTGAATCTCCTGCGTAGCCGCAAGTACGACCAGGAACTGCAGACCTGGTTGCGCCAGATCCGCGACGAAGCCTACGTCGAGATCAAGCAGTAACCCCAAGGCCGCAGGCACCCCCTGCGGCCTTCTTGTTTCCGGAGCCCGCCATGGCCCTGCGCTTCGCCCTGACCCCCGGTGAGCCCGCCGGTATCGGTCCCGACCTCTGCCTGCTGCTGGCCCGCGTGGCCCAGCCCCACGCCCTGATCGCCATCGCCAGCCGCGACCTCCTGGCCGCTCGCGCGATCGAGCTGGGACTCGCCATCGAGCTCATCGAGGTCGCTCCCACGGCCTGGCCCGACCGCCCGGCACCCGCCGGTGCGCTCTATGTCTGGGATACCCCGCTGGGTGCCCCGGTGGTGACCGGCCAGCTCGATACCGCCAATGCCGCCTATGTCCTGGACACCCTGACCCGCGCCGGCCAGGGCTGTCTCGACGGCACCTTTGCCGGGATGATCACCGCGCCGGTGCACAAGGGCGTGATCAACGACGGCGGCGTGGCCTTTTCCGGCCACACCGAATTTCTCGCCGAGCTGACCCAAACCCCCCAGGTGGTGATGCTGCTGGCAACGGCCGGCCTGAGAGTGGCCCTGGTCACCACCCATCTGCCACTGCGCGAGGTGGCCGATGCCATCGATCGCCAGACACTGCTGGACGTGACCCGCATCCTGCATGGCGATCTGCAGCGCTATTTCGGTGTGGCGCGGCCGCGCATCCTGGTCTGCGGTCTCAATCCCCATGCCGGCGAAGGCGGTCACCTGGGCCGTGAGGAGATCGAGATCATCGAGCCGGCGCTGGACAGCCTGCGCGCCGAAGGCCTCGACCTCATCGGGCCGCTGCCCGCCGACACCCTCTTCACGCCCAAGCACCTCGAGCACTGCGATGCGGTCCTGGCCATGTATCACGACCAGGGCCTGCCGGTGCTCAAGCACAAGGGTTTCGGCGCCGCGGTCAACGTGACCCTGGGCCTGCCGATCATCCGCACCTCGGTCGACCATGGCACCGCTCTCGACCTGGCCGGCAGCGGACGCATCGATACCGGCAGTCTGAAGGTCGCCCTGGAGACCGCCTACAGCATGGCGGCCCATCGCTATTCGGTGACTTAAGAGGCTATTCATAACCTCGCGAGTTAGAGACAAACAAGGCCTGGGCGGCCCCGCAAAAAGCCCTGAGGAAGCGGATCGGACTCGCGGGCGAGTTTACGAAGGGTAAAAGAGCATCTCCGACGGAGCTGGCCTTCCAGGGTCTTTTCAACGCAGTTTGCCGACGCACAGCAGGTTATGAACAGGCTCTGAGCGCTCCGGTGACGGTAAAGGGTCTGCTAAACTGGTGGGTCTTTGCCGTCTTGAAATCGCAGGCCCGCTGCCTGCGCCGGAGCACCTGATGACCGAGCTCTACCAACACCGCGCCCGCAAGAGGTTCGGCCAGAACTTCCTGCACGACGCCGGAGTGATCCATCGCATCCTGCGCGCCATCCACGGTCGACCCGGCGAACGCCTGCTGGAAATCGGCCCGGGCCAGGGCGCCCTCACCGAAGGCCTGCTCGGCAGTGGCGCCCGGCTCGACGTCATCGAGCTGGACCAGGACCTGATTCCCCTGCTCCGACTCAAGTTCGGCCTCAATCCGCTGTTCACCCTGCACCAGGGTGACGCCATGAAGTACGACCTCTCCAGCATCGCCGCCGGCGATCGGCTGCGGGTGGTGGGCAACCTGCCCTACAACATCTCCACACCGCTGATCTTCCACCTGCTCAGCTTCGCCGACATCATCGCCGACATGCACTTCATGCTGCAGAAGGAAGTGGTGGAACGCCTGGCCGCGGTGCCCGGCAACGGCGACTGGGGTCGGCTGTCGATCATGGTGCAGTACCACTGCCGCGTGGAACACCTTTTCAATGTCGGTCCGGGCGCCTTCAATCCGCCGCCCAAGGTGGATTCGGCCATCGTGCGCCTGGTGCCCCACACCGAGCGCCCCCACGTGGCGCGCGATCCGGTCCTGCTAGAGCGCGTCGTCCGCGAGGCCTTCGGCCAGCGGCGCAAGACCCTCAGGAACACCCTCAAGGGCACCTTGGACAGCGCCGCCATCGAAGCCGCCGATGTCGACCCGGGGCTGCGCCCCGAACAGCTGGACCTGGCCGCTTATGTACGCCTGGCCAACCAGCTGGCGTCCAGCTGAAGCCCCTCCATCCGTATCTGCCGAGAATCCTCTTGTGACCGAGCCCGATCCGCGCTACCTCATCACCGTGCAGGTCACCACCCGCTACCTGCCCGAACAATCCAGCGCCAGCCAGGAGCGCTACGCCTTCGCCTACGACGTGAGCATCCGCAATGACGGCCAGCTGCCGGCGCAGCTGCTCAGCCGCCACTGGATCATCACCGACGGCAATGGCGAGGCGCAGGAAGTGCGCGGCCCGGGCGTGGTGGGCGAGCAGCCGCTGATCGCGCCGGGCGAAACCCACAGCTATTCCAGCGGCACCCTGATGCCGACCCAGGTGGGCAGCATGAGGGGCAGCTACCAGATGGTCGCCAGCGATGGCCATACCTTCGAGGCCACCATCCCCACCTTCCGCCTGGCCGTACCCGGCTCGCTGCACTAGGAGTCCCGATGACGCTGTACGCCGTTGGCGACCTGCAAGGTTGCCTCGACCCGCTCAAATGCCTCCTCGACGAGGTCCGCTTCGATCCCGCGCAGGACCGCCTCTGGCTGGTGGGTGATCTGGTCAATCGCGGAACTCAGTCTCTGGAAACCCTGAGATACCTGTACGGGATGCGCGATTCGCTGGTCAGCGTCCTGGGCAATCACGACCTGCACCTGCTGGCGGTGGCCCTTGGCGGCGCCAGGCTGAAGAAGCAGGACACCCTGAGCGACATCCTCGCCGCCCCCGACCGCGACGAGTTGCTGCATTGGCTGCGCCACCTGCCGCTGATGCAGCACGATGCCGGGCGCAACTGCGTGCTGGTCCACGCCGGTCTGCCGCCGCAATGGACGCTGGCCCAGGCCCTGAGCCTGGCCGGCGAAGTGGAAGCCGTATTGCGCGATGACCAGGCCCATGTGCCCTTTCTCGAGCAGATGTATGGCAACGAGCCGGCGCTCTGGCAAGATGAGCTGCAAGGCCAGGAGCGCCTGCGCCTGATCACCAACTACCTGACGCGCATGAGATTCTGCAGCCCGGAAGGTCGTCTGGAATTCAAGAGCAAGGAAGGCCTGGACAGCGCGCCGGCCGGTTTCGCCCCCTGGTTCAGCCACGATCACCGGCTGACCCGCGACGTGCGCATCCTGTTCGGCCACTGGGCCGCGCTCAAGGGTCGTTGCGCGGCGCCCAATGTCGAGGCGCTCGACAGCGGCTGTGTCTGGGGCGGCGACATGACCCTGCTCGACGTCGACGGCAACCGCCGTCATCTCTGCAGTTGCAAGGAGAAGAAATGAGCGAATTCACCTGTATCTCCCCGGAACGGGCGCTGGAACTGCGCAGCGAGGGCGCGCGGATCGTCGACATCCGTGACCCGCACAGCTACGCCACCCTGCACGTCGCTGGCGCCCAGCGTCTCGACAACCAGAACATCCACGACTTCATCGCGGCCGCCGATCTCGACGCGCCGCTGCTGGTGTTCTGCTACCACGGTCACTCCAGTCAGAGCGCGGCGGCCTTTCTGGCCGGCCAGGGCTTCAGCCAGGTCTACAGCGTCGACGGCGGCTTCGAAAACTGGCGCACCCGCTATCCCGAGCAGACCGAAAGTGGCGAGGCCGTTTAACACAATGGCTTGACGCTGTGGTTACAAGAATAAACCGAATTGGCTCTTCCACATCTCGCAGATAGGACTATTCTGGAATCAGGCCCTCCGGAAACGGCGGGTTCGATAACCGGCTTTGGACCATCGGTGTAACCACTGGAGATTCGGGGGAATTTCAGGGGGACCGTCTCCATCGGTCTCCTTCGTGCGTCTCTCGAAACCCAACCCTACTTCTGCAGGCGGATCGATTAGGCAAGACGACAACGAAGGTATTAGGGACGTTATCTTTCGTCGCCCGGCATGACCGCTCCCCACCGGCAGCAAGGCAAGGCTCCAGGCATCGATTCCAAGCTGGTCCAGGGTATCCAGCGAGGAGACGTCATGAGCATTTTCAGTCACTTCCAGGGGCGTTTTGAAGCGACTCGCCAGGAAGAGTATTCCCTTCAGGAATACCTTGAGATCTGCAAGAAGGATCGTACCGCCTTTGCCAGTGCCGCCGAGCGCATGCTCATGGCCATCGGCGAACCCGAACTGGTGGACACCACCAGCGACTCACGCCTGTCCCGCATCTTTTCCAACAAGGTCATCCGCCGCTACCCTGCCTTTGCCGACTTCCATGGCATGGAAGACTGCATCGAGCAGATCGTGTCCTATTTCCGCCACGCGGCGCAGGGCCTGGAAGAGAAGAAGCAGATCCTCTATCTGCTCGGCCCGGTAGGTGGCGGCAAATCGTCCCTCGCGGAAAAACTCAAGCACCTGATCGAGAAGGTCCCCTTTTACGCCATCAAGGGCTCGCCGGTGTTCGAATCGCCCCTGGGGCTGTTCAATCCCGACGAGGACGGCCAGATCCTCGAAGAGGACTACGGCATTCCCCGCCACTACCTGCGCAGCATCATGTCGCCCTGGGCCGCCAAGCGGCTGCAGGAATTTGGCGGCGACATCAGCAAGTTCCGGGTGGTCAAGCTCTACCCCTCCATCCTCAACCAGATCGCCATCGCCAAGACCGAGCCGGGCGACGAGAACAACCAGGACATCTCCGCCCTGGTGGGCAAGGTGGACATTCGCAAGCTGGAGGAATACCCGCAGAACGATGCGGATGCCTACAGCTACTCCGGCGCCCTGTGCCGCGCCAACCAGGGCCTGATGGAATTCGTGGAGATGTTCAAGGCCCCGATCAAGGTCCTTCACCCCCTGCTGACCGCGACCCAGGAAGGCAACTACAACAGCACCGAGGGCCTCGGCGCGCTGCCCTACAGCGGCATCATCCTGGCCCACTCCAACGAATCCGAGTGGCACACCTTCCGCAACAACAAGAACAACGAAGCCTTCATCGACCGGATCTACATCGTCAAGGTGCCCTACTGCCTGCGCGTCTCCGACGAGATCCACATCTACGACAAGCTGCTGGTCAACAGCTCCCTGGCCAACGCCCATTGCGCGCCGGACACCCTGAAGATGCTGGCCCAGTTCTCGGTGCTCTCGCGCCTCAAGGAACCGGAAAATTCCAACATCTATTCGAAGATGCGCGTCTACGACGGCGAAAACCTCAAGGACACCGATCCCAAGGCCAAGTCGATCCAGGAATACCGCGACAGCGCCGGCGTCGACGAGGGCATGAACGGGCTCTCCACGCGCTTCGCCTTCAAGATCCTCTCGCGGGTGTTCAACTTCGACGCCAACGAGATCGCGGCCAACCCGGTGCACCTGCTCTATGTGCTGGAGCAGCAGATCGAAGCCGAGCAGTTCCCGGCCGAGACCCGCGAGCGCTACATGAGATTCATCAAGGAATACCTGGCGCCGCGCTACGTGGAATTCATCGGCAAGGAGATCCAGACCGCCTACCTCGAGTCCTACAGCGAATACGGCCAGAACATCTTCGACCGCTACGTGCTCTACGCGGACTTCTGGATCCAGGATCAGGAATACCGCGATCCGGAAACCGGCGAGATCCTCAACCGCGCCTCGCTCAACGAGGAATTGGAGAAGATCGAGAAACCGGCCGGCATCAGCAATCCGAAGGATTTCCGCAACGAAATCGTCAACTTCGTGTTGCGCGCCCGTGCCAACAATAACGGCAAGAATCCGAGCTGGTTGTCCTACGAGAAGCTGCGCGCGGTGATCGAGAAGAAGATGTTCTCCAACACCGAGGAGCTCCTGCCGGTCATCAGCTTCAATGCCAAGGCCAGCAAGGAAGACCAGCAGAAGCACAGCGACTTCGTGACCCGCATGGTAGAGCGCGGGTACACCGAGAAGCAGGTACGACTGTTGTCCGAGTGGTATTCACGGGTACGCAAGTCGCAGTAAGGCAGCCTGAGGCTGAGCCCGCGACGACGCGCCAGCCGCGTCGTCGTGGTGTCCTGCAATAGCCCGGAGGGCCTGTATGAGCTATGTCATCGACCGGCGTCTAAACGGCAAGAACAAAAGCACGGTGAACCGCACGCGTTTCCTGCGGCGTTATCGTGAGCACATCAAGAAGGCGGTCGAGGAAGCCGTGAGCCGGCGCTCCATCACCGACATGGAACACGGCGAGCAGATCAGCATTCCTGCCCGCGATATCGACGAACCCGCCCTCTATCAGGGCAAGGGCGGCCGCCAGACCATCGTCCACCCGGGCAACAAGGAATTCGTCAGCGGCGAACGCATCCCGCGCCCCCAGGGCGGCGGCGGCGGTCAGGGCCAGGGCAAGGCCAGCAACAGTGGCGAAGGCATGGACGAATTCGCCTTCCAGATCACCCAGGATGAATTCCTCGACTTCATGTTCGAGGACCTTGAACTGCCCAATCTGGTCAAGAAGCAGCTGACCGGCACCGACACCTTCAAGACGGTCCGCGCGGGCATCAGCAACGAGGGCAATCCTGCACGCATCAACATCATCCGCACCCTGCGCGCCTCCCATGCGCGGCGCATCGCCCTCTCCGGCGGCAGTCGCAACAAGCTGCGCGAAGCCAGGGCGGAGCTGGCGCGGCTGCGGGTGGAGGAACCCGACAACCTGGGCGACATCCAGGCGCTGGAGGCCGAGATCGAGCGGCTGCGCGCGCGCATCGACAAGGTGCCTTTCCTCGACACCTTCGACCTCAAGTACAACCTGCTGTCCAAGCAGCCCAGCCCCAGCTCCAAAGCGGTGATGTTCTGCCTGATGGACGTCTCCGGCTCCATGACCCAGGCCACCAAGGACATCGCCAAGCGCTTCTACATCCTGCTCTACCTGTTTCTCAAGCGGAACTACGAACGCATTGAGGTGGTGTTCATCCGGCACCACACCAGCGCCAAGGAAGTGGATGAGGAGGAATTCTTCTACTCCCGGGAAACCGGCGGCACCATCGTCTCCAGCGCCCTCAAGCTGATGCAGGAGGTCATGGCCGAGCGCTATCCGGTCAACGAGTGGAATCTCTATGCCGCCCAGGCCTCCGACGGCGACAACTGGAACGACGACTCGCCCATCTGCCGGGAGATCCTGACCAAGCAGATCCTGCCGTTCATGCAGTACTACACCTATGTGGAGATCACCCCGCGCGAGCACCAGGCGCTGTGGTACGAATACGAGAACGTTCGCGGCGCCTTCCCGGATTCCTTCTCGCAGCAGCAGATCGTCTCGGCGGGGGATATCTATCCCGTGTTCCGCGAACTGTTCCAGCGGAGACTCGTGTCATGAAACGTGAGCCCATCTCCACCGGCTCGGAATGGACCTTCGAGCTGATCCAGACCTACGACCGGGAGATCGCCCGGATCGCCAAGCGCTATGCGCTGGACACCTACCCCAACCAGATCGAGGTGATCACCGCCGAGCAGATGATGGATGCCTATGCCTCCGTCGGCATGCCCATCGGCTACAACCACTGGTCCTACGGCAAGCACTTTCTGCACACCGAGAAGCACTACAGCCGCGGCCAGATGGGCCTGGCCTACGAGATCGTGATCAATTCCGATCCCTGCATCGCCTACCTCATGGAAGAGAACACCATGACCATGCAGGCGCTGGTGATCGCCCATGCCTGTTATGGTCACAACAGCTTCTTCAAGGGCAACTACCTGTTCCGCACCTGGACCGACGCCAGCTCCATCATCGACTACCTGGTGTTCGCCAAGCAGTACATCACCCAGTGCGAGGAACGCCATGGCATCGATGCCGTGGAAGAACTGCTGGATTCCTGCCATGCGCTGATGAACTACGGGGTGGATCGCTACAAGCGGCCCTACCCCATCTCCGCCGCCGAAGAACGCCAGCGGCAGAAGGAGCGCGAAGAGCAGTTGCAGCGGCAGGTCAACGACCTCTGGCGGACCATTCCCAAGATGGCCGGCAAGGAGTCGCATGACGAAGGGGCGCGCTTCCCCAGCGAACCCCAGGAAAACATCCTCTATTTCGTGGAAAAGCACGCGCCGCTGCTGGAGCCCTGGCAGCGCGAGGTGATCCGCATCGTGCGCAAGATCGCCCAGTACTTCTATCCCCAGCGCCAGACCCAGGTGATGAACGAAGGCTGGGCCACCTTCTGGCACTACACCCTGCTCAACGATCTCTACGACGAGGGCCTGGTCACCGAAGGCTTCATGTTCGAATTCCTGCAATCCCACGCAGGGGTGATCTACCAGCCGGGCTTCGACAGTCCCTACTACAGTGGCATCAACCCCTACACCCTGGGGTTCGCCATGTTCCGCGACATCCGGCGCATCTGCGAGGACCCCACGGAGGAAGACCGCCGCTGGTTCCCCGACATCGCCGGCAGCGACTGGCTGGCAACCGTCACCTTCGCCATGAAGAGCTTCAAGGACGAAAGCTTCATCCTGCAGTACCTCTCGCCCAAGGTGATCCGCGACCTCAAGCTGTTCAGCATCCTCGATGACGACCAGCGCGACGAACTGGAGGTGGCGGCCATCCACGACGACGGCGGCTATCGTCTGATCCGCGAGCAACTCGCCGCCCAGTACAACCTGGGCAATCGCGAGCCCAATGTGCAGATCTGGAACGTGGACCGGCGTGGCGATCGCTCGCTCACCCTTCGCCACTTCCAGCATGACCGCAAGCCGCTGGGCAACTCCACGGACGAGGTGCTCAAGCACCTGCACCGGCTCTGGGGGTTCGACATCCGCCTGGAAAGCATGAGGGGCGAAGATGTCACCCATAGCTTCCAGGTTCCGCCCCGCCACGAGAGCCGCGACCATGACCGGCGTCTGGATCTGGCTTCGCCGATCTGAGCCGAGTCAGGCTTTCGGGCTATCCTAGACCTCCGCAAGGAGGTCTTTTTCTATGCAAATCTACAAGGTGGGCGGCGCCGTGCGCGATCGCCTGCTCGGCCGACCGGTGACCGAAGTCGACTGGGTCGTGGTGGGCGCCACTGCCGAAGCCCTCGCCGCCCAGGGTTATCGTCCCGTGGGCGCCGATTTCCCGGTGTTCCTGCATCCCCGGACCGGCGAGGAATACGCCCTCGCCCGCACCGAACGCAAGAGCGGGCGCGGCTATGGTGGCTTCACCTTCCACGCCGCACCTGACGTCACCCTGGAACAGGATCTGATCCGCCGCGACCTGACCGTCAATGCCATGGCCGAAGACGACGATGGCCAGGTCATCGACCCCTATGGCGGGCGCGCGGATCTTCAGGCGCGCCTGTTGCGTCACGTCTCGCCTGCCTTCGCCGAAGATCCATTGCGCGTGCTGCGCGTCGCCCGTTTCGCC
This sequence comes from Pseudomonas flavocrustae, assembly GCF_029872515.1. Taxonomy (NCBI): domain Bacteria; kingdom Pseudomonadati; phylum Pseudomonadota; class Gammaproteobacteria; order Pseudomonadales; family Pseudomonadaceae; genus Pseudomonas; species Pseudomonas flavocrustae. The sequence goes on along the minus strand of NZ_JAPDIQ010000004.1, from coordinate 324,471 downwards.
GCCCGCTATTGCAGCCTGGGTTTCCAGGTGGCGCCCGAAACGCTGCTGCTGATGCAGGAGATGGTCGCCAGCGGCGAGCTGGATGCCCTGACCGCCGAGCGGTTGTGGAAGGAAATTTCGCGCGCCCTGCTCGAAGAGCGGCCCGATGTCTTCATCCGGGTGCTGCACGATTGCGGCGCCCTGACTGCGCTGTTGCCGGAGGTGGCTGCCGGGTTCGCTGGCGAGCAGCCCGAGCCGGGCGCCCGGGTCTCTGCCACCCTGCGCCAAAGCGCCGAGGTCCAGGCCTCGCTGAGCGTACGCTGGGCCTGCCTGTTGCTGGACGTACCGGAAGAGAAGCACGCGGCCATCAACGCCCGCCTCAAGGTCCCGCGTGATCCCGCCGAGCTGGCATTGCTGCTGGCACGTCATTGGCCCACGGCCCTGCGGGCCCGGCAGCTGACGCCGGAGGCCTGGTTCGAGCTGCTGCAGGGTTTCGATGTGCTGCGCCGCCCGGCGCGCTTCGAGGAATTCCTCCAGGCCTGTGCCTGTGCGGCGGCAGTCAGGACCGAAGAAGGCGAGCCACCGCTGGCCTTGCTGCGTCAAGCGGCCGAGGTGTTGCGTGGAGTCGAGGTCCAACCCCTGGTCGCCCAGGGCTTCAAGGGCGCGGCTCTGGGCGAGGCGCTCAAACAGGCCCGCATCGACGCCCTGGCCCAGCTTTCGTAGGTTGGGTTGAGCACAGCGAAGCCCAACACCCCAACCACGGAGCACCGTTGGGCTTCGACGATGGGGCTGTCTCAACCCAACCTACGGCAGTCCTCGTAGGTTGGGTTGAGCACAGCGAAGCCCAACGACCGCTGCGCTATACCCGATCGGCGCTCAGCAAGGCGTCGGGCGTCAACTCCAGCCCCTTCCAGCTGAAAGCCACCGGCCGCAGCACCTGGGTAGTCTGGCCGCGCATTTCTTGCCACAGCTCATCGAGCCGGCGGCCGTTGTCCGGATGCCGCCGCTCGCCGGCCAGCAGGGCCAGCGGCCAGAGCACGAAGGCGTTGCGCAGGATCTCGGCGCGCGGCAGGGTCTGGCCGGCGAACTCGCCGGCCAGGTCGCCATGCAGCAGGATGTCAATGTCCAGCGGCAGGCCCTGGCGATCCGGCGCATAGCGACCGCTGCGGGTTTCGATGGCCTTGAGTCTCTGACTCAGGGCCGCCGGGTCGAGCGCCGTGTCACCCGCCACCACCAGATTGAAGAAGGGCGCACTGCGGATACCCACCGCTTCGCTCTCGAACACCGGCGAGCACTGCATGGCGGTCAGCAGCGTCGCGAGCTCGTCCAGGGCCATGCCCAGATGCTGCTCGCGCTGGATATTGCTGCCCAGCCCCAGATAGACCCGGGTCACGCCTGCCCCCGCTCGATCTCCACGCCCACGCCGCGGGCGGTCGGCACCGCGCCGGGCTTGGTGATGCGCAGGCGCAGCCAGGGCAGCTTGAATTCCGCCTGCAACAGGGCAGCCAGACGCTCGGCAAAGGTCTCCACCAGCTCGAAGGTGGTCTCGTGGGCGAAGGCGGTGATGCGCTCGGCCACCGCCGCATAGTTCAGGGTGTGTTCGAGTTCGTCGTTCGCCGCCGCCGTGCGGATATCCCAGCCCATGGTGAGATCGATGCGCAGGCACTGGCGGATGTCACGCTCCCAGTCATACACCCCTATCACGGTGTCGACCTCGAGTCCCTCGATGAAAACCTTGTCCACTGCCTTTGCCTCGCACCTTTGCCGTGCTCTGTGTGATCGTCGCCGCCGGCCTATCGTCGGGCGGCGGGCTGTCGGTAGAATCGAGCCTTCTCCTGGCGCGGAACCCTACCATGTTCTGGCTGCTGCTCCTGCTGGCCTATCTGCTGGGCTCGCTGTCCTTCGCCGTGCTGCTCAGTCGCCTGTTCGGCACCCGCGACCCGCGTCACGACGGCTCCGGCAATCCCGGTGCCAGCAACATGCTGCGCCTGGCCGGGCGCAAACTGGCGCTGCTGACCCTGGCCGGAGACCTGAGCAAAAGTCTGATTCCCGTGCTCATCGCCCAGCAGCTGGGACTGTCACCCCTGCAGCAGGCCTGGATCGGGCTGGCCGCCGTGGTCGGCCATCTCTATCCGCTGTACTTCCATTTCCGCGGTGGCAAGGGCGTCGCCACGGCGGCCGGGCTGCTACTCGGCCTCTATCCGCCGGCGGCCCTGCTGGGGCTGGTGCTCTGGGCTGCGGTGTTCGCCAGCCTGAGGATCGCCTCCCTGGCATCGCTGGTCGCCGTGCTCGGCATCCTGCCGCTGTTCGCCTGGCAACGTGCGGATCTGCTGGCGCCCATGCTGCTGCTCGCCCTGCTCATCCTGATTCGCCACCGACACAATCTGCGCGCCCTGCGCCAGGGCACCGAGCGTCATTTTTGACCCTGGCGCCGCCCGGGGATTATCCGGCGACGCCCTCCGCCCGTCTCAGAGCGCCGCCAGCTGCTCCATGGGCCAGCGTGCCTTGACGACGATGGCCGGACCCTCCTGCTGGCCGGCCAGCAGGCGCTGGCAACCGGCGTAGGCGATCATGGCGCCGTTGTCGGTGCAGAAGCGCGGCCGCGCATAGAAGACCTGGCCGCCCAGCTCGCCGAGCATCTGCTCCAGGTTCTGCCGCAGCGCCCGGTTGGCACTGACGCCACCGGCGATCACCAGCGACTTGAGCCCGGTCTGCTTCAGCGCGCGCTTGCACTTGATCGCCAGGGTCTCGACCACCGCCGTCTGGAAGGCCAGGGCGATGTCGCACCGGGTCTGCTCGCTGTCGTCACCGGCCGCCCGGCAGCGCTGCCAGGTGGTGAGGGTAAAGGTCTTGAGGCCGCTGAAGCTGAAGTCCAGACCAGGCCGATCGGTCATGGGCCGCGGAAAGACGAACCGCCCCACGACGCCACGCTCGGCCAGACGGGCGATCTCCGGTCCACCGGGATAGCTCAGGCCCAGCAGCTTGGCGGTCTTGTCGAAGGCCTCGCCGGCGGCATCGTCCAGGGATTCGCCCAGCACGCTGTAGCGGCCGATGCCATCGACCCGCACCAGCTGGGTATGGCCACCGGACACCAGCAGGGCGACGAAGGGGAATTGCGGCGGCTGCTCTTCGAGCATGGGCGCCAGCAGATGACCTTCCATATGGTGGACGCCCAGGGCAGGCACGCCCCAGGCCAGCGCCAGCGCCTGGGCGCAGGCCGCACCCACCAGCAGGGCGCCGACCAGGCCGGGGCCGGCGGTATAGGCGATGGCGTCCACATCGGCGGGACGGCTGCCCGCTTCTTCCAGCACTTCGCGGATCAGCGGCAGCATGCGCTTGACGTGATCGCGCGAGGCCAGCTCCGGTACCACGCCACCGTAGACGCGATGCAGATCGATCTGGCTGAACAGCGCATCGGCCAGCAGGCCGCGCTCGCTGTCGTAGAGGGCGACGCCGGTTTCATCGCAGGACGTTTCCAGTCCCAGAACACGCATGGAGATAAGCCTTCGAGGGTATAGAATGTCAGGCTGCGCATGATAAGCGCCGCTTCCAGCACCGGCCAGCGCTTTTCGTCCGCCGGGGGTTGGCAGCGGGGCAGTTGAAGCGTTACTATCCGCAACCCTTAAAAACCGACGCTTCCCGTGCCCTTTTGCCGCTAGCGTTGGATTAAACCTCGGTAAATTTGAAGGTACGACCTGGATGCCCAACGTCAAAGTCAAAGAAAACGAACCCTTCGACGTAGCGCTGCGTCGTTTCAAGCGTTCCTGCGAGAAGGCCGGTGTACTGGCCGAAGTTCGTAGCCGCGAGTTCTACGAAAAGCCCACCGCCGAGCGCAAGCGTAAAGCTGCCGCCGCGGTCAAGCGCCACGCCAAGAAAGTACAGCGCGAGCAGCGCCGTCGCGAGCGTCTGTACTGAGTTATAGCGCTTCTCTGGCGTCATCAAACAACCCGACCTCTGGTCGGGTTGTCTGTTTCTGGCCTTCCCGCTTCGCCCTGGCGTTCTCTGGCGCAGTGCGGTGCCTCAGAAGTTCGCGCAAGATTTGGCGAGTGATTTTTTGGCCTGGGCAAGGCGCTGCGACGAGTCATAGCAGGGCTATGGCGCGGAGTAGCAACGCCTTCCAGGACGAAAAAGCGCCGCCAAAATTGTGTAGATAACTTCTGAGGCACCGCACTAGACTGCCCTCCTCGCTTCATCCTCCGCTCTTCGCTCCTCTATCCAGACGCTGACCATGGCCGGACTCATCCCGCAAGGCTTCATCGACGACCTGCTCAACCGCACCGACATCGTCGAGGTGGTGGGCGCACGGGTGAAGCTCAAGAAGGCCGGCAAGAACTGGATGGCCTGTTGCCCCTTCCATAACGAGAAGACACCCTCCTTCAGCGTCAGCCCCGACAAGCAGTTCTACTACTGCTTCGGCTGCGGCGCCGGCGGCAACGCCCTGGGCTTCATCATGGACCACGACAACCTCGAATTTCCCGAGGCGGTCGAGGAACTGGCCAAGAAGGCCGGCGTGGACGTGCCACGCGAAGAGAGCGGCGGGCGGCGCAAGCCGCGGCAGCCCACCGACTCGCCGCTCTATCCGCTGCTGGCCGCGGCCGCCGAATTCTATCGCCTGGCGCTGCGCAACCATCCCAAGCGCCAGGCGGCGGTGGACTACCTGAAGAAGCGCGGCCTCACCGGCGAGATCGCCCGGGACTTCGGCCTGGGCTTCGCCCCGCCGGGCTGGGACAACCTGGGCAAGCACCTGGGTGGCGACGACCTGCAGCAGAAGGCCATGCTCGACGCCGGCCTGCTGGTGGAGAACGCCGAGAGCGGCAAGCGCTACGATCGTTTTCGCGACCGGGTGATCTTCCCGATCCGCGACAGCCGTGGCCGGGTGATCGCCTTTGGTGGTCGGGTGCTGGGCGACGACAAGCCCAAGTACCTCAACTCGCCGGAAACCCCGGTGTTCCACAAGGGCCAGGAACTCTACGGCCTGTTCGAGGCACGCAAGCACAACCGCGACCTGGACGAGATCCTCGTCGTGGAAGGCTACATGGACGTCATCGCCCTGGCCCAGCAGGGCATCCGCAATGCCGTGGCCACCCTGGGCACCGCCACCAGCGAAGAGCACATCAAGCGGCTGTTCCGCATCGTGCCGAGCATCCTGTTCTGCTTCGACGGCGACCAGGCCGGCCGCAGCGCCGCCTGGCGCGCCCTGGAATCGGCCCTGCCAGTGCTCAAGGACGGCTTCCGGGTGCGCTTCCTGTTCCTGCCCGAAGGCGAGGACCCCGACACCCTGGTGCGCGCCGAGGGGGCGGATGCCTTCCAGGCGCGCTTCGTCCAGCAGGCCCAGCCCCTGGCCGAGTATTTCTTCCAGCAACTGATGATCGAAGCGGACCCGGCCACCCTGGAAGGCAAGGCGCACCTGGCCACCCTGGCGGCGCCGCTGATCGAGAAGATTCCCGGCAACAACCTGCGCCTGCTGATGCGCCAGCGCCTGAGCGAACTCACCGGTCTCGGCAACGACGCCCTGAGCCAGCTGGCACCGTCCGCACCGGCGCAGGATGCGCCACCCATGGACTATGGCGACTACGCCTACGCCCATGCCGAGGAAGCGCCGGCGCAGCAGCAGTGGACGCCACGCCGCGAGGGAAAGGGCGGGCGCGACGGCAAGGGCTGGAAAAAGGATTTCAACGGCAAGGGCGGCGGCGAGCGCATCCCGCGCCAGCCACCGGTCAAGGTGGAGACCCCGGTGCTGGCCGCGCTACGCAGCCTGCTGCATCACCCGACGCTGGCCCAGGCGGTGCAGGACGCCCGCGACCTGGCCGAGGAAAGCGATCAGTACGCCCAGCTGCTGGTCGCCCTGGTCGAGGCGCTGCAGAAGAAGCCGGGGCAGAGCACCCTGGCGCTCATCGCCCGCTGGCACGGCACCGAACAGGGCCGACTGCTGCGCGCCCTGGCGGAAAAAGAGTGGCTGATTGCCGGCGACAACCTTGAACAACAGTTTTTCGACACCATAACGAGGTTAGCCGCCAGCCAGCGTGATCGCTCGCTGGAGCAACTCCTACGCAAGGCGCGACAGAGCGAACTGAGCTCCGAAGACAAGGACCGCCTACGCGAACTCCTCAGCCGTCCGGCGGGGTCCGTGACCTAACTGGCACGACCACCGTCTAACCGGCTATAATGTTCAGCTATTTTTGCCCGCCTAAGCCTTCAGTGGAAGGGTACCTATGTCCGGAAAAGCGCAACAGCAATCCCGTCTGAAAGAATTGATCGCCCGCGGTCGTGAGCAGGGTTACCTGACTTACGCGGAGGTCAATGACCACCTACCGGAGGATATTTCAGATCCGGAACAGGTGGAAGACATCATCCGCATGATCAATGACATGGGGATCAACGTATTCGAGACCGCGCCGGACGCTGATGCCCTGCTGCTGGCGGAAACCGATACCGACGAAGCCGCCGCCGAAGAAGCCGCCGCCGCCCTGGCCGCAGTGGAAAGCGATGTCGGCCGCACCACCGACCCGGTGCGCATGTACATGCGTGAAATGGGTACCGTGGAACTGCTGACCCGCGAAGGCGAGATCGAGATCGCCAAGCGCATCGAGGAAGGCATCCGCGAAGTCATGGGCGCCATCGCCCAGTTCCCGGGCACCGTCGACTACATCCTCAGCGAATACACTCGAGTCACCACCGAAGGCGGTCGCCTGTCCGACGTCCTCGCCGGCTACATCGATCCCGACGACGGCAGCCTGCCGAACGAGAGCGAGGTCCTGCCCGTCCCGAACAAGGCCACCGATGCCAAGGCCGTGGACGACGAGAAGGACGACGAGGAAGAGAGCGACGACGCCGACGAGGAAGAAGGCGACGGCGGTCCGGATCCGGAAGAGGCTCGCCTGCGCTTCGGCGCAGTCGCCGAGCAGCTGGAAAAGACCAAGAAGGTGCTGAAGAAGCACGGCCGCGACAACGACCACGCTGTGGAAGAATTCGTCGCCCTGGCCCTGCTGTTCTCGCCGATCAAGCTGGTGCCCAAGCAGTACGAAGCCCTGGTGATCCGCGTGCGCGAATCCCTGGAGCGGGTACGTGGCCTCGAGCGCGCCATCATGCAGCTCGCAGTGCGCGATGCGCGCATGCCGCGTGCCGATTTCCTGCGCCACTTCCCCGGCAACGAGACCAACACCGAATGGACCGCCGGCCTGCTCAAGGGCAAGCCCAAGTACGCCGAAGGTCTCGAGCGCTTCCAGGCCGACATCAAGGCCAAGCAGGCCCAGCTGGCCGAGCTGGAGCGTGACTACGAGCTGAAAGTCTCGCAGATCAAGGACATCAACCGCGCCATGTCCATCGGCGAGGCCAAGGCCCGCCGCGCCAAGAAGGAAATGGTCGAGGCGAACCTGCGCCTGGTGATCTCCATCGCCAAGAAGTACACCAACCGTGGTCTGCAATTCCTCGATCTGATCCAGGAAGGCAACATCGGCCTGATGAAGGCGGTGGACAAGTTCGAATACCGCCGTGGCTACAAGTTCTCCACTTATGCCACCTGGTGGATTCGCCAGGCCATCACCCGCTCCATCGCCGACCAGGCGCGCACCATCCGGATTCCGGTGCACATGATCGAGACGATCAACAAGCTGAACCGGATCTCCCGCCAGATGCTGCAGGAGATGGGGCGTGAGCCGACCCCGGAAGAGCTGGGCGAGCGCATGGAGATGCCCGAGGACAAGATCCGCAAGGTGCTCAAGATCGCCAAGGAGCCGATCTCCATGGAGACGCCCATCGGCGACGACGAGGATTCGCACCTGGGCGATTTCATCGAGGACAGCTCCATGCAGTCCCCGATCGAAGTGGCTACCAGCGAAAGCCTCAAGGAAGCCACCCGCGACGTGCTCTCCGGTCTCACCGCCCGTGAAGCTAAGGTCCTGCGCATGCGTTTCGGCATCGACATGAACACCGACCACACCCTCGAGGAAGTGGGCAAGCAGTTCGACGTCACCCGCGAGCGTATCCGCCAGATCGAAGCCAAGGCCCTGCGCAAGCTGCGCCACCCGTCCCGCAGCGAGCACCTGCGCTCCTTCCTCGACGAGTAAGACGTAGCCGCTGCACTAGAAAACCGGAGCCCAGGCTCCGGTTTTTTTATGCCCGACAAGGGTTTGGCGATCCCCGCCACCCTCGGTATACTCCACCGCGCTATAGGGCCTATAGCTCAGTTGGTTAGAGCAGAGGACTCATAATCCTTTGGTCCACGGTTCAAGTCCGTGTGGGCCCACCATCTTTCAGGAGCCGCGCGTTGCGCGGCTTTTTTGTGTCTGCAAATCGCTCTTCACGCTTTTGGCACTCAGACGTGCAAAAGCGCCAGTATCCCAACCACCACTCCTCCCCCTGCCACCCCATAGACCGCGGCCTGCAGCCAGCGCCTCCGCGTCAGCAGGGTGATGGCGGCCAGGGAGATGGCGACCTGCATCAGCATGGTGGCCTGGGCCCAGCGGTGGTGGCGGTGAAGTTGGGTTTCGCTCAGGGCTTCGTTGGCCATGACCTTTTCCTCCAAGGCTTCGGCCTTGGTGCGGATCTCGGCTTTTTGCTGGGCATAGCGCTGGCTGTCCTGGGTGAAGCGCTGGGCGGTGTCGGGGTTGGTCGCGAGGGCAGCGCCCAGGTCGGCAAGATTCTGCTTTTCGCCCTTGGCCTGGTAGTAGCCCCACTGGTTGGCGGCTTCGGTCTTGGCGATGGCTTCTTCGTTCTTGTAGTAGAGCGCCAGGCTCTCGGCGTTGCCGCCCTGGTAGGCGCAGAGGGCGCCTAGCGTCGCCAGGATGGCGGTGGTGACGGCGATGCGGCCGGTGAGGCTGTCGCGGCGATGGGCGCCGTGGGTAACGTGTTCCACCTCGTGGTCGTGGGGGCCGTGGACTTCGTATTCGCTGGACAAGGCTCAGCTCCGCTGCGGATTCCTGCGGCGAGGCTAGCCGGGCTGGCTTAAGGCCTTCTTAAGGTGTTAGTCCTGGCTCAACCGGTCGAGCAATTCGCGCGCATGGTAGACCCGATGGCGACGCTGCGCCGGCTCGCTGAGGATGCCGCACCTGACCAACACATCCAGCGCCTTGTTGGCCGTTGGAAAGGAAATACCAAGCTCTTGCTCCACCTGGCGCACGGTGACGACCGGCTGAGCAAGCAACAGACGGGGCAGCTTGAGGGCCGCGGCGTCACGGCGTAACCCAAGCACTTCGAGTTGTCTTTGCCAGCGCTGCTCCAGCGCTGTCATATCCTGGGCGATGGCTATGGCGGAACGGCAGGCCTGGGTAACGGCCTCCGCCAGGAAGGTGCACCAAGGCGCCCAGTCACCGCGGAGCTGGGTTGCCGACAGGGTATCGTAGTAATCCCGCCGATTGCGTAGCAGGAAGCCGGAGATGTAAAGCGGTGGATAACCCTCGGCAGCCAGCATCAGCGGTAACAGGAGACGACCAACACGCCCGTTGCCATCGACAAAGGGATGGATGGTCTCGAACTGGGCATGCGCCAGGGCCAGTTGTGCAACGATGGACAGTTCGCCCTGCTCCTCCTCAACGGGCGTGTACTGCAGCAAATCCCGCACGAAGGCAGACATGCATTCCGCCAGGTATTCAGGTGGTGGCGGTACGAAGGTAGCGTCCTCGATCCGTCTGCCCTGACCGATCCAGACTTGCATGAGACGGTATTCACCCGGTCGATAGACCTCCACAGCGTCCCGCATCAGTTCTGCGTGCAGCTGCTTGACCAGACGTTCATCCAAGGCCGCTCGGCTGCCCTGTTGACGATAGCTGGCAAGGCCGAATTCCAATGCCTGCACGTAGCGCTGGGTAATGCCCGCATCGGCGGGCAAGCCCTCGCCACCCGTCACTTCATACTCGAACAGTTCAGGAAGCTGCGTGCGGGTACCCTCGATCTGCGAGCTGTGTACCGCTTCCCGCCGTGCCAGGGTACGGGTGATCAGGTCGTGGTTGGGCAGCAGTTGGCTGGACATCTTGAGCATGCCCAGAGCCTCTTTGGCGTCCTGCAAGGCGCGGTCCAGTTTGGCCCCGCTGGGCAACCGACGTGGCGCAGGTGGCGGCACTAGCGCGTGGCAATGGGGATAGTCTGGGCAGCGGACCAGACACGCTTGACGCTCGGGGCTTAGATCCTGCCTTCGCATCGCATTATCCCTTAATAAGCAGCAGCCTTATTAAAGGATACCGGATCAAACCTTAATAAGCGCCCGACTTATGTAAGTTAAAGCCTGGGCAGCCGCGCCTGCAGCCAGCGGCGCAGCGGACCGGCCACCCAGCGCTGCATGGCCAGGCCGAGCAGGACGATGAGCACCAGGTGCAGCGGCAGCATCCAGCCGGGAATAGGGATAGGCAGCGCCAGCACCTCGCCAACGTCTTCGGCCAGGTCTTCGAGGCTGTCGCCGGCCAAGTGCATCCAGCCCAGCAGGGTGCGGGTCCAGGGTTCGAGCACGCCGATCAGCGGGGTGTGGACGGCGAAGATGCACAGCGAGGCCTCGCCGAGGCGCTGGGCCAGGCGGCGCACGCCGGCGCGGCCGGGTTCGCCGAAGGTGGCGCAGGCCAGCAGCACCGCGGCCTGGAAGGGCGTCAGCAGGCCATTGTGGACCAGGTAGAACCAGCGGCGGCCATCGCCTTCCAGCAGCAGGGCGCCCAGCCACAGGCCGGTCAGACCGAACAGCAGCAGCGGCACGCGCAGGCGCTGGGTCGTCTCGGCCACCCAGGGCTCTTGCACGGCGCGATAGAGCAGGATGCCGAGCAGGAATTCCGGCAGGCGGATCAGCGGATTGCGGTGGATGACGCCCACGGTGACGGTATCGAAGGCCTGGGCCCAGGTGGCCACCAGCGGGCCGAGCAGATAAAGCCCCCAGAGCACGGCGGCAGCCAGCGCCCAGCGACGCAGGCGCATCAGTCGCGGGCCGAGCAACGGGAACAGCAGGTAGAAGAACAGCAGCGCCGAGATCGACCAGGCGGCGCCGTTGAGCCAGAGAAAGCGCGGTTCCCAGGATTGCAGCAGGAGCAGTTGCAGGAGCACGTGGGTAGTGGCGGCCAGCCAGGACAGCGGCAGCATCTCGTCCAGCGTGCTGCCCTCCTCCAGCTGCAGATAGGGGTGCTGGTTGTAGTAGACCGGCACCCCGTGTTCCAGCCAGGAATCCTGGGACAGCCAGTAGGACAGCCCTAGCGCGACCAGCAGGGTCAGCAGGTGGATGGGATAGAGGTTGCACAGCCGCCGCAGGACGAAGCCACGGGAACTGCCCTTGAGCGCGCCCTGGCGATCCAGGCTGACGTGGGCCAGCAGGAAACCGGAGAGCAGGAAGAAGGTGCTGGTGGCGAAGAAGCCCATGCCGGCCAGGCGGCGGAAGGCATCCGGCAGATCGCTGTAGAGCCCGCCCAGGTGGTAGACGACCATGTACAGCGCCATGAGGAATCTCAGCCATTCCAGGCCGTAGTAACGGGCAGTGGGGCGGCTTGCGGTTGAAGAGGTCATGGCGGCGGTTTACGGCGGATAAGATCTGATTATAAGCCGCCTGGGCGTGAGCCTTGCCGATGTTCATGACAAAAGCATGACAACCGATTTCCCAAGGTTGCCATGCACCGCTCAGGACGCCGCAGTCCGAAAGTCCTGCCGTGTCTTAAACCGGGACCGCTTCAGCCGGCGAAGGCAGGCTCCGGCAACCCCTGCACGCCGGGGTCCAAGGCGAACAGACCACCCGCCAGCGGCTGATCGCTCAGATCGCCACCCGGACGGATGGAGGTCACGAACAGGGTGTCCAGGTTGCGTCCGCCAAAGGCGCACATGGCCGGCTTCCTGACGGGCACGGCCAGGGAGCGATCGAGGCGGCCGTCGGGCGTGAAGCGATGTATCAGGCCGGCATCGTTGCCGCAGATCCAGTAGCAGCCGTCGACATCCACCGCGGCGCCGTCGGGCCGGCCGGGATGGGCGTTCATGTCGACGAACAGCCGCTGGTTGCTGGGTGTGCCCGAGTCGGGATCGTAGTCGAACGCCCAGATCAGCTGGCGGCTGGGATGGGAGTCGGACAGGTAGAGGGTGCGACCATCGGGGCTCAGGGCCAGGCCGTTGGGCACGATGAGGTCGTCCAATAGCAGCCGGGCGCCGTCGCCGGCCGTATGGCTGTAGAGGCGCCCAGCCGGGGCGCCCTGCGCCATGTCCTGCACCATGGTGCCCACCAGGAAGCGGCCCTGGCGATCGCAGCGACCGTCGTTGCATCGCATCGCCGGCTGGGCATGGTCGAGAGCGATCAGGCGCTCGCCGCTGAGTTGGCCGGAAACTTCGGCCTGTAGGGCGAAGAGGCCGCTTTCCAGGCCGGCGAGCCAGCCGCCGCCTGCACGGGCGGCGATGCAGGCGAGCATTTCCTGCGCGCTCCAGCTGTCCAGCACATCTGTCGGGGTCCAGCGATGCAGCCGTTTGGCCGGGATATCGACCCAGTAGAGCGCCTGTTCGGCAACGTGCCAGACCGGGCACTCCCCTGTGGCGTTGCGGGCATCGACGAGCAATTCGGCAGTCATGGCGGCCCTCCTCAGTCGTCGAAGGGACCGGTGGCGACGAAGGCACCACCCTGGTAGACCATCGACGGATCGTCGGCCGCCGGCATGGGCTGGGCCTCGACCTTGGCGCGGAATTGCTCGGAGTTGTCCTTGGGCTGGAAGCCCAGGTGCGCGGCCAGGCGGTTGTCCCACCAGCTGTCGCGGTTGTCGGAGGCGCCATAGACTATGGTGTGGCCGACGTCGGGGGTGGTCAGGCTGCGCAGGATGAGATCGGTCAGGTCTTCGTAGCTCAGCCAGGTGGCGAGCATGCGGCGATTCTGCGCCTCGGGGAAGGAGGAGCCGATGCGGATGCTCACCGTCTCGATGCCATAGCGATCGAAATAGAAGGTCGCCAGGTCTTCGCCGAAGGCCTTGGACAGGCCGTAGTAGCTGTCCGGACGCTGGGGCACGTTGGCGTCGATGCGCTGGTCCTGGCGATAGAAGCCGATGACATGGTTGGAGCTGGCGAAGACGATGCGCCTCACCCCATGGCGCCGCGCGGCCTCATAGAGATTGAAGGTGCCGCGGATATTGGCTTCGAGGATGGGCTCGAAGGCGTGCTCGGTGGAGATGCCGCCGAAATGCAGGATGGCATCGACGCCTTCCACCAGGTCATGGACGCCAGCCTTGTCCGCCAGGTCGCAGGTCACCACCTCTTCCGCTGGTCCCTGGGCCGCATCCATCGGCGCGATGTCGGACAGCCGCAGGATCTCGGCATGGGGCTTGAGCCGCTGGCGCAGCTCCTTGCCCAGGCCGCCGGCAGCGCCGGTCAGCAACAGACGGTGGAAAGGTGACGAGGAGACTTCGGACATGAGCGGGCGCCTTCTTATGGAGTTATTTGGCAAGAGGTACGACATCCCACCTCTTTTCGCGATTCTCGCGGGCGCCTGGGGTCCTGTCAATGCTGCCTAGGTCGGCAGGCAGGGCAGCCGCAGGCGGAAGGTCGCGCCCTGCCCGGCGATGCTTTCCACGTGCAGGCTGCCATGGTGCGCCTTGACGATCTGGTCGGCGATATAGAGGCCCAGGCCCAGGCCGGCGATGTTCTCGGTGCCGCTGGCGCGCTCGAACTGGCGGAAGATCAGCGCCTGGTGCTCCACCGGGATGCCGATGCCATGGTCCTTGACGCTCAACTCCACGTCGGCACCATCGCTGCGCAGGGAAATCTCCACCGGACGCCCGGCGCCGTATCTCATGGCGTTGGTCAGCAGGTTGGTGATCACCTGCTCGATGCGGAATTCATCCCAGTAGCCGGGCGCCGGGCCTTCCGCGTGCAGCTCAACCGGGCAACCGGCGGCGGCGAATTGCGAGGCGAAGCTGTCGACCACGGTGTTGACCAGGGCGGCGAGATCGCATTGCGAGGGGCGGATGGACAACTTGCCGGTGCGGATCCGCGAGATGTCGAGCATGTCGTCGATCAGGTGCACCAGGCGCTGGATCTGCCGCTCGTCGCGCTCGGCCATGCCGGCCAGCTTGTCGGGGGTGAAGGCCTCCAGCTTGCCCTTGTCCAGGTACATGCGGCGCAGCTGGGCTTCGAGCATCAGGGTGTTGAGCGGCGTCTTGAGTTCGTGGGAGACCATGGACATGAAGTCGTCACGGGTGCGCACCGCCTGCTGCAGCTCGACCTGGGTCTGGCGCAATTCGGCGAGCAGGATCTCCTGCTCCTGGCGACTCTGCTCCAGGGCCACCAATTGCTCGGCCAAGCGCTTGCGGTGCCAGTAGAGGTCGACGAAGACCCGGGTCTTGCTCTTGACCGCATGGACATCGAGGGGCTTGTGCAGGAAGTCCACCGCACCGCTCTCGTAGCCCTTGAAGGCGTAGTTGAGGTCGCGGCCGGCGGCGCTGACGAAGACGATGGGGATGTGCCGGGTCTTTTCCAGGCCGCGCATCATCTCCGCCAGTTCGAAGCCGTTCATGCCCGGCATCTGCACATCGAGGATCGCCAGGGCGAATTCGTGCATCAGCAGGAGCTCCAGCGCGGCCTCGGCGGAGCTGGCCTGGAAGATCTCCAGCGCCTCGCTGCGCAGCAGGGCTTCCAGTGCCAGGAGATTTTCCGGCAGGTCGTCTACGAGCAGGAGCTTCGCCTGTTCGACGGGTACTTCAGCCATGGTCGCGTTCCAGCTCGATGAGCAATAGATGGATGCCCGGCACATCCAGCACGAAATCCGGGTGGAATCTCTTCAGCGCCGCCTCGGGCATGGTCGGTACCTCGGCCGACTGCGGCGACTGGACGACGGTGACCGCTCCATTCTGAGCCAGGGCGTGCAGGCCGCTGGCGCCGTCTTGGTTGGCGCCGGTGAGCAGGATGCCGCAGACCTGCTCGCCCAGGGCATCGGCCGCGCTTTCGAACAAGACATCGATGGACGGCCGGGAAAACTGCACCGGCTCGTCGCGTGACAGCGACAGGGTGAAGTCGTCCTCCACCAGCAGGTGATAGCCCGGCGGCGCGAAATACAGGCTGCCCGGCAGTATAGCGTCCTTGTCCTCGGCTTCGCGTACCCGCAAGGCCAGTCGCTGCTGAAACAGCTCGGCCAGGCGCGAATTGCGATCGTCCGGCAGATGGAGCACCACCGCCAGCGGCAGGCGAAAACTGGCCGGCAGGGTCGAAAGCAGGCGCAGCAGCACCTGCAGCCCGCCGGCAGAGGCTCCGATGACGATGAGGCGCAACGGCTTCAGGGGCGGGAACATGCTAGAGCCTGCGGAACAGCCGTTCCTGCTTCACCACCGGCTCGAAGTGGCTGGCGTAGGCGGAGAAGTCCAGCGACTCCTTGCTGCCCAGGCCGAGAAAGCCGCGGTGGCTCAGGGACTCGTGAAACAGGCCGAGCGCCCGATTCTGCAGATTCTTGTTGAAGTAGATGAGCACGTTGCGGCAGGACACCAGCTGCGTCTCGGAAAAGACGCTGTCGGTGGCCAGGCTGTGGTCGGCGAAGGTCACGTTGGCGATCAGCGACTTGTCGAACAGGGCGCCGTCGTAGGCCGCGGTGTAATAGTCGGAAAACGCTCGGGTGCCGCCGGCCTTCTGGTAGCTGGCGGTGTAGGCGCGCATCCGCTCCAGCGGAAAGATGCCCTGGCGGGCCTTTTCCATGGAGCGCGGATTGATGTCGGTGGCATAGAAGAGCGTACGGTCGAGCAGCCCTTCCTCCTGGAACAGGATGGCCATGGAGAAGACTTCCTCGCCGGTGCTGCAGCCGGCGATCCACACCTTGAGCGAGGGATAGGTACGCAAGACCGGCACCACCTGCTGGCGCAGGGCGAGGAAGTAGCCCGGATCGCGAAACATCTCGCTCACCGGGATGGTGATGAATTGCAGCAGCTCGGCGAACAGCGCCGGATCACGCAGGACCCGCTCCTGCAGCATAGAGATGCTCGGGCAGTCGAAGCGCGTCAGCGCCTGCAGCACCCGCCGCTTGAGCGAGGCCTTGGAGTAATTGCGGAAGTCGTGGCTGTATCTCAGGAAGATGCCTTCCAGCAGCAACCTCAGCTCGATGTCCTGCAGCCGTTCGCTCATGACCTACAGCCGCTCCAGCGACGGCATCCAGACACGGATCAGCGAGAACAGCCGGTCCAGGTCGATGGGCTTGGCCAGGTAGTCGCTGGCACCGGCGGCGAGGCAGCGCTCCTGATCATCCTTCATGGCCTTGGCGGTGATGGCGATGATCGGCAGCTTCTTCATGTGCGGCCGCTTGCGGATCTCGCGCATGGCTTCGTAGCCGTCCATCATCGGCATCATGATGTCCATCAGCACCAGGTCGATGGTGTCGCTGTTGTCGAGCTTCTCCAGCGCTTCCAGGCCGTTGCGGGCGATTTCCACCTTGGCGCCCTTCTGCTCCAGGGCACTGGTGAGGGCGAAGATGTTGCGCACATCGTCATCCACCAGCAGCAGGGTGCGGCCGTCGAAGGCCTTTTCGCGGCTGCGGGCGCTTTCCAGCATGCGCTGGCGATCGAGCGGCATGTCGGCCTCGATCTTGTGCAGGAACAGGGTCACCTCGTCGAGCAGTCGCTCCGGCGAGCGCGCACCCTTGATGATGATGGAACGCGAATACTTGAGCAGCGCCGCTTCTTCGTCGCGGGTCAGGCTGCGACCGGTGTAGACGATCACCGGTGGGAAGGAGCAGATGTCTTCGCTGGCCATGCGCTGCAGCAGCTCACCCCCTTCCATGTCGGGCAGCTTGAGGTCGATGACCATGCAGTCGTAGACCTCGTCGCGCAGCAGTTCCAGGGCCTGGCTGCCCATCTCCACGGCGGTGATCTCCACATCCACGTCGCCGATCAGCTTGGCGATGCTGTCGCGCTGCAGGGCATCGTCTTCCACCAGCAGCACCCGCTTGATGCCGGCGGCGAACTTGGCTTCCAGCCGGGTGAAGGCCTCACGCAATTCGTCGCGAGTGGTGGGCTTGATGGCGTAGCCGACCGCGCCCATGTGCATGGCCGTCTCGATGCGATCCGAGGCTGAGACCACGTGCACCGGGATGTGCCGGGTCAGGGGATTTTCCTTGAGGCGCTCCAGCACCGTGAGGCCGGAATGATCCGGCAGTCCCATGTCCAGCAGGATGGCGTCGGGGCGGTACTCCAGCGCCGCGGCGAAGCCTTCCTCGGCGCGGTGGGCGATCAGGCAGCTGTACTTCAGCTCGTGGGCCAGATCGAAGAGGATTTGCGCGAAGGGCACCTCGTCCTCGATCACCAGCACTCGACGATCCGGATAGGGCCAGCTGTCCCGGTCGTCGGCAAAGGCCGACTCCACCGGCGCCGCTGCCTCGGTGACCGGCGGCGCTGCGGGCGGACGCGGGGTAGCGGCCAGGGTGGCGAAAGGCGCAGGTGCTGCAACCGGCGTGGCGGCCTGTGCCGGGGCCATGACCGGCGTCACCGGCAGACCGGACGCGGCGGCTTCCTGATACTCCAGCGGCAGGCGCAGGGTGAAGGTACTGCCCTCGCCCGGCTGGCTGGTGACGCCCAGGGCGCCACCCAGCAGCAGCGCCAGGTCGCGGGAGATCGACAGCCCCAGGCCGGTGCCGCCGTAGCGACGGGTAATGGCGCCGTCCGCCTGGCGGAAGGCCTCGAAGATCAGCTCCTGCTGCTCGGCGGCGATGCCGATGCCGGTATCGCTCACGGCGAAGCTGGGCTGGCCGTCTTCCAGCGACAGGCGCAGGGTCACCTGGCCGTGCTCGGTGAACTTGAAGGCGTTGGACAGCAGGTTCTTGAGGATCTGCTCGACCCGCTGGCGATCGCTGAAGAAGGTCGGCGGCATCCGCTCGTCCAGCTCCACCACGAAGGCGACGCCCTTGTTCTGGGCCACCGGCTCGAAGGCGGTCTTCAGGGCTTCCACCAGGCGGCGCACGGACATCTGCTCCGGGCGGATCTCCAGCATGCCGGCCTCGACCTTGGAGATGTCGAGGATGTCGTTGATCAGGGTGAGCAGGTCGTTGCCCGCCGAATAGATGGATTCGGCGTAGCGCACCTGCTCGGCACTCAGGTTGCCCACCGGGTTGTCCGCCAGCAGCTTGGACAGGATCAGCGAGCTGTTCAGCGGCGTACGCAATTCGTGGGACATGTTCGCCAGGAATTCGGACTTGTACTGGCTGGCCCGTTCCAGCTCGCGCGCCCGGTCTTCCAGCAGTTGCTGGGCTTCGTTGAGGCGATTGTTGCGGTCGTCCAGCACGTCGCGCTGCTGCAGCAGTTCCTGGGCCTGCTCGGAGAGTTGCTCGTTGGTCTGCTCCAGCTCGGCCTGCTGCTGCTCCAGATGAACCTGGGATTCCTTGAGCGCCTGGGACTGTTCTTCCAGCTCTTCGTTGGCGGTGCGCAGTTCTTCCTGCTGTACCTGGAGTTCTTCGTTGAGTTGCTGGGTTTCCGCCAGCACCTGCTGCAGCCGCTGGCGATAGCGCGCGGCTTCCACCGAAGAGCCGATGGAATCGGCGATCAGGGTCAGCAATTCTTCGTCCTGCGGACGCAGGGCGCGCAGGAAGCCCAGTTCGACCACACCATTCACCCGGCCATCGTTCTCGATGGGCACGATGAGCGCCGCGCTGGCCTGGCGCTCGCCCAGCGCCGAATTGACCTTGAGGTAGTCGAGGGGCAACTGGTCGAGCGCCATTAGGCGACCGTCCAGCACGGCTTGCCCGGCCAGACCTTCGCCCGGCGCCAGGCGCTGGCGACGGCGACGACCCTCGTCGTCGAGGGCGTAGTCGGCGACGCGCTCCAGGCTGCCGTCGTCGAGCCGTACATAGAGGGCACCGGCCGCGGCACCGAGATAGCGCGCCAGGAATTGCAGGATGCTTTGCCCCAGCGGCGCCAGCGTCGCCTGACCGATGACCGCTTCCGACAGCTGATTCTGGCCGGAGCGGAACCAGCTCTGTCGCTCAAGATTATCGGTGTGCTCGGCCTGTTGATCGAGCAGCCGGGTGTAGGTCGCGGAAAGCCGCATGAGTTCGCGGCGACCAAAGAAGGCCATGATGCCCGACAGCAGCAGGCTGACGACGAGGAAGGCCGCCACGAACACCACCGTCATGCGGCTGGCCGTCGCGGTACGCTCAGCGCGCATCTGCTCTTCGTAGGCGATGAAGTCGGTGTAGTCGCGGCGGATGCTGTCGATACGATTCTTGCCCTGGCCATCGCTCAGGGGGGTCTGGAAATCCCCCCCGGTGCGGCGCGCCTCGATCACCTGGCTGGCGTATTGGCGCCACTCTCGGTGTACCGCTTCGATCCGCTCCAGTCGGCGGATCTGCACGGCGCTGTCGCTGACCAGGTTCTTCAACTCATCCAGTTGCGGCTCGACATTGGGCAGGGCGCGCTCATAGGGCTGCAGGAACGCGGTGTTGCCGCTCAGCAGATAGCCGCGCATCCCGGTTTCCAGATCGACCACCAGGCGGAAGTTGGCGTTGGCCTCGCTGATGACACGGTCGGTGTGCTCGACCCACTGGGTGACCTTCAGCAGGTAATAGATGATGGCGATGAAGAAGATCGCGCTGAAGACACCGATACTCAGCGGCAGGGAAAGATTGCGCTTGAGGATCTGGCTGAAGTGCTTCTGATCGAGGGGCGACTCGCGATTCATGGGGTCTGAAAGCCTTGTACGGGACAAAACGGTCGGCGACGGCAAAGCCTCGGCCTGCGGGGGGGTGTCGTCACTGACCGTGGCGCAACCGACGGTCGATCAAGGATATCGACACGGGTTGGCCGAAAGGCCTCGAACAGGACCATGGAAGGCGCATCCGCCTAGCACGGACGCTTGCCCTCCGGCCCCTTTCGCTCCGGTCGGCGCTGACCCTCGGGTCAGCCAGGCGATCGCGGCATTCGGGCCGCGATCAGACCGCTGGTTCAGCGACGGGCAATCACCCAGACGGCATGGATGATACCCGGAATGTAACCCAGCAGCGTCAGCAGGATGTTCAGCCAGAAGGCGCCGCCGAAGCCGACCTGAAGGAAGACGCCCACGGGCGGCAGGATGATGGCGAAGATGAGGCGGATGAGGTCCATTTCAGGCTCCAGTAGTGGGCAGGCAAGAAGATGCCTCTAAGACTGGCAGGGCCTGAATCAGGTTCCGGCAGGCAATAAAAAACCCCGCCGAAGCGGGGTTTCGCAGACTTAACCCGACATCCCTGTCAGGCCGCCAATCCTTGGCCATCTATCCCTGTAAGTCTCTGCCCGACATCCGTGCCGGGGGGCCATCCTGGCCATATTTCCTTGAAATCATCTGGAGCGCTGGGTACATCCTGTACCGCGATCCGATGGGTGTAGATTACGCAGCTATCAGAGACTAGGCGATGGCTTATCGCGGCGACGTGGTGTAAGCCAAAGCTTACACGACATGGCTTTTTACCTTGCTGGTCAACAGCTTAGAACGCCTCCTCGGCCAGGGCGTAGAGCGGTTGGGCGCCACTGCGCACGGCCGCAGCCAGGCTCAGGGTGCGCGGTAGCAGACGAGCGAAATAGAAACGCGCAGTGGCCAGCTTGGCTTCGGCGAAGGTCGCCTCCTGATCCGCCGCAGCGGCCGCCGCCCGGGCCCAGAGGTAGCCATAGGCGACATAGCCGAACAGGTGCAGGTAGTCCACCGAGGCTGCCCCCAGTTCGTGGGGATCGCTGGCGCCGGCCTGCAGCAGCCATTCGGTCGCCCCGTCCAGCTGATCCAGCGCCTGGCGCAGGGGTGCGGCGAATTCATTGTCCGCCGGCAGACCGCTCAGATAGCCATGGACCTCTTCACTGAAGGGCCGGTAGAGAGCACCGCGGCTGCCGGCCAGCTTGCGGCCGACCAGGTCGAGGGCCTGGATGCCGTTGGTGCCTTCGTAGATCTGGGTGATGCGCACGTCGCGCACCAACTGCTCCTGGCCCCATTCACGGATGTAGCCATGACCGCCGAACACCTGCTGACCGGCGACGCAGAGTTCCAGGCCGATATCGGTGAGGAAGCCCTTGGCCACCGGGGTGAGCAGCGCCACCAGGGCCTCGGCGCGTTCGCGCTCGACGGGCTCAGGGCTGTACTTGGCGGTGTCGAGCTGCAGGGCGACATAGCTGGAGAACAACCGGCCGCCTTCGTTCAAAGCCTTCATGGTCAGCAGCATGCGCCGCACATCGGGATGGACGATAATGGGATCGGCGTTCTTGGCGGCCTGCTGGATGCCGGTCGGCGAACGACTCTGCAGGCGCTCGCGGGCATAGGCCAGGGCATTCTGGTAAGAGCGCTCGCTCGAACCCAGGCCCTGGATGCCGACGCCCAGGCGCTCGTAGTTCATCATGGTGAACATGGCGGCCAGGCCCTTGTTGACCTCGCCCACCAGGTAGCCGACCGCGCCGTCGAAGTTCATCACGCAGGTGGCGGCGCCCTTGATGCCCATCTTGTGTTCCAGCGAGCCACAGGCCACGGCGTTGCGCGCGCCCAGGGCACCCGCCTCGTCCACCAGGATCTTGGGCACCAGGAACAGCGAGATGCCCCGGGAGCCGGCCGGAGCATCGGGCAGCTTGGCCAGCACCAGATGGATGATGTTCTCGGTGAGGTCGTGCTCGCCGGCGGTGATGAAGATCTTGGTGCCGGTGACCCGGTAGCTGCCGTCGAACTGGGGCTCGGCGCGGGTGCGGATCAGCCCCAGGTCGGTACCGGCATGGGGCTCGGTCAGGCACATGGAGCCGGCCCACTGGCCGCTGTAGAGGTTGGGCAGATAGGCCTGCTTCAGTTCTGCGCTGCCATGGGCGTGCAGGGCCAGGCAGGCACCGGCGCTGAGCATCGGATAGAGGCCGAAGGCCAGGCAGCTGGCGTGCATCATTTCCTCGACCTGGGCAGTGAGCACCTTGGGCATGCCCATGCCGCCGTATTCGGGATCGCCACCGACCCCGACCCAGCCGCCTTCGGCAAAGGCCTGGTAAGCCTGGCGGAAGCCCTGGGGCGTGGTCACTTCGCCGTTTTGCCAGTGGCAGCCTTCCTCATCGGAATTGCGATTGAGGGGCGCCAGTTCCTGGGCGCACAGCTTGCCGGCTTCTTCGAGGATGGCATCGGCGGTCTCGCCGTCCACCACTTCGGCCAGGGCAGGCCACTGACTCCAGCGGTCCCTGACCTTGAGGACGGCATCCAGCACGAAACGGATATCGCGAAGCGGCGGGGTGTAGTCAGCCATGTCGAGTCTCCTCGGAAGGTGTTCTTGTCGGTATGACCCGAGTGTAAGACCGAACCGGAAGGGAGACATAGGTTCATGATCTGACCTGGCGGTCAGCCGATCGGAGGTTCGCGCTGCTGGCTTCTTCGCATGCGTGAAAAAGCGAAAACCCCGCCGGAGCGGGGTTTTCAGTAGAGCGGCGACGGCTTAGTAGCCGAGGGCGAAGTCTTCCTCGGCCAGGGCCATCAGGCTGCCGGCGCCGGCCAGCAGCGCCTCGGCGTGGGCGCGGGTACGGGGCAGCAGGCGCTCGTAGTAGAAGCGCGCGGTGGCCAGCTTGGCCTGGTAGAAGGCGGCCTCGTCGGTGCCGGCGGCCAGCTTCTCGGCCGCGACCCGGGCCATGTCGGCCCAGAAGTAGGCCAGGCAGACATAGCCGGAGTACATCAGGTAGTCGACAGCGGCGGCACCCACCTCCTCGCGATCCTTCATGGCGGCCATGCCGACCTTGAGGGTGAGCTCGCCCCACTCCTTGTTCAGCTTGGCCAGCGGCTCGACGAAGGTCTTGAGTTCGGCGTTTTCGGCGTTGGCCTGACAGAACTTGTGCACCACCTTGGTGAAGGCCTTGAGCGATTCACCCTGGGTCATCAGCACCTTGCGACCCAGCAGGTCGATGGCCTGGATGCCGGTGGTGCCCTCGTAGAGCATGGCGATACGCGCATCGCGCAGGTTCTGCTCCATGCCCCACTCGGCGATGTAGCCGTGGCCGCCATAGATCTGCACGCCGTGGCTGGCCGCCTCGAAACCCACCTCAGTCATGAAGGCCTTGGCGATGGGGGTGAGGAAGGCCATCTGGGTCTCGACCTGCTGCTTCTGCTCCTCGTCCTGGCTGTACTTGAGGATATCCACCAGCTTGGCGGTGTAGTAGATCATCGCCCGGCTGCCCTCGGCGAAGGCCTTCATGGTCAGCAGCATGCGGCGCACGTCGGGGTGCACGATGATGGGATCGGCGGGCTTTTCGGGGGCCTTGGGACCGGTCAGGGATCTCATCTGCAGCCGCTCGCGGGCGTACTTCAGACCGCCCTGGAAGGCCACCTCGGCGTGGGCCAGGCCCTGCAGGGCGGTGCCGATGCGAGCGAAGTTCATGAAGGTGAACATGCAGTTCAGACCGCGATTCGGCGGGCCGATCAGGAAGCCGGTAGCGCCATCGAAGTTCATCACGCAGGTGGCGTTGCCGTGGATGCCCATCTTGTGTTCGAGGGAACCACAGTGCACGGCGTTGCGCTCGCCGGCCGCGCCGCTCGCGTCGGGCAGGCGCTTGGGCACGATGAACAGCGAGATGCCCTTGGTGCCGGCGGGGGCGTCGGGCAGACGGGCCAGCACGATGTGGACGATGTTCTCGGCCATGTCGTGTTCACCGGCGGAGATGAAGATCTTGGTGCCGGTGATGGCGTAGCTGCCGTCCGCGCGCGGCTCGGCCTTGGTGCGCAGCATGCCCAGGTCGGAACCGCAGTGGGGTTCGGTCAGGCACATGGTGCCGGTCCATTCGCCGGTCACCAGCTTTTCCAGGTAGGTGTGCTTCTGCTCGTCGGTGCCGTGCTGCTCCAGGGTGTTCATGGCGCCGTGGGACAGGCCGGGGTACATGCCCCAGGACCAGTTGGCCTGGCCGACCATTTCCGACAGGGAGATGCCGAGTGACTCGGGCAGGCCCTGGCCACCGTGGGCCGGGTTGTGCGCCAGGCTCGGCCAGCCGCCCTCGACGAACTGGGCATAGGCTTCCTTGAAGCCATCGGGGGTCTTCACCCCCTCTTCGCTCCAGGTGCAGCCCTGCTGGTCGCCGATGCGATTGAGCGGCGCCAGCACCTGTTCGCAGAACTTGGCACCTTCTTCGAGGATGGCGGAGACCATGTCGGGAGTGGCGTCGCCGCAACCGGGCAGGCTCTGGTAGTGCGCGTCATAGCCCAGGAGTTCGTCGCGAACGAAGCGGATGTCCCGCAGGGGGGCTTTGTAATCGGGCATGACTGTTACCTCTTTGCGAATGCTTGTTGTCGAGGGTGGCGGCAGCGTCGCTGCAGACCTTCCGCCAGGGCGTTTAAACAGTTGTTTGAAACTAATGTTCCAGGCCTGCCCTGTCAAGCGTGGCGAGGACGAGTGGAACGACCGGTCAGTCCGCTTCGGCCAGGGCTTCGCGCAGGGCGGCCGCCGCCGTCGGGCGCACCAGCCGCGCCAGTTCCTGGCCGTCCTTGAAGAGGATCAGCGTAGGCCAGAGCTTGACGCGAAAGGAGCGTCCCAGGCGGCGGCCGGGGCCGTCCTCGACCTTGAGATGACGCACGCCGGGGTAGTCCGCGAGCGCCGTGGCCAGCAGCGGCTGGGCGGCACGACAGTGGCCGCACCAGGGTGCGCCGAACTCCAGCAGGGAGACACCGGGCAGGGCGTCGACATCGGTGCGGGCGGGCTCCTTTTCCGCATAGGTGGTCGTCATGGTCATGGTCATGGTGGGGCTCCTGAAGTCGGTTCCAACGGTGGACAAGTCGCTGGCGGGACTGCTCGGTCACGGGAAAAGGATTAGGGTCGAAGCTGCGGTACGCCCCGATCTCTCGACAATAAAACAAGGCGCTCCATTTCTGCCTCCGTCTCCGCCCTTTCCCGAGGCCCGCCATGAGCCAGACAGCGACTTCCGTTTCACCCGCCACCCTGCGCAAGGTCATCTCCGCCGCGTCCATCGGCAATTTCGTCGAATGGTTCGATTTCGCCCTTTATGGCTTTCTCGCCACCCTGATCGCCGCGCACTTCTTCCCCAGTGGCGATGCCACCGCCGGGCTGCTCAAGACCTTTGCCGTCTTCGCCGTGGCCTTCGCCTTCCGGCCGCTGGGCGGTATCGTCTTCGGCCTGCTGGGTGACCGTATCGGCCGTAAACGGGTCCTGGCGCTGACCATCCTGATCATGGCCGGCGCCACGGCCCTGATCGGCATCCTGCCCAGCTACGCCACCATCGGCATCTGGGCACCCATCCTGCTGACGCTGATCCGTTGCGCTCAGGGATTTTCCGCCGGCGGCGAATACGCGGGTGCCTGCGCCTACGTGATGGAGCATTCGCCGCGCGATAGACGCGGGCGCTATGGCAGCTTCGTGCCGGTCTCGACCTTTCTCGCCTTCGCCAGCGCGGCCCTGACCGCCTGGGGCCTGGAGCGGCTGCTGGGCGCCGCCACCATGGCCGACTGGGGCTGGCGCATTCCCTTCCTGGCCGCCGCGCCGCTGGGTCTGATCGGCCTCTACCTGCGGCTGAAGCTGGACGAGACCCCGGCCTTCCAGGCCCTGGAAGCCGACCATGAGGTCAGCCATTCGCCGCTGGGCGAGACGCTCAGGCTGCAGGGCCGTTCCATCCTGCGCCTGGGCGCCTTCATTTCGCTGACGGCGCTGTCCTTCTATATGTTCACCACCTACTTCTCCACCTACCTGCAGCTGGCTGGCGGCTTCGACCGGGCCGCGGCGCTGGCCATCAGCCTGATCACCCTGTTCGCCGCCGCAGCCGCCTGCCCGGTGCTGGGACGTGTCACCGACCGCATCGGTCGGCGCATGACCACGGTGTTGGCCAGCCTGGTCCTGGCGGTGGGCGTCTATCCGGCGCTGCTGCTGGCCAGTAGCGGCCAGTTCGGCAGCGCCCTGCTGGGTTCGCTGCTGCTGGGCGCCGGAGCGGTACTGTGCAACGTGGTGACGGCGCCGCTGCTCAGCGAGGTCTTCCCGACCCGCACGCGCTACACCGCCGGCGCCATCACCTACAACCTGGCCTACACCATCTTCGGCGGCACCGCCCCGCTGATGGCGACCTGGCTGATCGGCGCCACCGGCAGCAACCTCTCGCCAGCGCTCTACCTGATCCTGATCGCCCTGCTGGGCCTGGTCGGTGGCCTGAGCCTGCCGGAGACCTCCCGGATCGATTTGGACGACGTCAGCGCAGGCGGCGAGGTCAGCTATCGCGCGGTGCGCAGCTAGACCGCTCGTCTCGTGACCGGCACTTCCTCCGGGTCCGTCTGCCGATAGGCAAAAGGCCCGGAGTTTCCCCCATGCCCGCCACTCACGATCTGCAACGCTTCCTCGACGCCCAGGCCGACACCTATGCCACCGCCCTGGCGGAGATCCGCGCCGGGCGCAAGCGCAGCCACTGGATATGGTTCATCTTTCCGCAGATCCAGGGACTGGGTCGTAGCGAAACGGCACGCCACTACGCCATTGCCTCCCGCGACGAGGCCAGTGCCTACCTCGCACATCCGCTGCTGGGATCGCGCCTGCGGGAGATCACTGCGGCGGCACTGAAGCATCCGGAGCTGTCCGCGACCGCGCTGTTCGGGCAACCGGACGATCTCAAGTTCCACTCCAGCCTCACCCTCTTCGCCGCCGTAGCCGAAGATCCCGAACCCTTTCGCCAGGCGCTGAAGACCTTTTTCGCCGGCCGGCCCGACGAGGCCACCCTGACCCGCCTCTGCTAGCGCCAGAACGCCGGCAGTGCGCCCTCGCGCCCGGTCACCGGATCGCTTGCCGGCAAGGACACCCCGGCGATCAGTCCGACCGAGTGGGCGTGGGCGGCCGGATCGGCGCGCTGGGTGATGAAGTCCTGCTGATCGGGCGGATAGGCGCCCACCACCAGGAAATTTGCACTGGACTGCAGGTTGCGGTGGCCGGTGCCCGCCGGTAGCACCACCACATCGCCCGCGCTCACCTCCACATCCTGCCCCTGCTCGCCACCCAGGCGCAGGATAGCCCGACCGCGCGCCACGCCCAGCACTTCATGGGCATTGGGATGATAGTGATGGTAGCTATAGACGCCGTAGCGCCATTGCGGCGGCCAGGCGTTGTCGGCGAACAGTCGCTCCAGCGCCGCCGCGCGGTCGGTCCCTTCCAGAGGAACCTGGCGATAGAGCAGCACGGGCAGGCGGCTATTGGGAATGACGCCGTCGTCGGCGAAATGCAGCTGCTCGGGCTGACCGGCCCCCACTGGCGCGGCCAGGGCCACGGTGGTGGGGGCGAGCCCCAGCACCAGGGAGAGGATGGACAGTGATGGGCGATGCGCCATGCGGGACTCCAGGGGGCTTTGCCAATGGAGGCCCGCCTGCCGCCGGGGTTCAGCGTCCGCGACAAGGGGTCAGGCCAGCCACTCCCGCAACAGTGCCGTGGTCCGTTCCGGCAGCTCCAGTGGCGGCAGGTGGCCGCAGTCGTCCAGCACCACCAGATGCGAGCCCTGGATGCCGGCCGCCATGAGTTCGGCTTCGGCAGGCGGGGTGAGTTGATCCTGGGCGCCGACCACGATGAGGGTGGGCACTTGGACCTGGGCCAGGGTCGGCCGCGAATCGGGGCGGTCGATGATCGACTGCTGCTGGCGCAGGAAGGCCTCCTTGCCCACCGCCTTGCCCATGGCCAGCACGGTATCGGCCACCGGCGTGCCCAGGCGCGAGGCATGGATCAGGCGTGGCAGCAGTTGCGGACTGATGCCGAGAAAGCGACCGCGCTCAGCCAGGTCGAGCATGGCGCGACGCTGGGTGGCACGCTCGGGGGTATCCGGGCTGGCCATGGTGTCGAACAACGCCAGTCGCACTACCCGCTCCGGCGCCTGGCGCAGGATCTCGAAGGCCACATAGCCGCCCATGGACAGGGCGCCCAGGGCGAAACGCGGTGGAGCCTCGGCCAGGACCCGGCGGGCCAGCGCGGCGATGCCAACGTCGCGTGTGAGGTCGGGGATGGACACCGGGCAGGTGTCGGCCAGGTCGGCAGCCTGGGTGGCCCAGAGGCGCTGGTCACAGAGCAGGCCGGGAAGCAGGATCAGGGGTAGCGCGTCGGTAGCTGTCATCACTAAGAACTTGAGAGACACTGCGGAAAACGCGCAGTGTAGCGCGGATCACCAGCGAACCCGGCGGGCTTCGCGGGTTCCAAGGGACATTGCCAAGGATCTGGAAACATCCATGCGTACTGAAGGCTTCTTCGACTGGCTCGGCGCGGCGCTCGGCCAAGTCATCCGTTTTATCATCGACCTGTTCGGCTCGGTCCTGGGCGGCATCGCCGATGCCGTGCACGACTTTCTCCATGGCATGGCGCGCTCCATCGGCATGGACGACTCCTATATCAGCTTCGTGGTCCTGGCCATCGGCCTGCTGCTGCTCTACGCCGCGGTACGGGCCTTCATGGCCCGCTCGATAGTGGGCGGCGTCATCTGGCTGATCCTGGGCCTGATGGTGATGGGCTGGCTGATTCGCGGCTGACTGGTGGCCAGGCCGGCGGCCTGGCACAGTAGGGCTCTCGCTCGGCACGGATGCCGTCATGACCCTACCGTTCTCCTCTGTATTAAAGCGCCACTGGCAACGCCTGCGGCCCGGGACCCACTGCGCCCTCTGCGCCACCTGGCTTCCGCCCGGAATGCCGCTGTGCGAAGGCTGCGACAACGAACTGCCCTGGCTCGGGCCACACTGCCAATGCTGCGCCTTGCCCCTACCGGTAGACGGCCTCCTCTGTGGCAGCTGCCTGGTCAGGCCGCCGGCCTTCGACCAGGTACTGGCGCCCTGGCGCTATGCCTTTCCGGTCGACACCCTGATCAACAGATTCAAGCACCGCGACCAGGGCAGTCTCGGTCGCCTGGCCGGGGCGCTGCTGGCGCGGCATCTGCAGCATCTGTTCGACGAAGGCCAGCCACGCCCGGACCTGCTGCTGCCGGTTCCCCTCTCACCCTTGCGCCTGCGCCAACGCGGCTTCAACCAGGCCGCCCTGCTGGCCAGCTGGCTCGGCAAGACGCTGCAACTGCCGGTGGATGGCAGGTTATTGCAGCGGGTACAGGAGCGACAGAGCCAGCAGGGTCTGAGCGCCAACCAGCGGCGGCGCAATCTCAAGCAGGCCTTCGCCCTGGTGAAGGACGCCCAGCTGCAAGGTCGCCACCTGGCCCTGGTGGACGATGTCCTCACCACCGGCGCCACCGCCGACAGCCTGGCGCGCTTGCTCAAGCGCGCCGGCGCCGGGCGGGTCGACGTCTATTGCCTGGCGCGGACGGCACCACCCGGCGACTAGCCGCTGTCACCAAAACGTCATTTAGTCTGACTAGCCTCGCCTGCACACCGTGAGGGAGCCATGAGCATGCACAACGACCAGACCGATCTCGAACGCCTCGTCCACTTCAGCCGCCGCCGCTTCATCGGCGCCGGCGCCCTGGCCAGCGCGGCCCTGTTCCTGGGCGGTGGCCTGCTTGGGCGCAGCGCCCTGGCCGACGCCGTCAGCGAGGCCACGGGCAATCCCCTGATCGGCTTCGCCAACATCCCGGCCTCCACCGCCGACACCCTAGTGGTGCCGCCCGGCTATCGCGCCAGCGTGCTCATCAGCTGGGGCCAGCCGCTGCACACCGATGGTCCGGCCTTCCGCCCCGATGGCAGCCCCAGCGCCGCCGACCAGGCGGTGCAATTCGGCGACAACAACGACGGCATGGCCTTCTACCCCTTCCCGGACGATCAGGATCGGGCACTGATGGCGATCAACAACGAATACACCAACTACCGCTACCTGCTCAGCCACGGCACGCCGCCCAAGTCCCTGGAAGACACCCGCAAGGCTCAGGCCGCCGAGGGCGTCTCGGTGATCGAGGTGAAGCGCGTGGACGGCCAATGGCACTTCGTCCAGGGCTCGCCCTATAACCGCCGGGTGCACGGCAACACGCCCATCGCCGTCAGCGGTCCGGCTGCCGGCCACGACCTGCTCAAGACCGCCGCCGACCCGGCCGGACGCGAGGTGCTGGGTACCTTCCAGAATTGCTCCAGCGGCGCCACGCCCTGGCATACCTATCTGACCTGCGAAGAGAACTTCACCGACGTCTTCGGCAGTCGCGATGCCAACCTGAAGTTCGATGCGGCCCAGAAGCGCTACAGCGTCAAGCACGCCAGCGTGGAGAACGACTGGCACCTGCACGACGACCGTTTCGACCTGGCGCAGAATCCCAACGAGCTCAATCGCCACGGCTGGATCACCGAGATCGATCCCTTCGATCCCCAGGCCAAGCCGGTCAAGCGCACCGCCCTGGGTCGTTTCAAACACGAGAACGCCGCCCTTACCCGCACCCGCGATGGCCGCGTAGTGGTCTACATGGGTGACGACGAGCGCGGCGAATTCATCTACAAGTTCGTCAGCCGCGATCGCCTGCAGGACGATCCCAAGGCCAATCGCGAGCTGCTCGATCATGGCACCCTCTATGTCGCCCGCTTCGACGAAGGCGACCGTGATCCGAACCGCCCCAAGGGCCGCGGCCAGTGGCTGCCGCTGGTGCATGGCGAGAACGGCCTCACCGCCGCCAACGGCTTCGCCAGCCAGGCCGAGGTGCTCATCCACGCCCGCCAGGCCGGCACCCAGGTCGGCGCCACGCGCATGGACCGTCCGGAGTGGATAGCCGTCAGCCCCAAGGACGGCCAGGTCTATTGCACCCTGACCAACAACACCAAGCGCGGTGAAGACGGCATGCCAGTGGGCGGCCCCAATCCCCGCGCCAACAACCTCTACGGCCAGATCGTGCGCTGGCGCGAGAGCGACGACGATGCCGCGGCCCTGAGCTTCGACTGGGATCTGTTCGTCATCGCCGGCAATCCCAAGGTACACCCGGGCAAGCCGGAAGCAGGCTCGCAGCAGATCAATGCCGAGAACATGTTCAACAGTCCCGACGGCCTGGGCTTCGACGCTGCCGGCCGTTTGTGGGTGCTCACCGACGGCAAGTACAGCAACAAAGGCGACTACGAGGGCATGGGCAACAACCAGATGCTCTGCGCCGATCCGCGCAGCGGCGAGATGCGCCGCTTCCTGGTCGGCCCGGTCGGTTGCGAGGTCACCGGCCTGGCCTTCTCGCCGGACTACCGGACGATGTTCGTCGGCATCCAGCACCCCGGCGAGGAAGGCGGCTCCCAATTCCCGGAGCAACGTGCGGATGGTCAGCCCCGTTCCTCGGTGATGGTCATCAGCCGCGAAGACGGCGGTGTGATCGGCGCCTGACCGGCGAGCGGATAGCGCTCGAGCCTTCGCCATGGGGCTCGGGCATGCGCTAGCATCTCCCGGATGCAGGGTGGCAATCGCCATCGTCCCCCGTGACCGAGGAGCGCGCCATGTCTCATCCGTTCGAAAATCTGAGTCCCGACCTGGTCATCGACGCCATCGAAAGCCTGGGCTATCTCAGCGATGCCCGGGTACTGGCGCTCAACAGCTACGAGAATCGCGTCTATCAGATCGGCATCGAAGCCGAGACCCCGCTGATCGCCAAGTTCTATCGGCCGGATCGCTGGACCGATGCGGCCATTCTGGAAGAGCACGCCTTTTCCGCCGAGCTGGAAGAACGTGAGGTGCCCGTGGTCGCGCCCTTGCAGCGCGACGGCCAGACGCTGTTCACCCATGCCGGCTTTCGCTTCGCGCTCTTTCCTCGCCGTGGCGGTCGCGCGCCGGAGCCAGGCGATCTCAACCAGCTGCATCGCCTCGGCCAGTTGCTCGGTCGCCTGCATGCGGTGGGCGCCAGCCGACCCTTCCAGCACCGCGAGACGCTGGACGTCCAGGGCTACGGCCACGCCTCTCTGGACACCCTGCTCACCGGCAATTTCATTCCCAAGAGCCTGCTGCCCGCCTATGAATCCGTGGCGCGCGATTTGCTCCTGCGTCTCGACGAACTCTTCGAGAGTGTCAGCTACGACGTCATCCGCCTGCACGGCGACTGCCATCCGGGCAACCTGCTCTGTCGCGATGACGCCTACCATATGGTCGACCTCGACGATTGCCGCCACGGCCCGGCCATGCAGGATCTCTGGATGCTGCTGGCCGGCGATCGCCAGGAGCGGCTGACGCAGTTGTCCGAGCTGATGGACGGCTACGAGGAATTCCACGACTTCCAGCCGCGCGAGCTGGCCCTGATAGAGGGACTGCGTACCCTGCGGCTAATGCACTACAGCGCCTGGCTGGCGCGTCGCTGGGACGATCCGGCCTTTCCCAAGAGCTTTCCCTGGTTTGGCAGCGAACGCTACTGGGGCGACCAGATCCTCACCCTGCGCGAACAGCGCGCTGCGCTGGACGAGGCGCCGTTGCGACTGTTCTAGCCTTTGTGCGACTCAGTGGAAAAGGCTGCGCCGTTTTCCACGCTACAGGCGCCAATGCTCCCTCTCCCCTTGGGAGAGGGCCGGGTGAGGGTAGGCCCTGCGATGAACTCTTCAATGGAAAAGACTGTGCCGTTTTCCAGGCTACAGCACTGATCGCGGCCATGGGCCGCTCCTACCGGAACCTGACCCCCAGGAGCGGCCGCATTGGCGGACCACCATGGCCGCGATCAGACAATGCCTGCGGCCTACGCAGCGGTGGCAGCGGCGCACTACCATGGCCGCGCGTGCGAGATGCCAGCCTGCCAGGGCTGACGACAGGAAGCCCCACCCATTCCGACATCCCGCAGCCCCTTGAGCTATCCTGCCCGGACAAGAAAGTTGCCTGCCTAAGGATCCCTCATGTCTGCCTTGCGCCAGGGTTACGCCCTGGGCCTTACCGCCTACGGGCTGTGGGGCTTGTTTCCGCTGTTCTTCAAACTGCTGGCGGCCCTGCCGGCGACCGAGATCCTGTTCCAGCGCATCCTCTGGTCCGCCCTGTTCAGCGCCCTCCTGCTGCTCGTCTGGCGCCATCGCGGCTGGTGGGCGGAGTTGCGCGCCCACCCGCGACGGCTGCTCTGGCTGGCGGTGTCCGGCGCGCTGGTGGCCTGCAACTGGCTGGTCTATATCTGGGCGGTCAACAACGCCCACGTGGTCGAGGCCAGCCTGGGCTACTACATCAACCCGCTGGTCAACATCCTGCTCGCCCTGGTGATTCTCGGTGAGCGCCTGCGCCCGCTGCAGTGGATCGCCGTGGGCCTGGCGGTGCTGGGCGTGGCCCAGCAGCTGTGGACCCTGGGGCAACTGCCCTGGGTCTCCCTGGCGCTGGCGCTGAGCTTCGCCTTCTATGGCCTGGTGCGGCGGCAGACGC
Source organism: Pseudomonas flavocrustae (assembly GCF_029872515.1). Classification (NCBI taxonomy): domain Bacteria; kingdom Pseudomonadati; phylum Pseudomonadota; class Gammaproteobacteria; order Pseudomonadales; family Pseudomonadaceae; genus Pseudomonas; species Pseudomonas flavocrustae. The sequence goes on along the minus strand of NZ_JAPDIQ010000004.1, from coordinate 291,398 downwards.
CGGTGGCCGCGCTGCCGGGCATGGTGGTGGAGAGCTGGATGCTGGTGCCGATCGCCCTGGTCGCGCTGCCACTGCTGACCCCGGGGGTGAGCCTGGAGGCCGAGACCTGGCAGTCCTCGCTGGGCCTGCTGATCGTGCTGGCCGGTCCGGTCACCCTGATTCCCCTGCTGTGCTTCAACGCCGCGGCGCGCAAGCTGCCCTATTCGACGCTGGGCTTCCTGCAGTACCTGGCACCGACCCTGGTGCTGATCCAGGCGGTCTGGCTCTATGGCGAGCCCTTCCCCCGTGAGCGGCTGTTCGCCTTCATCTGCATCTGGACGGGCCTGGCCGTGTTCAGCTTCGATCTCTGGCGCGCCAGCCGCAAGCTCAGAGCGGGCGCAAAGGCGCGCGAGCCAGAGGCAGACAGGGCCTAGGCACTCCCCAAAAAAGACCTGGGACCAGACAGCAGAACGCCCCTCGCAAGGGGCGTCCGGTACCGCGCGGCGCCGATCAGGCTTCGCCGGCGGTCTGCATACGCGCCAGTTCCTGGGCGTAGAGGGCGTCGAAATTCACCGGCTGCAGCATCAGCGCGGGGAAGGAGCCACGCACCACCATGTTGTCCAGCGCCTCACGGGCGTAGGGGAACAGGATGTTGGGGCAGAAGGCGCCCAGGGCATGGGCCATGGAGGCGGCGTCCAGGCCCTTGATCAGGAAGATGCCACCCTGCTGCACTTCGGCGATGAAGGCGGTCTCTTCGTTGTTCTTGACGGTCACGGTCAGGGTCAGCACCACTTCGTGGAAGTCGTCGCCCAGGGTCTTCTGGCGGGTGGCCAGGTCCAGGTTGACGTTGGGCTGCCAGTCCTGACGGAAGATCTCGGGGCTCTTGGGCGCCTCGAAGGACAGGTCGCGGATGTAGATGCGCTGCAGGGAGAACTGAGCGCCGTCTTCCTGGGCGCCATTGGCTTGGTCGGTCATGGTAGGGCCTTGAGTTGTGAGTGTTGGTCAGGCGGACAGCAGCGGATCGAGACGTCCGCTTCGGTCTAGGGCATAGAGCTCGTCGCAACCGCCGACGTGGGTGCTGCCGACCCAGATCTGCGGCACGCTGGTGCGACCGGCCTTGCGGGCCATCTCGCTGCGCAGCGCCGGCTGGCCGTCGACGGAGACTTCCCGGTAGGCCACGTTCTTGCGATCGAGCAGGTGCTTGGCTCGATGGCAATAGGGACACCAGGCACTGGTATAGATGACGACGTCAGACATGCGCGGTCTCCAGTGGCCGATGGGGCGGCCACGCTAGGGGTTCACTTCACCAGGGGCAGATTCTCTGCACGCCAGGTGGCGATGCCGCCGTTCAGCCGGGCGGCGGTGAAGCCGGCCTTCTGCAGATCGCCGCACACGGCGCCGGCTTGCTGGCCGGCGCTGTCCACCACGATCAGGGTCTTGGCCTTGTGCTTCTCCAGTAGAGACAGGCTGCTGGCGACTTTCTCCTGAGCGATGTTCAGCGCGCCGACGATATGCCCGGCGGCGAAGTCCTTGCTCGGACGGATATCGAGGACCACGCCCTGCTCGCGGTTGAGCAGGTTGGTGAGTTCGCCGGTGGACAGGCTGCGCCCGCCACGACGGGTCTCGTTGAACAGCATCAGGGCGACGATGGCGAGGAAGGCGGCGACGAGAAGCGGATGATGGGTGGCGAATTCAACCGCCCGACCGATAAATTCCATAATGAAAGAGCTATCCAAGGAGGGCTAAAAATGCTGGCCAGTATACACAGCCCCCCGATGGCGCCATACCCTCGCCGGCCCCGGGTTATCCGCAGGTAACCAGCTCATCTCGAACTGCCTCCTTGGCGGCTTCCGCGGCTCTGCCTAGGCTTGGCTTCCCTTCACTTCCGAGGAATCCAGCCATGACCTCCATCGCCCTGCTCGGCGCCACCGGCAACGTCGGCAGCCGCCTGCTCGACGAAGCCCTCTCCCGCGGCCACCGGGTCACCGCCCTGGTACGGAATCCCGCGCGCCTGGCGGCGCGGCCCGACCTGACGGTGGTCGCCGGTGATGTCACCGATCTGCAGGCCGCCCCGGCCCTGGCCGGTCATGAGGTGCTGATCAGCAGCCTGAGATTCGCCGACCTCGCGCCGAGCGCCCTGGTCGACTTCGCCCGCGCCACCGGCATTCCGCGGCTGCTGATCGTTGGCGGCGCCGCCAGCCTGAATCTGCCGGACGGCTCGCGGCTGTTCGATGCGCCAGCCTTTCCCGCTGAATACCGCAGCGAAGCCGGAGCCGGCATCGCTACCCTGGACATCTTGCGCACGGTGAGCGACCTCGACTGGGTCTTCGTCAGCCCGCAGATGGTCTTCGCGCCCGGCACCCGTACCGGGCGGTTCCGCCTGGACGACGATGCCCTGCTGTTCGACGCGGCCGGCGACAGTCATATCTCCTACGAGGACTTCGCCGTGGCCCTGCTGGACGAGGTCGAACGGCCCGCTCATCACCGCACCCGCTTCACCGTCGGCTATTGAAGTAGAAATGCCCTCTCGTTCGCAGCCTGGCCGCCTGGTCGGGCTGTGAACGCTGAACGGCGTACCTTGCCGTTTTTTTTGCCGGATGTGACGGGCATACTAGGCGCTTCGCCCTAGAAACGTACGACCTCGCATGCGCCGTGTTCTCGCCCTTCTCCTGCTTGCCAGCGTTCTCGCTCCCGCCCTGGCCGACGACCGCGCCGATACCCAGCGGCAGATCGAGCAGACCCGCCGGGAAATCCAGGAGATGCAGAAGGTCCTCAAGCAGGTGCAGGCCGAAAAGTCCGGCGTGCAGAAGCAGCTGCAGGGCACCGAGACCCAGATGGGCGAGCTGGAAAAGCAGGTCGACTCGCTGCAGAAGCAGCTGGAGAACGGCGAAAAAAAGCTGCAAGAGCTGGACGGGCGCAAGAAGAAGCTCGACCAGTCTCGCGCTGAGCAACAACAGCTGATCGCCGTGCAGGTGCGCGCCGCCTACCAGAGCGGCCGCCAGGAATACCTCAAGCTGCTGCTCAACCAGGAGCATCCGGAAAAGGTCAGCCGCACCCTCACCTACTACAACTACCTGAATCGCACCCGCCTGGATCAGCTCGCCAGCTTCAACGACACCCTGCGCGAGTTGCGCGAGGTGGAACAGGGCATCCAGCAGGAACAGGGCGACCTGGTCGCCCGCCGCGAAGACCTGGAAAAGCGGCAGGCGGAGCTCGCCGAGGTGCGCAAGGAGCGCCAGGCGGCGTTGGCCAAGATCAACGCGGACTACCGCGACAAGAGTCGCGAGATCGAGAACCGCGAGCAGGATCAGGCAGCGCTGAACAAGGTGCTCAAGACCATCGAGGAAACCCTCGCGCGCCAGGCCCGCGAAGCCGAGGAAGCCCGGCAGCGACAACTGGCCGAAGCCCGCGCCGCCCAGGCGCGGGAAGCGGCACGGCGCCAGGCGCAAAGCGAGCCGAAAGCCCCGCGCCCCTCGAACGCCCCGGAGCTGGCGGTGTCTAGTGCAGCACCTGCCTATGGCGGCGCCTTCGCCAATGCCCGCGGCAAGCTGCCCTGGCCGGTCGATGGCCGTCTGGTGGCCCGCTTCGGCAGTGCCCGCGGTGACGACCCCCGCGCGAAATGGGACGGTGTCCTGATCGCGGCCGGGGCCGGCACCCGGGTCAAGGCAGTGCACGACGGCCGAGTGGTCTTCGCCGACTGGCTAAGAGGCGCCGGCCAGCTGGTTATCATCGATCATGGGAATGGCTATCTCAGCCTGTACGGACATAATCAGAGCCTGCTCAAGTCTGCGGGTGACGTGGTCAAGGCCGGGGATGCCATCGCGACCGTCGGCGCCAGCGGCGGTCAGGAAGCCTCCGCCTTGTACTTCGCCATCCGCCAACAGGGCCGCCCGACGGACCCGGTCATCTGGTGCCGTGCTCAGGGATAGTGCGACACACCTCGGTTTAGGAGCTGCACATGCCGCATCGCTTTCGTCCCACCGTCCTGGTCCTCGCCCTGCTGTTCAGCGGCGTCGGAGTCGTCCAGGCGCAATCGCCGCAGAGCACGCCGGCTGCGGTGACGCCGGTCGCACCGGGCGCCGCGCCCGCGGCCCCGGCCAGCGCTCCGCTGCCGCTGGACGAGCTGCGCACCTTTGCCGAGGTGTTCGACCGCATCAAGGCGGCCTATGTGGAGCCGGTGTCGGACAAGGTCCTGCTGGAAAACGCCATCAAGGGCATGCTCAGCAACCTGGATCCGCATTCCGCCTACCTGGAACCCAAAGACTTCGCCGAACTGCAGGAAACTACCAGCGGTGAATTCGGCGGTCTGGGCCTGGAAGTCGGCCAGGAGAACGGCTTCATCAAGGTGGTCTCGCCCATCGACGACACCCCGGCGGCCAAGGCGCGCCTGCAACCGGGCGATCTGATCGTCAAGATCGACGGCCAGCCGACCAAGGGCCAGGCCATCAACGAAGCGGTCGATAAGATGCGCGGCAAGCCGGGCAGCCCCATCGTGCTGACCATCGTCCGCGGTGGCGGCCAGCCATTCGACGTCAAGCTGGCGCGGGCGGTGATCAAGGTCAACAGCGTCAAGAGCCAGCTGCTCGAATCCGGCTACGGCCTGCTGCGCATCTCACAGTTCCAGGTGAATACCGGCGAAGAGACGGTCAAGGCTCTCGCCAAGCTGCGTCAGGAAAACAAGGGCAAGCTCAAGGGCCTGATCCTCGACCTGAGAAACAACCCGGGCGGGGTGCTGCAGTCGGCGGTCGAGGTGGCCGATGCCTTCATGACCCACGGCCTGATCGTCTACACCAAGGGCCGCCTGCCCAATTCCGAATTGCGCTTCTCGGCCGATGCCGCCGATCCCAGCGAGAAGGTGCCCCTGGTGGTGCTGATCAACGGCGGCAGCGCCTCGGCCGCCGAGATCGTCGCCGGCGCCCTGCAGGATTCCAAGCGCGGCATCCTCATGGGCACCGACAGCTTCGGCAAGGGTTCGGTGCAGACGGTGCTGCCGCTCAACAACGACCGGGCGCTCAAGCTCACCACGGCGCTCTACTACACGCCGAGCGGCCGCTCCATCCAGGCCCAGGGCATCACTCCGGACATCGCCGTGGCGCCGGCCAAGGTCACCCCGCAGAGCGGTGGCGACGAATACTTCCGCGAAGCCGATCTGGCCGGTCACCTGGGCAATGGCAATGGCGGCGCCGATCGGCCTACCGGCAGCAAGGCGCCGAACCAGAGTCCACGGCCGCAGGATGACGACTTCCAGCTCTCCCAGGCGCTGTCGCTGCTCAAGGGACTCAACGTCACCCATACCCCGTGAGGGCTGGACGCTGGCTACTGGCCGGGGCGCTCGCCCTGGTCGGCACGCTTGCCCAGGCCGCCACCGCGCAGCTGACCATCGTCATCGACGACCTCGGGCAGAATCCGGCCCGGGACCGACAGGTCCTGGCGCTGCCCGCGCCGGTGGTCCTGGCGATCATCCCCGAGACCCGCTACGCCGCCGAACTGGCCGCCGCGGCCCACCGTGCCGGACGCACCGTGCTGCTGCACCTGCCCATGGACCCGGCCGGCGGTCCCTATGCATGGCATCCGGAGATGTCTTCGGCCGAACGCCTGCAACGCCTGGACCGGGCGCTGGAGCGGGTACCCGAGGCGGATGGGGTAAACAATCACGAAGGCAGTCGCATGACCGCGGACCGACCGGCCATGGCCGAGTTGATGCAGGTCCTGCAGGAGCGTCACCTGCTGTTTCTCGACAGCCGCACCAGCGCTGCCACCGTGGCCGCGGCGGAAGCCCAGAAGATCGGCTTGGCCAGCGTCTCGCGCGATGTCTTTCTCGACAACGACGCCACTCCGGCGGCGGTGGCGGCCCAGCTGGCCGAAGGCGTGCGGCTGGCCCAGCGCCAGGGCAGCGCGGTGCTGATCGGCCATCCGCACCCGGCAACCCTGGCGGTGCTGGCCCAGCAGTTGCCCCTGCTCAAGGCCCAGGGCGTGGAAGTCATCGACCTGCCGCAGATGATCGCCCTGCGCGCCAACCAGGCCATGCCCGGGCACGGCCGCAGCGGTCGCTATCGCTAGCGACCGGCGGACGGCTTCCAGGCATCAGAGGTAGTTGTTGGTGATGCTGTCGATCACCCCTTCCCTGCGCATCTGTTCCAGGGCCGCCTTCAGGCGTGTCACCACTTCGTCAGGCGTGTCCTTGTTCAGCGCCAGATACTGATCCACCTCGTTGAAGCGAAGCAGCGTCTGCAAGCCGGTCACCCCCTGCTGCTTGGCGAGATAGCGGCCGACGGGATCGGCGGTAGCCCAGATATCGATCTGGCCTTTCACCAGTTTGTCGACGTTTTCCTGATCACGCAGGGCGTCGATGACCGGAATGCCCTGGGCGGTCAGCGTCTTGCTGATCACATCGTTGCGATAGGCACCGATGCGATAGCGGGCGGCGTCCTTGAGCGTCTTGATGTCCAGCTTGCTGCCCGGCAGCGCCTGCAGGGTCCAGCTCGAACGGCCGAAGGGTCCCACCCATTTGAACTGATCCTTGCGCGCCTCGGTGTAGGCGACGGAGAAGAGTCCGTAGTTGGGCGTCTCCTGGGTCAGCCGATAGATGCGATCCCAGGGGAAGCGCAGCGAAAGGCTGTACTTGATGCCCGCACGCCTGAACATCTCGCGGACGACATCGGTGGCGATACCGTCGATGGCGTCATCGCGGGCGAAGTTCTTGTCATCGACCGACATGTTGAAGGGAGGGTAATTCTCGGTCAGGAGCACGACCTGATAGTAATCCGGCAGCTCGGCACGGGCCTGGGTCAAGCCCAGCGTGCAACCCAGCAGTACCCCTGCAAGACGCAACCACAGCTTTTGCATTACAACTCCCTGGCGACGCAAGGCCGCATTTCCGAGGTTTCGTCGAGTATCCCTTTACAACGTTCAGCGCTCACTGCGGCTGACCTCACCGCGATCCTCAAGGCTTCGCGGCCCCATCCAGCTGCCGGGGCCATGCGGAATCCCTGGTACCTCGCGTCCAGACAGGACGCTGGCGAATGCTTACCTCCAGCGCAACTCGCCAGGCGCCCGCCACGCGGCGCCGCACTAGAGATAGTTGTTGGTGATGCTGTCGACCAGGCCTTCGCGGCGCATGGCATCCAGGGCCTGCTGCAGGCGGGTCACCACCTCGTCGGGGGTGTCCTTGTTCAGGGCCAGGTAGAGGTCGGATTCCTGGAAGCTGAGCAGGGTCTGCAGGTTGCTGACGCCCTGCTGCTTGGCCAGGTAGCGGGCGACCACGTCGGTGGTGGCCCAGACGTCGATCTCGCCCTTCTGCAACTTGGCGATGTTCTCCTGATCACGCAGGGCGTCGATGGGGACGATGCCCTTTTCCTGAATCATCAGGCTCACGGCGGAATTCTTGTAGGCACCGACGCGCAGCCGGGCTGCCGTGGCCAGGTCCGGCACCTTGAGGGTGCTGCCGGACAGCGCCATGAACACCTTGCGGGTCTTGCCCAGCGGGCCGACCCACTTGAACAGCGGCAGCCTGGACTCGGTGCGCGACACGGAGAACAGCGCGTAGTTGGGGCTTTCCAGGGTCAGGTTGTAGATGCGATCCCAGGGAAAGCGCAGCGAGAGGTTGTAGTCGATCCCGGCGCGCTTGAACATCTCGCGCACCAGATCGGCGCTGATGCCGTCGATGGCATCGTCACGCGCGAAGTTCTTGTCGTCCACCGCCATGTTGAAGGGCGGGAAGTTCTCGGTCAGCAGCACCACGCGATAGCCCGCTGGCAATTCCGCCCGGGCTGTCCCCAGGCCGAGGGTGCAACTCAACAGCACGGCGGCGATGGCCAACCAGGACTTGCGCATAGCTCTCTCCTCAGGCGACCGTCCGCGCCGATCGCTCGGCCCGCCGGGATCACAGATAACGATTGAAGATGGTCTGAACCGCGCCGCTCTGGCGCATCTCGTCGAGGGCCTTCTGCAGCTTCTGTACCACCTCGTCGGGGGTCTGCTTGTTCAGCGCCAGGAACAGCTCGCCGCTGTTGAAGCGCAGCAGCATCTTGAGTCCGGTCACGTCTTCCTGGCGGGCCAGGTAGCGACCGGCGGGATCTCCAGTGGCCCAGACATCGATCTGTCCCTTGACCAGGCGCTGCACGTTTTCCTGATCGCGCAGTGCAAGATCCGGCTGGAAGCCCTGCTGGACGAGACTTTCGGCTATGGCGTCGCCCTTGTAGGCGCCGATCTTGAGCTGCTGCTTGCGGACGTCGTCGAGGCTGCGCAGCTGCAGGTGGCTGTCGGCGCGACCGAGCAGGACCCAGTCGTCCGGGCCGATGGGACCGACCCATTTGAACAGGCCCTCGCGCTCCGGCAGCCGGGCGGTGACGAAGACGCCGTGGTCGGGCTGATCCAAGGCCATGCCGTAGATCCGCTCCCAGGGAAATCTCAGGGTGAGGTTGTAGGAGATGCCGGCCCGCTTGCACATCTCGCGGACCATGTCGACGGCGATGCCCTTGAGCTCGCCCTCGCGGGCGAAGTTCTTGCCATCGACGGAGAAGTTGTAGGGCGGGAAGTTTTCCGTCAGCAGCGTCAGCTGATAACCCGCCGGAAGCTCCGCCCTGACCGCGGTGGATACCAGCAGCAAACCGGCCAAGCAGGCCCAGATTCCCTTGCGCACGCCCCTCTCCCTGCCGGCACCGCCGGTGCTTAAGATTTTGTGGAGCGTATCACAATCCCTTTTTCGGCCAGGTACCGTTTAGCCTCGGGAATGGTGCATTCGCCGAAATGGAAGATGCTCGCGGCCAGCACCGCAGAGGCCTTGCCTTCGAGAATGCCGTCGGCCAGGTGCTGCAGATTGCCGACGCCGCCGGAGGCGATCACCGGGATGCCCACCGCCTCGCTGACGGCGCGGGTCACCCCCAGGTCGAAGCCGTTCTTCATGCCGTCCTGGTCCATGCTGGTGAGCAGGATCTCGCCGGCGCCCAGGCCTTCCATCTTCTGCGCCCAGGCCACGGCGTCGAGGCCGGTGGGCTTGCGCCCGCCATGGGTGAAGATCTCCCAGCGCGGGGTTTCGCCGGGGCCGCTGACCCACTTGGCGTCGATGGCCACCACGATGCACTGGGAACCGAAGCGTGCCGCGGCTTCACCGACGAACTCCGGGGTGAAGACCGCCGCGGTGTTGATCGAGACCTTGTCGGCACCGGCGTTGAGCAGGTTGCGGATGTCCTGCACGGTGCGCACGCCACCGCCCACGGTCAGCGGGATGAACACCTGGCTGGCCATGCGCTCCACCGTGTGCAGGGTGGTATCGCGGCCCTGGTGGCTGGCGGTGATGTCGAGAAAGGTGATCTCGTCGGCGCCCTGCTCGTTGTAGCGGCGGGCGATCTCCACCGGATCACCGGCATCGCGGATATTCTCGAACTTGACGCCCTTGACCACGCGGCCATTGTCCACGTCCAGGCAGGGGATGATGCGTTTGGCCAGCGCCATGACTGAGTCCTCAGACCTTGAAGTTGTCGCACAGCGCCTGGGCTTCGGCGACGTCGAGGGTGCCCTCGTAGATCGCGCGGCCGGTGATGGCACCGATGATGCCCGGGCTGCGGGCGTCGAGCAGGTTCTGGATGTCACCCAGGTTGTGGATGCCGCCGGAGGCGATCACCGGGATGCTGGTGGCTTCGGCCAGGGCGCGGGTGGCCGGCACGTTGCAGCCCTGCATCATGCCGTCGCGGGCGATGTCGGTGTAGACGATGGCGCTGACGCCGTCGGCTTCGAAGCGACGGGCCAGGTCGGTGACCTGCAGCTCGCTGACCTCGGCCCAGCCGTCGGTGGCGACGAAGCCGTCCTTGGCATCCAGGCCGACGATGACCTTGCCGGGGAAGGCGCGGCAGGCCTCAGCGACGAATTCCGGCTGCTTGACCGCCTTGGTGCCGATGATCACGTAGCTGACGCCGGCACGCACATAGTGCTCGATGGTCTCCAGCGAGCGGATGCCGCCGCCGATCTGGATCGGCAGGCCGGGATAGCGCCTGGCGATGGCGGTGACCACCTCGCCATTGACCGGCTGGCCTTCGAAGGCGCCGTTGAGATCCACCAGGTGCAGCCGGCGGCAGCCGCCGTCGACCCACTGGGCGGCCATGGCCACGGGATCGTCGGAGAACACGGTGGAATCTTCCATGCGCCCCTGGCGCAGGCGGACACAGGCACCGTCCTTGAGGTCGATGGCGGGGATGATCAGCATGGCAATACCTTGGCTCGGGGGTGAGGGCGATCTAGGGCTTTTCCAGCGCCCAGATGTCGCTTTCCAGGCTGTCGACACGCTCCCTGAGCAGGGTCTGCACGTCGGCAACCGCCTTGTTGTAGTACAGCGGCCCGCACTCGCGGGCGAAGAAATCCAGCAATTCCTCGACTTCGAACCGTCCCAGGCGGACCTCGAAGCGATCGTCCAGCAGGGTCTGCAAGGCCGTGACCAGGCGCTGGCTCTGCTCGGGCTCGAGCGTCACCAGCGGCGCGGGCGGCTTGCGCGCCATTACCAGCGGCCGTCCCAGGCGAGGAAGTTGGCATAGAGCTGCAGACCGCAGTCGGCGCTCTTCTCGGGGTGAAACTGGGTGGCGAAGCGCGAGCCGTCGGCCAGCGCCGCGGCGAAGTCCAGGCCGTAATGGCCGCGACCGACCACCTGGCGCGGATTGCCGGCCTCGACATAGAAGCTGTGCACAAAATAGAAGCGGGCGCGATCAGGGATGCTGTGCCAGAGCGGATGGTCGAGCACGTGACTGACCTCGTTCCAGCCCATGTGCGGCACCTTGAGGGTCTCGCCCTCTTCCTGCATGCCGCCCGGGAAGCGGCGTACGGCGCCGGGGAACAGGCCGATGCAGTCCACGCCGCCATTCTCTTCGCTGCGCTGCATCAGCGCCTGCATGCCGACGCAGACGCCGAGGAAGGGACGGTCCTGGCTGACTTCGCGCACCAGTTCATCGATGCCCTGGCGGCGGATCTCGGCCATGCAGTCGCGGATGGCGCCGACGCCGGGCAGCACGATGCGGTCCGCCTCGCGGATCACCGCGGGATCGCCGGTCACCAGCACCTGGTGGCTACCGGCGTGCTCCAGGGCCTTGGCCACGGAGTGCAGGTTGCCCATGCCATAGTCGATGACGGCTACCGTCTGCATCACAGGCACCCCTTGGTGGAGGGCATGACACCGGCCATGCGCGGATCTTCACTGAGGGCCATGCGCAGGGCGCGGCCAAAGGCCTTGAACACTGTCTCGATCTGGTGGTGGCTGTTGACACCGCGCAGGTTGTCGACGTGCAGGGTCACCTGGGCGTGATTGGTGAAGCCCTGGAAGAATTCGAGGAACAGGTCGACGTCCATGCGCCCCACGGTGGCGCGGGTGAAGGGCACGTTCCAGTGCAGTCCGGGCCGGCCGGAGAAGTCGATGACCACCCGCGACAGGGCCTCGTCCAGGGGCACATAGGCATGGCCGTAGCGCTGGATGCCCTTCTTGTCGCCGACGGCCTTGGCGAAGGCCTGGCCGAGGGTGATGCCGATGTCTTCAACCGTGTGATGGTCGTCGATGTGCAGGTCGCCGCGGCAGTGGATATCGAGGTCGATCAGCCCATGGCGGGCGATCTGGTCGAGCATGTGCTCGAGGAAGGGGACCCCGGTGTCGAAGCGCGCTGCGCCCGTGCCGTCCAGATCCAGGGATACCTTGACCTGGGTTTCCAGGGTGTTGCGCTCGACGGTTGCCTTGCGTTCGGCCATAGCCTGCTCCGCGAAAATCGGTGGGCGAAAGGGCCGATATTATAGGGGCGCGGGGGCTGGATCGAAAGCGCGGCGGGACGAGGCGTCCCGCCGCGAGGGGCGCCCGCCTGGGGACGCCCGGTTACCGTCCGGTTCGGCTGCGACTCAGCTGAACAGGGCGGCGGTCTTTTGCAGGGTGATCCAGATGCCCCAGGCCAGCGGGATGCCCACGGCCAGCCAGGCGGCGATGGCCAGCGGCTTGGTCTTGGGATCGGCGCTCCACTCCAGCACCTGAGCGCTGCCGGCGTTGCTGTCATGGCCATTGGCGCGCTCGACGGCGAGTTCGGCCTCGGTCATGAAGTGCTTGTCGGCGACCGGACGCACCAGCAGGTTGCAGATGAAGCCCAGCACCAGCAGACCGGCCAGGATGTACAGGGTGATGTCGTACACCTGGGCGCGGGGGATGCCCATGCTCAGTTGGTACTCGCGCAGGTAGTTGACCAGCACCGGACCGAAGACGCCGGCGGCAGCCCAGGCGGTGAGCAGGCGACCGTGAATGGCGCCGACCATCTGGGTACCGAACAGGTCGGCCAGGTAGGCCGGCACGGTGGCGAAACCGCCGCCGTACATGGACAGGATCAGGCAGAAGGCGAAGACGAACAGCGCCACGCTGCCCAGGTGACCGGTCCAGGGCACGATGGCGTAGAGCACGAAGCCCAGGGTGAAGAAGACGAAATAGGTCATCTTGCGGCCGATGTAATCGGAGAAGGACGCCCAGAAGAAACGACCGCCGATGTTGAACAGGCTCAGCAGGCCGGTGAAGCCGGCGGCGATGGCGGCGATCTGCTTGAGCTGATCGGCGCTGAGTTCACCGTAGGCCAGGCCATTGCCCAGCAGACGGCCACCGAAGACTTCCTGCAGCAGCGGCGAGGCCATGCCGATGATGCCGATGCCGGCGGTCACGTTCAGGCAGAGCACGGCCCAGACCAGCCAGAATTGCGGGATGCCCCAGATCTTGCTCACGTGGACGTGGCGATTGGTGATCATGTTGCTGCCGGCCTTCTTGGTGGACGGCGTCCAGCCCGCGGGCTTCCAGCCGGTCGGCGGTACGCGGTAGCCCAGGGCACCGCTCAGCATGAACACGAAGTAGATCACCGCCATGACCAGGAAGGTCTGCCAGACACCGATTTCGGTGGCCGACGCGAAGTGACGCATCAGGGCGTCGGCCAGGGGGGCACCCACCATGGCGCCGCCACCGAAGCCCATGATGGCCATGCCGGTCGCCATGCCGCGCTTGTCCGGGAACCACTTGATCAGGGTCGACACTGGCGAGATGTAGCCAAGGCCCAGACCGATACCGCCGATCACGCCCGAACCCAGCCACAGCATCCAGATCTGGTGGGTATAGATGCCCAGTGCGGAGATCAGCAGACCACCGCACCAGCACAGGGCCGAGACGACCCCGGCCTTGCGCGGACCGGCGTGTTCCAGCCAGCCACCGAACAGGGCGGCCGAGCAGCCGAGGAAGATGAAGAACAGGGTATAGATCCAGCCGAGCTGGGAGATCTTCCAGTCACAGGTGGCACTGAAGATCTGCTCGAAGAAGCCCATTTCCACCGGGCAGGCCACGGCGGCGGTGATGCCGATCGCCTTGGACAGCGGCAGCCAGAAGACCGAGAAGCCGTAGGCCATGCCGATGCACAGGTGGATGGCCAGGGCGGCCGGCGGGACCAGCCAGCGGTTGAAACCGGGCCGGGCGACGATGCGCTCCTTGGAAAGGAAAGCCGGACGTGCCGAAGCGACACCGCCAGCAGTGAGAGTAGTGCTCATGGGTTCAGCCCTTTTCTAGTGTATTGCGTCCAGGCCGGTGGACATTCCCTGCACGCTTCCCCGTAAACGAGTCAAAGAAACGGCGCCAACCGACCAGAGGTGCGCGACATTAAAGCGCACCCTAGCCAACTGCCAGCCCTGCTCATTTGCCAGGGTACGGGCGGCATCAGCCATCCGACGAAACGGGCGAGTACCACGGCTGTCACAGCGCCGACACCTCGATGTCATCGGGCGCGACCGAGCCCCTATACTGGCCAGTCGCGCCATCGCCCGTCGGAACAGGAATTTCCTCGTCATGAAAGCTTTCGCCAAAGTGCTGGGTATCGTCCTCGTCGGCCTGCTGCTCCTGCTGGTCGCCGTAGGCTTCGCCCTCACCCACCTGGTCGATCCCAACGACTACAAGGACGAGATCCGCCAGCTGGCGCGCGACAAGGCCAACGTCGACCTGCAGCTCAAGGGGGATATCGGCTGGAGTCTGTTCCCCTGGCTGGGCGTCGAACTGCACGATGCCACCCTGGCCAGCGCCGCCACCCCCGATCGACAGCTGGCGCAGGTGCAGCGGCTGATCCTCTCGGTCCGCCTGCTGCCGCTGCTGCTGCGCCGCGACCTGGAGATGAGCGACATCAAGATCGACGGTCTGGACCTCACCGCCAGCCGCGATGACCAGGGTCGCACCAACTGGGCCGAGATCGGCCGCCCGGCGCCCAAGGCGGACCCGGGCGCCGCGCCGGCTGATACCGCCACGGGTACCTCGGGCGAGTCGACCACGGGACGCCAGCCGCTCAAGCTCAATGTCGAGAGCCTGACCGTGCGCAATTCCCGGGTCGAATACAGCGATGCCCGCAACGGCGCCCGCTATGCCTTCGAGGGTATCGACCTGGAGACCGGGGCCATCTACGCCGGCACGCCCATTCCCATCAAGCTGGCCGGCACCGCCAACACCACCCAGCCGCCGGTCAACGCCACCGTGCTGCTCAATGGCAAATTCCGCTTCGATCCGGCCAGCCAGCAGTACGCCCTGGATGATCTCCAGCTGACCGGCGACGCCAGTGGCGAGCCCTTCAACGGCAAGCTGGTCAACTATTCCGCCAGCGGCCAGTTGGCCGTCGACCGCCGCGCCCAGACCGCCGAGTGGACCAGCCTCAAGCTCACCGCCAACGACCTCAAGGCCCTCGGTGATCTCGAGCTGACCGGCCTGGAGAGCGATCCGCAGCTGGCCGGGCGTGTCTCCATCGCCCGCCTGGACTTGCGCGCCTTCCTCGACAGTATCGGCGTCGAATTGCCGGCCATGGCCGATACCAAGACCCTGCAGCGCTTCGAGATGAATGCCCAGGTGCAGGCCAGCCGCAACGCCCTGGCGCTGGACGACTTCAACTTCCAGCTGGACGACAGCACCCTCAAGGGCCGCGTCGCCATCGCCGACATCGCCCGCCGCGCCTTGCGCATCCAGCTCAGCGGCGATCGCCTGGACCTGGATCGCTACCTGCCGGCCAAGGCCGCCGCGGCGCGCCAGGCCAATGGCGCGCGCCAGGAAGAGGTCGCCCAGGTCGACGCCATCGCCGCCCAGGGCAACTCGCCGCTGCCCGAGGCGCCGACCCAGCACGCCTGGAGTCAGGAAACCCTGCTGCCGGTGGAGCGCCTGCGCAGCCTGGACGCCGAGGTCGACCTCGGCCTGCAGCACCTGACCCTCAATCGCCTGCCCTTCGAGGGCGCCAGCCTCAAGGCCAGGGCCGCTGACGGCCAACTGCAGCTCAGTGCCCTGGAAGGCGAGCTTTTCGGTGGTCGCTTCGAAGCCAACGGCGCCCTCGACGTGCGCGGCGCCCAGCCGCAACTGACCGCCCGCGAGCGCATCAAGGGCGTACCGGTGGAGCGCATCCTCCAGGCCCAAGGCCAGAAGCCGCCGGTGGAAGGCCAGCTCGATCTGGACGCCGACCTGCGCAGCTCGGGCGCCAGCCAGCGCACCCTGATCGACAACCTGGGCGGTACCGCGCGCTTCGCCCTGCGCAACGGCCAGCTGATCGACGCCAATGTCGAAAGCCAGCTGTGCCAGGGCATCGCCCTGCTCAACCGCAAGCCGCTGGAGCTGCCCCATGGCGGCCAGAACACCCCCTTCCGCCAGTTGAGCGGCAGCCTCAGCATCGTCAACGGCGTGGCCCGCAACCAGGACCTCAGCGTCAGCGTGCCCGGCCTTGCGGTGAAGGGCGCGGGCGACATCGACCTGCGCACCCTCGGCCTGGACTACCGGCTGGGCATCACCGTGCAGGGCGACACCAACGCCGCTTCCGACCCTGGCTGCCAGGTCGGCGAGCGCTATGCGGATATCGAGTGGCCCCTGCAGTGCCGCGGCCCCCTGGAGCTGGGCGCCAAGGCCTGCCGCCTGGATCGCGAGGCCATGGGCCAGATCGTCGCCCGCGCCGCCGGCAATCGTCTGAACGAAAAAATCGAAGAGAAGCTCGGTGATAAGATCAGCCCCGACATCCAGAATGCCATCCGAGGGCTGCTGCAACGTCGATGACTGATGACGACTTTGGTACCGCCGTGCTGGCCTGGTATGACCTGCACGGTCGCAAGGACCTGCCCTGGCAACAGGGCGTGACGCCCTATCGCGTCTGGGTCTCGGAGATCATGCTCCAGCAGACCCAGGTCGCCACCGTCCTGGGTTATTTCGATCGCTTCATGCAGGCGCTCCCTACCGTCGAGGCGCTGGCCGCGGCTCCGGAAGACGAGGTCCTGCACCTCTGGACAGGCCTCGGCTACTACAGCCGCGCGCGCAACCTGCACAAGGCCGCCAAGACCGTGGTGGAGCGTCATGGCGGCGAATTCCCCCGCAGCGTCGAAGCCCTGGCCGAATTGCCCGGCATCGGCCGCTCCACCGCCGGCGCCATCGCCAGTCTGAGCATGGACATCCGCGCCCCGATCCTCGACGGCAACGTCAAACGCGTCCTGGCCCGCTACACCGCCACCGCCGGCTATCCCGGCGAACCCGCCGTGGCCCGCCGCCTGTGGGAAGTGGCCGATCGCCTGATGCCCCACGAGCGGGTCGGCCCCTACACCCAGGCGATGATGGACCTGGGCGCCACCCTCTGCACCCGCAGCAAGCCCAGCTGCCTGCTGTGTCCGGTCAAGCCGGGCTGCCGCGCCCATCTGCAGGGCCAGGAAACCGCCTTTCTCACGCCCAAGCCGCGCAAGACCCTGCCACAACGACAGACGCTGATGCCGCTGTTCGTCAACGACGCCAATGCCGTACTCCTGCAGCGTCGCCCCTCGACCGGTCTCTGGGGCGGTCTCTGGGGGCCGCCGGAAGTGGCCGATGCGGCCGAGCTCGAAGCCCTCGCCGAACGCCAGGGCCTGGTCATCGACGAACGTCAGGCGCTGCCCGGCCTGGTGCACACCTTCAGCCACTTCCAGCTGGCCATCGAACCCTGGCTGGTACAGGTGGACCACCGCCAGCACCGCGTGGCCGAGGGCGACTGGCTTTGGTATAACCTCGCCTCCCCGCCGCGCCTGGGCCTTGCCGCCCCGGTGCAGAAACTGCTCAAGCGCGCCGAGCAGGCGCTCAAAGGAGAACCCGCATGACCCGCACCGTGATGTGCCGCAAGCACAAGCAGGAGCTGCCCGCCCTCGATCGCCCGCCCTATCCCGGCGCCAAGGGCGAAGACATCTATCAGCACGTCTCCAAGCAGGCCTGGGAAGAGTGGCAGAAGCACCAGACCATGCTCATCAACGAGCGCCGGCTGAACATGATGAACGCCGAGGATCGCAAGTTCCTGCAGGCCGAGATGGACAAGTTCCTGTCCGGTGAAGACTACGCCCAGGCCGAGGGTTACGTACCTCCCAGCGCCTGAGTCGACGGCTAAGCGCCCGAAAAATCTAAATATTTTTTGGGCTCACTGTTGACACAAGGTCGAGAAACGCTTTTAATGCGCCCCGTTGCCCAGGTAGCTCAGTTGGTAGAGCAGGGGATTGAAAATCCCCGTGTCGGCGGTTCGATTCCGTCCCTGGGCACCAAGACAAGCTTCCGGATCCTGCGGGATCCGGAAATCAGAGAAACCGGCCTAGCGCCGGTTTTTTTGTGCCTGCGATTCTTACCCGCTCGCATCCAAGGCCGAGCGCGCCCTTCACCTGCCGCTCAGGACGCCTTTGCAGTGACCCGAGCCGTTGGTGCCTGGCCGGAAGAGTCCGAGTGTCGCTTCAGGTGGGTGCTGGAGCCCCGTCCACCGCACCGAAATGGATCGCCAGCCACACCGTAGCGATCGCGGGATCGGTGTAGGTCACCCAGTGCTCGGTATCAGCCGGGATAAACAACGTACTGCCCGGTTCGAGCACCACCTCCCGCCCCTCCAGGGCGATCCGTGCAGCGCCCTTCAGCAGCAGCACCCATTCCTCATGGGCCTGCCGCCAGGGCGCCTCCGCCGGCGTCGTCTGGCCCTGGGAGACGATCCGCTCGATGCGGCAGCCAGGTCGCTCCAGCAGGGAGGTGAACACCTCCGCCGCGGAGGCATCGGGCAGGTCGCGAAACAGATTGAGCATGAAGTTTTCTCGCTGGGCCTCGCGCCAGGGCGCGCTAAGGTCGTCCAGACTGCGCCGGTCCGATCAGGCGCTCAAGTCTCGCAGGGATCTGCGTCCCCCAGGAGTCGCCATCGTGGCCTCAGGTGCTCTGCCATTTGCGGTAAAGAGTGCGATCCGCCCGACCTTTTCACGAGGTCGTCCCCCGGCGGTAGAGGATTTCGGCGATGATCGAGCGCAGAAGTGGCAGCCTGTTCAGGACGCCGCTCGACCTTGGCTGGCCATCGGGCGCAGCCAGACCTCGCATAAGGCGCACGGAGGCGCTCACTGCATGCCCATCCCCTCGATTCCCCTTGTCGCTCCCACCCTGCCCGGCGTTCTCGCTCAGGAAGCCGTCGCTCAGCCCGGTCCGCTTGCCGTCGAGCCCACCGCACCCTTCTGGCTCAGACTCCTGAACGGCGTCAGCCTCTGGCTGAACCGGTTGTTTCTCGGCCTGGTCATGGCGCTCATCGGTTTTACCTTATGGCACTGGTGGCAGGGATGAAGCGGCGTCTGGATCAGCTGGAGCTGACCATCCTGATGTGCGGCATCGGTCTCTTGGCCATGGCACTCATCGTCGCCGTGGGCATGCAGGGCCTGGACTGGGCCTGAGCCGGCGGGGCGGCCTTACCGGACCTTTACCTGGCCTGACGTCCGCTGACCGCCAAAGGTGTTTCATGGTGACGCGGCCTATCGAGCGCCGCGAGGAGAGCACCATGGCATCGCGAGCGTCGCTGATTCTGCTGTTGACCGCCACCCTGACCGCCAGCAGCCTGGCTGCCGCCTACGAGGGTCCTGACCAGGGGCAACCCTGGGCAAACCACCCCGCGGTGGTCGCCGAGGGCGGCGAATTCCTGCCGGCAGGCGAATTTCGACGGCATCACCGGCATCACCCCTATTACCGCAGGGATCGCTATCCCTACAGCTATTACCAGCCCTACCCACAACCGGGTTATGGCGCCCCCCACTGGCGACCGGTACCGCGGGGCTACTACCCCTACCAGCCGGCCTATGAACCCCGACCCTATTACGGTCCGCCCCGCCATTGGTGAACTGCTTGGCATCACGGCGGCGAGATGATGGCCTTTTGCGATGAGCCACACAGGGAGATGTTTGCCATAGGAGCAGAATGCCATCACCCATTAGGCTTTAGGGCGCTGCCAACATGTATGAGAGAGATGATGTAATCTGCATGGCTTGCCTTGCGACCATGGCTGCGGCCTTCACCGGCTTCATCATGGTGATGGTCCTGCTGTAATCGTCAGATAGACGAAACCCCGCCGAGGCGGGGTTTCGAAGGCGGTATGGCAAGGTCCTAGATAGGACGACTGCCATATTTGCTGTCAGGCTTCTTGGGCGGATCGGCGACTACATTGGCGTCGATCTCCTGAACCCTGCCACCACGGGCCAGGAAGTCCTGCATGGCCTTTTCCAACGCATCCCGCTCGCGCTGCTTGGCTTCCACCGAAGGCAGTTCCTCGGGCTCGACTTCACGCTTCTTCTTGGCCTTGCTCCCGGACGCGGGCGCTTCGCTTTCCCCGCTCTCCTCTTGCTCGGCGTCGTCGGTTGCGGCAGCGAAGTCTTCGTTATCGCCCTCTTCTTCCGCGCCTGTCTCCAGGTCGTCCTGCTCCATATCTTCGTCGCTCATAAACCGCCTCCACAGACTTTGGCAAAATCGGACCGCGCGTTTTGACGCGGCCTCCTAAAAAAAATTCCTGGCTATTCGCCTTGCAGTGTCGCGATCAGGCGCCGTGCGCCACCCTGGTCGCGATGCTCGCCCAGATAGATGCCCTGCCAGGTTCCCAAGGCCAGGCGCCCTGCCTGGACCGGTAGACTCAGGCTGCAGCCGAGCAGACTGCTCTTGAAATGCGCGGGCAGGTCGTCCGGCCCTTCGTAGTCGTGTTCATAACCGGCCTGCCCCTGGGGCACCAGCTGATTGAAGAACCGCTCGAAGTCGCGCCGCACCGCTCCATCGGCATTCTCATTGATGGTCAGCGAGGCCGAGGTGTGCTGCAGCCAGAGGTGCAGCAGGCCGATCCGGCACTCGCCAAGCTCGGGCAGTTGCTCCAGCACCTCAGCGGTGACGAGATGGAAACCACGCGCGCGCGCGCGCAGGGAAAAGCTCCGCTGCAGCCACATGAACAACCCCCGCCGACTGACTGGGCGCGCATTCTAGCGCGACGATCGGAAAAGCAAAGCG
Source organism: Pseudomonas flavocrustae (assembly GCF_029872515.1). Classification (NCBI taxonomy): domain Bacteria; kingdom Pseudomonadati; phylum Pseudomonadota; class Gammaproteobacteria; order Pseudomonadales; family Pseudomonadaceae; genus Pseudomonas; species Pseudomonas flavocrustae. Next base: position 271,144 of record NZ_JAPDIQ010000004.1, on the reverse strand, counting down.
GTGATTGCACACCGCTGGCGTGCAGTCTAGACACAGCAGGATGGCGGTTGTTCCAGCCGTATGGCGGACATGAAAAAGGCGCCTCGCGGCGCCTTTTTCCAGAGCGGCGGCTTACAGGTTGTAGCCACGCTCGTTGTGCAGGGTGAGGTCCAGACCCACGGTTTCCTCTTCCTCGTTGACTCTCAGACCCATGACCACGTCCAGCACCTTGAGGATCACGAAGGTGACGATACCGGTGTAGACGATGGTGAAGGCCACGCCCTTGAACTGGATGAACAGCTGGGCGCCGATATCGGTGACGGTGCCGAAGCCACCCAGGGACGGGGCGGCGAAGACACCGGTCAGCAGGGCGCCGACGATGCCGCCGATGCCGTGCACGCCGAAGGCGTCCAGGGAGTCGTCGTAGCCAAGCTTGCGCTTGAGGCTGGTGGCGGTGAAGAAGCAGATCACGCCAGCGGCCAGGCCGATGATCAGGGCGCCCATGGGACCGGCGGTACCGGCGGCCGGGGTGATGGCGACCAGACCGGCGACCACGCCGGAGGCGATGCCCAGGGCGCTCGGCTTACCGTGGGTGATCCACTCAGCGAACATCCAGCCCAGGGCGGCAGCGGCGGTGGCGATCTGGGTGGTCAGCATGGCCATGCCGGCCGTGCCGTTGGCAGCGGCGGCGGAACCGGCATTGAAGCCGAACCAGCCGACCCACAGCATGGCGGCACCGACCAGGGTATAGCCCAGGTTGTGCGGAGCCATGGGAGTGGTGGGATAGCCCTTGCGCTTGCCCAGGACCAGGGCCGCGACCAGACCGGCCACACCGGCGTTGATGTGCACCACGGTGCCGCCAGCGAAGTCCAGTACGCCCCAGTCCCACATCAGGCCGCCGTCACCGCTCCAGACCATGTGGGCGATGGGCGCGTAGACGAAGGTGAACCACAGGCCGGTGAAGACCAGCATGGCGGAGAACTTCATGCGCTCGGCGAAGGCACCGACGATCAGCGCCGGGGTGATGATGGCGAAGGTCATCTGGAAGGTGACGAAGACGCTTTCCGGGAACAGGGCGGTGGCCGAGGTCACGGCATCATGTTGCAGACTGGACAGGAAGGCCTTGCCCAGACCGCCGATGAAGGAATTGAAGTTGGTGACGCCTTTCTCCATGCCGGTGGTGTCGAAGGCCAGGCTGTAGCCGTAGACCATCCACAGGATGCTGATGAGACCGGTGATGGCGAAGCACTGCATCATCACCGAGAGGACGTTCTTGGCACGCACCATGCCGCCATAGAACAGCGCGAGACCCGGGATGGTCATGAACAGCACCAGGGCTGTCGAGACCAGCATCCAGGCCGTATCCCCGCTGTTGATGGCTGGTGCCGCAGCCGCTTCCTGGGCCATGGCCAGGCCCGGCAGCGCTACGAAAGACATGAGGGCTCCTAGCCCTGCGTAGGTGCGCAGAGTCATCGTTGTTTCTCCTGGGGCTCGTGTGGGGTTGGGCGGTCGGTTAGCGCGTCAGATGGCGTCTGTGTCGGTTTCGCCGGTGCGGATGCGGATTGCCTGCTCGAGATTCACCACGAAGATCTTGCCGTCACCGATCTTGCCGGTGTTGGCGGCCTTGGTGATGGCCTCGATGACGCGGTCAAGCTGATCGTCGGCGATGGCGACGTCGATCTTGACCTTGGGCAGGAAGTCGACGACGTATTCGGCGCCGCGATAGAGCTCGGTGTGGCCCTTCTGACGGCCAAAGCCCTTGACCTCGGTAACGGTGATGCCTTGCACACCGATCTCGGACAGCGACTCACGCACGTCGTCGAGCTTGAACGGCTTGATGATGGCGGTGACTAGTTTCATGAACTTCTCCCGATTGAGTTGACTGGCCCCAGGAAAACAAACCCCGGCCCAAGTCTAGCGCAGTGACCGTCTGTTTAACCGTTGACGTGGTAATCGCCGTGGTTACGGCAGAAGCGGCCAGAGGGCGCCTCTACCCCAGGCGCCTCTGACGCCCGTCTCTGCATCGGCAGTAGCAGAAAGCTTGCCAGGTTTGTGAAGGCGTACGGATTTCGGGCGCCAGCCCGCCTGGCGCGCCTCCTGAAGGGGCAACGCTCGGCCCGGCGGGCAGGACTTTGCACCAACAGCGAACAGCTCTGGCACGGGACTGGCACCAAAGCGGTGCAGAGGCGCTGCCCGGGGTGGCACACCCCGCTGTGCTACACTCGCGCCTTGATCCATTGCAGGGGATAAACCATGTCCACGACCCGTTCGCTGTTCGATTCCCTGACTCAGCAGGCCAGCCGGCTGTTCGGTCAGGACTCGCCGCTACCCAAGGCCGAGATCGAGAGCCAGTTCAAGGCCCTGCTGCAAGGTGCTCTGAGCAAGCTCGATGTGGTCAGCCGTGACGAATTCGATGCCCAGATGGCCGTGCTGGCCCGCACCCGTGCGCGCCTGGAGGCCCTCGAGGCACGCCTGACCGAGCTGGAAAAGCCGCAGACCGCCGAGGTCAAGCCGCCGATCACCCCGGCCACGGACGTCGCGCCCGCCGATTGATCCCCAAGGGCGCGCCAGGATGGTGCAGCCCTGAGTCTGGCGAATCACGATCAAGGAGAGATCATGTCGCTTGCCCTCGTTCATACCCGCGCCCAGGTGGGCGTGGAAGCGCCGCCGGTATTGGTCGAGGCGCACCTGGCCAATGGCCTGCCCGCCCTCACCCTGGTCGGCCTGCCGGAAACCGCCGTCCGCGAAGCCAAGGATCGGGTGCGCAGCGCCATCCTCAATGCCGGCTTCGAATTCCCCAGTCGTCGCATCACCCTCAATCTCGCGCCCGCCGACCTGCCCAAGGACGGTGGTCGCTTCGACCTCGCCCTGGCCATCGGCATCCTCGCCGCCAGCGGACAGCTACCGACGCCGGGCCTCGACGGCTATGAATGCCTGGGTGAGCTGGCCCTGTCGGGCGCGGTGCGGGCGGTGCGCGGCGTGCTGCCTGCGGCGCTGGCGGCCCGAGCCGCCGGCCGCATCCTGGTGGTGCCCCGCGCCAACGCCGAGGAAGCCTGCCTGGCCAGTGGCCTCAGGGTGCTGGCGGTCGATCACCTGCTGGAGTTCGCCGGTCACCTGAGTGGCCAGGCCGTGCTGGCCCCCTATCAGCCCAGCGGCCTGCTGCGCACCCCATTGCCCTATCCCGATCTCGCCGAGGTGCAGGGCCAGCAGGCGGCCAAGCGCGCCCTGGTGGTGGCCGCGGCGGGTGCCCACAATCTCCTGCTGGCCGGTCCACCGGGAACCGGCAAGACCCTGCTCGCCAGTCGCCTGCCAGGGCTGCTGCCGCCCCTGGATGAAGAAGAGGCGCTGCAGGTGGCCGCCATCCATTCGGTGGCCGGCCCCGAGCCGCTGGAACACTGGCCGCAGCGACCCTTTCGCCAGCCGCATCATTCGGCGTCCGGTCCGGCGCTGGTGGGCGGCGGCAGCCGACCCGGTCCCGGCGAGATCACCCTGGCCCACCGCGGCGTGCTGTTTCTCGACGAATTGCCGGAATTCGATCGCAAGGTGCTGGAGGTGCTGCGCGAGCCCCTGGAGAGCGGCGAAATCGTCATCGCCCGGGCGCGGGAACGGGTACGCTTTCCGGCCCGCTTCCAGCTGGTGGCGGCGATGAATCCCTGTCCCTGCGGCTACCTGGGTGACCCCAGCGGCCGCTGCCGCTGCAGCCCGGAGCACATTCAGCGCTATCGCGGCAAGCTGTCCGGTCCGCTGCTGGACCGTATCGACCTGCACCTGACGGTAGCCCGCGAGCACCTGCGGCTGGGCGCCTCAGCGGCCAGTGAGCTCACCACGGCGGAGGCCGCGCGCCAGGTGGCCGACGCCCGGACCATTCAGCTGGCGCGCCAGGGGCGACCCAACGCCCTGCTCGGTCTCGATCAACTGCACCAGGTCTGCGCCCTGAGCGAGGCCGATCAGCGTTGGCTGGAGGGCGCGGGCGAACGCCTGAATCTGTCCCTGCGCGCCCTGCACCGGGTGGTCAAGGTGGCCCGCACCCTGGCCGATCTCGCCGGCCAGGCCGAAATCCAGCGGCCACAGCTGGCGGAAGCGCTGCAGTATCGGGCGAGTCACTAGGCGCCGGCAGGCGGGCCGTAGTGTCGCGGCGGCTCCTGCAGGCGATCTCGCAGCGCCTGATTTTCCTGGGCCAGCTCGAAGCACATGGCCCGCCACTGGTGGGCCAGCTCGCGATAATCGTCCCGCTCCGCCCGCAGCGTGGTCAGCATGCGTTCGACGGCCTGCACTGCCTCGTTGGATACGCCCATGACACCCTCCTCTTGTACTGTATTTGTATACAGTAGTCAGAGTATTGCAGCCAGGCAAGGGCCAAGGTACGCAGGAATGAAAAAGGGAGGCCTGAGCCTCCCTTTCGCTGCTGCCGGAACGCGCCGGTCAGTTGAACCGACCGACCTCGGCACTCAGGTCTTCCGCCAGATGACGCAGCTCGCCAGCGGTACCGGCCAGCACCTCGGCGGCATCGCGCTGGGCGGCGTTGTCCACGGCGATCGCCTGGATGTTGCGACTCAGGGCGGTGGCGGTGGTGCTCTGCTCGGCGGTGGCCTGGGCGATGCCGGAGAATTGCTCCACCGCCTCGGCGACCTGCTGGTCGATGCTGCGCAGCGCCTGGGCCACGTCGGCGTTGCGCGCCAGGCCCTGTTCCATCAGGCGATTGCCTTCGTCGATGGCGCCCATGGCACGCTGGGTCTCGCCCTGCACCGCGCCGATCATCTGCGAGATCTCGCGGGTGGCCTCGCTGGTGCGACCGGCCAATTGCCGGACTTCATCGGCGACCACGGCGAAGCCGCGGCCCTGCTCGCCGGCCCGGGCCGCTTCGATGGCGGCGTTGAGCGCCAGCAGGTTGGTCTGCTCGGCGATCCCGCTGATGACGCCGATGATGCCGCCAATCTGCTGGGAGCGGCCGTCCAGGCCCTTGATGAGTTCGGCGGTGCTGGCCAGGGAATCGGCGATCTGCTCCAGGGCACCCGAGGCGCCCTGCATGGCCTGAGTCCCGGTGCGGGTCTGCTGGGCGTTTTCCTGCACCAGGCGTTCGGTGCGCTGCATGCCGTCGGCGATGTTCTGGGCGGTGGCGCTGAATTCCTCCACGGCGCTGGCCATGCTGTCGATCTGGCTGGACTGCTCGGCAGAGCGTCTCAGGGTCTGGTCGGAAAGCTGGCTCAGTTGCTGGGAACGCTCGGTGACCGCGCGCGAAGAGCCACGGACCTGCTCAACGGTGGAGGCCAGGGCATCGGCCATCTGGTTGAAGCTCTGGGCGAGTTCGCCGATCTCGTCCTGGCTGCGCGCCTCGACGCGCACGCTGAGCTGACCGCGACCCAGGGCCTGGGCCCGCTCCACCAGTTGGCCCAGCGGCTTCAGCTTGTGGCGCAGCAGGACGACCGAGGCGACCACCGCCAGCACCAGGGCGATCAGGCTGCCGATGGCCAGGCGCAGGCCGACGGCGTGCACCGGGGCGTCCAGCTCGGCCTTGGGCAGGGTGGCGACCACGGTCCAGCCTTCGCCGGCGACCGGCGCGCTGACGCTGAGGAAGTCTTCATTGCCGTCCTGCCAGGTGTGTTCGCGCTGCTTGGGGTCGCTCTTGAGCGCGGCGAGCAGTTCGTCATTCTTTTTCGCATTGGCCGGCGGCACCAGCCAGTTGCCCTGCTCGTCGAGCAGGGCCAGGGAGCCGGTCTCGCCGATGCGCAGCTGGGTCAGCTGGGCCAGCTGCTGGGCCTGGGCGTCGGTGTAGTCGAAGCCGACGAAGAGCACGGCGATGACCTTGCCGCCGCCGTCGCGGACCGGGGTGTACTGGGTCATGTAGGAGCGTCCGAACAGCTGGGCGCGCCCGACGTAGTTCTGACCCTGCAGCAATCCGGCATAGGCCGGGTGCTTGCGATCGAGCTGGGTACCGATGGCGCGGCTGCCGTCCTGCTTCTTCAGCGAGGTGGTGATACGGGTAAAGTCGTCGCCATCGCGGACGAAGATGGTGGCGACGCCACCGGTCAGCCGGGTGAAGTCGTCGACCTGGCTGAAGTCGCTGTTCAGCGCCTGACCGGCGAACAGCAGGGCGGGGGCCGTGGCGCTGCCCAGGGGCAGTCGCTCGCCGGCCAGGCTCAGGCCGCCATCGAAGCGGCGCTCGAACAGGTTGGCCAGCCGTTGGGTGCTGATCTTCAGGGTGCTGAGAAAGGTCTGCTGCTGATCGGAGAGCAGCCGGGCCTCGCTACCCAGGTGCTTGCGCTGGGTGCCTTCGATGGACACGCTCAAGGCATGCAGGGCGAACAGACAGCTGCCGGCGATCACGACAATCAGTACCAGACTGAGGGCCAAGGCAAGTTGTCGGGCGATACTACGACGCGGGGAAATGACCATAGGGGGCTCCAAAGCGCCTACATCCCTGTAGGGCAGTACGAATTTGAGGGCAAGGGCGGTATCAGGGACCGACCGCTCTAGGGCGGTCTTCTTGGCGGTTAACTTTTATTTTATCGGCAGAGGTACGATGAACTAAAGCGAATGACAGCAGTCTGGCGCCTTATTTATGGCGAACGACCTCTGGAAGGCTTTGGGATGCCACTTCCCGCTGCAGGAAATCAGCCAGCTGGCGAAGGCGCGCCTGCCCCCGGCGATTGCGCGGCCAGACCAGGTAATAGGCATCACCGCTGGCCACCGCCTCGGGCCAGGGCAAGGCAATGAGTCCGGCCGCCACGTCTTCGGCGAGCATCACCAGATCGCCGATGGAAACCCCGTAGCCACGCGCGGCAGCGGCCATGCCCAGCTCCAGGGTGTCGAACACCTGGCCACCACTCAGGGGCACCGCCTGGGTCAGGCCCATGGCCTGCAGCCAGCGGCGCCAGTCGCGGCGGTCGAAGGTGGGATGCAGCAGTTCTTCCCCCTGCAGCCGCGCCAGGTCCCAGGCGCCCTCCCGGGCGGCAGCCGGCGAGCAGACCGGCACCAGCCACTCCTCGAACAGCGGCACCACCTCCCAGTCCACCGGGAAGCGGCCGTCGCCGAGCAGTACCGCGCAATCGAAGGGCTCATGGACGAAGTCGACCCGGTCGCTGGCCATCCAGACGCTGGTGAGCTGGATATCCAGTTGCGGACTGAGCTGGCGAAAGCGCGCCAGCCGCGCCAGCAGCCAGCGCAGCGACAGGGTGGTGGGCGCCTTGAGTCTCAGGGTGCCCTCGGCCACGGCAAGATTGCCACAGGCCCGCGCCAGCGCCTCGAAGCCCTCGCTCAGCCCCGGCAAGAGCAGCTTGCCGGGCTCGGTCAGCGCCAGCTGACGCCCGGCGCGCTCGAACAGGCGGCAGCCAAAGGTCTCTTCCAGCGTCCGCACATGGCGACTGACCGCACTCTGGGTCAGCGACAGCTCCTGGGCCGCGCGGGTGAAGGAGCCGTGGCGAGCGGCGGCCTCGAAGGCGCGCAGGGCATACAGCGGCGGCAGACGCGAGGGGTGCTCGGGCATGACTCAGACTCATGGATGGCATGGTTATTTTCCGATTGTGGGCGGCGCGCCCGCATCCAACAATGAGTTCTTGTCAAACGTCGGCCACCTGCTCAGCGAGATCCACCCATGTCTCTGCCGCGTCTCGAACTGCTCGCGCTGTTGCGTCTCGCCCTGCCCCTGATCGGTGCGCAGCTGGCCTATGTGGCCATGGTCTTCACCGACACCCTGATGATGGGCCGCCTGGGCCCGGCAGCCCTGGCCGGTGGCGGCCTGGGAGCGGCGGTCTACTCCTTCGTCTCGGTGATCTGCGTGGGCGTGATCACCGCGGTGGCCAATCTGGCGGCACTGCGCCGGGGTGCGGGGGATACCGAAGGGGTGGCGGCGGTCACTGCGGCCGGGATCTGGATCGCCGGGGTGCTGGCGCTGCTGGCCGGTACCCTGCTGTGGCATATCGAACCCCTGCTGGCCCTGGCCGGCCAGCCCGAAGAGAGTCGTCAGGCGGCCGGCGTCTTCCTGCGCTGCCTGGCCTTCGCCCTGCCCGGCCATCTGCTGTTCATGACCCTGCGCGGCTTCACCAGTGCTCTGGACCGCCCCGGACCGGTGCTGACCATCGTGCTCGGCGCGGCGCTGCTCAATGCCCTGTTCAACCTGGCGCTGCTGCACGGCTGGGGCGGCCTGCCGCAACCCGGGCTGCCGGGCATCGGCGCGGTGACTGCGGTGGTGATGAATGGCGCGGCTCTGGGCCTGGCGTTGTATATCGCCCGCCATCCGGCCTATGCCGCCTATCCTCTGGGTCGCTATCTGCGCCGTCCGGATCGCCGTGCCCTCGCCGACACCCTCGGCCAGGGCCTGGCGATCAGTGGCACCTATGCGGTGGAGGCCTGCCTGTTCCTGTCGGCGGCGCTGTGCATGGGCGCCCTGGGCGCCACGGCGCTGGCGGCCCATCAGATCGCCAATCAGCTGGTGTACCTGGTGTTCATGTTGCCCGCCGGACTCTCCTATGCCACCAGCATCCGCATCGGCCAGCACCAGGGCGCCGGGCGGCCGCGCGAGGCCCTGCTGGTGGGGCGACTGGCCATCGGCGGCGGCGCCCTGGTGATGCTGGGCATCGCCCTGCTGTTCTGGAGCTTTCCCGGCTGGCTGGTGAGGCTGTTCCTGGCGGATGCGCAGAGCCCGGTGGCGGAGCTGGCACGCCAGCTGGTGCTGATCGCGGCGGTGTTCGTCATCTTCGACGGTACCCAGAGCATCGCCCAGGGTGCGCTGCGGGGTATTCGCCAGGCACGCCTGGGCTTCTACGGCGGATTGCTCTGCTACTGCCTGATCGGCGCCAGCGGTGCCTGGCTGCTGGGCGTCCAGCTGGGTATCGGCCCCCATGGCGTCTGGTGGGGTCTGGCATTCGGACTGGCCTGTGCGGCGCTGCTGCTGACCGGTGCCTTCGAGTGGCTGATGCGGCGGCAGCTGGGCGCGGGCGCTGCGGAGGCTGCGCCGGAGCCGCTGGCCGCGCCGCGCGGCCTGGCGCAAAACGGCTGAGCGCCGCGGCGGCCCAAGCGTTTTACCAAGTGGTCCACTTCTGACCGCTGCGCTAGACTAAAGGCTTTGGGCCACCCCGGCGTTGCGACCGGTGTTCCGGGCCCCAGGATAGCCAGAGATGCAACGTTTCATCGTCGCCGACGACCATCCGCTGTTTCGTGAAGGCCTGGTGCGCATTCTGCGCCAGCTGCAGCCACAGGCGCGGGTGGATCAGGCCGACAGCCTGCAACAGGTCCTGGAACTGGCGCGCCAGGGTGAGCCGCCCAGCGGGCTGCTGCTGGACCTGCTCTATCCTGGCCAGGACCTGAGCTTTTCGCTGCGCGCCCTGCGCCAGGAATTCAAGCGCAGCACCCTGATCGTGGTCTCGATGCTGGAAGACGCCACGGTGATCGAACATATCCTGGCAGCCGGTGTGGACGGCTTCATCGGCAAGGCGCTACCGCCGGCTGCCATGGCCGAGGCGATCGCCGACTGCCTCGCCGGACAACCTGTGGTGCGCTATGCCATGCCGAGCCTGGCCCCGGTCAACCTGACGCCCGATAACCGGGTGCAGGCGCTGACGCCGCGGCAACTGGAGGTGCTCGGCCTGATCACCCAGGGCCTGAGCAACAAGGAGATCGCCCGGATCCTGGCCATCTCGCCCTTTACCGTGCGCATCCATGTCTCCGCCCTGCTGCGTACCCTGGGCGTCAGCAGCCGCGCAGCGGCGGCCGCCTTCGGCGCCAAGGCCGGCCTTGGCTCCCAGCGCTCACTCAGCTAGCCGCGACACGAAAGGCCAGCAGCAGGGCGCGCAATTCCGCCGGTCGCACCGGCTTGGCCAGCACCGGGATCTCGGCGTCGCCCAGCGCCTGCTGGACCTGGGGAATGTCATGGCCGGTCACCACGATGGCCGGGATGCGCCGACCCTGCAGCCGATTGAGATAGGCGATGCAATCGGCACCCGAGGCGCTGCGATCCAGATCGAAATCGGTGATCACCAGGTCGCAACTCACGGCGCCGGAGGGGATGCTGGTGGCAGTGGTGACCTCGCAGCCCCAGCTGCGCAGCAGGGTCGCGGTGGCCAGCAGCACGTTGGCGTCGTCTTCGATGAGCAGGATCCGCCAGCCGGCGAGCAGGTGCTGGGGGCCGCTCACCGGCCGTGGGCGCACCTCCAGCGGCAGGGTGGCCAGCGGCAGGCCCTGGAGCGCGACCGCGGTACCGCAGCCGGGGTGCGAACGGATGGTCAGCCGCAACTCGAGCAGGGTGGCGATGCGTTGCACGATGGACAACCCCAGGCCGACGCCCTCGATGTCGCGATCGCGCGTTTCCCGCACCCGATAGAATTCCTCGCACAGGTGCGGCAGGTGCTCGGCGGCGATGCCCGGCCCCTGGTCGTAGACCACCAGGGCGAGCTGGCCCTGGCGGCGGCGCACCGCCAGCAGCAAGGGCTTGCCGGGCGCGTACTTGAGGGCGTTGGACAGCAGATTCTGCAGCGAGGTGAGCAGCAGCGCCGGGTCGCTGTAGACCTGCAGGCCACAGGCACGCCAGCGAATCTCCACCCCGGCCCAGCGCGCCGCCTCGGCGTTCTGCCGCACCAGGTCGCCGAACAGGGTATCCAGATCGACCACCGTGCGCCGCGGACTGACCTGCTTCTGATCGAGGGTGTAGATGTCCAGCAGCGAACGGAACAGCTGCTCGACGCCGAGCAGCGAGCGGTCGATGTTGTCGACCAGCCGCTCCTGATCGGCGCTCAGCTGGCCATCGCGCAAGCAGGCGGTGAACAGGCCGATGGAGTGGATCGGCTGGCGCAGGTCGTGGCTGGCCTGGGCCAGGAAGCGCGCCTTGGCCAGGTTGGCCGCCTGGGTCTCGTGCAGCGAATCCTGGATGCGGGTCAGCAGAAAATACACGTAGCCGGGCACCAGCAGCGCGGTCACCAGCATCATCAGGGCCACCGTGGGATAGCGCTGCAGGAAGGGCATCCCGGCGATGATGGCGGTCAGGGCGGTCAGCGACAGCCCGGTGGCCAGCAGCAGGTAGCCGCGCCCATAGCGCAGGCCGTTGCCCACCGTGACCCAGAGCAGCACGCCGAACAGTGGCAGCAGGGCCTCGCCGCTGGTGATGGAGGAAAAGGTGATGGCGCTGAAGTCCAGGCTCATGGCCAGCAGGCGCCGCCAGGGCTTCACTCCCGGCCGCCGGCGGATCTCGAGGAACAGGCCGACGGCCGCCACGGCGAACAGGGCGTAGCACAGCAGGTTGGCCAGCAGGATGGACGTGTCGAACAGCCCCCAGGCCCAGGCGCCGATGATGTAGGCCGAGGCCGGCAGGATGAAGGCCAAACGGACCTTGGCCTGACCAAGTTCGGGATCGCGGGGGCGGACGCCCAGGGTCTGGGTCGCTGCGTTCATGAGGCCAGATAACCCAGTTGCCAGGCTCGCGGGATCAGGCGAAAGATCACCGCCAGGATGGCGGCCAGGGCCGCGCTGGCGTACCAGGCCGCCAGGCCCAGTCCCGCCTCCAGCGCAGCGCCCAGCACCCCGCCGAGCAGCATGCCCAGCCAGGGCACCAGCTGGATGCGCCAGCCGCGGCGGCGTTCGCCCAGCAGCCAGTGACCCAGGCCGCGTCCGAAACGCGACAGGGCGCCGGTGACATAGGTGAGGCCGATGGGCTGGCCATAGACCTGCTCCACCACCGCATTGACCATGCCCATGGCGAACACCCCGGTCAGCAGCGCCAGGTGGCCCAGGGACAGGCTGGCCGCCAGCCCAAGCAGCAGGGCCAGCAGGCCGAGCAACAGGCAGGCGCGCTGGCGGGTCAGCCGCTGCAGCAGCACACCGCCGGCATTGCCCAGCACGAAGGTGCCGATGGCCAGCGCCAGGTGCCCCGCGGCGGCCCAGCGGCCTGCCGCCACATCGGCAGCGAGACGGGTGGTATTGCCGCTCATGAAGGAAACGAAATCGCCGGTGGCGAGAAAGCCGATGGCATCGGTCATGCCGGCCAGCAGCGACAGGCCGGCGACCAGCGCCAGGCCGACCGCGCCATGCCGTGGTGTCACGGGCGGAAGAGAAGCAGAGGGATTCATGGCAGCCATCCTGGCGCGGCAGCGAAACACGGCTGCCAGTGTGGAACGTCCAGGGTTCCGGCGCCATGGGCGGCCTCCTGGAAGGCGCCCTGGGCTAGACTGATGGACCCGCCTGGCCGGAGGCCTCGTGACCACGCCCCTGTTCGCCCTGGTACTGCTCGCCGCCCTGTTGCACGCCGGCTGGAACGCCCTGCTCAAGATCGGCCTCGATCGCTTTCTCACCGCCAGTCTGATCCAGATCGGCGCCGGTCTTGCCGCCCTGCTGGCGCTGCCCTTCGTCGCCCTGCCGCCTGCCGCGGCCTGGCCCTGGATCGCCCTCTCCGCCCTGCTGCACATCGGCTACAACGCTTTTCTCGCCCGGGCCTATCGCTATGGCGATCTAGGCCAGGTCTATCCCCTCTCCCGCGGCAGCGCGCCGTTGCTGGTCAGTCTGGTGGCCTTTCTCGCCCTCGGCGAACGGCTCTCGCCACCCGCCCTGCTCGGCCTCGGCCTGCTGGTGACCGGGCTCGCCCTGATGGCGCTACTCGGCGCTCGGCGCGGCACGCCACCCAGCCTGGCGCTGCTGGTCTGCGCCTTCACCACCGGCAGCTTCATCGCCGCCTATACCCTGGCCGATGCCCTCGGCGCCCGCGCCAGCGGCAATGCCGTGGCCTATGCCCTCTGGCTGTTCGCGGTCAACGGCGTGGTGGCGGCGCTGGTCCTGCGGCTGAGCCGCGGCGCCGCGGCCTTCGCCGGGCTCGGTCCGCACTGGCGCGCCGGGCTGGCAGGCGGGGTCATGTCGATGCTGGCCTACAGCCTGGTGATCGTCGCCACCACCCAGGCGCCCATCGGCCTGGTCTCGGCACTGCGCGAGACCAGCGTGCTGTTCGCCCTGCTGATCGGGGTCTTCTGGCTGCATGAAAGCCTGCCACTGGGCCGCATCTGCGCCGGCCTGGCCATCGTCGCCGGGGTGGTGGCGATCAAGCTGGCCTGAACGGAGCGCCGCGGGAGCGGCTAAGCTGAGCCTTCTTTCGACCAGGATGGACCCATGGGCAAATCGCTGCGACTCTCGGAAAAATGGTTCAACCGCGGCCTCTGGCTGCTGGCGCTGGTATTCGCCGGCTTTCTCATCGGCCTGGGCGGCACCCTGGTCGGCGATCTGCCCCAGGTGGAGCAGCAGCAGCGTCTGGAAGACTTCATGGACCCCGCCGCCACCGCCGCGGCCCGGGAAGACCAGCGCCAGGCCCAGCTGGCCAGCCGTCAGGCCAGCGACGCCCTGGAACAGGCGCAATTGCGGCAGACCGCGGCCGCGAGCAGCTACCAGGCCAATCGCGAGACCTTCGACAACTGGCTGGCGACCCGCCAGACCACCCAGCGCCCCGAACAGGATGCCGAACTGATCGCCCGCAGCCGCGCCCTGGACGAACTCAAGGCCGGCGAGCGGGTGGCGGAGCAGGAGGTGGAACGCCAGCAGCAGGCGCTGCTGGATGCCGAGCAGCGCGCCGACAATGCGCAGCGCAGCCTGGCCACCTTCGGTGAGTCGGCGCAGTCGGCCTGGCTGGAGGCGCGCCAGCAGGCCGAGCTGCGGGTCTTTCTCTATCGCCTGGCGTTGACCCTGCCCCTGCTGGCGGTGGCGGCCTGGCTGTTCGTCCGGCAACGCAAGAGCACCTGGTGGCCCTTCGTCTGGGGCTTCATCTTCTTCGCGCTGTTCGCCTTCTTCGTCGAGCTGGTGCCCTATCTACCCAGCTATGGCGGCTATGTGCGCTATCTGGTGGGCATCCTGCTGACCGTCCTGGGCGGGCGCTACGCCATCCGTGCCCTGCAGGACTATCGTGCCCGTCTGGCGCTCAAGGAAGCCCAGCCAGACACCGTGAGGCGTGAAGAGCTGCACTACGACACCGCCCTGGCGCGCCTTGCCAAGGGCGTCTGCCCGGGTTGCGAGCGACCGGTGGACCTCAAGGACCCGGGGATCGACTTCTGCCCCCATTGCGGCATCGGCCTGCACGACCACTGCGGCGCCTGCCAGACCCGCAAGAGCGCCTTCGCACATTTCTGCCACGCCTGTGGGACGGCGGCGCGTGGGCCCGAGCGTCTAGCGGGCGCGCCCTGATGGCGGGCCTCAGGGCTTGTTCGAACTGGCGTTGATGCCCTTCTCGGTGTGCTCGCCGGCGTGCTTGTGCAGCTGGCCGGTGGGGTCCTGCAGCTGGATGACCCTGCCCTGCTGCCAGGCATCGGCGCCGGGGACGACCGTGGGCGTGGGCAGATCGGCGCGGGCGGCCTTGGTCTCGGTGGAGGAGACGCCCAGGCGGCGGTCACGCTCGGCGAGCAGCTTGGGATCGAGCTGGCCATCGGCGGTGAAGCCCATCATCAGCTGGGGCACGCCCAGCGGCAGCTGCAGGTCCTGATCGGTATGCCAGGTGTGCCAGGTCTTGCCGTAGGTATGCACCAGCTTGTCCATCAGCCGGTGCTCGGCCACCTGGGGCACGCCGGGCGCGACCAGCTGACCCGACTTCACCTCGTGCACATGGCTGTGCCAGAGCGCCTGCTCGGCCGCGGGCAGGGTCTTGAACAGCCGCTCGCTGATGATGTACTCGACGCCCATCAGCTTGGCATCGGCGACATTGCCGTCGTAGATCACGCACTGGAACATCTCTTCGCCCAGGACGCTGCAATAGTGGTGAGCTTCCATCTGGCTAGCGGGGTGGCCGTTGTAGAAATGGAAGCCGTCCAGATAGGTGTTGAGGGCGGCGATGGGCGGCTTGCGCTGCAGCACGTCGGCGCCGGCTTCGAGCACTCGGGTATCGGTCTGGGCGGGGGTACCCGGCACCGGTACCGGCGACTGGGTATCATTGGCGGCCTGGGTCAGAGGGGCGCAGGCGAGCAGCAGCAAGGCAGGGAGTCGGCGGGTATTCATGGCGGATTCTCGACGGGAGCTTGCCGAGTTCGAAGGCCGGGCAGACGCCAAGGTTCCACCGCTGCGCTAGGCTCGTCATATGAATGTCATGCAACGGCCATAAATTCGTCATCGTCTGCGCCTGGCCTTTCGGTATAAGCGAAACGCCACCGCCACACCTTTGCACCTCTGGCCTCTTCTCTCTGTCGGGACGACTCAATGAACGCACACAGCTCTCCCTCTGGTCATGCCCTGCGCCGCGTGGTCTTCAACAAGAAGGGCGGTGTCGGCAAGTCCAGCATCGCCTGCAACCTGGCGGCCATCAGCGCCCACGAAGGCTATCGCACCCTGCTGGTGGATCTCGATCCCCAGGCCAACTCCAGCCAGTACCTCACCGGCCAGGTGGGCGACGACCTGCCCCACGGCATCGCCGACTTCTTCAAGCAGACCCTGAGCGGCGGCAAGAAGGCCCAGGCCAACATCCATGCCACCGCCTGGCCGAATCTGGATCTGATCGCCGCCTCCGGCGAGCTGAGCGAGCTGCAGTTCAAGCTCGAAGCCAAGTACAAGATCCAGAAGCTCGCCAAGTACCTCGACAAGCTTGGCGAAGACTATGACCGCATCTACCTGGATACCCCGCCGGCGCTGAACTTCTACAGCATCTCGGCGCTGATCGCCGCCGACCGCTGCCTGATCCCCTTCGACTGCGATGTCTTCGCCCAGCAGGCGCTGTACGACCTGATCGAAGAGCTGGAGGAGATCCGCGAGGACTACAACGAGAAGCTCGTGGTCGAGGGCATCATCATCAACCAGTACCACGCCCAGGCCAGCACCCCGCGCCAGCTGATCGAGGAACTCCAGGCGCGTGATCTGCCGGTACTGGCGGCGCCGCTGATGTCGTCGGTGAAGATGCGCGAATCCCACCAGCAGCATCGTCCGCTGATCCACCTGGACCCAGGCCACAAGCTGACCCGGCAGTACCTGGAGCTGTTCGCCCTGCTGGAAGGCTGAGGGCGCCACAGCGCAAGAACGTTCAAGACGGCGGCGACGCGGTGCGGCACCCTGGGCATCCCCTGCCTTCCGGAGCCCTGCCGATGACCGCTTCCCGCCGCCGCGCCTTCCTCCAGGGCGCCTGGCAGATCATGCCGCTGTCGCTGGCCTGCGCGCCCTGGGGCATCCTGGTCGGCGCCCTGGCCATCGAGACCGGCCTCAGCGTGCTGGAAGGCCAGGCCTTTTCCCTGCTGGTGTTCGCCGGGGCGGCGCAACTGGTGGCCCTGGGCATGCTCAAGGCCGGCGCGGGCCTCGCCGCCATCCTGCTGACCACTTTGCTGCTGACCTCCCAGCACCTGCTCTATGGCCTGCACATGAGACGCGTCCTGGCGCCCCAGCCGCTGCCCTGGCGGCTGGGTTTCGGCTTTCTGCTCACCGACGAATTCTTCGCCCTGAACCATGCCGAGCAACCGGCCGGCTTCGACCGCTGGCGCGCCCTGGGCATGGGTCTGAGTTTCTATCTGCTGTGGAATCTCTTCACCCTGGCCGGGCTGCTGCTGGGGCGGGTGCTGCCCAATCTGGGCGCCCTGGGCCTGGACTTTTCCATCGCCGCCACCTTCATCGCCCTGGTGGTGCCCCTGGTACGCGACCTGGCCACCGTGGCCTGCGTGCTCACCGCGCTGCTGGTGTCGGTGTGGCTGCATCACCTGCAATGGCAGGGCGCCCTGGTGCTGGGCGGCCTGGCGGGGATGAGCGCGGGCTTCGGGGTGCGCCGCCTGCGGGAGCGCCTGCAATGATCCTTGCCACCGTGCTCGGCATGGCCGTCCTGGTCTTCTGCAATCGCTATCTCTTTCTCGAACCGCGCCTGCCGCTGCGCCTGGGACGCAATCTGCGCACCTTCCTGGAATTCGCCGTGCCCGGGATGCTCACCGCCATCTGCGGCCCCATCCTGTTCTCCGGCGAAAGGACGCTGGCCGCGACCCTGGTCGACCCTTACCTGCTGGCGGCCCTGACCGCGGTGGGGCTGATGCTCTGGACGCGGCGGGTGCTGACCACGGTGATCCTCAGCATGGGCGTGTTCTACCTGCTACGCTGGCTCCTCTAGCGCCAGGATGGAACCGATCGGTGCCACGAGAGAGCCATGAACGGACAACAGGAAAACGCCCGCCTCTGGTCGGCCCGCGGGCTGGGCGGCGTCGAGCTGCTGCACGCCCGCTATCGCCGCCAGCGCTTCGCCCCCCATGTGCACGAAGGCTATGTGCTCACCGTGATCGAGCGCGGCGCCCAGCGCTTTAGCCACCGCGGTGCCGAGCACCTGGCCGCGGCCGGCAGCATGGTGCTGATCAACCCGGACGAGTTGCACACCGGTGCGACAGCGGTCGAGGAAGGCTGGCAGTACCGCGGCTTCTATCCGACGCTGGCGCAGCTGATGCCGGTCTTCGCCGAACTGGGATGCCCGCTGGACGCCACCCCGGCCTTCGCCACCAGCGTGCTGCACGATCCCCAGGTGAGTGCGGCCTTCAGCCAGCTGCATCGGTTGGCCGACCATGGCGCCGAGGCGCTGGAGCAGCAGACCGCCTGGCGTGAGGCGCTGCTGTTGCTGTTCGGCCGCCACGCCTGCCTGGGCACTATCCCGCAGCCGGGTCGAGAACCTCTGGCGGTGCAGCGCGCCCGCGAATTGCTCGGCCAGCGGTTGCAGCAACCGCCCAGCCTCGAAGAGCTGGCCCAGGCCGTGGGGCTGTCGCCCTTTCATTTCCTGCGGGTGTTCCGCCGGGCGACGGGCCTGCCGCCCCACGCCTGGCTCAAGCAGCAGCGCCTGACCCGCGCCCAGGGCCTGCTGCGGGCCGGTTGGGCGCCCCTGGACGTGGCCCTGCAACTGGGCTTCGCCGACCAGAGTCATCTCACTCGCCAGTTCAAGCAGGCCTACGGGGTGGCACCGGGCGCCTATCGCCGCGCCTGGCACGGCTAGCCGGACACCGACGAACGGTCCTGGCCGCTGAAGCGGCGTGCCAGAGCCCTGCAAGCGGTAACGAGGCCTGGCTGACCGGAGCGCCGGAGAAACTTTTCGCGGTCGCCTCGGGCCTAGTCAGGAAGAGCGCCGGAGCTGCCGGCCGTTCTCCCCTGCCCCTTTAGAGTTACCGGTATGACACTGGAAGAACGCATCCGCCAGCGCGCCTATGAAATCTGGGAACGCGAAGGTCGTCCCCATGGCCAGGATTTCGAGCACTGGTTTCAGGCCAACCGCGAACTGGAAGACCAGCCCGACGACAACCTGACTCAGGTCGGCGGCATCCAGAGCAGCGTCGCCCCGCCGGCACCCAAGCCGCGCAGCCGGTCGCGAAAGAAGGCGACCGCGGGCGACGCCTGAAGCCAGGCGCCCTTACTTGCGGATCATGTCGGCCGCCCGCTGGGTGGCCTCCGAGGTTCGCGTGGCCAGCTTGCGTACCTCGTCCGCCACCACGGCGAAGCCACGGCCGGCTTCACCGGCGCGGGCGGCCTCGATGGCGGCATTGAGCGCCAGCAGGTTGGTCTGGGCAGCGATGCCCTGGATGGAGCCGACGATCTCGGTCACCTTCTGCAGGTTCTCTTCCAGGGTGCGGTGCTGGTCTTCCTGGTTACCGCGCAAGGATTCCTGCTCGTGCAGGGCATGGACATCGGCCAGCGCGCCCACCACCCGCAACGGCGTGCCATCGGCGGTGCGCCGGGTCTGACCACGGGCGCGGAACCAGCGCACCTCGTTGTTCTTCAGCACCAGGCGATAGGTGATGTCGAAGCCGGTGCGGCCGCTGCGGTCATTGATGTGCGCACCGAAGGCCTCCAGTACCCGCTCGCGATCGTCCGGGTAGAGGCGCGAGGCCCAGCTGTCCAGCACATCGGGAAACTCCTGGACGGTCTCGTAACCGAGCAGGTGGCGAAATTGCGGCGACCACCAGAAGGGATTCCTGGGATTGAGCGGATCGCCGGCGATCACCTCCATGTCCCAGAGGCCGTCGTTGAGCATCTCCCGCGCCAACTCGAAACGGGTCAGGGTGACGTCCAGTTCCTGATCGCGCAGGCGCTGGTCATGGATGTCGCGCAGGGAGCCAGCCACCCGCAGCGGTACGCCGCGCTCGTCACGCAGGGTGGCGCCGGTGGCGCGCATCCAGCGGTATTCGCCGGACTTCAGGGCGATGCGATACTGGACATCGAAGGGGGTCTGACCGCTGCGATCCTTCATGTGGGCGGCGAAGGCGTCCAGCACCCAGGCGCTGTCTTCCGGATGCAGGCGCTTGGCCCAGCTGCCGAGTTCGCTGGGAAAATCGCGTTCATCGCGAAAGCCGAGCATGGCGCGGAACTGATCAGACCACCAGAAGGCGTTGCGCGGATTGACCGGATCGCCGGCCACCACCTCCATGTCCCAGAGGCCTTCGCTGGAACCCTGGCTGACCAGCTCGAAGCGGGTCCCCAGGCGCCTGGCCAGCGTCTCGCTTTCGGCCATGCGCGCCGTCAGGGTGGCATTGTCCTGACTCAGCGTCTGCACCTGCTGCTGCAATTCCCGCTGCTGTACCAGCAGCGCCTGCAGCCCCTTGGTCAGGCGTGCCAGGGCAGGATCGCCCTGGAAGCTGCCGCTCTCGGCCAGGGGGTGACGGTCTCCGTCGCCGCGGCCAGGATATCCAGCGCGCGCATGATCGAGTAGTGCTTGAGCAAGGCCATGATCGAATCCTTAGAGGGAGCAGCCGCGGCAAGCGCTGCGCGCGATCCGAGTCCCTGTATCGGCCTCGCCGCTTCGCTCTTTAGCCCGTTCCAGAGCCTTTTTTCCCTGTCGCTGCTCTGCCGGTCGGCTAGCGCCAGTCGTCCAGCAGCCAGACCTCGGGATGATCGTAATGGGCTTCGCCCCGGTGCAGGGTGATGCCCAGGATCTCGCTGCGAAACCCTTCCGCCAGCAGCCAGCGGTAGGCCCCCAGGCGGGCGGTGTTGACGCCGGCCAGCAGGCGCTGCTGGCCATGGTCCCGGGCCAGGCCATCGCAGGCGGCGATCAGCCGGGCGAAGCGCGCCTCGGCCCCCGTACCGGGCAGGACCGCCGCGCACTTCACATAGCAGACCCCGGTGCCCGCCTCGCTGTGGGGCCCGAAATGGCAGACGGCGAAGCCCTCCGCCCGGCCCTGCGCGTCCTGCAGCAGCAGACTCTCGCCGAGTTGCTGTTCACGTACCGCGGCCATCTCGGCGGAGACGTCCAGCCCTGGCGCATTGGCCCGGCCCAGTTCGGCGCAGGACGCCAGCAGCCGGTCGGGCTCGGCCGCCAGGGAAAAGCGCAGCGCCGGCGGCGCCGCCTGTGTTTGCAACGGACGCGCCATCACCGCGGTCAGGGTACGCGGCCAGAAGCCGAAGCCCTGGTAGAGCCCCAGGTGCCGCGGACTGTCGGGAAAGGTGAAGAGTCCGGCATGCACCAGCTGCCAGGCGTCGAGCTGCTCGACCGCGGCGCCCATCAGCGCCTTGGCCACCTTGGCGTCCCAGTAGTCCGGGTGCACCGCCAGCGGGCCGAGGATGCCGTGGCGCCCCCAGCGGGTGACGCAGACGGCGCCGACCAGGCGCTCGCCGTCGAGGGCCTTGAACCAAGCGGTGTGGGGCGCGGCGAAGCGACTGCGCACATAGTCGCGGTCATTCCAGAATTCGCCCGGCTCGGCGGCGCCCATCCAGGTGGCGAACGCCAGGCGCACCACTTCGGTGGTGGCCGGCAGGTCGGCGGCGGTGAGGGGTTCGACACTGAAGGTAGGGCTGGACATGGGGCGGCTCCTGGGCTGTAGGCCTTGGACCCGCCCAGCCGGGGCTTTGCGCCCGGCCGGCAATCGCCGGTTACAGCAGCAGCACCGCCGCCCAGCCGAACAGCAGCATCGGCAGGCTGAAATGCAGGAAGGACGGCACCACGGTGTCCCAGATATGGCTGTGCTGGCCGTCCACATTGAGACCCGAGGTGGGGCCCAGGGTGGAATCCGAGGCTGGCGAACCCGAGTCGCCCAGGGCGCCGGCGGTGCCGATCAGGCAGACGATGGCCAGCGGCGAAAAGCCCAGGTGCAGGCACAGCGGCCCCAGGATGGCGGCGAGGATGGGCACGCTGGAAAAGGACGAGCCGATGCCCAGGGTCACCAGCATGCCCAGCAGCAGGAGCAGCAGCGCGCCCAGGGCGCGGTTGTCACCGATCAGGCCGGCAGCGGTGGCGGCCAGGTCCTTGATCTGGCCGGTGGCGGTCAGCACCTCGGCGAAGCCGCCGGCGGTGAGCATGATGAAGCCGATCACCGCCATCATCTTCGCGCCCTCGCTGAACAGGTCGTCCGCCTCGCGCCAGCGCACCACGCCGGTGGCGGTGAAGACCACGAAGCCGACCAGGGCACCGAGGATCATGGAGTCCAGCCAGAGCTGCACGCCAAAGGCGGCGATCACGGCGACCAGCGCCACCAGCAGGGTGCGGCCGTTGTAGGGGCGGTCGGCCCGCTCGGTGCGCGCCACCAGGTTGAGGTCGTACTGTCGCGGCCGGCGATAGCTGACGAAAACCGCCAGCAGCAGGCCGACCACCATGCCCAGGGCCGGCAGCAGCATGGCGCGACTGGGGTCCACGCCGCTGACGTCGACGCCGGCGCGGGCCACGCTGGCCAGCAGGATGTCGTGCAGATAGAGGCTGCCGAAGCCCACCGGCAGGAACATGTAGGGGGCGATCAGGCCGAAGGTCATGACGCAGGACAGCCGCCGGCGATCCAGCTCCAGGCGCGTCAGCACATAGAGCAGCGGCGGCACCAGCAGCGGGATGAAGGCGATGTGGATGGGCAGGATGTTCTGCGAGGCGATGGATACCGCCAGCAGCAGACCGAGCAGCGCCCAGCGCAGCGAACGTCCGCCCTGGCTGGCCTGCCGCTCCATCAGCGCCAGGGCGCGATCGGCCAGCATGTGCGCCAGCCCGGACTGGCTGATGGCCACGGCGAAGGCGCCCAGCAGCGCATAGGAGAGCGCCACCTTGGCGCCATTGCCCAGGCCGGCGTTGAAGGCCAGCAGGGTGCCTTCCAGGCCCAGGCCGCCGACCAGACCACCGGCCACCGCCCCGGCGATCATCGCCACCACCACATGCACCCGGGCCAGACTCAGCATCAGCATGAGTCCTACCGCCACCACCACCGCATTCATCGCCGACTCCGCACCACCAAAAGGGCGCGCACTCTGCCGCAGCCCGGCGCGGGCGTCAAAGGCGCGGGATGGATGGCGCGGCGTCCCGCGTGTCCACAGCAGCCGGGCCGGGCTGCGCATGGAACCCTCCCGGTGGGGACTGCCGGTCGCGGCCGAAGGACAGCCGGCAGGCGTTCCGCCGCCGAGCGATCCTGCGCGCAGGAAAGCTTCCTACCCACGCCAGCGCTCTGGAATGAACCTTTCAGCGCCTGGGGGCGTCTGACGCGGACGCTTCCCCGGTCACGCCAAGGATGAACGGCCCATGCAAGACGCCATCGACATGTTGATCACCGCCTTCAGTCCGCACTCCTGCCTGGCCGTCCCGCGGCGCGCCGATCGCACCCTGCTGTTCACCGTCACCGACACGGCCCGCGCGGTCACGGTCACCAAGGCGATTCCCCTGTGCAGCCTGGAATGCACGGCCACCCTGGCCACGGTGATCAAGGATCTGCAGCGCGATCTCGACCGGGCGCTCGGCACCCTGAGCCCGGCAAGCCTCGCCGACCTGCGCCAGCGTGGTCCGCGGGTGCAGCGGTTCGAGAGCTGAGAGGAGTTGGCCGGGGGGATTGAGCGTTGGCTGAGTCGCCCTCACCCCAGCCCTCTCCCTGAGGGGGAGGGGGCGCTACGGCGTGAGAGGTAGCTCTACCGTAGGGTGGATGACGGCGCAGCCTCATCCACCGCAGATCCCGAGAGCCAGCCAGTGGAAAAGGCTTTGCGGTTTTCCACGCTACGGACGGAGCTTGCCGGAGAGCGTGAGTGTCGGCTGCATACCCTCACCCCAGCCCTCTCCCTGAGGGAGAGGGGGCGCTACGGCGTGAGAGGTAGCTCTACCGTAGGGTGGATGACGGCGCAGCCTCATCCACCGCAGATCCCGAGCCAGCCAGTGGAAAAGGCTTCGCGGTTTTCCACGCTACGGACGGAGCTTGCCGGAAAGCGTGAGTGTTGGCTGCGTGCCCTCACCCCGGCCCTCTCCCTGAGGGAGAGGGGGTCACCTGGAGTGAAGGGGTAGCACTGCCGTAGGGTGGATGACGGCGCAGCCTCATCCACCCCTGGCCATGCCGCTCAGCGCCGGCTGGTGCGGGTGCTGACGTCGACCCAGACCGCCAGGACCAGGATGCTGCCCTTGACGATCATCTGCCAGTAGCTGTCCACATCGAGCATGGACATACCATTGTCCAGACTGGCGATCACCAGGGCGCCGAGCAGGGCGCCGTAGACGGTGCCCGAGCCGCCGCGCATGGAGGTGCCGCCGATGAAGCAGGCGGCGATGGCGTCCAGTTCGCCCATGGTACCGGCCGAGGGCGAGCCGGCAGCCAGGCGGGCGGTGTTGACCAGACCGGCCAGGGCGCACATCACGCCCATCAGGCCGAAGATGCCGAGCTTGATCGCCTGGACGTTGATGCCCGACAGCCGCGTGGCTTCCAGGTTGCTGCCCACCGCATAGATGCGCCGGCCAAATACCGTCTGGCTGGTGATGTAGCTGAACACCCCGAGCAGCACCAGCAGGATCAGCACCGGCACCGGGATGCCGTCATAGCGGTTGAGGGTCTGGATGAAGGCCACCAGCACCACGCCGATCACCACCACCCGCAGCACGTCGCGCCACAGCGGCGCGAGGGCGAGGCCGAGGGTCTTGCGCTTGCTGCGCTGGCGCCAGGTCAGCACCACGGCCACCGCGAACAGCAGCACGCCCAGGACGCTGCCCACCACCGGCGGCAGATAGCCCTGGCCGAGGTAGACCAGTTCCGGCGACACCGGGGCGACGGTGACGCCGCCGGTGAGACCGAGCAGCACCCCGCGAAAGGCCAGCATGCCGCCGAGGCCGACGATGAACGACGGTATCCCCCGATAGGCGCTCAGGTAGCCGTTGATCAGGCCGATCAGCAGACCGCCGGCGGCCACCGCCAGCAGGGTGATCGGCAGGGGCACGTGGTAGGTGACGTCGAGTATCGCCGCCACCCCGCCGAGCAGGCCGAGTTGCGAGCCCACCGACAGGTCGATCTCGCCGGCGATGATCACCAGCACCATGCCGCAGGCGAGGATGCCGGTGATGGACATCTGCCGCAGCAGGTTGGAGAGGTTGCGCGGGGTAACGAAGCCGCCTTCGGTCTGCCAGCTGAAGAACAGCCAGATCAGGGCCACGGCGATCAGCAGGGCGAGCATCTTGTAACGGGTGAACAGCTGTTTCACGGCGTGCATCAGAAGTGCTCCCGGGCTTGGGCGACCGCCCGTTCGGTGGTACCCAGGGCCGCGGCCAGTACCCGCTCCTGGGTCAGATTCTCATTGGGGAAATCGCCGCGCAGCCGGCCTTCGCCGAGCACCAGTACCCGGTCGGAGACGCCGAGCACCTCGGCCAACTCCGAGGAGACCATGACGATGGCCACGCCCTCCGCCGCGAGCAGGCCGATCAGCCGGTAGATCTCGAACTTGGCGCCGACGTCGACGCCGCGGGTGGGCTCGTCGAGGATCAGCACCTTGGGCCGCGCCAGCAGCATCTTGGCGAGCACCGCCTTCTGCTGGTTGCCGCCGGAGAGGCCGGTGATGGGCAGGAAGGGGCTGCTGGTCTTTAGCTGTAGCCGGGCGATCTCGGTGTCGATGCAGGACAGTTCCGCCTCGCTGTCGATGCGACTCAGGTGGGCGAATCTGTCCAGCACCGTGAGGGTGATGTTCGAGCCCACGCCCAGGTCGGGAATGATGCCCTGGCGCTTGCGATCCTCCGGTACCAGGCAGAGGCCGGCGCGGATGGATTTCAGCGGGGTGCGGGTATCGATGCGCTGGCCATTGAGCCAGACCTCGCCTTCGTAACGGCCGTCGTAGGCACCGAAGATGGCCGAGACCAGTTCGGTGCGCCCGGCGCCCACCAGCCCGGCGATGCCGAGGATCTCGCCGGCGCGCACGGCGAAGGAGACGTCGTCGACGCGCTTGCGCTGGGGATTGTCGACGTCCAGGCAGGTGAAGTGACGCGCCTCGAAGATCACCTCGCCGATCTGGTGGGGGATCTGTGGATAGAGGTTGGTCATGGCGCGGCCGACCATCTGGGTGATGATGCGGTCGATGTCCATCTCGGCCATGGGCGTGGTGGCGATGTGCTTGCCGTCGCGGATCACCGTGATGGTGTCGCAGATGGCCGCCACCTCGTCGAGCTTGTGCGAGATGTAGACGCAGGCCACGCCCTGGGCCTTGAGGTCGCGGATGATGTCCAGCAGCACGGCGATCTCGGAGGTGGTGAGCGCCGAGGTCGGCTCGTCGAGGATCAACAGCCGGGCGTTCTTGTTCAGCGCCTTGGCGATCTCCACCAGTTGCTGCAGACCGCCGCCGTACTGGGACACCGGCAGGGCCACGTTCATGTCCGGCACCTTGAGCCGGCGCATCAGCTCGGCCGAGCGCTGCAGCATGGTCGGGTAGTCCAGCCGCCCGCCGAAGCGACGCGGCTCGTGGCCCATGAAGATGTTCTCGGCCACGGACAGATCGGGTACCAGGGTCAGTTCCTGGTGGATGATGACGATGCCGGCCGCCTCGGATTCGGCGATGGACTGGGCTTCCAGCGGACGCCCGTCCCAGCGGATCTCGCCTTCCCAGGTGCCGTGGGGATAGACCGCCGACAGGACCTTCATCAGGGTGGACTTGCCGGCGCCGTTCTCGCCGCACAGCCCTACGCATTCGCCCGGACGCACCTTGAGATCGATGCCGTCCAGCGCCCGCACCCCGCCAAAGCTCTTGGCGATGCCGTGCATTTCCAGCAGATAGTCGGCCATGGCCGCTCCTTGCCCAGGGGCCGTCCGACGCCAGGCGTCAGACGGCCAGCCGGTGGCCAGTGGTTATTTGCCGTCGATCTGGGCCTGGGTGTAGAAGCCGTCCTTGACCAGCAGGTCGACGTTGGCCTTGGTCAGCTCGGTGGGGGTGAGCAGCAGGGTGTCGACCTTCTTGGTGCCGTTGTCGTAGCTGGAGTTGAAGGCCGGCTTCTCGTTGCGCACCAGTTGCACCGACAGCTTGGCCGCCTCGGAGGCGATCAGCTTGAGCGGCTTGTAGACGGTCATGGTCTGGGTCCCGGCGATCACCCGCTTGATGGCGGCGAGGTCGGCGTCCTGACCGGACACGGCGACCTTGCCGGCCAGCTTCTGCGCGGCCAGGGCCTGGATGGCACCGCCGGCGGTGGCGTCGTTGGAGGCGACGATGCCGTCGATCTTGTTGTCGTTGGCGGTCAGGGCGTTCTCGACGATGGCCAGGGCCTCGGTCGGGTTCCACTCCTTGACCCACTGCTGGCCGACGATCTTGACGTCGCCCTTGTCGATGGCCGGCTGCAGGACCTTCATCTGGCCCTGGCGGAGGATCTTGGCGTTGTTGTCGGTGGGCGCGCCGCCGAGCAGGAAGAAGTTGCCCTTGGGCTGGGCCTTGAGCACGCCACCGGCCTGCATCTCGCCGACCTTCTCGTTATCGAAGGAGATGTAGGCGTCGATGTCGGCGTTGAGGATCAGACGATCATAGGAGATCACCTTGACCCCGGCCTTCTTGGCCTCGGCCACCACGTTGTTCAGCACCGTGGCGTTGAACGGCACGATGACGATGGCATCCACGCCGCGGGAGATCAGGTTCTCGATCTGCGACAGCTGGCGCTGCTCGTTGGCGTCGGCGGATTGCACATAGACCTTGGCGCCGAGTTGCTCGGCGGCGGCGACAAAGTAGTCGCGGTCACGGGCCCAGCGCTCCAGGCGCAGGTCGTCGATGGAGAAACCGATCTTGGGATGCTGGGCGTCGGCCTGGGCGAAACCGGTGGTGCACAGCGCGAGCAGACCAGCGAGCAGGGTCGTCTTGAAATTCATGGTGGCGTCCTTGGTTATTGTTGTTGTGGAGCGAGAGAACGGATTTGAGTGTAACGATTCAGCGCACTTGCACAAGCGGGTCAGGCAGGCTTTTCTGCCGACCCGCTCGCGATCGCTAGCGGTACAGGTAACGGTTGACCACGCCTTCGAGCAGCTCCTGGCGACCGCTCACCGGCTGGGGCGCGAGGCCCTGGCTGAAGGTGTGCTCGGCCAGTTGTTCCAGGCTCAGCTGGCCACCGAGGATGCGCTGACCGAGGGTCTGATCCCAGCCGGCATAACGCTCGGCCTTGAACTTGCCCAGGGGATCGTCCTGCAGGAGCGCCGCGGCGCGCTCCAGCGACAGCGCCAGGGTGTCCATGGCCGCCACGTGGCCATGGAACAGGTCGACGTCGTCCAGGCTCTGGCGCCGCACCTTGGCGTCGAAGTTGAAGCCGCCGCGGGTGAAGCCGCCGCCCTTGAGGATCTCGTAGATCGCCAGGGTCATTTCCTCGACGCTGTTGGGGAACTGGTCGGTGTCCCAGCCGTTCTGCGGATCGCCGCGGTTGGCGTCGATGCTGCCGAACACGCCGAGGGCCACGGCGCTGGCGATCTCGTGCTGGAAGCTGTGCCCGGCGAGGGTCGCGTGGTTGGCCTCGATGTTGACCTTGATCTCCTTCTCCAGCCCGAACTGCTGCAGGAAGCCGAAGACGGTGGCCACGTCATAGTCGTACTGGTGCTTGGTGGGCTCCTGGGGCTTGGGCTCGATCAGCAGATCGCCCTGGAAGCCGATGCGGTGCTTGTGCTCCACCACCATGCGCATGAAGCGGCCGAGTTGCTCGCGCTCGCGCTTAAGGTCGGTGTTGAGCAGGGTCTCGTAGCCTTCGCGGCCGCCCCACAGCACATAGTTCTCGCCGCCCAGGCGGTGGGTGGCGTTCATCGCCGTGCAGACCTGGGTGGCGGCGCAGGCGAAGACTTCCGGATCGGGGTTGCTGGCGGCGCCGGCGGCATAGCGCGGGTGGCTGAAGCAGTTGGCGGTGCCCCACAGCAGCTTGAGGCCGGACTCGCTCTGGTGGCGCTCCAAATCGTCCACCAGGCGGGCGAAGTTCTCGCGGTACTCGGTGAAATTGGCGCCTTCGGGGGCGACGTCGGTGTCGTGGAAGCAGTAGTAGTCCACGCCCAGCTTGCTGAAGAATTCGAAGGCGGCGGTGGCCTTGGCGCGGGCCTGCTCCAGGGGCGAACCTGCTGCCTGCCAGGGCCGCTGGAAGGTGCCCTGACCGAAGACATCGCTACCCGGCCAGACAAAGGTGTGCCAGTAGCAGACCGCCATGCGCAGGTGCTCGCGCATGGGCTTGCCCATGACCAGGCGGTCGGCTTCGTAGTGGCGGAAGGCAAGCGGAGAATCGCTGTCGGGCCCGGCGTAGCGGACTTTCTCGACATTGGGGAAATAAGCCATGGCGTTGTCCTTGTTCTTATCTGTCGCACCCGATACGGCGTACCGGTTTGCGTCGATGGTAGCGCCGCCACCCGGGCTGCCTATTGTGAAAATCACCAGAGCCAGGTGCGATTTTGCCGCTTGAGAGGTGGGCTCGCCGGTCGTAGTCTGGAGCCCCGCCCGCGCCTCCTGCCGGAACCCCGCCATGCCCAGCCAGCCGCCCGTCCACCGCGTCGCCCTGCTGTTCAACGGCAGCAAGATCTACGACAGAGGCATCCTCACCGGCATCGGCAACTACCTGAGCGGCACCCGGGCGCGCTGGGATCTGTTCCTCGAAGAGGACTTCCTCTGCCGGCTCAAGGGCATCGAGCGCTGGCAGGGCGACGGCATCATCGCCGACTTCGACGACCCGGCGGTGAGCGCCGCCCTGGCCCACAGCGCGCTGCCGGTGGTGGCCGTCGGCGGCTCCTACGCGGCCCCGACCGACTACCCGCCCGGCATCCCCTACGTGGCCACCGACAATGCCGCCCTGGTGCGCCTGGCCTATGACCACCTGATCGAATCCGGGCTGACCCGCTTCGCCTGCTTCAGCCTGCCCGCCGCCGACACCAATCGCTGGGCCGGCGAGCGCGAGGCAGCCTTTGCCGCCCTGCTCCGCCGCGACGGCCTGCCGGTGGAGATCTATCGGGGCCTGGAGACCAGCGCCCCGCTGTGGGATACGGCGGTGGAACAGCTGATCGCTTGGCTGGAAGCCCTGCCCAAGCCGGTGGGCATCCTCGCCGTCACCGACGCCCGGGCGCGGCAACTCCTGCAGGCCTGTTTCACGGCCGGCATCCCGGTGCCGGAACAGGTGGCGCTGGTGGGCATCGACAACGATCCGCTGGCGCGCACCCTGACCCGCGTGCCCCTGACCTCGGTGATCCAGGGGACCGAGGCCATCGGCCGGGAAGCGGCGCGACTCCTGCACCAGCGCCTGCACGGCGTCGAACTGGGGGCGCCAAGGGTGCTGATCCCGCCGGAGGGCATCAACGTCCAGGCCTCCAGTCGCCACCAGCCGGTGCGGCATCCCCAGGTGATGCGCGCCCTGCACTTCATCCGCCAGTACGCCTGCCAGGGCATCAAGACCGAGCAGGTGGCCAGCTATGTTGGCATCTCCCGCTCGGCCCTGGAGACGTCCTTTCGCCGCGAACTGGGACGCAGCGTCCACGACGAGATTCTCGGCTTCAAGCTGGCCGCTGCGGCCGTGGCGCTGCAGGAAGAGGCCCCGAGTCTGGCCGAGGTCGCCCGGCGTTGCGGTTTCACCTCGGCGCAGTACCTGCACGCGGTGTTTCGCCGGGAGTTCGGCTGTACCCCGCGGCAGTACCAGTCGAATCCCAAACCCCTGGCGAGCGCCCATGAAAAAGCCCGTCCGGAGACGGGCTTTCAGGTAGCTGCCGCGGCTTATTTGCCGACGGTCTGACCCAGGAACCAGGCGCGTTCTTCGGCCTGGTCGATCCACTCTTCCAGCAGGCTGGTGGTGGAGACGTCATTGGCGTCGTCGGTCAGGGTGTGGGTGGTACGCATGTAGGCGGCCAGCGACTGGTTGTCGTCGTGCAGCTCGGTCAGCATCTGGTCCGCCGACAGATCGGTGGCATCGCTGCTGGCCAGGCGCTTGAGTTGCACCATCTGCTCCAGGGAGCGCACGGTGGGCTGGCCGATCTTGCGAGCGCGCTCGGCGATCAGGTCGGTGATGCCGTACAGCTGGGTAGCCTGCTCGTCCAGCAGCAGGTGGTAGTCGCGGAAGTGCGAGCCCTTCATGTGCCAGTGGTAGTTCTTGGTCTTGATGTACAGCGCGAAGACATCGGACAGCAGCACGGCCAGGGCTTCACCTACGGCCTGCTGGTTCTGCAGGGTGGCGTCTTCGCCCTGATGGGCCTTCTGCTTGACGCTGGAAACGGTCTTGAGTTCTTGCTTGGCATTGGCAACGGCCATGAGAGATCTCCTGTCAGGACGTGAAGAGAAAAAGGGGTTCGCCTGGTTGGCGCGAACATCAACGTCTGCAGAAATCGACCGCAGCAGACGAAAAATCGTTCATCGAATTTGCATATCGCCACCCTGGGCATGACGAATGGTTGCCCCTGTTGCGACTGCGTTTCATTGCCCGCCCCAGAGGCCTTCTCCTGCCGCGGCCGCTGCGCTTGTAGCTACTCCTGTAGGTAAAACCGTTTGTCTACTTTGCCGCCAAACCGACGCCGCGTGAGAACTGCTGCTCATTGCGCCCGGTCACCTAAAAGGCAAGGCACACGAACGGTCGCCGAGAACTCTCTGCCGGCCACGACAAGGTTCTGCACACAGGTACCCGCGCATGACGACGCCCCTCAATCCCGCTCAGGGACAACCCTCGCAGACCAAGGACGGTGCTACGGCAGAGGCCCATCTGCACGACCTCAAAGAGGTCGCCCGAGACACGGTGCAGGATGCCAAACAGGAAGGTGCTGCCCAGTACGAACACTATCGGGACACCGCTGCCGACCAGCTCGGTGCCCTTGCACAAAGCGCCCAGGCGGCCGCTGACGAACTTGAAGACAAGGACACCCTGGGCCTGGCGCACTATGTCAGCGACATGGCGCAGAGCCTGACCGGCCTGGCCGAGGATCTGCGTGGCAAGAGCGCCGAGCAGTTGCTGCACCAGGCCGGAACCCTGGCGCGCGACAATCCGGCACTGTTCCTGACCAGCAGCATCGCCATCGGCTTCGGCCTGTCGCGTTTTCTCAAGGCCTCCAGCCAGCGGGACACCGGCAGCAGTTCGCGCGTCAGCGGGCCGGACGAGGTGCCCTCGCTGACCACGCCCGCGGTCGCCGCAGAAAACGAACTGGTGGAGCCAGCGGCCGGTGCCGATGTCATCCACACCAACAACATTCCCAAGGGTCCCGACCTCCATGCGCCGACCACCACCGGCAGCGGCGACCCCCTTGGCAGTGCGGCGATCAATCCGGCGCGTACCGGTAGCAGCCTGAACAGCGGCACCTCATCCAGCCACCTGGATCGTCCCACCCTGAGCGGAGACAAGCAGCCATGATCAACGAGAATCCCACTCCGCGTTCCACCGAAGGCGATACCTCGGTCGTCGGCCTGGTCAAGCAGCTGGTCCACGAGGTACCGGCGCTGTTCACCAAGGAACTGGCACTGGCCAAGGCCGAGCTGGGCGAGTCGCTGCGCACCACCAAGGCCGGTGTGGCCGGGGTCGCGGCCGGCGCCATCGTGCTGCTGGCCGGCTTCATCGTGCTGCTCATGGGCATCGTCTACTTTCTCTCCCAGTACCTCACGCCCTGGGCCGCTGCCCTGCTGGTGGGCGCCGTGGTCATGGTGATCGGTTTCATCATGCTGCAGTCGGGCAAGAAGCAGTTCGAGCCGTCCCACTTCACCCCTGATCGCACCGTCAACAGCCTGCAGAAGGACAAGGACGCCGTACGGAGGGCCGCACAATGAGCATCACCGACCAGATCGATCAGGAATCAAGAAAGAATCCCGAGGAACTCGAGCGCGAAATCGACCAGAAGCGCGGGCACATCGAGGACCTGGTGGGCGCGTTGGAAAGCCGCCTGTCCCCAGGCCAGCTGTTCGACCAGGCGCTGTCCTACACCAAGGGCCATGGCGGTGAATTCGCCCATAACCTGGGCAACACCCTCAAGGCCAATCCGGTGCCGGCCGTACTGACCTCGGTGGGTCTGCTGTGGCTGGCGCTGGGGCAGAATCGCACGCCGGCGCCAGCCACCACGGGCACCCCGCTCAAGGACAGGTTGTCCGGTGCGCTGGACTCGGTCGCCGACAGCGCAGGCCATACCCGTGATTCCCTGAACCGTGGCAGTCACGACGTGCGCGACAAGGTCACCGGGCTGGGCGAGAGCGTATCGGTCAAGGCGTCCGAGACCGGGGAGCGGCTGAGCGATAGCGCGGCTCACGCCAAGGACGCCCTGGCCGACCAGGCGCAACAGCTCAAGGGTACCTTCGAGACCCTGCTACGCGAACAGCCACTGGTGGTCGGTGCGCTGGGCATCGCCCTTGGCGCCCTGCTGGGGGCCTCGCTGCCGCGTACTGAGACCGAGGATCGCGCCCTGGGCAAGCACAGCGACAAGCTCACCACCAAGGCCAAGCAGGCGGCCAGCAGTGGCTACGAGCAGGTCAAGGCGGCGGGACAGGACGTGGCGAAGGAAGCGCGCCAGGCCAGTCCTGACAGGCGCCAGCAAGGCGGTGCAGGGGTTTCGTCCAGCAACCTAGGCAATGATTCCGACGCCGGGGTCGAGTCCATGGCGGGCTCGCCAAGGGCAGGCACCGGCAGCACTCTCGGGGCCACCCAGGCGACCGCGGGCATGAATGTCGGCCGTACCGCGGCCACAGGCAGCACCCCTGGAGCGGTAGGTGATGAGAGCGGCATGGCCACCCCACCACGCAGCTTCTGACCGGCAAGACTGCCGGGGTCATCCGATGACCCCGGCCATAGACAGCAAAGGCGCCCGGGTCTGCACCCGGGCGCCTTTGCTTTTTGTGCCCCTGTCAGTAACCCGGATCCGGGTTTTCCTTGGGCTGCTCGGGGCGCTTGTCGTTCTGCGGGCGCTGTTCTTCACCGCCCTGATTGAGTTCCTTGTGGGTCTCGCCGACCTTGCCGGCGTTTTCCGGCTTGTGGTCGAGATCGTCGCGCTTGGCCATGATGCTCACCTCTTGTGGCTGAGTACATTGGGCAACGAGGCGGGGCCAGGGTGCCCCGCTCCCGGCAGATCAACGTAAGGGGGGCGCCATGAACTCCGGACCCACCGGGTCCTTGACGTGCTCGGCGAGGATGGCGTCGATGGCGGTCAGGTCCTCGGCGGACAGCTGCCAACCGAAGGCTTCGTCAAGGCCCTGCAGTTGCTCAGGCTTGCGCGCGCCCCAGAGGGCGATGGTCGGCCCCTGGTCGAGGATCCAGCGCACCGCCAGGGCCAGCATAGACTTGCCATGGCGCTCGCGAGCAAAGGCGGTCAGGGCCTCCACCGCGGCCAGATACTGGGCGAAGCGCGGGGCCTGGAACTTGGGATCGCCCTGGCGCAGGTCGTCGCCATCGAATTGCGTCTGGGCATTCATGCGCCCGGACAGCAGGCCGCGGCACAGCGCGCCATAGGCCAGCACCACCAGGCCATGGCGCTGGGCGTAGGGCAGCACGTCGGCCTCGATGGCGCGTTCGAAGAGGTTGTAGGGCGGCTGCACCGTGGAGGGGTTGGCGAACTGGCGGAAGGCCTCCAGTTGCTCGGGCGAATAATTGCTCACACCGATGGCGAGGATCTTGCCCGCCTGCCGCAGACGCTCCAGTTCGTGCGCGGTTTCCTCGTGGGGAACCTGGGGATCGGGCCAGTGCACCTGATAGAGGTCGATGCGATCGGTACGCAGACGCCGCAGGGAGTCTTCCACCTCCTGGCGAATGCGCGCAGCGCTGGCATTGCGGCGCACCTCTTCGTTGGGCCACTCCAGGGCCACCTTGGTGGCGATCACCGCCTGGTCACGGATGCCCTCCAGGGCCTTGCCGACGATTTCCTCGGAACGGCCAAAGCCGTACACCGGCGCGGTGTCGATTAGGTTGATGCCGCCCTGCACGGCGCCACGGATGGTCTCGATGGAGCGGGCTTCGTCGGTACCGCCCCACATCCAGCCACCGATGGCCCAGGTGCCGAGGGCGATGCGGGAAACGGGGGTATCGATACCCGGGATGCGTAGGGTTTCAGTCATGGAAAGCTCCAGGCGGGAACGCCAAGTCGAAAGGATCAACCTTGTGAGGCTAATTCAAAAGGCGTTGAATAGGGCTCAACGAACGCTTGACCCTTAGAGCCTGTTCGAAGGCTCGCGAGCTAGAGACAAACAAGGCGAAAATGCCTGAGGAAGCGGATCGGACTCGCGTTCGAGTTTACGAATGGTAAATGAGCATTCCGACAGGGCTGGCCTTCCAGGGCATTTTCAACGCTGTTTGGCCGACGCGCAGCAGACTTTGAACAGGCTCTTATCGCGCGAGGATTGTGCATGCCTACCCTGAATCGCGGCGAACTGGCCGATCTCAATGTCTTCGTCGCCCTGGTCCGGCGGCGCAGCTTTCGCCAGGCCGCCATCGAACTGGGCGTCACCACCTCGGCGCTGAGCCATGCCCTGCGCCAACTGGAGACCCGGCTGGGGGTCAAGCTGCTCAATCGCACCAGCCGCTCGGTGGTGCCGACCCTGGCCGGCGCGGCGCTGGCGGAAAAGCTCGAACAGGGTTTCGCCCTCATCGGCGAGGCCCTGGGCGAGCTGGACCAGCACCGCGACGCCCCCGTCGGGCGCCTGCGCCTGAGTGTGCCGCGCGATGCGGCGCGGCTGCTGCTGACCCCGACCCTGCCCCGGCTGCTGGCGGCCTATCCGCAGTTGCAACTGGACATCAGCGTCGAAGACCGGCCGGTGGACATCGTCGCCGACGGCCTCGACGCCGGCATCCGCTATGGCGACACCGTGCCCCAGGACATGGTCGCCCTGCCGCTCACCGACGAGTTGCGCTGGATCGTGGTGGGCGCCCCCGCCTACCTCGACCGTCACGGCCGACCGCAGCAGCCGGAGGAGCTTGCCGAGCATCGCTGCGTGCGGCTGCGGCTGGGCAACGGCGCCCTCTATCGCTGGGAGCTGGGCAGCGGCGCCACCACGCGGACGATCGACGTGCCCGGCCCGCTCACGGTCAACGAGACCGAGACCTCGATCCAGGTCGCCCTCGACGGCCTGGCCCTGGCCTATTGCCTGGAGTGGCGAGTGGCCGACGAATTGCGCGACGGTCGCCTGGAGCAGGTGCTGCCCGACTGGACCTCGCCCGGCGCGCCGCTGTGCATCTACTACCCGAGTCGGCGCCAGCCGCCACCCGGCCTGCGCCAGTTGATCGAGGCCCTGCGCCAGACCTGGACCGGGCGCCACCCCTGAGGACGCGAACCAACCGCCAAGCCCGGGGGTCCCCTGACCACGCCATGATCGCCTGACCGAGGAGGCCCTTTTGCCCACTGCCAACGCCGCCGCAATCGACCTGCCGCTGCCCGTGGAGCGCGAACTCAGCCCCCGGGCGCTGCTCACCGGGGCGTTGCTGGGCATCCTGCTGACCCCGGCCAATGTCTATGCCGGCCTCAAGATCGGCTGGTCGTTCAACATGTCGATCATCGCCCTGCTGGTGAGCTACGGCCTCTGGCATCGCCTGGGTCGCCGCCTGCAGCAACCGGGCTGGACGCTGCACGAGAGCAACATCAACCAGACCGTGGCCTCGGCGGCGGCCAGCATCGTCTCCGGCGGTCTGGTCGCGCCCATCCCGGCCTACACCCTGCTGACCGGCCAGCAATTGCCAACCCTGCCGCTGATGGGCTGGGTGTTCGCGGTGAGCTTTCTCGGCATCTGGGTGGCCTGGTATCTGCGGCCCCTGCTGCTGGCCGATGCCAGCCTGAAATTCCCCGAGGGCCTGGCCACCCTGGAAGCGCTGCGCCAGGTCTATGCCAGCGGTGCCGAAGCCCTGAGCCGCCTGCGGGTGCTGCTGGGCGCCCTGGCGCTGTCGGCGGCGGTCAAGCTGGTGGACAGCTTCGCCTGGACGCTGCCACGGGTCGCGCCCTCGCCGGCCCTGGAACGCCTGACCTTCAGCTTCGATCCCTCGCTGCTGCTGCTCGGCTTCGGCGGCATCATCGGCCTGAGGGTCGGACTGTCGCTGCTGCTCGGCACCCTGCTGGCCTGGGGCGCGGTGGCGCCCTGGCTGCTGGCCAGCGGTATCGCCGCCTTGCCGGCCGGCGCCAGCGGTCCGCAATACGCCTTTCTGGTGCAATGGCTGCTCTGGCCCGGGGTAAGCCTGATGGTCAGCGCCACCCTGGCTGCGCTGGCCGTGCGGCTGATCACCCTGCCCCGCGCCGAACGCCGTCGCCAGGGCTGGCGGCGGCCCCGCGTCTGGCCGCTGGCGCTGCTGCTGGTGGCGGCTCTGCTGGTGGTGGTGCTCCAGGTGCGGCTGTTCGGCATCGATCCCTGGCTGGCGCTGCTGGCCCTGCCCCTGGCGCTGTTTCTCGCCGCCATGGCCGCGCGGGTGGTCGGCGCCACCGGCATCCCGCCCATCGGCGCCATCGGTCAGCTGTCGCAGCTGACCTTCGGCCTGGCCGCTCCCGGGCAGGTCAACATCAACCTCATGGGTGCCAACACCGCCGGCGGCGCGGCGGGTCAGAGCACCGACCTGATGAACGACTTCAAGGTCGGCCAGGCCATCGGCGCCACCCCGGCCAAGCAGGTGGTCGCCCAGTGCCTGGGCATCGCCCTAGGCGCGGTGACCGGGGTGCTCACCTACCGCCTGCTGATTCCCGATCCCCAGGCACTGCTGCTCAGCGCCGCCTGGCCGGCACCGGCGGTGGCGCAGTGGAAGGCGGTCGCGGAGACCCTGACCCAGGGCCTGGGTGCCCTCGATGGCGCCATGCGCCTGGGTATCGTCCTGGGCGCCCTGGTCGGCTTGCTGCTGGGCTTGGCCGAGACCCTGCTGCCCGACCGCCGCGCGCACTGGCTGCCCAGCTCGGCGGCCCTGGGGCTGGCCTTCATCCTGCCGGCCTCGGTGGCGCTGATGATGACCCTGGGCGCCCTGCTCACCGCCCTGGTGCGCTGGCGAGCGCCGGGCCTGGCCGAGCGCTTCGCCCTGGCCGCCGCGGCCGGCCTCATCGCCGGGGAAAGTCTGGCAGGCGTCGGGGCGGCGTTCTGGCAAATGCTTGCCACCTGAACTGCGACAACGTGTCAACTGGACAATAATTTCCAGACGTAATGTCGCGAACCTTTCAATAACCTTTCAAACCCATGAAATTCGGGGGTTCCGGTCCGATTCAGCTTGCCAGCGCGCTTTTGCAACACATAAGGTTACAAATAGCGCGACCCACCCGCGAGAGGTCTGGGCGCCCTGCGCGAGCTGTCTCCTATAACAAACTCAATCCGAGCTAGCAGTCATGGCCACCACCTCGAAAGCCAAATCCGTCTTCCGCGTCGTCAGCGGAAACTTCCTCGAAATGTACGACTTCATGGTCTATGGCTTCTATGCCACGGCCATCGCCAAGACGTTCTTCCCCGGCGACAACGAACTCGCCTCCCTGATGCTGTCGCTGGCCACCTTCGGCGCCGGCTTCCTGATGCGCCCCCTGGGAGCCATCTTCCTCGGCGCCTACATCGATCGCCACGGCCGTCGCCACGGCCTGATCGTCACCCTGGCGCTGATGGCCCTGGGTACCCTGCTGATCGCCGTGGTGCCGGGCTACGCCACCCTGGGCGTCGCCGCGCCGCTGCTGGTGCTGCTCGGCCGCCTGCTGCAGGGCTTCTCCGCCGGCGTCGAACTGGGCGGCGTGTCCGTCTACCTGTCGGAAATCGCCACCCCCGGGCGCAAGGGTTTCTTCGTTTCCTGGCAGTCCGCCAGTCAGCAGGTCGCGGTGGTCTTCGCCGGCGTGCTGGGCGCTCTGCTGAACCATTGGCTGTCGCCCGCCGAAATGGGTGAGTGGGGCTGGCGCATTCCCTTCCTGATCGGCTGCCTGATCGTGCCCTTCCTGTTCATCATCCGTCGTTCCCTGGAAGAAAGCCCCGAGTTCGAGGCGCGCAAGCATCGGCCGACCTTCGGCGAGACCATGACCTCCATCGGCCAGAACTTCGGCGTGGTGCTGGCGGGCGTGGCCATGGTCTCCATGACCACCGCCTCCTTCTACCTGATCACTGCCTACACCCCGACCTTCGGCCGTCACGAGCTGCACCTGACCGATCTGGACAGCCTGATCGTCACGGCCTGCGTGGGCATCTCCAACTTCATCTGGCTGCCGGTGATGGGCGCCCTGAGCGATCGCGTCGGCCGTCGTCCGCTGCTGATCTTCGCCACCGTGCTGGCCATCCTCACCGCCTACCCGGCGATGATCTGGCTGACCCATGCCCCGGGCTTCTCGCGCCTGCTGATGGTCGAGCTGTGGCTGTCCTTCCTCTATGGCACCTACAACGGTGGCATGGTGGTGGCCCTGACCGAGGTGATGCCGGCCCATGTGCGCACCACCGGCTTCTCCCTGGCCTACAGCCTGGCCACCGCGACCTTCGGCGGTTTCACGCCGATGGTCTGCACTTGGCTGATCCAGGAGACCGGCAACAAGGCCGCCCCCGGCATGTGGCTGACCCTGGCCGCCGTGCTCGGCCTGGTCGCGACCCTGACCCTGTTCAAGGGCAACGCCCAGCCGCGCTTCAAGACCGTAACCGCCTGACAGGGCTGTCGCAGAGCGGCAGGCCCTGCCGCTCTCGCGCCCACCCAGGTCGCTCCGCGCATCGAACTGTCATGACCTTTTGCTATGGTCTAGACCAGACGACCGCATACCGCGGTCGCCGTGCCGGAGCCCGCCGATGCCCACCCTCCCCCGCCTTCTCGCCGGCCTGGCCGGCGGTCTGCTCAGCCTCACCGCTGCCGCCACCGAGCTGACCCACTGGCCGGCCGATGCCGCCCGCCAGCTCGACGCCCTGATCGCCGCCAATGCCAATAAGGGCAACTATGCGGTGTTCGACATGGACAACACCAGCTATCGCTACGACCTGGAAGAGGCCCTGCTGCCCTTCCTGGAGATGAAGGGCGTGCTGACCCGCGACACCCTGGATCCCTCGCTCAAGCTGATCCCCTTCAAGGACGTCGGTGGCCACAAGGAGAGCCTCAACAGCTACTACTACCGGCTGTGCGAGGTCGACGACCTGGTCTGCTACCCCTGGGTCGCCCAGGTGTTCTCCGGCTTCACCCTGCAGCAGCTCAAGGGCTACGTCGACGAGCTGATGGCCTACGGCAAGCCGATCCCCGCCACCTACTACGGCAAGGACGACAAGATCGAGACGGTGGAGATCAACCCGCCCAAGCCCTTCACCGGCCAGCAGGAGCTCTATCACAAGCTGATGGAGAACGGCATCGAGGTCTATGTGATCAGCGCCGCCCACGAGGAGCTGGTGCGCATGGTGGCCGCCGACCCGCGCTATGGCTATGGCGTGAAACCGGAAAACGTCATCGGCGTCACCACCCTGCTCAAGGACCCGGCCACCGGCGCCCTGACCACCGCCCGCAAGCAGATCGCCGAAGGCAAGTACGATCCCCAGGCCAACCTGAAGCTGCAGGTCACGCCCTATCTCTGGACTCCGGCCACCTGGTTCGCCGGCAAGTACGCGGCCATCCTCACCTACATAGATCCCTGGAAGAAACCCATCCTGGTCGGCGGCGACACCCCGGTCAGCGACGGCCCCATGCTGTTCCAGGGCGTGGACGCCGCCAAGAACGGCATCCATCTGTGGATCGACCGCAAGTCCAAGTACCGCACCCAGATCGAGGCGATGATGAAGAGCAACGCCGAGGGCCAGGCCAAGGCCGGCGTGGCGGTGAACGCGGACCAGCACTGGGTGATCGTCAAACCCGAAGACATCCAGTAGGCCGGCGGCGATCGGGCGGGCTAGACTGGAGACTCCTTCTGCCCGCCCTGGAGCCCGCCATGGAACACCTGGTCCTGACCGTCATCGCCCCCGATCGCCCCGGTCTGGTGGAAGCCCTGGCCGACTGCGTGGCCGCCCAGGGCGGCAACTGGCTGGAGAGCCGCATGGCCCACCTGGCCGGCCAGTTCGCCGGCATCCTCTCGGTGGAAGTGGAGCCGGAATTGCGCAACGGCCTGGTGGAGACGTTGCAGCAGCTGGCCATTCCCGGCCTGCGCATCCTGGTCGGCGAACCCGGCCAGCCGGCTGCGGTGGGTGCGCCGCTGGTGCAGCTCGACCTGCTGGGCAACGACCGCGTCGGCATCGTCCGCGACATCACCCGAGCGCTGCATCAGGTGGGCGTCAACGTCGAGCGCCTGTCCACCGAGACCCGCCCGGCACCCATGAGCAGCGAGGCGCTGTTCCACGCCACCGCCCTGCTGGCGCTTCCGGCAGACCTCGAACTCGAAGCCCTGCAAGCCCACCTGGAAACCCTCACCGACGACCTGATGGTGGAGCTCAAGCTCTATCGGCACGGGCATGACCAGCACTAAGTAGACTTCAGAGCGACGATCTATAAAGGTCTATAAAGATCTATAATCGACTTTAATCGCCTTTAAACAGGGAATTGTCGATGCCTGAGCGCTTCTATCACCGCCATGCCATGGCTACTACCTATGCCGCCAAGATCATGGCAGACCCGCTGCATCCCGGTCTGTTTTTGGCAGCGCCCCGGCGAACCGGCAAGACCACCTTCATGCGTGAAGACTTGGCGCCTGCCCTCCAACTCGCGGGCGCTGAGGTGATCTACGTCGATCTCTGGTCGAATCGACAGACTGATCCGGCCGAGTTAATCAACCAGGCGGTACAGGTGTCCATCGAGCGCAATCTTGGTCTGATCGCCAAGCTGACCAAGCAAAGTGGTGTGGTGAAACTCAAGGTGGGTGGGGTCGAGATAGATACCGGCAGCATCGGCAAAGCCAAGGGCATAACCCTGGCCGCTGCGCTAGCCGCGCTGTCGGATAGTCTCGGCAAGCCGATAGCGCTCATTATCGACGAAGCTCAGCATGCCGTGACCACCACGGCTGGCAGCAATACGCTCTTCGCCCTCAAGGCGGCTCGCGACGAATTGAACGGCTCACACCATCATGGTTTGAGACTTATCTGCACCGGTTCCAGCCGGGACAAGCTGGCGATGCTCAGAAACAGCCGCGATCAAGCCTTCTTCAATGCGCCGCTGGTAAACTTTCCTCATCTCGACAGAGGCTATGTGGACTGGTTCTGCGCGCAGTCCAGGCTCGATTTCGCCCTCGATCCAGAAGTGGTCTGGAGCAAATTCGTCGAAGCGGGCTATCGCCCCGAGGCGATGCAAGCAGCCCGTGAGGTACTCGAATACTCGATGATCGTTGATTCTGCAGTGGGCAATGCCGCTTTCGCTGACGCCGTCGACGAGCATGTGCGAGAGATGTCCGAGAGCGCGCTCGCCGTGATTCGCAGCCTCACACCGATTCAAGCGGCCGTACTGAAGGTGATGGCGGTCCAGGGCAAGGACTATGCGCCTTTCGAGCTGGCCACCCTCGGCAAGTATGCAGACATGCTGCGGCTCGCCGGCATGAATGAGGCCCAGGCCCAAGAGGCCGCCTATGCGCAAAATGTACAGCAGGCATTGGCTGCCTTGCAGGAGAAGGCATTGATCTGGAAAGCTGAGCGCGGCGTCTATGCCATCGAGGAACAAGGACTGCCGGACCTCATGCGTAACGCCGGCATGCTCCCGGACGCTTCGGCAAACTAAGGTGCTCAGTTGACCATCGGGGTGGCGCGCCCTATCGCTCCCGCCCTTTCTCCAGCCGCCGTCGGATGCCCTCGGGGACATCGTCCGGCAGCGGCATACGCCCATCCGCCGGCAGGGCTTCCAGGCCGGCTTCGTCCAGCAGCACCAGCACTTCCTCCTTGAGACGACTCAGGGCAAAGGCCTGCCAGGCCTCGCGTACCGAGGGGAAGAGGTCCAGTTCATAGTCGAAGGTCCGGATCGGCCGCCGGCTCTCCAGAGCGGCCCGCAAGAGCGGCTGGGCGTGGGGGTGGCGCAACTGGTGCAGAAAGGCTTCGCGCAGTTCCAGGCGATCGTCCTGGGTCAGGCGCGGCAGTGGCAGGTAGCGTTCGGGATCTTCCAGTTCCTCGCGCTCTTCCAGACTGAGGTCGTCCGGATCGAGCAGGCGCAGGGCGCCGCTGGCAAGGTCGAGGAAGTGGGTGCCTCGCTCCCGGCTGTCGAGGGCGGCAGCCAGCAGATCGAGGTCGAGGGTGAGGGGGCGCATGGCAGGACTCCGGCACAGGCGAACAGGAGCGGAGTTCTATCTCCGCTCCTGTTGCGACCCTGGCACCGGAGCTCGCGTTCAGCCCTTCCGCTGATAGGGAAAGAAGCGCCGCTCGCGCAGGTCGTGCTCGATCTGCTCCAGGCTCTTGCCCTTGGTCTCCGGCACCAGGCGCCAGATGAACAGCAGCGCCACCAGGGAAATCCCGGCATAGAGCCAGAAGGTGTGGGCGGCGCCCAGCTTGGTCACCAGGCTCAGGGTGGTGAGGGTCACCAGCAGGTCGAAGCCCCAGTGGCTGAAGGCACCGACGCTGGCGCCCTTGCCGCGCACGAACAGCGGATAGACCTCGGCGTTGATCAGCCAGATGCAGACGCCGAAGCCGCCGCAGTTGAGCATCAGGTAGGCGGCCAGGCAGGCCACCACCGTCCAGCGCTCGACATCGGTCTGGGGACCGGCGCCCTGGAACAGGTAGCCCATGATCGCCAGGGCGACGATGGAGCCGGGAATCAGCGTCAGCAGATAGCGGCGGCGACCGATGCGATCCACCAGGAAGCTGCCGACCACGGTCATGATCACCACCAGGATGGTGCTGCAGCCGGTGGCCAGCACCGCGGTCTGATCGGAGAAGCCGGCCTGGGTGAGGATGGTCGGCGCATAGTAGATCAGCGCGTTGTTGCCGGTGATCTGCGAGAACATGGCGATGCCGGCGCCCACCAGCAGGGCCGGTCGGACCCACGGCGAGAACAGGTCACTCCAGTTGCCTTCCGGCGCGTTGCTCACGGTCTTGATCTCGGCCAGTTCGGCCTCGGCCGCGGCCTTGCCGCCGCGGACCCGCTCCAGCACCGCCAGGGCGTCAGCCTCGCGGCCCTTGACCAGCAGCCAGCGCGGGCTTTCCGGCAGCACCGTCATGCCGGCCAGCAGGATCAGCGCCGGCACCAGGCCGAGGCCGAACATCCAGCGCCAGTGCTCGTCCAGGGCGAAGCCGGTGAAGTAGGCCACTGTGATGCCGAACACCACCATGAACTGGAACAGCACCACCAGCTTGCCGCGGTGCTCCGGCGGCGCCACCTCGGCGATGTACACCGGAATGATCTGGGTGGAGCTGCCGGCCGACAGGCCGAGCAGGAAACGCGACAGGATCAGCAGGGTGACGTTGGGCGACAGTGCCGAAAGCACCGAGCCCAGGGCGAACACCAGGGCCACGCCGATGATGGTCTTGCGCCGGCCGAGGCGGTCGGAGATCGGGCCGGTACCGAGGCAGCCGAACAGAGCACCAAAGATGATGGCGCCGGTCACCAGCTGCTTGACGGTGTCGTCCATGGCGAATTCGCGGCCGAGGCCGAGCAGGGCGACGCCGATGATGCCGGTGTCGTAGCCGAACAGCAGGCCACCGAGGGCGGCGATCACGGCGATGAGCACGACCAGCCCCTTGCGCGGGGTGGCCGCCACGGGTGCGGCGAGCGAGGGTGAAGAAGCGAGCATGGGGGAAATCCTTTCTTGTTTTGCCAGGGCAAGGATCGCGGTGGCAACCCGATCCACCCGCGCAGGCGGGCCGTGGGGGAGCATGGCCCAGAGAAAAGCGTGATGCGGCAGGCAGAGAAACGTTAGGTGAATCGTTTCACCTAATGCTGCCAGTTGTAACAGGACTTGTGAAAAGCATCACGAAAGACGCATTGGCAGTGGCCTAGCTGCCAATGGTCAGTTCCTGGAAGCGCTGCTCGGGCAGCGCGGCGGCACCCTGGCCGGGACGCAGCGCCTGGTCGCCCAGGCGCTCGACCAGAAAGTCGATGAACACCTTGAGCTTGGGTGGCAGGTGGCGCGTCGCCGGATAGAGCAGCCAGGCGCC
This sequence comes from Pseudomonas flavocrustae, assembly GCF_029872515.1. NCBI lineage: Bacteria > Pseudomonadati > Pseudomonadota > Gammaproteobacteria > Pseudomonadales > Pseudomonadaceae > Pseudomonas > Pseudomonas flavocrustae. The sequence continues at coordinate 227,197 of NZ_JAPDIQ010000004.1, read as the reverse complement.
GCCGTGGTAATGCGGCAGAAAGGACCACTCCGGCAGCACCTGGACGATCTCGCCGCGGGCCAGGGCCGCCTGGGCGGTGAACAGTGGCAGGCTGCCGATGCCGATGTGGTTGAGCACCGCGTCCAGCCGCACCCCGGTGTGGTTGGCGGCATAGCGCCCGCGCACGTTGACGTGGACCACCTTGGCGCCCTGGCGGAATTTCCAGCGCGAATCGGCCGGCTCTTCCGCCAGGTAGATGCAGCTGTGCCCGGCCAGATCGCGGGGATGGGCGGGCTGACCGTGCGCGGCCAGGTACTGCGGCGTGGCGCAGAGCAGGTGCTCGATGGTCAGCAACTGGCGGCCCACCAGTCCGGGCGGTGGCCGATCGGTGATGCGGATGGCCAGGTCGACGTTCTCGTCGATCAGATCGACATAGCGGTCCTCCAGCAGCAACTGCACGTCCACCGCCGGGTAGCGCCGCAGGAAATCGGCCATGTGCGGATGGATCACCGTGCTGCCTACCGCCTTGGGCACCGACAGCCGGACGATGCCGGCCGGCGCCTGGTTGAACTGGCCACTGACCTCCAGCACCGCCCGCGCGGCGCCGACCATGTCGCTGCAGCGCCGAAAGACCTCCTCCCCCGCCTCCGACAGCCGCAGCTTGCGCGTACTGCGATTGAGCAAGCGTGTGCCCAGGGCCTTCTCCAGGCGTGCCACGCTGCGACTGGTGGAAGACGGGGTCAGACCGAGCTGACGGGCCGCCGCAGAGAAGCTGCCGCTCTCCACCACCCGCACGAAAATGGCCATCTCGCTGAGCAGCGGCAGGGGAAGATTTATGCTCACAGCGCAAAATTCCTTTGGAGAGAGGGTGGATTATCACCCTTGCGTGCGATCTTTAGAATGAGGATGTTTCTCGTTTTCTAGGTAGTAGACGTATGACCGAGCGCCTGTATTTTCTGAGCGACAGCCTGATCGCCGAGGTCGAGGTCCACGCCTGTAGCGCCGCCGAGGACGGTTATATCGTCGAACTGCTGGCCACGCCCTTCCATCCCCAGGGCGGTGGGCAGCCCAGCGACACCGGCTGGATCGGTACCGCCGAGGTGACCCGGGTGGTCCAGGACGGCGACCGCATCCTGCACCACACCACCCGCCCCCTGGCGCCCGGTCGCGTGCTGGCCCGGGTCGACGAAGATCGGCGCCAGCTGCATTCGCGGCTGCATTCGGCCGGGCATCTGCTCGGCCACATCGGCGAGATCCATGGCTGGATACCGGTCAAGGCCCATCACTGGCCGGGCGAAGGCCGCATCGAATTCGTCCCCGGCGAGGATACCGTAGCCTTGGACGTTGAATCCTGGCAGGGCTTCTTCGACGCCCTGGTGGAAGAAGACCTGCCGCTGCACGTCGAGGTGCAGGCCGGTGGCCAGCGCCAGGTGCGCTTTGGCGAGGACGTGGCGCGCTATGCCTGCGGCGGGACCCACGTGCGCTCCCTGCGCGCGGTCGGCGCCCTGAGCGCCCTGGGCGTCAAGGAAAAGAAGGGACGCCTGCTGGTGAGCTACGACATGGCTGGCGCCTGATCAACCGCTCACCTCACCCGCAGAAAGGAAGCGCCATGCTGCTCGAACTCGACGCTCTCGACACCGAGAGCCTGCTCCGTCTCACCGAAGAACGCCTGCTGGCGGTGCGGGTGCGCCGCTTCGTGCCGCGCCCGCTGGCCGACGACCTCGGCCAGCAGATCCTCGGCAACGGCTTCGCCACCTACACCAATGCCCCCAGCATCGGCCGCATCGGCATGGCCTTCTACGAGGCGGAACACCAGCGCGCGCAGATGGACGACTATTTCGCCAGCGTCGCCAGCAACCTGGAAGAATTGCGCCGGCGCTGCCGCCCCTATCTCAATCCCATCGACCTGGTGCGCTGCACCCTCGACGAGGTCTGGCCCGCCGGCGCCCGCCTGCAGACCCTCTGGGGTCGCAAGATGTACGTCGGCCTGTCGCGGGTGGTGAAGCCCGGGGTGCGCTTTCTCGCCCACCACGACATCTTCGCCAAGGACGCGCCGGGCAGCGAGGAAGCCGAAAGCCTGGTCACCCAGCTGGCCTGCAACGTCTACCTGACCATGCCCAGCCGGGGCGGCGAACTGCAGCTCTGGTCACGCGAGCTGGCGCCGGAGGACTTCGACGCCCTGCGCGGCGACAGCTACGGCATCGAGCCCGACCGGCTCGGTCCGCCCTGCCTGACCATCCGCCCGGAACCGGGCGACCTGATTCTCTTCAATTCCCGCCGCATGCACGCCGTGACGCCAGGCAACGACCAGCCACGGCTGTCGCTGTCGTGCTTCGTGGGCTATCGCGGGGCGGCCGAACCCCTCACGTACTGGAGCTGACATGTCCCCCTACCTGAGCGAATTCCTCGCCCTGGCGACCATCCACTTCCTCGCCGTGCTCGCGCCCGGCCCGGATTTCGCCGTGACCGTGCGGCAGAGCGTGAGATACGGGCGGCTGATCGGCCTGTGCACCGCCCTGGGCATCGGCGCCGGGATCTCGGTCCACGTGCTCTACACCCTGCTCGGCATCGGCGCCCTGATGCACGCCACGCCCTGGCTGCTGGGGGTCGCCAAGGTCGTCGGCGGCGCCTACATCCTCTGGCTGGGCTTCAACCTGATCCGCAGCAAGCCCACCGCCGCGCCGCTGGACGACAGCCAGTGGCAGCAGGCCGACCTGCAGCGGCAGTCGCCCGGCAAGGCCTTCCTCACCGGCTTCCTGACCAACGCCACCAACCCCAAGGCCACCCTGTTCTTCCTGGCCATCTTCACCACCGTGGTCAGCGGCAGTACGCCGCTGACCGTCCAGGGCCTCTATGGCCTGTGGATGTGCGCGGTCAACGCCGGCTGGTTCGCCCTGGTCAGCCTGCTGTTTTCCAGTCCGCGCGTTCGCCAGACCTTTCTGCGCCTGGGCCACTGGTTCGAGCGAACCATGGGCCTGGTGCTGGTTTTCTTCGCCGGTCGACTGCTGTTGTCGGCGCTTTGACGTCAGTCCATTCGTATTGGAGGTCCTCCATGCCCTACGTCCACCGCGCTCCCGCTGGTATTCCCACGGAAAAGTTCGTCGTCCGCCTGCCCGACGGGATGCGTGAACGCATCGCCGCCGTGGCCCGCTCCCATCGGCACAGCATGAACACCGAGATCGTCGCCTGGCTGGAGCGTAGCCTGGTACAGGACGGGGTGCTGGAGCAGCCGCAGGTCGAAGCGGACGACGAGCTGCTCAATGCCAGCGAGCAACTGCTGCTGCAGCGCTTTCGCCAGCTCAACGAGCGTCAGCAGAATGCGCTGATCTCGGTGCTGGAGCTGGAGTTGCCCGTTCCCGTGCACAGCCGCGAAACCGCCTGAGTCCGGCCGGCACCGCCGCGGACGGAACCGGCCGTCGGCAGCAGGGCCGCCCACCAGGCGGCCCTGACGTGCGGCTTTCAAGTATCGATCGGGACGGCCGATGAAGGGGGTCTTCGTTCTCTCTTCCGGAATTCCCATGTCTGTATCCAAAGCCTCCTGGCTGAGCAATCTCGGCATTTCCAAGAAGCTGGCGCTGGGTTTCGGTGCCCTGCTGGTCATGGTGACGGTGGTGGCGCTGTTCGGTTACCTCACCGCCAACACCCTGCTCGACCGCATCACCAAGACGCGCTACAGCGGTCAGCTCAAGGCCGACGTGCTCAACGTCAGGATCGACGAAAAGGCCTACCTGCTCGATCCCAGCGCGGCCAGTGCCACCCGGCAACAGGCCACTCTGGCCAGGGTGACGGAAGACATCGGCCAGGGCCTCACCCTGCTGACCAACCCGGCCAACGTCGCCATCCTGGGCAGCATCCAGCAGGAGATGAAGACCTACCAGGAGCGCTTCGCTGCCCTGCAGCAGGCCAACCAGACCAGCGCCGAGGCGCAGAAGGAACTGACCCGGGTCTCCGACACCGTTACCGAGACCCTCGACCAGCTGTTCGAACTGGTCTTTGCTCCAGGTGGCAGCTACAGCACCGCCGACCTCAAGGCCCTGGCCGAGATGAAGGCGCAGATGGTCGGTGTGCGCCTGGCCATCCGTCGCTTCCTCGGCACTCCCGATGACAGCAAATCCCAGGCGACCCTCAAGGTCATTGACGAGTTGCTCAAGACCCTGGCCAGCGCCCAGAAGCAGATCGATGGCGATACCGCCGCACGCCTCTACAGCGCCACCCAGGACGTGACCCGCTATCGCGCCTTTTTCGAATCCATCGTCGCCCAGAATCGCCAGGCCCAGGCCGCCGTTGCCAGTCTGCAGGAGCAGGGCAACAAGCTGGTGCAGTTGCTGGATCAGCTGGGCGAAGGCCAGCTGAAGTCCGCCGCGGCCGAGCGCCAGGCCGCCCTGCTCAAGCTGCTGCTGAGCAGCCTGATCGCCCTGCTGATCGGCATCGCCGCCGCCTGGCTGATCACCCGCCAGATCACCCAGCCGCTGGCGACCGCCATGGCCATGCTCAAGCGCGTCGCCGCCGGCGATCTCACCCAGCGCAGCGAGGTGAGCCGCCGCGACGAGCTGGGCGAACTGCAACGCACCACCCAGGCCATGGCCGATGACCTGCGTCAGTTGGTCGGTGGCATCGCCAGTGGCGTGGGGCAACTCAGCAGCGCGGCCGACGAACTCTCGGCCTTTGGCGTCCAGACCAGCCGCGGCGCCACCCAGCAGCGCGACGAGATGCATCAGGTGGCCACCGCCATGAACGAGATGGCGGCCACGGTGCACAATGTCGCGCAAAACACCGCCAACGCCTCCAGCGCCGCGCAGAACGCCGACGGCATGGCCCGCGAAGGCAGTCGCACGGTCAAGCGCGCGGCCCAGGAAATCACCCTGGCCGCCGAGGAGGTGCAGGGTCTGGGCGATGCCATGGAGCGCCTGGACGCCGCCAGCGGTCGCATCGGCAGCGTCATCGACGTGATCAAGGCGATCGCCGAGCAGACCAACCTGCTGGCGCTCAACGCCGCCATCGAAGCCGCCCGCGCCGGCGAACAGGGCCGCGGCTTCGCCGTGGTGGCCGACGAGGTCCGCTCCCTGGCGCAACGGACCCAGGAGTCCACCCAGGAAATCGGCGAACTCATCGCCACCCTGCAACAGGGCACCACCGAAGCCAGTGCGCGGATGCAGGCCAGCCGCGACCGCACCCTGGGCACCGTGACCCTGGCCCAGGACGCCGAACGCGCCCTGGAGGTCATCTACCAGGCGGTGGCGGAGATCCAGAATCTCAATCAGCAGATCGCCACCGCGGTGGAAGAGCAGAGCCTGGTTGCCGAGGAGATCAACGGCAACGTGGTCAAGGTCAGCGGCCTGGCCGAGGAATCGGCCACTGCCAACGCCCACGCCGCGGCGTCGGTCAACGAACTGGCCCGCCTGGGCGGCGATCTGCAGCAGATGGTCGCGCGCTTCCGCGTCTGACCCGGGCCGCGCCGGCGCCAGGCACGGGCGCCGGCGGTCTCAGGCTTTCGGCGTCAGCATCTGCCCCTGGATGCCGTCGCCGATCACCAGGAAGTGACCGCCGGCGACATGGTGCAGGGTGCGCAGGCTGTCCTGGCCACGAAAATCCCAGCGTCCTTCGCGAAACACCCGGGTATCGGCCCGGGCGGCGAGCACCTCACCGAGAAACAGGTCGTAGCCTTGCTGGTTGTGCACCTCGGGCAGCACACGGCATTCCAGCCAGGCCACGCAGCCGGCGATCAGCGGCGCGCTGACCTGTTCGCCCGCCAGCGTCTCGATGCCGTAGGCGGCGAACTTGTCCAGCGCGCGACCGCTGGTATTGCCTACCGTCTGCACCAGATCCACCTGGGCGGCGCAGGGCACGCTGAGCACGAAGCTGCCCTCGGCTTCCAGCAATTCGCGGGTCCAGGTCTGCTTGTCGAGCACCACCGCCACCTTGCCCGGCTCGAAATCCACCGCCATGGCCCAGGCTGCGGCCATGACGTTGCGCCGGCCCGCGTGGGCGGCGCTGACCAGCACCGTGGGACCGTGGTTGAGCAGGCGATAGGCCTTGGCCAGGGGGACGGCGGCAAGGGTTGAATTCATGGCTGGACTCCCGCGGTTAAAGCCCCAGGGTAACGCAGCCCTTGCCGTTCGGCGCCGCGCGGGAAAAAAATTGCCGCTTTGCGCGACGCTCGCCAAACGCCGGAGGACATCAGGGGTCTATCGCCCACTCCCGGTATGGGACCGACAAGAAACCTGCGTTAAGGATGACCTCTATGCCCACTCGCCTGGCTCTCTCCGCCCTGCTGTTCTGCGCCTGCTGTCTCGGCCTGCCGCTGGCCCAAGCACAGACCGCCAGCCCCTCGCACGAGACTTCCGCCACCCAGCCACTCCTCTCCAGCTCCATCAACGACTTCAGCAACGAAGACTGGGATCGTGGCGTCCTGCGCCGGGTGGCCGGCGTGACCATTCCGGCGACCCCGGCCAACGTCGAGGGCTTCATCAGCGGGCGGCAGGTCCAGCTGGGCGATGGCGAGTGGCGTGCCATCACCGAGGTCCAGCGAGTCGGCGACAACCTGGCCGTGTTCGTCGAGGGCCAGCCGCTGGATGCCGAGGCCGTGGGTTATCCCCGGCGCCTGGCGGTGGACGACGCCCCCGGTACCGGGCGCCATCTGCAGCGCCTGCCGGGGCGCTTCAACACCCCGATCAACGACTTCACCAACCAGGACTGGCTCAAGGGCATCTATCGCAAGGCCGCCGGCATTTCCATCCCGGTCACCGAGCGCAATCGCGAGGAATTCAAGCCGGGCGCCATCGTCCGTCTGGCCGACGGCCAGGACTATGCCGTCACCCACGTCAGCGAATTCGGCCGCAGCATGGGCGTGTTCCTCGACAGCCCGGTACTGCCCGGCGAGAAGTACGGCTATCCGCGCCAGCTGACCTTCGTCGCGCCACCGCCCAAGCCCTAAGGGCCTGTTCAAAGTCTCGCGAGCTAGAGCCAAACAAGGCCTAGGCGGCCCCACGAAAAGGCCTGAGGAAGCGGAGTTTATATAGTGTAAATGACCATTCCGAAGGCCTTTGCAACGCAGGTTGGCCGACGCGCAGCAGACTTTGAATCAGGCTCTGACCGCGGGGACTGGCGCTGGTAGAATTCTTGCCCAGCGTCGTCACCCCGGTCCGCCATGTCCAAGCTCAATCCCCGCCAGGCCGAAGCCGTGGCCTACATCAGCGGTCCCCTGCTGGTGCTGGCCGGTGCCGGCTCCGGCAAGACCAGCGTCATCACCCGCAAGATCGCCTACCTGGTGCAGCAGTGTGGCGTCCGCGCCCAGTACATCTGCGCCGTGACCTTCACCAACAAGGCGGCGCGCGAGATGAAGGCGCGGGTGGCCAGCCTGCTGAAAGCCGGCGAAGGCCGCGGTCTGACCGTCTCGACCTTCCACAACCTCGGGCTGAACATCATCCGCCGCGAGTACGTGCACCTGGGCTACAAGCCGGGCTTCTCGATCTTCGACGAGGGCGACATCAAGGCGCTGCTCACCGACATCATGCAGAAGGAATACCAGGGCGACGACGGCCTGGACGAGATCAAGAACTACATTGGCAACTGGAAGAACGACCTCATCCTGCCGGAAGAGGCCCTGGAAAAGGCGCGCACGCCCAAGGAGCAGACCGCCGCGGTGGTCTACCTGCACTACCAGCGCACCCTCAAGGCCTACAACGCGGTCGACTTCGACGACCTCATCCTGATGCCGGTCAAGTTGTTCCAGGAGCATCCCGAGGTGCTGGAGCGCTGGCGCAACCGCATCCGCTACATGCTGGTGGACGAATACCAGGACACCAACACCAGCCAGTACCTGCTGGTGAAGATGCTGGTGCAGGAGCGCGCCCAGTTCACCGTGGTGGGCGACGACGACCAGTCGATCTACGCCTGGCGCGGCGCGCGACCGGAAAACCTGATGCAGCTCAAGGACGACTTCCCCTCGCTCAAGGTGGTGATGCTGGAGCAGAACTACCGCTCCACCAGTCGCATCCTCAGGTGCGCCAACGTGCTCATCGCCAACAACCCCCACGTGTTCGAGAAGCAGCTGTGGAGCGAGATGGGCCACGGCGATCCGATCCGGGTATTGCGCTGCAAGAACGAGGATGGCGAGGCCGAACGCATCGCCCTGGAAATCCTCACGCTGCACCTCAAGACCCAGCGGCCCTACGCGGACTTCGCCATCCTCTATCGCGGCAACCACCAGGCCAAGCTGATGGAGCTCAAGCTCCAGCACCACCAGATTCCCTACCGGCTCTCCGGCGGCACCAGCTTCTTCGCCCGCCAGGAGGTCAAGGACGTGATGTCCTACCTGCGCCTGCTGGTGAATCCGGACGACGACAACGCCTTCCTGCGGGTCATCAACGTGCCGCGCCGGGAGATCGGCTCCACCACCCTGGAAAAGCTCGGCAACTATGCCGGCAGCCGGGATCGCTCGATGTACGCCGCCGCCGACGAGATCGGCCTGGGCGAGCACCTGGACGCCCGCTTCACCGAGCGCCTGGGGCGCTTCAAGCGCTGGATGGACGGGGTCCGCCAGAATTGCGCGGGCGAGGATCCTATCGGCGCCCTGCGCAGCATGGTGATGGACATCGACTACGAGAACTGGATCCGCCAGAACGCCAGCTCCGACAAGGTCGCCGACTTCCGCATGGGCAACGTCTGGTTCCTCCTGGATGCCTTGAAGAACATCCTGGAAAAGGACGAGGACGGCCAGATGACCATCGAGGACGCCATCGCCAAGCTGGTCCTGCGCGACATGCTCGAACGCCAGCAGGAAGAAGAGGAAGGCGCCGACGGGGTGCAGATGATGACCCTGCACGCCTCCAAGGGCCTGGAATTCCCCTATGTGTTCATCATGGGCATGGAAGAGGAAATCCTGCCGCACCGCTCCAGCATCGAGGCCGACACCATCGAGGAGGAACGCCGCCTGGCCTACGTGGGCATCACCCGCGCGCGTCAGACCCTGGCCTTCACCTACGCCACCCGGCGCAAGCAGTACGGCGAGCTGATCGACTGCACCCCCAGTCGCTTCCTCGACGAACTGCCACCCGAGGACCTGCAGTGGGAAGGCCTGGAAGAAGCGCCCCAGGAACAGAAGGCCGCCCGCGGCAACGACGCCCTGGCGGCGATGCGGGCGATGCTGAAGAAGGGCTGAGGATCTCTGCCGGCACTTACCCTCACCCCAACCCTCTCCCTGAGGGAGAGGGGGCATCCGAAGTCACCCTGACGGTTCACCACACGCCAATCAGTCCCCTCTCCCCCAGGGAGAGGGTTAGGGTGAGGGCCGCCCCACGCCGGACTGACACCCCCTCCTTTCCTCCCCCCAAAACGACACCGCCCCCGCTACCGGTCAGGCAGCGGGGGCGGTGGTCTGGCCGCGCCGGGTCTTACTTGGCGAAGCTGGTCACCATGTCGAAGATCGGCTTGGGACGCTTGAGGTCATACATCATCCCGAAGTGGCGCTCGTGGACCACCGAGAGGGTCGGCTCATCGAGCAGTTCGTAGACGTTGATCTCGGCCACCACGTCCCTGTAGCTGGTGTTGAGCACCGTGAGCATCTGCTTGACGCTGTCGTAGCAGGCCCGATCGCCGTCACGGCCGCCGTCGGTGTTGCCCTGGTAGACGTTGCCGCAGTTCATCTCGTTGAAGAACACCTTGGTCTTGTACTTGTTGGCCATGGCGCGTATCTGGCCCAGGTACATGTCCATCCAGTAGCCCTTGTCGTCGACGTAGGGGTAGTAGTGGAAGCTGATGTAGTCGAAGTTGAAGCCCGATGCCTTGGCCTGGTCGAGGAACCACATGGCCCCATTGCGATCACCCGGGCAACGCGAGGTGGTGGTGCGATCATCCGAGTTGCACGCCATCACGTTGATGGTGGTCTTGAGGTTGGCGCCCAGCTCGTCCGAGGCCTGCTTGATGCCGCGATAGATGCCGACCAGGGTGTTGATGCGATCCTGCGCACCCGCCTTGGCGTAGTCCTGCTCGTTGCCGATCTCCCAGATCTTGATGTCGTTGGCGTAGCGCTTGGCCAGGGTATAGGCCTGCGCCTGGGTCAGCTTGTGGGTGATCACCGGCCGCAGGGTGATGTTGTACTTGCGGGCCAGGGACACCAGCCGATCCAGCTCGGGCAGGTTGGTCACCAGATACTCGCCGGAGCGATAGGTGCGCAGATTGCGCGCCGCCAGTAGCTGCAGGCGGGCCTCCATCTCGGCAGGCGGATAGGCGGCGCTGTTGTCGTGGCCGACCACCCCCAGGGGGATGTTCTTGTAGCCGGTCAACGGCGCCGAGGAGACGCTGCCACTGGCGACCGGCAGGACCACGTTCTGCACCGGTTGCACGCTGGCCGCGGGGGTCGGCGTGGTCGTGGTGGTGCCCTGGGCCAGCGCGCTGCTCACCTTCTTGTCGAAGGCGGTCTTGTCGTCGCCCGCGGCGCCACGCATGACCTCCAGTGGCAGGTTGGCGCGCGAGGTGACGCCGTTGGCCAGGCGACTGGTCCAGTAGGCGCTGCCGCTGCTGTCGGCGCTACGGCCATAGAGGTTCTGGTAGACCTGATTGACCAGGGCCGCACCGCTCAGCGAGCCATAGAGGGCGGTCGATTCGCTGTTGCCGGCGAAGTTGGCCGCCAGTTGCTCGACGCTCATGTCGCCGGCCAGGCGCGAGGCCCAGTAGTTGAGGCCGCCGGCATCGGCGGCCCGGCCGTAGTAGGCCAGGTAGAGCTGCTCGACGGTGGTCAGCTTGGACGAGGTCGCGGCATTGGCGGCGGTGCCGGTGACGGCGCCAGCCATGGGCGTGCTGCCTGCGGTGGTGCCCGTGGTGCTGGTACCCGTCGCCGGCGCGGCGCCGGTGGTGGTGCCGGTGGTCGCTCCGGTCGCGCCGGTCGTGCCGGTAGCCCCGGTCCCGCCGGTGGTGCCCGCGGTCGCGCCGCCCGTGGCGGTCTCGGTCTTGGCTGGCGTGGCGGCAGTCGGGGTCACCTGCGGACCGATACCGGCGCAGCTGTCCTTGTCCAGGTACTTGGCCAGCACCGCCCACTGCGGACGCTCCTTGCCATTGATCGGCTCGACCGCCTGGTTGTAGGTGCCCCAGCCCGGGCCGGCGGCCCAGTAGGTGGCCGGAATGCAGTTCTGCTTCAGATAGGCCAGCATGCCGTCGAGAATGGGCAACCAGCGCGCATCCGTGTCAGGTACGCCGAAGCCGCCGATGAAGCCGCGCTTGTTGTTGGCCTTGAGCCAGGTGACGAAGGGCTTGAGGCGCTCGACGCCATAGCTGGGCGAGAGGGTCGCCACGTTCAGGCTGGTGTCGAAGAAGGCCTGGGCCATGAAGATCAGGTTGTTGGCCGGGTCCTTGAGCTTGAGCAGCGTATCGTTCCACTGCGGCCAGCGGGTGGTGTCGGCCCAGCCGTTGCCTTCGATGAAGATCGGGTGGGTCGAATCGACCGCGCGCACGCCATCGATGCCGTACTGGGCAGCGGTCGGCCAGTTGCTCACGGCGTCGTGGGGCTCGTTCATGATGTCGTAGCCATAGAGCGCCGCATGGGTGCCCCAGCGCTGAGCGACGCGGGTCATGAGGTTCTGGAAGGCCTCGTAGGGGATTTCGCCCGCGCCGATGACCTTGCCCTGATAGCGGGCGTAGTTGTGCACATCGAGGATGACCTTGACGCCGTACTTCTGGGCGTAGCCCAGGGTGCGATCGATCAGGCCGGCGTAGGTGGGATCGAGATTGGCCCCCATGGACGATTGCAGGCGCTCCCAGAGGATGGGGAAGCGCACCAGCTTCACGCCCTTGGCGCTCCACTGCTGGAAATGGCTCTCGGCCGGGAAGATGAAGTTGCGGTCGTTGACACCGGGCAGTACCTGGGCGGCGAAGGTGGCGCCGGAGAAGTTGAGACCGACCAGGTCAACGGCCTGGGCGGAGGTGGCAAGCGAAGCGGTGGCGAACAGGGCAGGCAAGAGCAGCGCCTGACGCGGCAGGCGGCGGGAGATGGAGCTAAGGATTGTCATCAAGAAGGAACCAGATAGGCCGAGGTGCGCGATTCGATCCGTGCATCCCACCTCGGTACAGCAGGAAAACTGCCGGGGAAGATCGTTTCCCTAGCACCTGCAAAGCCTAGTGCAAGCGCTAGACCAATAAGAACCCGTGCCATCACGATGCAGGGGTAAACGCGGCGTTTTGCCAGATGTACGGTGCCGATGATGGCACTTTGTGTACCATTCATCGGTGACCATCCGGTCACCGATGAGACCTGCTTTCGCGTTGAAGTCAGGTTTGTCCGCTTTCTGACGGCTCAGGGCTTGCCGGCATAGCGGCGGATCAGTTCCATGACCGGTTTTGGGCGGTCCAGGTCGTACATCAGCCCGAAGTGACGCTCATGGGCAATCGGATGGGTCGGCTCGTCGAGCAATTCGTAGACGTTGATCTCGCGAACGATGTCGCGATAGCGCCCATTGAGTTCGGAAAGGATGGCTTCGAGGCTGTCATGGCAGCCCTGATCGCCCGGCCGGCCGCCATCGGTGGCGCCCTGGTAGATCTCGCCGCAATTGACCTCATTGAAGAAGATCCGCGTCCGGTACTTTTCCGCCATGGCGCGCATCTGCCCCAGGTAGAGATCCATCCAGCGGCCGCGGTCGCGGTAGTGCGGGTAGTAGTGGAAGCTGATGTGGTCGAATGCGAACCCGGCGGCCCGGGCCTGATCGAGAAACCACATGGACCCCAGGCGATCGCCCGGGCAACGGGCCTTGGGGCCCCGGTCGTCGGGGTTGCAGGACATCACGTTGATGGTGGTCTCGAGGCCGGCGTCCAGTTCGTCGGAGGCCCGGCGGATGCCGCGATAGATGTCCACCAGTCGACTGATGCGGATGCCGGCGCCGACCCGCGAATAGTCCTGCTCGTTGCCGATCTCCCAGATCTTGATGTCCTTGGCGTAGCGCTTGGCCAGGGCATAGGCCTGGGCCTGGGTCAGTTGCTGGGTGATCACCGGTCGCAGGGTGATGCGGTACTGGCGGGCCAGGGCCACCAGGCGATCCAGGCGGGGCAGATCCAGCAGCAGGAATTCACCCGAGCGATAGCTGCGCAGGTTGTAGCGGTCGAGCAGCTGCAGGCGCCTTTCCATCTGCGCATCGGGATAGGCGGCGTTGTTGTCGTGGCCGACCACGCCCAGGGGGATGTAGGGCAGGTCGGGCAGGGCGACGGAGTCGGCGGCCCGGACCGGGGCACCCAGGCACAGGGCGGCGACCAGGCCGAACCAGGGCGAAATTCTAGGCATCAGGCGCATCCTTGCAGATAGAGAGCAGAGCCGCGGAGCATGGCAAAGTGCCGGCAGCGGCTCAATGCCAAGGGGGCCCAGGCTGCGACCTCCGCCACACCGCCGCAGGTTACAGTAGGTGTCCGCGCGCCGTGCCGAGGACCTGCCCATGACCACCACCCTGCTGCTGGCCCAGGCCTGCAACAATCGCTGGTCGAACCACCTCCTGCTGGCGGCCTGCGCCCTGCTGCCGGTCGCCGCCCTGCGGGCGCCCCAACCCGCCGCCTTCTTCGGCTCGCTCTGGGCCCTGCTCGGCCATCTGCTCGATGTCGATCGCTTCTATCTCGATGCCCTGCACGACCAGCCCCGGCCCTACCAGGATACCGCCTGGCCTGACCTGGCGACGCTGCGTGCGGCCCAGAGCGCCAGTGACCTGCGCCTCATCGCCCTGTGCCGCAACCTTGGTCCGCAGCAACTGACCCCGCTCATCACCCTGCCCCGCGCCAGCGGCCCGGTACGGGAACAGCGCCTGCGCACCCTGCAGCACCTCTTCGTGCACCAGCTGCACCACCGCGGCCAGGCCCACGCCCTGCTCCTGGCCAGCGGCGTGGCGCCGCCGCAACTGGACGAATTCTTTCTCGCCCAGGACGAACCGCTACGCCGGGCGGAGCTGGCGGCCCTGGGGATCGATGAAGGGGAGTTATGGGGGACTGCCCCGTAGGTTGGGTTGAGCGCAGCCAAGCCCAACAGGCCTTACCTCGACGTGGCGGCGATGTTGGGCTTCGACGATGAAACTGTCTCAGCCCAACCTACGGTCTGCCCACGAATCTACCCGGCCAGCCCCCTCTCCCTCCTGGAGAGGGTTGGGGTGAGGGCCGCTCCCGCACCGGCCTCCAGGTGGAAAAGACTGCGCCGTTTTCCACCCTACAGCCGCCTTGCCGCGGGTGCTCAGAAATTCGCCGGCGTGGTCGCGCTGATCAGCCGGGCGGGGGCTTCGAAGGGATTGCGGAAGCGATGCGGGCGGCTGCTTTCGAAGTAGTAGCTGTCGCCGGGTTCGAGGATGTGCACCTCGCCGCCCACGGTCAGCTCCAGGCGGCCTTCCACCACCAGGCCGGCCTCCTCGCCTTCATGGGCGTACATCTCTTCGCCGGTGTCGGCGCCGGGCGGATAGGTCTCGTCGAGAAAGGCCAGGGCGCGACTGGGATGGGCCCGACCGACCAGGCGCATGCGCACGGTGTGGGCGCCACTGGAGATGTCGATGAGCTCATTGGCGCGATAGACCACCTGGGTCGGCGTGTCCTGCTCCAGGTCCAGGGAAAAGAATTCCACCAGGGACATGGGGATGCCGGCCAGCACCTTTTTCAGCGAGCTGATGGAGGGACTGACGCTGTTCTTCTCGATCATCGAGATGGTGCTGTTGGTCACCCCGGCACGCTTGGCGAGTTCGCGCTGGGAGAGGCCCTTGAGGGTACGGATGGTTTGCAGGCGGGCACCGACGTCCAAGGTGGGAAAGACTCCTCGAGCAGGCGGGTGAGACGTGGCCAGGCCACGCGCTGAAGGCGTGCCGCGGCACGGTGTTCGGCATCATGGCAACGCTGTTCGAGATTTACAACACCACGACGGACGTGCGGCCTCCGCAAGGCGTTCGCCTGGCGGCGGCAGCGCCCGGAGGCCCTGCCCAGGGCCTAGTCGCGATAGCTGCGCGCCACCCGCTTGAGATTGCACAGCAGCTGGTAGGGGATGGTGTCGCAGCGTTCCGCCAGGTCCGCCACCGACACCTGGCGGCCCCAGAATTCCACCTCGCTGCCCACCCCGGCCTGGGGATGATCGGTGAGGTCGACGGTGAGCATGTCCATGGATACCCGACCGATCAGTTGGCCGGGACGGCCTTCGATGGCCACCGGGGTGCCGTTGGGCGCATGGCGCGGATAGCCATCGGCATAGCCCAGGGCGACCACGCCGACCCGGGTCGGCCCGGCGGTGACGAAGCGCGCGCCATAGCCCACCGGCTCGCCGGCTGGCAGTTCGCGTACGGCGATCACCCGCGAGGTCAGGGTCATCACCGGTTGCAGTCGTTCGGCCGCAGCCTGGGGCGTAGCGAAGGGCGAGACGCCATAGAGCATCAGCCCCGGGCGCACCCAGTCACCGGCCGCCTGGGGCCAGCCCAGGGTCGCCGGCGAATTGCGCAGGCTGGTGGGTCCGGGCAGGCCCTCGGTGGCCGCGCGGAAGGTGGCGATCTGCGTCGCGGTGGCCGGGCTGTCCGGTTCGTCAGCGCGGGCGAAGTGGGTCAGCTTGACGATGCCGCTGACCTTGCCGCTGGCCAGCAGTCGCCGGTAGGCGGCGGCGTAGTCCTGGGGAAAGAAGCCGACCCGGTGCATGCCGGAATCCAGCTTCAGCCAGACCTGCAGCGGCCGCGCCAGAGTGGCCCGCTCCACCGCCTGGAGTTGCCAGTCGGCATGGATCACCGTCCAGAGATCATGCTCGGCAATCAGCGGCAATTCGTCGACGCCGAAGAAGCCTTCCAGCAACAGGATGGGCGCACGGATCCCGGCGGCGCGCAGCTCCAGGGCCTCCTCGATGCAGGCCACGGCGAAGCCGTCGGCTTCCTTGGCCAGGGCGCTGGCCACCGCCACGGCGCCATGGCCATAGGCATCGGCCTTGATCACCGCCAGGGCGCGGGCATCGGAGAGTTCAAGTGCCAGGCGATAGTTCTGGCGCAGGGCGGCAAGGTCGATGACGGCGCGGGCGGGACGCATGGGAGGTCTCGGCAAAGGAAGCGTGAGGGAAAGGAGGGCTGGACAGCGCCCTCACCCCGGCCCTCTCCCAGGGGGAGAGGGGGAACAGCGGTCTTAGGCCTTGACGGCGGCGATGACGTTCATTTCCACCAGGATGTCCGGCTTGGCCAGCTTGGCTTCGACGGTGGTGCGACCCGGGGTGGCGCCCTGGGCGGCCCATTCGTCCCAGGCGCGATTCATGCCCTCGAAGTGCAGGGCGATGTCGCGCAGGAAGATGGTCACCACCAGGATGTGCTGCTTGTCGCTGCCGGCCTCGGCGAGGAATTTGTCGACGTTGGCCAGGGTCTCGCGGGTCTGCTGGTAGATGTCGCCGGAAAAGTCGTCGGCCAGCTGGCCGGCCAGGTAGACGGTACCATTGTGGATGTTGATTTCGCTGAGGCGGCGATCAGTGTGCAGACGCTGTACGGGCATTGCGCGGGGACTCCTGGGTAGCGGAATAACGGGAGATGTCGAGACCCTCGGCGCTGATCTGCGGCTGCTTGCGGGCGATCAGATCGGCCAGCAGGCGACCGGAGCCGCAGGCCATGGTCCAGCCCAGCGTCCCGTGCCCGGTATTGAGGAACAGGTTGCGATAGCGGGTGGCACCGACGATGGGGGTCCCGTCCGGGGTGGCGGGTCGCAGACCGGTCCAGAAGCTGGCCCGGGCGAGGTCGCCGCCGCGAGGATAGAGGTCGCCGGTGATCATTTCCAGGGTCGCGCGGCGGCGCGGATCCAGGTTCAGGTCGAAGCCGCAGATCTCCGCCATGCCGCCGACGCGGATGCGATCGTCGAAGCGGGTGATGGCGACCTTGTAGGTCTCGTCGAGGATGGTCGAGGTCGGCGCCATGGCGGCATCGACGATGGGCACCGTCAGCGAATAGCCCTTGAGCGGATAGACCGGCGCGCGGATGCCCAGGGGCGCCAGCAGCTGTGGCGAATAGCTGCCCAGGGCCAGGACGTAGTGATCGGCGGTGAGCAGTTCGCCATCGACCCTGACGCCATCGATGCGATCGCCACTGGCGCTGAGTTGCTGGATCTCGGCGCCGAAGCGGAATTCCACGCCCAGGCGGCGGGCCTCCTCGGCCAGGCGATTGGTGAACAGGAAGCAGTCGCCGGTCTGGTCGTTGGGCAGGCGCAGGCCGCCGGCCAGCTTGTGCTTGACCGCCGCCAGCGCCGGTTCGACCCGGGCCACACCGTCGCGGTCGAGCAGCTCGAAGGGCACGCCGGAGCGCTCCAGCACGGCGATGTCCTTGGCCGCGGCCTCCACCTGCTGCTGGGTGCGGAAGATCTGGGTGGTGCCCAGCTGGCGGCCTTCGTAGGCAATGCCGGTGTCCTGGCGCAACTCGTCGAGGCAGTCGCGGCTGTATTCGGACAGCCGCACCATGCGTTCCTTGTTGACCGCATAGCGGGCCGCGGTGCAGTTGCGCAGCATCTGCGCCATCCACAGGTACTGGCTGCTGTCGCCGGTCAGGCGGATGGCCAGAGGCGCGTGCTTCTGGAACAGCCACTTCAGCGCCTTGAGCGGTACGCCGGGCGCGGCCCAGGGCGAGGCATAGCCAGGCGAGACCTGACCGGCGTTGGCATGGCTGGTCTCCAGCGCGGGACCGGCCTGGCGATCGACCACGACCACCTCGAAACCCTGACGGGCCAGATAGTAGGCGCTGGTCGTGCCGATGACGCCGCTACCCAAAACCAGTACACGCATCGCTAGCTCCTGGCCGGCGAGAGGATTTCGCCGGCTTTCGTCGAAATGAAGGCAGATACGGCAAGTATAGAAAGCCGCTCGCAGTGCTAATCACTGAAGAATTGCCTATATTCGGAGTAATTTTCCGGTAAAGACCCCTTTGGCAGAGACCCCCGCGATGCGTACCCATCACCAGGCCAGACGCGAGCTGGACAAGATCGACCGCAACATCCTGCGCATCCTCCAGGACGATGGCCGCATCTCCTTCACCGAGCTGGGCGAACGGGTGGGGCTGTCCACCACGCCCTGCACCGAGCGCGTCCGTCGCCTGGAGCGCGAGGGCATCATCCAGGGCTACAACGCCCGCCTCAATCCGCAGCACCTCAAGGCCGGGCTGCTGGTGTTCGTCGAGCTGAGCCTGGACTACAAGTCCGGCGACACCTTCGAGGAATTCCGCCGCGCCGTGCTCAAGCTGCCCCAGGTGCTGGAATGCCATCTGGTCTCCGGCGAATTCGACTACCTGGTCAAGGCGCGCATCTCCGAGATGGCCTCCTATCGCAAGCTGCTCGGCGACATCCTGCTCAAGCTGCCCCATGTGCGCGAATCCAAGAGCTACATCGTGATGGAAGAGATCAAGGAGACCCTGAGTCTGCCGGTGCCGGATTAGCGCGCGCCTGGCGATCCCGGCGCCGGGCGTCTAGGCTGCGCTCTTTCGTCAGATCGCCAAGCAGGCCACGCCATGGATCCCCGCCAACGCCAACTCATCACCGCCGCCAATCGCCAGGCCTGGGAGCTGTCGGCGCCGCTCCATGCCCGGGGCGAGGACTGGGAGACTCTGCTGGAGCAGGTCCGGCAACCCGGATTCTCGGTCCTGGATGACTGCCTGACCCGCACCCTCACCGAGCTGGACATCCGCGGCCTGAGTTGCGCCCAGGTCGGCTGCAACAACGCCCGCGAATTGCTCTCCCTGGCCAGCCTTGGCGGCCGTCCCGCGCTGGGTATCGACCAGTCGCCGGCCTTTCTCGCCCAGGGCGAGCAGCTGGCCGCGGCGGCGGGCCTGGCGCCGCGACTGGTGGCGGCCGACATCTATGCCCTGCCCGCCGGACTCGGCCAGCACGACCTGGTGCTGATCACCATCGGCGTGCTGAACTGGATGCCCGATCTGCCGGCCTTCTTCGCCGCGGTGCAAGGCCTGCTGGCCCCGGGTGGGCGCCTGGTGATCTACGAGACCCATCCCTTCCTGGAAGTCTTCGAGCCCCAGGCGGATCAGCCGCTGGTGCCGCGCTACAGCTACTTCCGCCGCGAGCCGCTGGTGAGCGACCACCTCATCGCCTACGACGGCCTTGATCACGGCCAGGGCGCGCCGAGCTACTGGCACATCCACACCCTGGGCGCCATCGTCACCGCCTGCCTGGATGCCGGCCTGGCGCTGCAACGGCTGGAAGAGCATCCGCACTCCAATCGCGAGGTCGACTACGACCTCTATCAAGACCAGGACGCCCAGCTGCCGATGAGTTTCACCTTGGTAGCCGGGCGCCCGGCGGCTTAGGATTGCGCCTTCGCCAGGTCAGCCAGACGTCGCCATGCAGCCCCACGCGCCTTCCTACTACGCCGCCACCGCCAATCTGGAACTGGACCTTCCGCCCCTGGAGGGCGAGGTCCAGGCGGATGTCTGCGTGGTCGGCGGTGGCTTTTCCGGGCTCACTACCGCCCTGGAACTGGCCGAGCGCGGCGCCCGGGTGGTGCTGCTGGAAGCCCGCCGCATCGGCTGGGGCGCCAGCGGCCGCAACGGCGGCCAACTGATCCGCGGCGTCGGTCATGACGTCGAGCAATTCGAACCGGTCGTTGGCACCGAGGGGGTGCGCGAACTCAAGCGCCTGGGCTTCGAGGCGGTGGACCTGGTGCGTCAGCGCATCGCCCGCCACGGCATCGACTGCGCCCTCACCTGGGGCTTCGCCGACCTGGCCAACAAGCCGCGCCACTGGCAGCACCTGCAGGAAGAGCATGCCGCGCTGCAGGCCCTGGGCTATCCCCATCCGCTGCGCCTGGTGCCCAAGGCCCAACTGGCCGAGGTGGTCGGCTCCGACCGCTACCAGGGCGCCCTGGTGGACGAGGGCTCCGGCCACCTGCATCCGCTCAATCTGGCCCTCGGCGAAGCCGCCGCGGCCCGGGCGCTGGGCGTGCAGCTCTTCGAGGACAGCCAGGTCATCCGCCTGGAATACGGCCCCCGGGTGCGCGTCCACACCGCCCGCGGCCGGGTCTCGGCCGAGACCCTGGTGCTCTGCTGCAACGCCTATATCGACGACCTGCAACCCGATCTCGCCGCCCAGGTCCTGCCGGCCGGCAGCTATGTGATCGCCACCGAGCCGCTCTCGGCCGAACGCGCCGCGCGGCTGCTGCCGGGCAATCGCGCGGTCTGCGACCAGAACGTGGCGGTGGACTACTTCCGCCTCTCCGCCGACCGCCGCCTGCTGTTCGGCGGCGCCTGCCACTACTCCGGACGCGATCCCAGGGACATCGCCGGCTACATGAGGCCGAAGATGCTGGAGGTGTTCCCCGAGCTGGCCGAGGTCCGCATCGACTACGCCTGGGGCGGCATGATCGGCATCGGCGCCAATCGCCTGCCGCAGATCGGCCGGCTGCGCGAGCACCCCAATGTTTTCCATGCCCAGGCCTATGCCGGTCATGGGGTCAACGCCACCCACCTGGCCGGTCACCTGCTGGCCGAGGCCATCCTCACCCAGTCGGCCGGTTTCGACCTGTTCGCCCGCGTGCCCCATGCGCGCTTTCCCGGCGGTCGCCACCTGAGGTCGCCGCTGCTGGCCCTGGGCATGCTCTGGTATCGCCTCAAGGACAGCCTGTGATCCGCCTGTTCGTACCCCTGCTGCTGGCGCTGCTGGCCGGCTGCGCCACGCCGATTCCGCGCCACGCCTCCCAGGTCCTGCCGGTCGCCGGCACCGCCCTGGACAGCCAGGTGCGCACGGCCGGCGCCACCCATCCGGGCCTGTCGGGTCTGCGTCTGCTGGAAACCAGCACCGATGCCTTCACCGCTCGCGCCGAGCTGATTCGCAAGGCCCAGCGCAGCCTGGACATCCAGTACTACATCGTCCACGACGGCCTCACCACGCGGCTGCTGGTCAACGAACTGCTCAAGGCGGCGGATCGCGGCGTGCGCATCCGCTTTCTCATCGACGACACCAGCAGCGACGGCAACGACTACCAGATCGCCGTACTGGCGGCCCATCCCAATGTGCAGATCCGCGTCTTCAATCCGCTGCACCTGGGCCGCAGCACCGGTCCGACCCGGGCCCTGGGCCGCCTGGTGGATCTCAACCATCAGCACCGCCGCATGCACAACAAGCTGTGGCTGGCCGACGACAGCGTGGCCATCGTCGGCGGCCGCAACCTGGGTGACGAGTACTTCGATGCCCGCCCGGAGATGAACTTCACCGATCTCGACCTGCTCGCCGCCGGCCCGGTGGCGCGCCAGCTGGGCACCAGCTTCGACCAGTACTGGAACAGTCCGCTGAGCCAGCCGGCCCGGCGGCTGCGCTGGTTCGCCCCCTCGCCCACCGCGCTGGTGCGGCTGCGCGCGCGGCTGCATCATTACCTCGACAGCGAACGCACCCGCGACCTGGCGCTGTACAACCGCCTGCGGCGCTACGCCACCGCGCCCCAGCTCGACGGCTGGCTGCGGGAGCTGACCTGGGCCCATGCCCAGGCATTCTGGGATGCGCCGCGCAAGGTGCTGGCCGAAGACGAACCGGACTGGCAGCTGCTGCTCACCCATCAGCTGCAACCGACCCTGGACGGCGCCCAGCACGAACTGCTGCTGGTCTCCTCCTACTTCGTGCCGATGAATCAAGGGGTCGCCTACCTGGGTGGCCTGGCCGCCCGCGGCGTGGACGTCCGGGTACTGACCAACGCCCTGGAAGCCACCGACGTACCCGCCGTGCACGCCGGCTATGCGCCCTATCGCGCGGCCCTGCTGGCCCAGGGGGTCAGGCTCTATGAGTTGCGCGCCCGCCCGGACCAGAAACGCTCCGCCCTGCCCTACAGCTTTGGCGAATCCGAATCCAGTCTGCACAGCAAGGCCATGGCCATCGACGGGCGCTGGTCCTTCATCGGCTCCTTCAATTTCGATCCGCGCTCGGTGCTGTGGAACACCGAGGTCGGCATCCTGGTGGACAGCCCGGCCCTCACCGGTCGCCTGCGCCAGCTGATGCTGCAGGGCATGGACCCGAGCGTCTCCTATGCGGTCAAGCGCGTCGAGGATCGCGGACAGGTGCGGCTGGAGTGGGTCAGCGAGCGCGACGGCCAGCCCCGGGTGCTGCACCACGAACCGGGCAGCGCCTGGCGGCGCTTCAACGCCTGGGTGGTCAAGGCGGTGGGGCTGGAGCGGATGCTCTAGGCTTCGCCCTCACCCCAATCCTCTCCCGAAGAGAGGGGGTTAGCGCGTAGGTTGGGTTGAGACGGCTCCACCGTCGAAGCCCAACAACCAGCACCGTGCCAGCCTTGTTGGGCTCCACTAGCGCTCAATCCAACCTACGACTCCATCAATCTCCCTGCAAAAAATCCGGCAATTGCTCATTTTATGAACAGTAGTCAACCCATACTTCGGCTAAGGTCGACCGCACTCACCGGCCCCGCTCCGGCACCCGGCCGCCCCCTGCATCGAGGATCTCCCATGAGCGCTACCGCCCTGCGTCACGACTGGACTCTCGCCGAAGTCCGCGCCCTGTTCCAGCAGCCCTTCAACGACCTGCTGTTCCAGGCCCAGGGCGTGCATCGCCAGCACTTCGATCCCAATCGCGTGCAGGTCTCCACCCTGCTGTCGATCAAGACCGGCGCCTGCCCGGAAGACTGCAAGTACTGCCCCCAGTCCGGCCACTACAACACCGGCCTGGAAAAGGAAAAGCTGATGGAGGTGCGGAAGGTGCTGGAGGCGGCCGCCGAGGCCAAGGCCATCGGCTCGACCCGCTTCTGCATGGGCGCCGCCTGGAAACACCCGTCCGCCAAGGACATGCCCTATGTCCTGCAGATGGTACAAGGCGTCAAGGCGCTGGGCCTGGAGACCTGCATGACCCTCGGCCGCCTGGACCAGGAGCAGACCCGCGCCCTGGCCGACGCCGGCCTCGACTACTACAACCACAACCTGGACACCTCGCCGGAGTTCTACGGCAGCATCATCACCACCCGCACCTACGGCGAGCGCCTGCAGACCCTGGCCTACGTCCGCGAAGCCGGGATGAAGATCTGCTCCGGCGGCATCCTCGGCATGGGCGAGTCGGTGGACGACCGCGCCGGCCTGCTGATCCAGCTGGCCAACCTGCCCGAGCATCCCGAGTCGGTACCGATCAACATGCTGGTCAAGGTCCAGGGCACCCCGCTGGCCGACGAGAAGGACGTCGATCCCTTCGACTTCATCCGCACCCTGGCGGTGGCGCGCATCCTCATGCCCAAGTCCCATGTGCGCCTGTCCGCCGGTCGCGAGCAGATGAACGAGCAGATGCAGTCCCTGGCCTTCCTGGCCGGCGCCAATTCCATCTTCTACGGCGAGAAGCTGCTGACCACCGGCAACCCCCAGGCCGACAAGGACATGCAGCTGTTCGCCCGCCTCGGCATCCAGCCCGAAGCCCGCGAAGAGCACGCCGACGAGGTGCACCAGGCCGCCATCGAGCAGGCCCTGGTGGAACAGCGCAACGGCGAACTCTTCTACGACGCCGCCACCGCCTGACTCCGCGCTCCCTCCTGCTCTTCCCCCTCTCCCCCTGGGAGAGGGCTGGGGTGAGGGCGCTCTGAACCATTATCAACGAGAACCCCATGGCCTTCGACCTCGCCGCCCGCCTGGCCCAGCGTCACGCCGAGCACCTCTATCGGCGCCGCCCGCTGCTGGAAGCGCCCCAGGGCCCCGAGGTGGTGGTGGATGGCGAACCCCTGCTGGCCTTCTGCAGCAATGACTACCTGGGCCTGGCCAATCACCCCCAGGTGATCGCCGCCCTGCGCGCGGGCGCCGAGCGCTGGGGGGTGGGGGGTGGCGCCTCGCACCTGGTGATCGGCCACAGCGGTCCGCACCACCAAGTCGAAGAGGCCCTGGCCGAACTCACCGGGCGGCCGCGCGCCCTGCTGTTCTCCACCGGCTACATGGCCAACCTGGCGGCGGTCACCGCCCTGGTCGGGCGTGGCGACACGGTGCTGGAGGACCGCCTCAACCACGCCTCCCTGCTCGATGCCGGCCTGCTCAGCGGCGCGCGCTTCGGCCGCTATCTGCACAACGATCCCGCCAGCCTGGCCACGCGCCTGGCCAAGGCCGAAGGCGACACCCTGGTGGTCACCGACGGGGTCTTCAGCATGGATGGCGATCTGGCCGCCCTGCCCGAACTCTGCCAGGTCGCCCAGCGTCACGGCGCCTGGACCCTGGTGGACGATGCCCACGGCATCGGCACCCTGGGCGCCAGCGGTGGCGGCATCGTCGAGCATTTCGGCCTGGACCAGAGTCAGGTCCCGGTGCTGGTCGGCACCCTGGGCAAGGCCTGCGGCACCGCCGGGGCCTTTGTCGCCGGCAGCGAAGCGCTGATCGAGACCCTGATCCAGTTCGCCCGGCCCTACATCTACACCACCAGCCAGCCGCCGGCGGTGGCCTGCGCCACCCTCGCCGCCCTGCAGCTCGTCCGTGAGGAAGGCTGGCGCCGTGAGCTTCTGCACACTTTGATCCAGAGATTCCGCAGGGGCGCGACGGCTCTCGGCCTGGACCTTATGCTCAGCGCCACGCCGATCCAGCCCATCCTGGTCGGCGACAGCGCGCGCGCCCTCGCACTCTCCGCCGCCCTGCGCCGACGCGGGATCCTGGTCACCGCCATCCGACCGCCCACCGTACCGGCCGGCAGTGCCCGCCTGCGGGTAACCCTGACGGCGGCCCATCGCGAAGCGCACGTGGACCTCTTGCTCGACGCTCTGGCCCAGGCCATGGCCGAATTACCGCCTGACGCGGATAAGTGACCGACCCATGCGCGATACCCTGATCTTGCTGCCCGGCTGGGGCCTGGGCAACGCTCCGCTGGAGCCCCTGCGTGACGAACTCGTCGAGCAGGCACCCTTTCTCGACGTGCTGATCGAACCGCTGCCGACCCTGACCGACACCCAGGCCTGGTTCACCGACCTGGAAGCCCGCATCGCCGAGGGCGGCTGGCTGGCCGGCTGGTCGCTGGGCGGCATGCTCGCCAGCGAATTCACCCTGCGCCGCCCCCAGGGCGTGCACGGCCTCATCACCCTGGCCAGCAATCCCTGCTTCGTCGCCCGCGCTGGCTGGCAGACCGCCATGGCGCGCAGCGTCTTCACCGATTTCTTCGAGGCCTGCTCGCTGGACGCCGACCAGACCCTCAGGCGTTTCACCCTGCTGGTGGCCCAGGGCGCGCGCGACAGCCGCACCCTTGCCCGCCAGTTGCAGGTGACCCTGCCCGAGATCGACCCCGAGGTGGTCATCGCCGGTCTGGAGCTGCTCGCGCGCCTGGACACCCGCGCCGCCCTGCAGGCCTTCAGCGGTCCCCAGCTACACCTGTTCGGCGCCCATGACGCCCTGGTCCCGGCGACGGCTGCCCAGGCCCTGCGCGACGAGTTGCCCAACGCCCAGATCGAGGTCCTGGAGCACGCCAGCCATGGCCTGCCCCTGGAACGCCCGGACGAGGTGGCCACCCGTATCCGTGAATTCATCTATGCAGGACGCGATGGCTGACGTATTGCCCGACAAGCGCCAGGTGGCGCTGTCCTTTTCCCGCGCCGCCGCGCAGTACGACGGCGCCGCCCTGCTGCAACGCCGGGTCGCCGACGGCCTGCTCGCCCGGCTACCCGTTCTGCATCCGCAACGCTGGCTGGATCTGGGCAGTGGCACCGGCTATTGCAGCCGCGTCCTGACCCAGCGCCATCCGCAGGCCGAAGGCCTGGCCCTGGACCTGGCGCCCGGCATGCTCCGCCATGCCCGTGCCCAGGGCGCCGGTGCCGGCCACTACCTGACCGCCGACGCCGAACGCCTGCCGCTGCGCGACGCCTGCTGCGATCTCGTCCTCTCCAGTCTGGCCCTGCAATGGTGCCCGGACCTGCCCGCCGTGCTCGCCGAGGCGCGCCGCATCCTGCGGCCAGGCGGTGTGCTGGCCTTCAGCAGCCTGGTCGCCGGCACCCTCGACGAACTGCGCCAGAGCTGGGCCCGGGTGGACGACCAGGTGCACGTCAATCGCTTCCGTCAGCAGGCGGCCTATGCCGCAGCCACCCAGGCCAGCGGCCTGCAGGTGCTGACGCTGGAGGTCGCACCCGAGCGGCTGCACTTCCCCGATCTGCGCGCCCTGACCCAGCACCTCAAGGCCATCGGCGCCCACAACCTCAACCAGGGGCGCCCCCAGGGCCTCACCGGGCGCCAGCGCTTGGCCGCCTTCACCCAGGCCTACGAGGGCCTGCGCGAGCCCGCCGGGCTGCCCGCCACCTACCAGGTGATCCACGTCCTGTTGCGCAAGGAATGACCGCCATGCCCGCCTATTTCGTCACCGGCACCGACACCGAGATCGGCAAGACCACCACCGCCGCCGGGCTGCTGCACCGAGCCCGGCTGCAGGGCCTCGCCACCGCCGGGATCAAGCCGGTGGCCTCCGGGTGCGAGCGCACCGCCGAGGGGCTGCGCAACGGCGATGCCCTGGCGCTGCTCGGCGAGACCTCGCTACCGCTCGGCTACAGCGACATCAATCCCATCGCCCTGGAACCCGCCATCGCCCCTCACCTGGCGGCCCGCGAAGCCGGCATCGACCTCAGCGTCGCCGCCCTGGCCGCGCCAGTGCGGCGGATCCTGGCGCTGCAGGCCGATTTCAGCCTGGTGGAAGGCGCCGGTGGCTGGCGCGTGCCCCTGGCCGGCCGCGAGTCCCTGTCCGATCTGGCCCGCGAGCTGGGTCTGCCGGTGATCCTGGTGGTGGGGGTACGCCTGGGCTGCATCAACCACGCCCTGCTCAGCGCCGAGGCCATCCTCGCCGACGGCCTGCCACTGGCCGGCTGGGTGGCCAATCTGGTGGCCCCGGCCACCCTGCGGCTGGACGACAACCTCGCCACCCTGCACGAACGCCTGCCGGCGCCCTGCCTGGGCACGGTGCCGCACCTGGCCGCGGCCACTCCCGCCGCGGTCGCCGCGCACCTGCGCCTGCCGGGCTGATATCAGTCTTTCGGGCGATGGCCGCAGGGCCAGGCCGGCGGCAGACTGCCCTGTCTACCGCTGCCGGATCGCCCCAGTGCCTACCTTCAAGTTCCTGACCTGCCTGGGCCTGCTCGGCCTGACCAGCCATGCCTGGGCGCTGGACAACCAGACCCTCGTGGAGCAGCGCGGCGAGCGCCTCGGCGCCTTCCTGAGCCAGGAACCCGATACCCGCCAGGGCACCCTGGAGGTCAGCCAGAGCGGTCGTGCCAGCCAGGCCTATCTCACCCAGAGCGCCTCCCAAGGCGACCGTACCCGCGTCGAGCAGGGCGGCGTCGGCAACTTCACCAATGTCACCCAGGCGGCCGGCGGTGCGCGCGAGGTCCTCATCGACCAGCGCGAGGCCAGCCAGAGCCATGCCTATGTCTATCAGGGCCATGGCCAGCGCAACACGGTGGACATCGTCCAGCGCGGCCTGCTCGACGAAGCCCTGGTACGCCAGGGCGGTGACGATCAGCGGCTGCGCATCGAGCAACAGGGCGAGCGCAACGGACTGAATCTGTTCCAGGACGGTCGCGACAGCGCCGCGCGACTCAGGCAGGTGGGCGACGATCATGTCCAGGACGTACTGAGCCTGGGCGCGCGCAACGAGGTCGAGCTGCTGCAGGGCGGCGGTGCCAATCGGGCGGTGGTCGAGCAGCGGGGTGACGACAACCGGGCGACGATTCGCCAGAGCACGCGACAGCAGGACGCGGAGCTGGTCCAGATCGGCCAGCGCAACAGCGCGGCGGTGCAGCAGAACAGCCGCGCCGATCGCCCCCAGAGCGTCAGCGTGCGCCAGCGGGGCGACGACAACGCGGTCCAGGCGAGCGTGACCGGCAACGGCAATCGCCTCGAACTGCAACAGCAGGGCCAGCGCAACAGCGCCGGCGTCCTGATCGGCGGTAACGATTCCCACCTGATCCTGGCTGCCCAGGGCAACGATAACGAGATCAGTGCGGTCTGGGTGGGCGACAACGTCGAACTCGGCGTCGAGCAGGTGGGCGACGGCCATCTCCTGCAGGCGGGGCTGACCAGCGATGCCCGGGTCAGCGCCAGCCAGCAGGGCGCTGGCCAGTACGCCTCGATCAGTCAGGCAAGCCCAGGCAACGGCCTCGATCTGCGCCAGAGCGGCCAGGGCAACCAGGCGACTATCCGGCAATAGCCGGACACAGGCGGCGACACGGACTGCTGGTTCTTTGGCGTCAAAGCTGCTTCAATAGCCCTTTGACATCACCGTCGAGGACCCTGTCCATGAACGTGACTTCAAGCAATTCGCTCTATGCCGGGGTGCAGGCCTACCAGAACGGTAGCCGCACGGTCGAAAAGGCCGGTGCCGCCCTCGCCTCCCAGACGGCGCGCAACGAGCAGCAAGCCCTGGGCGCGACCACCAACAGCCAGGCCGATCTGGCCAGCGAACTGGTCAATCTGGATGTCGGCAAGTACCAGGCGCTGGCCGGTACCAAGGTCATGCAGGCCTCGCAGGAAACCCTGGGCCGGCTGCTCGATACCCGCGCCTGATCAGCCATTCTGTGACTGGAAGGGGCGCCCTGAGAGGCGCCCCTTCTGCGTTCTAGCCCAGGCGGAAACGGATGGTGTTGGCCGTCAGGGTGCGACTGCCCGCCTCCAGACCCACCGCCGTGCTCTGCACCGTGCGCGCGTTGCCGAGCAGATCGGCCGCGGCCCCATCGACCTGCTGGATATTGCCGCTGACCTGATCGGCGGTGACCGCCTGCTGCTCGGCGGCGGTGGCGATCTGCACCAGGGTGTCGGAGACGCCCTGTACCGACTCGGCAATCTCTTCCAGTCGCCTTCCCAGCCCGGTGATCGACTGGGCGTCGCTGGCGGCCTGGCCACAGGCATCCTGCATCAGGGACACGGCCTGGGCCACGGTGCCGCTCAGGCTGCCGACGGTCCCGGCGATCTGCGCCGTGGAGGCCTGGGTGCGCTGCGACAGCGAACGCACCTCATCGGCGACCACCGCGAATCCCCTTCCCTGATCACCCGCCCGGGCCGCCTCGATGGCGGCGTTGAGCGCCAGCAGGTTGGTCTGTTCGGCGATGCCGCGGATGACGTCCACCACCTGCTGGATCTGCCCGGCCTGGGCATTGACCTGGGCCATGGCCGCCGCCGTCTCGTCCAGGCGCTGGTTGAGGCGCTGGATGCTGGCCGTGGTCTGACGACTGTCGCTCTGGCTGGCCTCGGCGATGCCGCGCATCTGCTCGGCACGGCCGGCGGCCTCTTCGCAACTCCGCGCCACGCCCTGGGCGGTGGCGGCCAGTTCGGTGGCGGCGGTGGCGATCTGGGTGATCTGCTGGCGCTGGGCCTCCACGGCGCCCAGCGCCGCCTCGGCCTGCTGACCCAGCTCGCCGGAAGCCGTGCCCACCTGGCGACTCTCCTGTTCGACCGCCTGCAGGCTGCCCCGCAACTGCACCACGGCCAGGTCAAGGGCGCGCCCGATCTCGGCCAGTTCGTCCTGGCCACTCACCTGCGCCGAGCGGGTCAGATCGCCGTCGCGCAGGCCTTCGGCCAGGGTGGTGATGCGCCGGGCGCTGCCACGAATGGCGGCCTGCATGCACAGCAGCAGATAGCAGGTCACCACCAGCAGCAGACCGAAGCCGGCGGCAATGGCGCCAAAGCTGCGCACGGCATCGGCGCCATAGTATTGCAGCCGTTGATCCAGGTTCTTCAGAGTCTGCTGGCGGAAGGTCTGCAGACCTTGCAGGACGCCGTCCAGGGTGGCTTCGAACTGCTCCGGCCTGAGCGTGATCTCGCCGCCGAATACCCCCTGATCAAGGGTCTTGAGACTGGCGTCCAGTTGGCTGCTGACCTTCTGGTAGTCGTCCTTCCAGCCGGCCATGTCGGCGGGCAGCTTGTTGCCGAGCAGGACGGCGACCTTGGCCAGGCTTTCGCTGGAGTCGCCGACGCGCGCGCGCAGGTCGCGCAGCTGCAGGCGGCTCTGCAGGCTGAACTGGCCGGAGACCACACTGGCCTGGCCGACGCTGGCCAGGCGGCCCAGGCGTTCGTACAACTCGACCGACTGGGTGGTGCCGATCTGCATCAGCAGATAGGTTTCCATCCAGGGATCGAGGATGAGGCCGCTGTCCAGGGCGATTTCCTCGCGCAGCGCCTGGACGGCACCGAGGGCGGCGGTGAATCTGTCGTAGCCGTCCGGCCACCAGCCCAGGCCGCGCAGATCCGCGACCTCGAGCCCGGCGAGCGCCTGCTGCAGGGTCTTGAAGCGCGCCTGCACATCCGCGCCGGCCCCTTCGATCCCCAGTTGCTGTTCAAGCCGGGCGAGCCGCTCGCGCCGGCTGTCGTTGCGACTTTCCAGGGCGGCGACGGCGGCCTGCACGGCCGGCGTCTCCTGGCGACTGGTGTCGATCGCCTTCCAGCGCGCGGTCAGGTTGCGCCGGAGGGTGAGTTCCTCCTCCACTGCGTCGAGCCGTTGCAGCAGCCGCACGCCACTGCGCTCGCCACTGACGGTGGCCAGCTTGGCCTGGAAATCGGCGCCCAGCAGCCAGAGACTGACCGCCAGGGGCAGGATGAACAGCACCAGCAGCAGGGCGAACTTGCGGGCGAAGCCGAACTGGCTCAGCACGCGAATCCCCGGTGACAACAAAACACCCATGTTCGACCACTCCTGTGCCAGCCACCGGCAAGCGTCGGCTATCCGTTGCGGATACCTATAGGACGATTTGTCGGCAAACTAACGACTTTCTTGAAAGATAGGGCACAATCGCCGCCCTCCCGTATTCCCAGACCCGGTCCTGTACTCAGGCCCGGGCGTTGCCGTTAAAGGACCGTCCGCGTGGAACGCCTCAAAGCCAAGATTCGCAGCGAAGGCCAAGTACTCTCCGAGCAGGTGCTCAAGGTCGATGCCTTCCTCAACCACCAGATTGATCCGGCGCTGATGCGCGACATCGGTCAGGAGTTCGCCCGCCGCTTCGCCGACGCCGGCATCACCAAGATCGTGACCATCGAAGCCTCGGGGATCGCCCCGGCGGTACTGACCGGCCTGGAGCTGGGCGTGCCGGTGATCTTCGCCCGCAAGCACCAGTCGCTGACCCTGACCGACAATCTACTGGTCGCCAGTGTCTATTCCTTTACCAAGCAGACCGAGAGCACCATAGCCGTCTCGACCATGCATCTGTCGTCCGACGACCGGGTGCTGATCATCGACGACTTCCTTGCCAACGGTAAGGCGGCCAAGGCGCTGATCTCCATCATCGGTCAGGCCGGGGCCCAGGTCGCCGGCCTGGGCATCGTCATCGAGAAGTCCTTCCAGGTCGGTCGCGCCGAACTGGATGCCCAGGGCTATCGCGTCGAATCCCTGGCCCGTGTCGCCTCCCTGGCCAATGGTCAGGTCACCTTCGCCGAGTAAGCCATGGCTCAGATACTGCGCATTCTCGGTGCCGATCTCGATCGCACCGAAACCTGGATTCGTTACGACAAGGCCATGTGCCTGGACTGCGTGTCCAGCTGCTGCACCCTGCCGGTGGAGGCCCGCCTGTCCGATCTGATCCGCATGGGCGTGGTGGATGAATTCGAGAAGGGCGAGCCGCTCAAGGACATCGCCAAGCGGCTCAAGAAGGACGGCGTGGTCGAACGCCTCAATGCCAAGACCGGGTTGTTCACCCTGGTGCGGCTGTCCAACAACGACTGCATCTATCTGCATCCCAAGACGCGGCTGTGCACCATCTACGACCAGCGCCCGGAAACCTGCCGCAACCACCCAAGGGTCGGCCCGCGCCCGAACTATTGCGCCTACAAGCCGCAGAAGCTGCGTTAGTAACAGCACGTATACTAGCGCTCGCGGCCATGGCAGTCCGCCGATGCGGCCGCTTCTGTGGAACTCCGGTGCTAGGCTGTTCGCGGCCATGGGCCGCTCCTACAGAGGTCGGATGGTTCCGTAGGAGCGGCCCATAGCCGCGATGGGACCACCCGGACGGTTCACCTTTCAGGCGAATGCCTCAGAAATCACCGCTCTCCATTGCCCTTTTCATGTCCGCCCGTTCTTCCAGGCATTCCGGGCCGGCCATGTCGAAGATCCGGCAGACCCAGGGGCGCACCTCGTAGATGCTGCAGTTCATCTGCTCGCGATCCAGGGCCGCGCACCAGCCGTCGTCGAGACGCCTCATGCGGGTGCCGGTCCAGTCTTCCTCGATGTAGCGGGCAGGCACGCCGGCATCGTCGAACAGCAGGACTTCCTGGCGGCAGCACCAGGCCTGACAGCTCTCGCAGGTCACGGTAGGGGGGGAAAGGTCGTGCAGGGGGATGTCGCTCATGTGCGCAGTGTACCGCCCCGGACCGCCCAGCGGTTTCCGGCCGATGGCTGGACCAGTTACCATGCGCGTCCCTGACGGTTGTAACCAGTTGTGACCATGCCCAAGCCCCCTTCTCGCGCAGGAGCCGCCATGACGGCCGCACCCCGCTATCGCTTCTATGTCGTGGTCGCCGTGCTGATCCTGCTGACCTGCGTGGTCGCCGGCCGCATCACCTACCTCAAGCTGATCGACGCCGCCTTCCTTGGCGACCAGGGCGACCGCCGCTCGGTGCGCCACATTCCCAT
Organism: Pseudomonas flavocrustae; assembly: GCF_029872515.1. Classification (NCBI taxonomy): domain Bacteria; kingdom Pseudomonadati; phylum Pseudomonadota; class Gammaproteobacteria; order Pseudomonadales; family Pseudomonadaceae; genus Pseudomonas; species Pseudomonas flavocrustae. The sequence continues at coordinate 194,740 of NZ_JAPDIQ010000004.1, read as the reverse complement.
TCCGGTCACCCGCGGCATGATCACCGACCGCAACGGTGCGCCCCTGGCGGTTTCCACCGAGGTGGTGACCATCTGGTGCAATCCGGCCGAGATGCAGGACAGCGCCGACCAGCTGGGGCGCCTGGCCCAGGCCATCCACAAGCCCGAAGCCGAGTTGCGCAACCTGATCCTCGGCCATCCGGAAAAGCACTTCCTCTACCTGGCCCGGGCGCTGTCGCCCATCGACGGCGAGAACATCATGGCCCTCGGCGTGCCCGGGGTCCGCCAGATCAAGGAATACAAGCGCTATTACCCCAGCTCCGACCTGGTGGCCCAGGTGATCGGCATGGTCAACATCGACGGCCATGGCCAGGAGGGGCTGGAACTCGGCTTCGAGGACTGGCTGGCCGGCAAGGGCGGCGTGCGCGAGGTGCTGATCAATCCGCGCGGCTCGGTGGTCAAGAACATCCGCGTGGTGCGCCAGCCGCGACCGAGCAAGGACGTCGCCCTGTCCATCGACCTGCGCCTGCAATTCATCGCCTATCGCGCCCTGCAGACCGCGGTGGAGAAGTTCGGCGCCCAGTCCGGGTCGGCGGTGCTGGTCAATCCCAAGACCGGCCAGATCCTGGCGATGACCAATTTCCCCTCCTACAACCCCAACAACCGCGCCACCCTGCAGATCCCCAACATGCGCAACCGCACCCTGACCGACGCCTTCGAGCCCGGTTCGGTGATCAAGCCGTTCAGCATGTCGGTGGCCCTGGCCTCGGGCAAGTTCAACGAGAACAGCACCGTGGACGTGGCGCCGGGCTGGATGACCATCGACGGTCATACCATCCACGACGTGGCCAAGCGCGGCGTGCTGACCATGACCGGGGTACTGCTCAACTCGTCCAACATCGGCATGAGCAAGGTGGCCCTGCAGATCGGGCCGCTGCCCATCTACGAGCAGCTCAGCCGGGTCGGCTTCGGCAATCCCCTGGCGCTGGGCTTTCCGGGCGAGAACGCCGGCTACCTGCCCGGCCACACCAAGTGGTCGCAGATCGCCACGGCCAGTATGTCCTTTGGCTACAGCCTGGCGGTCAATGTCGCCGAACTGGCCCAGGCCTACTCGGTGATCGCCAACGATGGCCAGCTGACGCCCCTGACCCTGCTCAAGGACCAGAAGCAGCAGAGTGTCCAGGCCATGGACCCGACCATCGCCCGGCGCATCCGCATGATGCTCAACCACGTGGTGGAAGACGACGGCGGCGTGATCCGCGCCCGGGTGCCCGGCTATCACGTGGCCGGCAAGTCGGGTACCGCGCGCAAGGCCGGCTCCGGCAGCTACACCGAGCACGCCTATCGTTCGATGTTCGTCGGCATGGCGCCGGCGGCCGATCCCAAGCTGGTGCTGGCGGTGATGCTGGATACCCCGACCAAGGAAGGCTACTTCGGCGGCCTGGTCTCGGCGCCGACCTTCAGCGAGATCATGTCCGGCGCCCTGCGCGCCCTGGCCGTGCCGCCGGACAACCTGCCCGACACCAATACCGCCCAGCAGGCGAAGTCCGAGCCGCATCCCCACGGCTAGCCGGGGAACGGCCACAAAAAAAGGGCGACCCCAGGGTCGCCCTTTTGCATGCCGCGCTACCTGGCCAAAGCTTGTTCAAAGGCTCGCGAGCTAGAGCCAGACAAGGCCTGGGCGGCCCCGCGAAAAGACCTGAGGAAGCGGATCGGACTCGCGCGCGAGTTTACGATTGGTAAATGAGCATTCCGACCGGGCTGGCGGCCCAGGGTCTTTTCAACGCAGTTTGGCCAACGCGCAGCAGACTTTGGACAAGCTTTCAGCGGTGCAGCACGTACTGACCGGTAAAGCGCACCCCATCCTCACCGCTCTCGGTGACGATGCGCGACTGCAGGGTGATGCGCGCGCGACCGCGGCGGCGGAAGGTGGTCTCGAAGCGTTCCCAGGCGCGGGCTTCGGGCGGTTCGCCATAGGCCAGGGCGTCGGCGGTGATGGGCCGCGGATAGCTGATCTGGCCTTCCTGGATGAGGATGTGGCCTTCTTCGATGCCGGCTTCGCGCAGCCGCAGGTACAGCCAGCCCCAGCCGGCCAGCACGGCCACGCAATAGAGACTGCCACCGAACATGGTGCTGGCGTGGTTGATGTTGGCATCCAGCGGAGCATGCAGCTGCAGGCGCTGCTCGCTCCAGTCGCGGACTTCCAGGCCCAGGGCCTTGGTGATGGGAATATCGTGGTGCAACAGGGATTCGAGGTGACGGCAGTCGCGGCTCATGCCGGGGTCCTTACAGACAGAATTTCACTATCAGGAGCAGACGCAAGCCATGACCCATGGGTCACGTCCTGGCGCCATTGTGCACCAAGGAAGGCCGCTCCGGGGAAATCGCCGCCGGCAGGCGGAAGCGGATACGAGCGCCGCCCAGACTCGACTCGTCGATGGTCAGGCTGCTGCGATAGCCTTCGAGTATGTCCTGCACCACCGCCAGGCCGATGCCCTGCCCCGGGTGCCGGCTGTCCATGCGCATGCCGCGGCGCAGCACGCTTTCGCGCCGTTCGGCAGGGATGCCCGGGCCGTCGTCCTCGATATCGAGCACCCAGTGCTCGGTATGGCGACGGGCGCTGACCCGCACCTGGGTCAGGCAGAGCCGATAGGCGTTTTCCAGGAGATTGCCGAACACCTCCAGCATGGCGGCCTCCTCGGCCTGCACCCTTAGATTCGGCGGCAGGTCCATCTCGGCCTGGACGCGTTTCTCGGCATAGACCTTGTCCAGGGTGCTGAACAGGGAGTCCAGCAGCGGCGCCAGTTCCAGCGGCCGGCTGAGCACCGCGCCGCCCTGGCGGGTGGCCCGCTGCAACTGGTACATCACCTGCTGGTTCATGCGCTCGATCTGGGTCTGCAGGGTGCCGACCTCCTGATCCAGCTGCGGCTGCCGGCGCAACTCTTCGGTCACGCCCTGCAACACCGCCAAGGGGGTCTTCAGGCTGTGGGCCAGATCGCCCAGGGTGTCGCGGTAGCGCTCGCGTTGCAGCCGTTCGTGATCGAGCAGGCGGTTGAGCGAGCGGATCAGGCGGCTGATCTCGCTGGGCACGTTCTTTTCGTCGAGCAGCTCGCGCTGGTCGGTTTCCACCGCGTCCAGCTGCTGGCTGAGGCGGCGCAGCGGTCTCAGGCTCCACTGCATGACCAGGGCCAGCAATACCAGCAGCGCACCCAGCACCCCGACCAGCCAGAGAATCACCTGATGCACGAAGGTCGCGCGCAGCCGTTCGTATTCCTCGGCCGGCTGCATGGTGACCACGCTGAAGCCGGCCACCGGCGGATTGCCCAGCAGCACCTCGCGATCGAAGACGAAGAAGCCCTGGCCCTGGTCATCGGTGGCCTTGACCAGCTTGACCCCGCCGCCGTCGAAGGTCGGCCGGTAGTTGGGCCGCTCCTTGATCGCCGAGCGCGAGCGCCAGAGCAGGCGACCGTTCTGGTCGTAGACATAGCCGAGGATCGGCGAACCGGGTCGGTCGAAGACCTCCTCGGCGATCATTTCCGGCATCGCCAGGCGCCCGTCGATGGCCCGCGCCGCGCCGATCAGGGTGTTGGCGTTGGCCTCCAGCCGCGCGGCGACGAAGTTTTCCACGGTACGGTCGAAGGCATTGCGGATCGCCGGCACGATCAGCGCCAGGCAGACGATCACCAGCAGCGCCGCGCTGAGCAGCAGCCGCACGCGAAAGGAACGGATCACTGGCAGCGCTCGGTGAACAGGTAGCCGCGGCCCCGGACCGTTTCGATGGGTTGCATCTGGCAGCTGGCTTCCAGCTTGCGCCGCAGGCGGCCGACCAGCACCTCGATGACGTTGCTGTCGTGCTCGCCGTCATCGTCGTAGAGCTGCTCCATGAGCCGCTCCTTGGTGATCACCTGCTGGTGGTTGCGCATCAGGTATTCCAGCAGCCGGTATTCGTAGGCGGTCAGCTGCAGCGGCTGTTCTTCGTTGAAGGCCTGCTGGCGGCCCAGGTCCAGCTTGAGCGAGCCGGCGCGGATGCTCGGCTGGACGAAACCCGCCGAGCGGCGCAGCAGCACATTGAGGCGCGCCTCCAGCTCTTCGAACTGGAAGGGCTTGACCACGTAGTCGTCAGCCCCGGCACCGAGGCCCTCGACCTTGTCCTGCCAGCTGCCGCGGGCCGTGAGGATGAGGATCGGCAGGGTGGCACCCTGGTTGCGCAGCTGACGGATCAGATCGAGGCCGCTCATGCCGGGCAGGCCCAGGTCGATGATGGCGAGATCGTGGTGGAATTCGCGGGCGCTGTAGAGCGCTTCTTCCGCATCGGCCACGGCATTGACGACATGACCGGCTTCACCCAGACGCACCTTGAGGTGGTGGCGCAGCAGGTTTTCGTCTTCGACGACGAGGATCTTCATGCAGACTCCTGAACAGCTAACGAGACTCTCTGTGGCTGCGACCGCACGTAGCTCACGCTGCGCGCAGCGACGCCCCGGCACCGATTATGGCGGCTTTGGCGGGCTGACGGCGAGCGCGGGTGAGGCATGGACGGGGTCACTCACTTTATTCCAGGCAAAAAAAACCTCTCCAGTTGGAGAGGTAAGGAGCACTTCATGGGGATCGGAAACTGCCGTTGGGGGACGGCTCCGTCGCGAGACGGCTACAGGGGACCAGAGCTGACTTGGTGACCCTGCAGTGGAGTTACAAGGATGAACATCGCCAGGTCGGGTCGAAGTGTCCGGACGATCTGCCGTAGCGGGAGCTGCGCTAGGGTGAACATGTCCGGGCGACCTCGGCGTTGCTGATCTGACAGTTGCAGATTAGGCCAATGGCCCTGAACGCTGCCTGAACTCGTCCTGAACGCAAGCTGAACGACCGCGAAGTGGCCCGAGAGCGACGGATGGCAGCGGTTGCCGATCCGTCGCCCGGCAGGGGTTCAGGGCAGCTTGCCCAGGCAGCCGCCCAGGGTGTCGGCCACGGTCTGCAGGAGCTGGGCATAGCCTTGAGCACCGACCGGGATGCCTGCGCCGAGGGGATCGAGTTCCACCAGGGTCACCGGCAGACCGCTGCTCAGGGTGGTGGCGATCCTTGGCTGAAGCGGCGGCTCGGTGAAGACGCAGGTCGGGCCGGCGGCCTTGAGTTCTTCGCGCATGGCGGCCACGTGACGGGCGCCGGGCTGGACGTCGGCGCCCAGGGCGAAGACGCCGCGATGGCTCAGGCCATAGGCTTCCTCGAAATAGTCGAACGCCTCGTGGAAGACGAAATAGGGCTTGCCGGCCAGCGGCGCCAGCTGGGTGCGCAGGCTCTGCTCCTTGGCGGCCAGTGCGCTTTCGAAGGTCTTGAGGTTAGCTGCGTAGCGTTGCGCATTGGCCGGATCGGCCTGGCTCAGGTCGGCGGCCAGCCGGGTGGCGATCACCCGGGCATTGGCGGGGCTCAGCCAGAGATGGGCATCCAGGCTGCCCGGACGATGGTCGTGGTCGTGGGCGTATTCCGGTTCGCCGCCCTGTTCATCACCGTGCGCATGCTCGTGATCGTGCTCGTGCTCATCGCCGTGATCGTCGTCATGGGCGTCCGCATGCTCTACGCCGAAGCGGCGCAGGTGCAGGCCGGGCAATTCCTGGATGGCCAGGCTGGGACCCTGGCGGTCCTTGAGCACCGCCGGCAGGAAGGTCTCCAGATCCGGGCCGATCCAGTAGACCAGGTTGGCCTCGCGCACCTGGCGCAGGTCCGAGGGCCGCAGGGCGTAATGGTGCGGCGAGGCGCCCGGCGGCAGCAGCACGGCCGGCTGGCCGGCGCCATCCTGGATGGCCGCAGCGATCAGTTGCAGGGGTTTGATGCTGGTCAGCACCTTCACCTCGGCCTGGGCGGGCAGCAGGGTGCAGGCGAGCAGCAGGGAGGCGACGAGGGGTAGGAGGCGCGGCACGTGAAAATCCCGATTCTTAAGAGAGGTGCAATATAATAACGTCCTGGCTCCCAAGGTACTGTTTCATGTCCGACGCCCCCCTGGCCTTTCGGCCCCACGATCATTCGCGCTGCGTCGCCCACGCGCTGGCCGAGGCCGACACACTCTGCAGCCGCGCCGGCGTGCGCCTCACCGACCTGCGCAAGCGGGTGCTGGAGCTGGTCTGGCAAAGCCACAAGCCGCTTGGCGCCTACGACATCCTGGCCGTGCTCAGCGAGCAGGACGGCCGCCGCGCCGCGCCGCCCACCGTCTACCGGGCGCTGGATTTCCTGGTCGAGAACGGCCTGGTGCACCGCATCGCCTCGCTCAACGCCTTCGTCGGCTGCAACCATCCCGGCGAGGCCCATCAGGGCCAGTTCCTGATCTGCCGCAGCTGTCAGGTGAGCATCGAGCTGGAACAGCCAGCGGTGCACCAGGCCATCCTCGACGGCGCCAGCGCCGTGGGCTTCCAGGTGGAAGGCCAGACCGTAGAAGTGGTCGGTCAGTGCGCCGCCTGCCGGAAGCAGGCATGAGCGAGGCGCTGATCCGGCTGCAGGATGTCGGCGTGACCTTTGCCGGCCAGGCGGTGCTCGACCAGGTCAGCCTGACCCTGGACCCCGGCCGCATCGTCACCCTCATCGGCCCCAATGGCGCCGGCAAGACCACCCTGGTGCGCAGCGTGCTCGGCCTGCTCACGCCCGATCGCGGCAGTGTCTGGCGTCGCCCGCGGCTGCGCATCGGCTACATGCCGCAGAAGCTGCAGGTGGATGCCACCCTGCCACTGTCGGTGCTGCGCTTCCTGCGCCTGGTGCCGGGCGTGAATCGCGCCAGTGCCCTGGCCGCCCTGGGTGAGGTAGGCGCAGAGGGCGTCATCGACAGTCCCCTGCAGAGCATTTCCGGCGGCGAGCTGCAGCGGGTGCTGCTGGCCCGCGCGCTGCTTCGCCAGCCCGAGCTGCTGGTGCTCGACGAGCCCGTGCAGGGCGTCGACATCAACGGCCAGAGCGAGCTGTACCGACTGATCGGCCAGTTGCGCGAGCGCCATGGCTGCGGCGTGCTGATGGTCTCCCACGACCTGCATCTGGTGATGGGCGCCACCGACCAGGTGATCTGCCTGAATCGCCACATCTGCTGCTCCGGCCATCCCGAGCAGGTCAGCGGCGATCCGGCCTATCAGGCGCTGTTCGGCCAGAGTGCGCGCAACCTCGCCATCTATCACCATCACCACGATCACGCCCACGACCTGCATGGCAGCGTGGTCAAGACCCCGCATGTCCATGGAGCCCACTGCAAGCATGGCTGATTTCCTGCTGTATGCCCTGCTCGCCGGTCTCGCCCTCGCCCTCGTCGCCGGTCCCCTCGGCTCCTTCGTGGTCTGGCGGCGCATGGCCTATTTCGGCGACACCCTGTCCCACGCCGCCCTGCTCGGGGTCGCCGTGGGCTTCCTGCTGGATGTCAGTCCGACCCTGACCGTCACCGTCGGCTGCCTGGCGCTGGCCGTGGTGCTGGTGGTGCTGCAGCGCCGCCGCGGCCTGGCCGCCGACACCCTGCTGGGCATCCTTGCCCACAGCACCCTGTCGCTGGGCCTGGTGGCGCTGTCGTTCATGCACGAGGTGCGCATCGACCTGATGAGCTACCTGTTCGGCGATCTGCTGGCGGTGGGCCCGGCCGATCTGCGCTGGATCCTTGGCGGCAGCGCCGTGGTGCTGGTGGCCCTGGCCTGCCTGTGGCGTCCGCTGCTGGCCATCACCGTGCACGAGGAGCTGGCCCAGGTCGAAGGCCTGCCGGTAACCTGGATCCGCCTGGCGCTGATGCTGCTGGTGGCCATCGTCATCGCCGTGGCCATGAAGATCGTCGGGGTGCTGCTGATCACCTCGCTGCTGATCATTCCCGCCGCCACCGCCCAGCGCCATGCCCGCAGCCCCGAGCAGATGGCCTGTGGCGCCAGCCTGCTGGGCATGGCCGCGGTCTGCCTGGGCCTGACGCTGTCCTGGTACCAGGACACCCCGGCCGGCCCCTCGGTGGTGGTGGCCGCCGCCGGGATGTTTCTGCTGGGTTACCTCCTGCCCCGCCGCGCCTAGAGACTGCTCAAAGTCTGCTACGCGTCGGCCAGCCGGCGTTGAAAATGGCTTCGGAATGCTCATTTAGCACCACTAAACTCCGCTTCCTCAGCCATTTTAGCCTTGCCTGGCTCTAGCTCGCGAAACTTTGAACGGTGTCCTAGGGCGCCCGCCAGACCGCCTGACTGACATCCACCGCCCGGGGAATCAGCCCCTGGGCCTTGAAGATGTCCGCGGTCCGCTGCTGGGTGGCGATGATCTCCGGCGTCAGCGCCGTCGCGCCATAACCGGTACGCGCCTGCCAGGTGGCGATCACCGTTTCCGGCAGCCCGATCTGGGCAGCCAGGATGCGCGTCACCTCGGGCTTGTGGGCATTGGCCCAGGCGCCCGCCTTGGCCAGTTCCGCCAGCAATAGCCGGATCGCCGCGGGATGGGCGTCGGCGAAACGGCGGGAACCCTCATAGAAGCTGTTGGCGTGCAGCAGTCCCTGGTAGTCGGCGAGCACGCGCACCGGCTGGCTCTGCTGGATGGCCGCGAGATAGGGATCCCAGACCACCCAGGCGTCCACCGAGCCGTTGACGAAGGCGGCGCGGGCATCGGCTGGCGGCAGATAGACCGGCTGGATGTCCTTGAAGCTCAGCCCGGCCTTTTCCAGGGCGGCCACCAGCAGGAAGTTGGCGCTCGAGCCCTTCTGCACCGCCACCTTCCTGCCCTTGAGGCCGGCGACGTCATGGATCGGCGAGGCGGTCGGCACCAGGATGGCCTCCACCGCCTCGCTGGCCGGTTCCGCGCTCAGGTAGACCAGGTCGATCCCGGCCGCCTGGGCGAAGATCGGCGGCGGTGAACCGGTGTAGCCGACGTCGATGCTGCCGGCGTTGAGGGCCTCCAGCAACTGGGGGCCGGCCTGGAATTCGCGCCAGCTCACCTGATAGCCCTGGGCGCCCAGGGCCTGCTCCAGAGTGCCCTGGGCCTTGAGCACCGCCAGCAGACCGCCGCCCTTCTGATAGCCAATGCGCAGGACCTGGTCGGCGGCCTGGGCCGGGGCGAGCATCCCGAGTGCCAGTAGCAGAACGGCGCCCTGCGCCAGCCAGCGTCGGAGAGGGGAGCGAAACATGGCGACCTTCCTGATATTCCATTTGGAAAGGTAAGCCTGGCCTACCTAGACCAAAATGTTTAATACGTTTCTCTGCTAAGGCTATGACCGGGCCGGGCAGAGAGAGCAGGCCAAGGTCCGATTGACGCTGACACCAGGATCGCGCCACCCTGCGCCAGCGACGGCCACCCGGGCCGTCGCCCCTCTCGGAGCCTGCCATGCCTTTTCTGATCGAGACCTTCGACAAGCCGGACAGCCTGGCCCTGCGCCAGCAGCATCGCCCGGCCCACCTGGATTTCCTGCGCGAGAACGCCGCGGCCCTGCTGGCCTGCGGCGCCAAGCTCAGTGACGATGGCGAGACCGCCAGCGGCAGCGTCTACATCGTCGATGTGGAAACCCGCGCCGAGGCGGAAGCCTTCATCGCCCGCGATCCCTTCACCAGCGCCGGTCTGCCGGGTGAGGTGCGCATCTCCCGCTGGCGCAAGGCGATTCTGGACGGCAAGGCGTTCGTCTGAAGATCGAACCGGCGGCCGATACGGCCGCCGTGCTTACGCCATCTGGCTTAAGAAAGCCTTAAAACTGGCACAATGCCACCTTAATCAACGCCGTTCGCAGCCGTTGCAAGTTCACACTTCCAGGAATCGATTCACAGAAAAGTGATGCAGCGCAAGAAAAGCCGGACTTTTCCCGTCCTTACCGCAAGGAAGCTAACGAACTAGCCTAAGCTCACCGGGCTCAGATGATCTGATGCGCCGACATCCTTTCCCACTCCCGTGGAAACGCTGTCTCGCTTAGCTAGTACAGAGGACTCAGCATGACCAAGACCACGCCTGAAAAGGATCTGCGCATCGAGACGATTCGCGGACTGGCGCTGTTTCTGATGGTAGCGGGCCATGTCATCGGCAGTTCGTCGACCCTGGGCATGAAGGTGCCCGACGAATCGGTGCTGCGCTATCTCTACGATTCCCTCGTCTATGTCCGGATGCCGCTGTTCACCGCCATCTCCGGCTACGTCTACGCGCTGCGCCCGGTGAATACCGGCAGCGACCTGTCGCGCTTCTACCAGGGCAAGTTCAAACGCATCGGCATTCCCCTGCTGGTGGTGTCCACGCTGTTCTTCGCCTTGCAGATGGCGGTGCCCAACACCAACTACAAGCCGCAGCTGACCGATATCTTCAGCATCTACTTCTTCAGCTACGCGCACTTCTGGTTCCTGCAGTCGATCTTCTGCATCTTCGTGGTGATCGCCCTGCTGGAGAAGGCCGGGCTGCTGCTGACCTTGCGCAACTTCGGCCTGGTGTTCGCCGTGGCCCTGGCGGCGTCCTTCGCCTGGGAGAGCTTCCCGGACCTGTTCAGCCTCTACAAGGCGGTGCAGCTGTTCCCCTTCTTCCTGCTGGGGCTGGGTCTCTACCGCTTCGGCGCGCAGCTCATCACCCAACGCAATGTCGTGACCATGGCCGTGGCCCTGGTGATCCTGGTGGCGATCGACCAGGCCTACCTGTTCGAGCTGGTCGATCTCGACGAAGGCGACATGGCCGTGGTGGGCACTGCCCTGGGCCTCGCCGCCATCAGCCTGCTGATCGCCCGCCGCTTCTATTTCAAGCCGCTGGCCTGGCTGGGCTACTTCTCCTTCGAGATCTACCTGTTCCACGTCTTCGGCACCGCCGGTGCGCGCATCGTGCTGAACAAGCTGCAGGTGCACGACGTCTGGGTGGTCTTTACCGTCAGCATGGTCATGGGCCTGTTCCTGCCGGTGGCGCTCAAGCTGGTGCTGGAACGGATCAGTCCGCTGCACTTCCTCAGCGTGGCCTTCTTCGGCGCCAAGACGCGGGTCAACCGCGCCACGCCGCCGCTGCAGAAGAAAGCCGCCGCCTAGGCCGAGCGGCCATGAAAAAAACCCACGCCAAGGCGTGGGTTTTTTATTATCGGCACATCACTCGACGCTGAGGACGACGCGGCCCCGGGTTGGGCACTGCTCCATGCAGCGGTGGGCCTCGACGAACTGCTCGAAGGGAAAGACCTGCTTGATCTGCGCCTTGAGCAGGCGATCGCGGGTCAGTTGGTCGATGTGCTGCAGGGCTTCGCGCACCGCAGCGCAATCGGCTTCCAGGCCCATCTCCGGCTGGCCGGTGAAGTCCTGCACGCAGTGGATGTAGAGCTTGAATTTCTTCTTGAAGGCCGCGCAGGCCGGCAGCGGGGTCTGGTTGCCCCCGTTGAGGCCGTAGAGCAGCAGCCGGCCGCGGGGCGCCATGGCCTCGCCGAGCAGCGCCAGTTGCGGACCGCCCAGGGCATCCAGGGCGACGTGCACGCCGACGCCGTCGGTGATGCTGGCGATGCGGCTGACCAGATCCTCTTCCTCGGCGGCGATGACCCTTTCCGCACCCAGCTCCCGCAGGTAGTCACGGTCGCCGGCATCGTGGGTACTGGCGATGACCCGGGCACCCAGGGCCTTGGCCAGCTGGATGGAGGCCGGGCCGCAGCAGCGACTGGCATCGGTGATCAGCACCCATTCGCCCGGTTGCAGCCGGGCCTGGTGCATCAGCGCGGTGTAGACGGTGAGCAGCGGGTTGTAGTGCACCGCGGCTTCCACCGGGGTGAGCACGTCCGGGTAGCGCACCAGGGAGGTGGCCGGATAGACCAGGTCGTCGCCATAGGCCGGGTAGCGATTGATGTCGTGCCCCAGGAAGCTGGCCACGCGATCGCCCACCGCCAGGTCGGCCACGCCCTCGCCCAGGGCGGTGACCACCCCGGCCAGCTCGCAGCCGAGACCGGCCGGCGGCACGGCCTGCTCGGGCGCCAGATTCTGCCGCCAGAGCACGTCGTACCAGCTCACGCCGATGGCTTGGACCCGCACCAGCACCTCGCCGGGACCCGCCACGGGCGTGGGTCGGTCGATGCAGGCGAGCACCTCCGGCGGGCCGAATTCAGTGAACTGGATCAGGCGGGACATGGCATTACCTCGCGTTGATGCCAACCCCGGGACGTTTGCCGAGGCGGACTGCTATGACTAGGACTCTAACCAGCCTTCCCTTAGGATTCTATGCATCCCCATCGATAATGGACATCGGGGGTATCGATCCACTCCCTGCCGGGGCCTGAATGAACCGTACCGATCTGCGTCGCGTCGACCTCAACCTGCTCATCGTGTTCGAGACCCTGATGCTCGAGCGCAGCGTCACCCGTGCCGCGGAAAAGCTGTTCCTCGGCCAGCCGGCGATCAGCGCCGCCCTGGCGCGGCTGCGCACCCTGTTCGACGATCCGCTGTTCGTCCGCACCGGGCGCAGCATGGAACCCACCCCGCGGGCCCAGGAGATCGCCGCCCTGCTGTCGCCGGCACTGGACCAGATCTCCAGCGCGGTGAGCCGCACCCAGAGTTTCGAGCCGGCCAGCGCCGACCGGGTATTTCGCGTCGGCCTGTCCGACGACGTCGAATTCGCCCTGCTGCCGCCGCTGCTCAGGCGCATCCGCATCGAGGCACCCGGCACCACCCTGGTGGTGCGGCGGATGAATTACCTGACCGCCGCCGGCATGCTGGCCTCCGGCGAGATCACCGTGGCGGTGGGCTATACCGAGGAATTGCCGGCCAATGCCAAGCGCCGGCCGGTGCGCCGCTTCGGCTTCAAGGTGCTGCGCGCCGACAGCAAGCCCGGGCGCCTGACCCTGGACGAATACTGCGCCCGCCCCCATGCTCTGGTGTCCTATGCCGGCGATCTCACCGGCTATATCGACGAGTTGCTCGACAAGCTCGGTCGCCAGCGCCGGGTGGTGCTGGCGGTGCCCCAGTTCAATGGCCTGGGGTCGCTGCTGGCGGAAACCGATCTGCTGGTGATGGTGCCGGACTACACCGCGCGCCTGCTGGCCAGCACCGGTGGTCTGAGGTACGAAGACCCGCCGGAAGAGCTGCGCGACGGCAGCCATGAATTGCCCATGGCCTGGAGCGGCGCCCAGGATCACGACCCCGGCGAACGCTGGCTGAGGTCGCGCATCCAGATGTTCATTGGCGATCCGGACAGTCTTTGAGACACGGACCCTGCGCTCGATCCGGCAGAACGGCTCAACAACGGCCCTTTTCAGCAAGGGCCATCACCGCCAGCGATACCTACGGCAAAACCATCACCGTCATCGATAAATAAGTTCGAGCCCTTCGATTCGTCGTCGCCCTTCCCCGGCGGCAGACTCGCCTCCCTGACCTCTTTCCACCTCGGGCGGACTCGAACATGGATCTCTTCGCGAAAACCCTCGGCCCCCTGGCCCTGACCTCAACCCTGTTCCTTGCCGCCTGCGGCGATTCCCATCCCCAGGCCAGCGCCGCGCCGCCCGCGCCCAAGGTAAGCGCCGCAGAGGTGCTGCGTCAGCCGGTGGTGGAATGGGACGAGGTGACCGGCCGCCTGGAAGCGCCCGAGTCCGTGGTGGTGCGTCCGCGCGTTTCCGGCTACGTCGACCGCGTGCTCTTCCACGAGGGTGCCCGGGTCAAGCGTGGCGACTTGCTGCTGCAGATCGATCCGCGCCCCTTCCAGGCCGAGGTCAAGCGCCTCGAAGCCGAGCTGCAACAGGCCCGCGCCAGCGCCAGTCGCACCGCCGACGAAGCCGCCCGCGGCGAACGCCTGCGCAGCAGCAACGCCATCTCCGCGGAAATCGTCGAGGCTCGCCGCAGCGCCGCCCAAGAAGCCAAGGCCAGCGTCGCCGCCGCCCAGGCACAACTGGATGCCGCGCGCCTGAATCTGGGCTTCACCGAGGTCCGCGCCGCCATCGACGGGCGCGTCGGCCGCGCCGAGGTGACCGCCGGCAACCTGGTCAACGCCGGCGACACCCGCCTCACCACCCTGGTCTCCACCGACAAGGTCTATGCCTATTTCGACGCCGACGAGCGTGTCTTCCTCAAGCAGCAGGCCCTGGCCCGCCAGGGTCAGCGCGGTACGGCCAGCCCGGTCTACATGGCGCTGTCCAACGAGGACGACTTCTCCCATGAAGGCCACATGGACTTCATGGACAACCAGCTCGATCCGCGCACCGGCACCATCCATGGTCGCGCCGTGTTCGACAACGCCGACGGTCGCTTCACCCCGGGGCTCTATGCCCGGCTGCGCCTGGTGGGCAGCGGCACCTACGACGGTACCCTGATCCAGGACGCCGCCGTGGGCACCGACCTGGGCAAGAAATTCGTGCTGGTGGTGGATGGCCAGAGCAAGACGGCCTATCGCACCGTCGACCTGGGTCCGCGCCTGGAAGGCCTGCGCATCGTGCGCAAGGGGCTGGAAGCCGGCGATCGCATCGTGGTCAACGGCCTGCAGCGGGTGCGCCCGGGCATGACCGTCGACGCCCAGTCGGTGCCCATGGCCGATGCCACCACCCTGGCTGCTCTCAAGCGCCAGCGCGACGCGGTCCTCGCCAGCCTGCCGGCACCTACCCAGCCGCTCAAGGTAGGTAGCCGCTAGACCCCAGGCTCCACCCCGTCCCGTTTCAGACTTTCTCCCGTCCAGGCATCGCGGTATCGCGGTCATGGACCGCTCCCACGATGGCGTCCGTGCCTGTAGGAGCGGCCCATGGCCGGGATGGCTGCGCCTCTGCACGCCTTTCGCTCAAGGACTGCTCCGATGAACTTCTCCCAGTTCTTCATCCGCCGGCCGATCTTCGCCGCCGTGCTCTCGCTGATCATCCTGATCGGCGGGGCCATCTCGCTGTTCCAGCTGCCGATCAGCGAATACCCCGAGGTGGTCCCGCCCACCGTGGTGGTGCGCGCCACCTTTCCCGGCGCCAACCCCAAGGTGATCGGCGAGACCGTCGCCGCGCCCCTGGAGCAGGCCATGAACGGCGTGGAGCACATGCTCTACCTGTCGTCCCAGTCCACCGCCGACGGCAAGCTGACCCTGACCATCACCTTCGCCCTGGGCACCAACCTGGATACCGCCCAGGTGCAGGTGCAGAATCGCGTCACCCGCACCCTGCCCAAGCTGCCGGAAGAGGTGCAGCGCCTCGGCGTGACCGCCGACAAGGCCTCGCCGGACCTGGCGATGGTCGTGCACCTGACCTCGCCGGATCAGCGCTACGACATGCTCTATCTGTCCAACTACGCCCTGATCAACGTCAAGGACGAACTGGCGCGACTGGACGGCGTGGGCGATGTCCAGCTGTTCGGCATGGGCGACTATTCCCTGCGCGTCTGGCTCGATCCGGACAAGGTCGCCTCGCGCGGCCTGACCGCCAGCGACGTGGTCACCGCCATCCGCGAGCAGAATCGCCAGGTCGCCGCCGGTGCCCTCGGCGCGCCGCCGGCCCCCGGCAGCACCAGCTTCCAGCTGGCCATCAACACCCAGGGCCGCCTGGTGGATGAGGAGGAATTCGCCAACATCATCGTGCGCGCCGGCAGCGACGGCCAGATCACCCGGCTGCGCGACATCGCCCGCATCGAACTGGGCTCCAACCAGTACGCCCTGAGATCCCTGCTGAACAACCAGCCGGCGGTGGCCATCCCGATCTTCCAGCGCCCCGGCAGCAATGCCATCGACCTGTCCAACCAGGTGCGCGCCAAGATGGCCGAGCTCAAGCAGGGCTTCCCCCAGGGCATGGACTACGAGATCGTCTACGACCCGACCATCTTCGTGCGCGGCTCCATCGAGGCCGTGGTGCACACCCTGTTCGAAGCCATCATCCTGGTGGTGCTGGTGGTGATCCTGTTCCTGCAGACCTGGCGCGCCTCGATCATTCCGCTGGCGGCGGTGCCGGTGTCACTGATCGGCACCTTCGCGGTGATGCACGCCTTCGGCTTCTCGCTCAATGCGCTGTCGCTGTTCGGCCTGGTGCTGGCCATCGGCATCGTGGTGGACGACGCCATCGTGGTGGTGGAAAACGTCGAACGGAACATCGGCCTCGGCCTCGATCCGGTGGCCGCCACCCGGCGCGCCATGGGCGAGGTGACCGGGCCCATCATCGCCACCGCCCTGGTGCTCTGCGCGGTGTTCGTGCCGACCGCCTTCATCTCCGGTCTCACCGGGCAGTTCTATCGCCAGTTCGCCCTGACCATCGCCATCTCCACGGTGATCTCGGCCTTCAACTCCCTGACCCTGTCGCCGGCCCTGGCCGCGGTGCTGCTCAAGGGCCACGACGCGCCCAAGGACCGCTTCTCGCGCCTGCTCGACCGGCTGTTCGGTGGCTGGCTGTTCGCCCCCTTCAACCGCTTCTTCGAAAAAGCCAGCCACGGCTACGTCGGCGCCGTGCGCCGGGTGCTGCGCGGTGGCTCCATCGTGTTGGTGCTCTATGTGATCCTCCTGGGCCTGACCGGCCTGGGGCTGGTGAAGACGCCGACCGGCTTCGTGCCGCCCCAGGACAAGCAGTACCTGGTGGCCTTCGCCCAGCTGCCCGACGCCGCCACCCTGGATCGCAGCGAAGAGGTCATCCGCCGCATGTCGGCCATCGCCCTCAAGCATCCGGGCGTGGAAAGCACCGTGGCCTTCCCGGGCCTGTCCATCAACGGCTTCACCAACAGCCCCAACAGCGGCATCGTCTTCGTGACCCTCAAGCCCTTCGAGGAGCGCCGTGATCCCTCGCTGTCGGCTGGCGCCATCGCCGCCCAGCTGAACGGCGAATTCGCCGCCATCCAGGAATCCATCATCGCCATCTTCCCGCCGCCACCGGTGCAGGGGCTGGGCAGCATCGGCGGCTTCCGCCTGCAGGTGGAGGACCGCGGCAACCTGGGCTACGAAGAGCTCTACGCCCAGACCCAGAGCGTGCTGGCCAAGGCGCGGCAGCTGCCGGAGCTGGCGCCGGAGTCGCTGTTCACCAGCTACCAGGTCAACGTGCCGCAGATCGATGCCCACATCGATCGCGAGAAGGCCAAGACCCACGGCGTGCCCATCGACGCCATCTTCGACACCCTGCAGGCCTATCTGGGCTCGGTCTACGCCAATGACTTCAACCGCTTCGGCCGTACCTTCCAGGTCAACGTCCAGGCCGACCAGCGCTTCCGCCTGGAGCCCGAGCAGATCGGCCAGCTCAAGGTGCGCAACGACCGCGGCGAGATGGTGCCCCTGTCCACCTTCGTCAAGATCAGCGACACCGCCGGCCCCGATCGGGTGATGCACTACAACGGCTTCCTGACCGCCGAGATCAACGGCGCGCCGGCCCCGGGCTACAGCTCCGGCCAGGCCCAGGCGGCCATCGAGGGGCTGCTCAGGCAGGAGCTGCCCAACGGCATGACCTTCGAATGGACCGAGCTGACCTACCAGCAGATCCTCTCCGGCAATACCGCCCTGCTGGTGTTCCCGCTCTGCGTGCTGCTGGCCTTCCTGGTGCTGGCCGCCCAGTACGAGAGCTGGAGTCTGCCGCTGGCGGTGATCCTGATCGTGCCCATGACCCTGCTCTCGGCCATCACCGGGGTGATCCTGGCCGGCAGCGACAACAACATCTTCACCCAGATCGGCCTGATCGTATTGGTGGGCCTGGCGTGCAAGAACGCCATCCTCATCGTCGAGTTCGCCAAGGACCAGCAGGCCACCGGCAAGGACCGCGTCGCCGCGGTGCTGGAGGCCTGCCGCCTGCGCCTGAGACCCATCCTGATGACCAGCTTCGCCTTCATCATGGGCGTGGTGCCCCTGGTGACCTCGACCGGTGCCGGCGCCGAGATGCGCCATGCCATGGGCGTCGCGGTGTTCTCCGGGATGCTCGGGGTGACCTTCTTCGGCCTGCTGCTCACGCCACTGTTCTATGTGCTGGTACGCGCCTTCGTGGAGCGTCGCCAGGCCCGCTCCGCCGTTGCCCAGGAGGCCCAGGCATGAAGGCTTTCGCTCCCCTGCTGCTGGCGCTGGCGGTCTCCGCCTGCGCCGTCGGTCCGCACTACCAGGCGCCCGAGCAGGCGCCCGCGCAACTCAAGGCCAGCCAGCAGCCCGCGGTCTATGACCAGGGTCGCTTCGAGACGCTCTGGTGGCGCCAGTTCGAGGACCCGACCCTCAACGCTCTGGTCGCCAGCAGCCTGGACGGCAACCGCGAATTGCGCGCGGCCTTCGCCCGGCTGCGTGCCGCCCGCGCCCTGCGCGACGACGACGCCAACGATCTCTATCCCACGGTCACCAGTCGCGCCAGCAGCCAGCTCGGCAAGGCCCAGCAGCCCGGCTTCACCGAACAGCGGGTCAACAGCGACCGCTATGACCTGGGCCTGGACATGGCCTGGGAGCTGGACCTGTTCGGTCGCGTCCGCCATACCCTGGAAGCCAGCGATGCCCGCGCCGAAGCCGCGGCCTCCGACCTCGCCGGCCTGCAGGTCAGCCTGATCGCCGAACTGGTGGACGCCTATGGCGACCTGCGCGGCGCCCAACTGCGCGAACGCATCGCCCGTGACAACCTGGGCAATCAGCGCGAGGCGCGCCGCCTGACCGTGACCCTGAGGGACGAAGGCATGGGCAGCGACCTGGACGTGCAGCGCAGCGAGGCACGCCTGGCCGCCACCGAAGCCAGCCTGCCGGAATTCCAGGCTCAGGCCACCCGCGCGCGCAATCGCATCGCCACCCTGCTCGGCCAGCGTCCCGATGCGCTGAGCGTGGATCTCGCGCCCAAGGCCCTGCCGGCCATCGTCAAGCGCCTGCCCATCGGCGATCCCGGCGAGCTGCTGCGCCGCCGGCCGGACGTGGCGGCCGCCGAACGCCGGCTGGCCGCCGCCACCGCCGACGTTGGCGTGGCCACCGCCGACCTCTTCCCGCGGGTCAGTCTCTCGGGCTTTCTCGGCTTTACCGCCGGACGCGGCTCGCAGATCGGCAGCAGTGCCGCCCGCGCCTGGGGCCTTGGCCCGAGCATCAGCTGGGCGGCCTTCGACCTGGGCAGCGTCCGCGCCCGCTTGCGCGGCGCCCGCGCCGGCTCCGACGAGGCCCTGGCCAACTACGAGCAGCAGGTGCTGACCGCCCTGGAAGAGAGTGCCAACGCCTTTAGCGACTATGGCCGTCGCCAGGAGCGCCTGCAGGCGCTGATCCGCCAGTCGGTGGCCAGCCGCGCCGCCGCCGACCAGGCCGAGATCCGCTACCGCGAGGGGGGTACCGACTTCCTGGTGCTGCTCGACGCCCAGCGCGAACGCCTGGCCGCCGAAGACCAGCAGGCCCAGGGCGAAATCGAGCTCTATCGCGGCATCGTCGCCCTCTACAAGGCCCTGGGTGGCGGCTGGGACGTGCAACCCACCCGTCTCGCCCAGGGCAACGCTTCCCCCGCGCCGGCGCGCTAACCGCCGGCGCTTACCCCCGACTCGCGTGTTCTCTTGCTCCTTTGGCGTGTCGGGTTTTTTCTTCCGCTACCCGGTGCGGTGCCTTGGGCACCGCACCGGGTAGCCCTCCTCCGCACAGATCTGAGCAAAAGCCCGTCCCAGAGGTCTCAGTGAGACCCGAACAGCGCCCGTCGGGCGTTTGCGTCCTGTGCTGGACGCTGCCTGGCTGTTTCCTAATATTTTGTAAGGGAGACGGGGCTAGGATTTTGTGGTCTCTCTTTTATTATCACCTTAGGTTATTAAACCTCCTGTTCTTGTACGAAACTCGAACATCGATTTCTGCGCCTTTCGCCATTCAGGCGATCGCTGCGTGAAGGGATCGAATGCCGCTCGAGGTCTGAGGGAGCCCCATCTACCAACCGCCGTGAGGCGGCTCAGCTAAAGGATGCAGGCATGGTATTGGCGCTGATCATCGCGTTGCCCTTCCTGGGAACACTGCTGTCGCTGGCGACTGATCGCTTCGGCCGGCGCGCCTGCGCCCTGGGCACCGCCGTGGCCCCCGCCCTGGCCCTGGCCCTGCTGGCCACGCAGCTGCCCGCGGTCCTGGACGGCGCCGTGCTGCTGCACCGGGTCGACTGGTTACCGGCGCTGGGGTTGAATCTCAGCCTGCGCCTGGACGGCCTGGGGCTGATGTTCGCGCTGATGATCCTGGTCATCGGCCTGCTGGTGATCCTCTATGCCACCTATTACCTGAGCAAGGATGAAAAGGTCGGGCGCTTCTTCGCCTACCTGCTCTTGTTCATGGGCGCCATGCTGGGCGTGGTGCTGGCGGAGAATCTGCTGCTGCTGATGGTGTTCTGGGAGCTGACCAGCCTGTCGTCCTTCCTCTTGATCGGCTTCTGGAGCCACAGCAAGGAAGCCCGCCAGGGCGCGCGCATGGCGCTGACCGTCACCGGCGGCGGCGGCCTGGCCCTGCTCGCCGGCATCCTCCTGCTCGGCCATATCGTCGGCAGCTTCGAGCTCACCGACGTCCTCGCCGCCGGCCCGCTGATCACCGGCCATGCCCTCTATCCGCTGGCGCTGATCCTGGTGCTGATCGGTGTCTTCACCAAGTCCGCACAATTCCCCTTCCACTTCTGGCTGCCCCAGGCCATGGCCGCGCCGACGCCGGTCTCGGCCTACCTGCACTCGGCGACCATGGTCAAGGCCGGAGTCTTCCTGCTGGCGCGGCTCTATCCGGCACTGGCCGATTCGGAATGGTGGTTCTACATCGTCACCCTCACCGGCCTCACCACCCTGGTGGTGGGCGCCATCCTGGCGCTGTTCCAGCACGACCTTAAAGGCCTGCTGGCCTACTCCACCATCAGCCACCTGGGCCTGATCACCCTGCTGTTCGGCCTCGACACCCAGCTGTCCACCGTGGCGGCGGTGTTCCACATCCTCAACCACGCCACCTTCAAGGCCTCGCTGTTCATGGCCGCCGGCATCATCGACCACGAGACCGGCAGCCGCGACATGCGCCGCCTGGCCGGACTCTGGCGCTACATGCCGCACACCGCGGTGCTGGCCATGGTCGCCGCCGCGGCCATGGGCGGGGTGCCGCTGCTCAACGGCTTCCTGAGCAAGGAGATGTTCTTCAACGAGACCCTCAACCACGGCCTGTTCGGCAGCTTCAGCTGGATCGTGCCGGCGGTGGCGGTGCTCTACGGGGTCTTCTCGGTGGCCTATTCGCTGCGCTTCATCCACGACGTCTTCTTCAACGGCGAACCGCGCGACCTGCCTCACTATCCGCCCCACGAACCGCCGCGCTACATGAAGATCCCGGTGGAGATCCTGGTGCTGCTCTGCCTGCTGGTGGGCGTGGTGCCGGGCTACACCGTGGCGCCGCTGCTGGCCGCCGGGGCCAGCGCCGCCCTCGGCGGCAGTCTGCCCGACTACAGCCTGTCCATCTGGCACGGCTTCAACACCGCCCTGGTGATGAGCCTTGTCGCCATGGTCGGCGGCGTGCTGGTCTATGCCTTCCGCCAGCCGCTGTTCCGCTGGCAGCAGGGCCTGCCCGACATCGATGCCCTCCAGGTCTTCGAGAAGAGCATGAGTCGGCTGACTGGCTTCGCCCAACGCCTGACCCTCGGCCTGGAAAGCGGCTCGCTGCAGGGCTATATCGCGCTGATGCTGGCTGCCACCCTGGTGCTGCTGGTGGCGGCGCTGTCCGGCCTGGACAGCCTTCACGGCCCGGTGGCCCTGTCGCCCTTCGATCCGCTCACCGCCCTGGGCCTGGGCATCCTGATGCTGACCGCGGTGCTGACGGTGTTCTTCCACCGCAATAGACTCAAGGCGCTGATGACCCTGAGCACCGTGGGGCTGATCGTCTCGCTGCTGTTCGCCCGCTATTCGGCGCCCGACCTGGCGCTGACCCAGTTGTCGGTGGAGGTGGTGACCATCATCCTGCTGGTGCTGGCGCTGTTCTTCATGCCCGATCGCACCCCCATCGAATCCAGCAGCCTGCGCGGCCTGCGCGACGTCCTGCTGGCCGGCGGCCTGGGGCTGCTGGTGGCGCTGCTGGCCTATGCCGTGCTCACCCGGCCCTATACCGACATTGGCGACTTCTTCCTGGCCAATTCGGTGTCCGGTGGCGGTGGCTACAACGTGGTCAACGTCATCCTGGTGGACTTCCGCGGCTTCGACACCCTCGGCGAGATCACCGTGCTGGCCATCGCCGCGGCGGGCGTCTATGGCCTGCTCAAGCACCTGCACCTGCCGCATCCGCTGGTCGACCCCAAGGGCACGCCCTGGTCGCGCGACAGCCATCCGATGATCCTCAACAACGTGGCCCGGGTGCTGCTGCCGCTGGCGCTGCTGGTATCGGCCTTCATCTTCGTGCGTGGCCACAACCTGCCGGGTGGCGGCTTCATCGCCGGCCTGATCACCGCCATCGCTCTGATCCTGCAGTACGTGGCCCATGGCGTGACCTGGACCCAGCGCCGCCTGCCGATCAGCTACCACGCCCTCTGCGGCCTCGGGGTGCTGATCGCCGCCCTCACCGGGTTGGGCTCGCTGGCGTTCGGCCGGCCCTTCCTGACCACCGCCTTCGACTACTTCGCCATCCCCCTGATCGGCAAGACCGAACTGGCCACCGCGCTGATCTTCGATCTCGGGGTCTACCTCGCCGTCGTCGGCGCCACCCTCCTGATCCTCTCCAACCTGGGCCACGTCAGCCGGGACGAAAAGGACACGGACGGTTCCAGCCAGGAGGTGCTCTAGCATGGAGATCCTGTTCTGCACGGCCCTCGGGGTGCTCACCGCCAGCGGCGTGTACCTGCTGCTCAGGGCGCGCCTCTATCCGGTGGTGCTCGGCCTTACCCTGCTCTCCTACGCGGTCAACCTCTTCCTGTTCGCCATGGGCCGCCTGCGCACCGGCGTGCCGGCGGTGATCGGCAAGGCCGCCGAGCAGGCCGATCCGGTGCCCCAGGCGCTGGTGCTCACCGCCATCGTCATCGGCTTCGCCATGACCGCCTTCGTGGTCGCCCTGTCGCTGCGTGCCCTGGGCGAATTGCGCACCGACCACGTGGATGGCGAGGAGCCGCGCCGATGAAGCACCTGATCATCCTGCCGATCCTCGTGCCGCTGTTCATGGGCGCCCTCCTGCTCATGCGCCCGCGGCTGTCCGCCCGTACCGCGCGCCGGCTGTCGCTGCTCGCCACCGCGACCCTGCTGCCACTAGCGCTGCTGCTCCTGCATCGGGCCGGCAGCGGCCAGCTGGAGGTCTATGCCCTCGGCGACTGGCCGGCGCCCTTCGGCATCGTCCTGCTGCTGGATCGCCTGGCCGCGCTGATGCTGGCTACCGTGGCGGTACTGGCCGCGGGCGCGGCGCTCTACGCCTGCCGCGGCGACGACGCGCGCGGTCCGGATTTCCACGCGCTGTTCCAGTTCCAGTTGCTGGGTATCAACGGCGCCTTCCTCACTGGCGACCTGTTCAATCTCTTCGTCTTCTTCGAGATCCTGCTGATCGCCTCCTATGCCCTGCTGGTGCACGGCGCCGGCCCCGCACGGGTACGCGCCGGCTTGCACTACGTGGTGCTCAACCTGGTGGGCTCGGCGCTGTTCCTGATCGGCATCGGCCTGCTCTACGGCCTGCTCGGTACCCTGAACCTGGCCGACCTCGGCCTGAGGGTCGCCAGCGCCGACCCCGAGCGCACGCCCCTGTTGGCCGCCGCGGGCTTCCTGCTGCTGGTGGTATTCGGCCTCAAGGGCGCCATCCTGCCGCTGTACTTCTGGCTGCCCAGCGCCTATTCGGCGGCCAGTGCGCCGGTCGCCGCCCTGTTCGCCATCATGACCAAGGTCGGGCTCTACGCCATCGTCCGCGTCTTCCTGCTGGTGTTCGGCGCGGCCGCCGGGCCCCTGGCCCACTACGTGCTGCCCTGGCTCTGGCCACTGGCGGCGGTCACCCTGGCCGCCGGGGTATTCGGCGCCCTGGCCGCCCACCATCTCAAGACCCTGCTCGGCTACCTGGTGGTCATCTCGGTGGGGATGCTGCTGACCGGCGTGGCCCTGGGCAGCGTCTCCGGCCTGGCCGCCACGCTGTTCTATCTGGTCCACAGCACCTGGATCGCCGGCGCCCTGTTCCTGCTGGCGGATCTCATCGCCCAGCAGCGTGGCGGGCAAGGCGACCTGCTCAAGAGCGGTCCGCCGTTGCGTCATCCACGGTTGCTCGGCGGCCTGTTCTTTCTCGGGGCGATCTCTGTTGCCGGCCTGCCGCCCTTCCCCGGCTTTCTCGGCAAGGTGATGCTCTTGCAGGCCACTGGCACCGCCTGGCCGGCACTGATCATCTGGCCGGTGGTGCTGCTCGGCGGGCTGGGCATGCTCATCGCCCTGTCTCGTGCCGGGACCACGCTGTTCTGGCGCGGCAAGGGCGCGACCCTGGACGTGCGCCTCGATCCCGTCCAGCTCGCCGCCACCCTCGGCCTGCTGCTGGGCAGCCCGCTGCTGATGGCGCTGGCGGCGCCGCTGCATGGCTATGCCCTGGAGACCGCCCGGCAACTGCTGGACGTCGCACCCTACTTCGACATCGTCCGGGGGGTTGGCCCATGAAGCGCTGGCGCCTGTTGCCACACCCGCTGCTCACCGTCCTGCTGACCCTGACCTGGCTGCTGCTCAACAACAGCCTGAGTCTCGGCCAGCTGCTGCTGGGCCTGCTGCTCGGCTGGGGCATCCCGTTGCTCTGCCAGGACTTCCTGCTGCACGCCCCTCGCTTGCGCCGTCCCCTGCTCCTGCTGCGCTACATGCTGATGGTGCTGTACGACATCATCGTCGCCAATCTGCACGTCGCGCGACTGGTGCTGGGCCGGACCGAGGCGCTCAAGCCGGCATTCATCGAGGTCCCCATCGACATCGAGGACGAATTCCTGCTCACCCTGCTCGCCTGCGTGGTGTCCCTCACCCCCGGCACCGTTTCGTCCGGCCTCAGCGGCGATCGCAAGACCCTGCTGCTGCACGGTCTCGATGTCGCGGACAAGGACGAGGTGATCCGCCAGGTCAAGACGCGCTATGAAGCCCCGCTCAAGGAGATCTTCGAATGCTCACCTACGTGACCCTGCTGTGTATGGGGATGATGGGCGTGGCCGCCGTGCTCAACGTCTATCGCCTGGTGAAGGGACCGGACATCCCGGATCGGGTGCTGGCGCTGGATACGCTCTATATCAATGTCCTGGCGATCATCATCCTGTTCGGCATCTGGCTGGCCACCGACGTCTTCTTCGAAGCGGCGCTGCTCATCGCCGTGACCGGCTTCGTCGGCACCGTGGCGCTGGGCAAGCACATGCTGCATGGCGAAATCATCGACTGAGAACCTATCCCTGATCAGCTGCGCGTCGGCCAAGCGGCGTTGAAAAGACTTTCGGAATGCTCATTTACCATTCGTAAACTCGGGCGCGAGTCCGATCCGCTTCCTCAAGTCTTTTCGCCTTGCTTGGCTCTAGCTCGCAAGATCATGAACAGCTTCTAGAGAGGAAAATCCATGCCCTTCTGGCTCGAACTCCTGATCTGCGCCCTGCTGCTCATCGGCAGCAGCTTCGCCCTTATCGGCGCCATCGGCCTGTACCGGCTGCCGGACTTCTTCATGCGCCTGCACGGTCCGACCAAGGCCACCACCCTGGGCGTGGGCAGCACCATCGTCGCCTCGATGCTGTTCTTCAGCGTCCAGGGCGAGGGCCTCAGCCTGCACGAACTGCTGATCGCCCTGTTCATCTTCATCACCGCGCCGGTCAGCGCCCACATGCTGGCGCGCGCCGCCATCCAGCAGAAGGTCAGGCAGGTCGAGCGTACCGACGGCCGGCCCTGGCGCTAGGACTGGCTACGGCCCGCTCATCGCGCCCGGGCGGTCGGGCTACAGGCGTTCCTAGCGACCGCCGCTGACCTTGCTGAAGTCCTGGCGGCCGAAGGGATTGGGCTGGTAGCCCTCGACGCCTTTATTGGCCAGCACCGTCACCGTCGGGTGCGCCAGCGGCAGCCACAGCGCCTGGTCGTGGATGATGCGCTGCGCCTGGTGATACACCGTGGCGCGTGCCATCTGGTCGGACAGGGTCTTGCCCTTGCTGATGGCGCCATCCAGGGTCTTGTCGCAATAGCGGGCGAAATTCAGCCCCGACTGCACCGAGGCGCAGGAGAATTGCGGCGTCAGGTAGTTGTCCGGATCACCGTTGTCGCCGGCCCAGCCCATGAACAGCAGGTCGTGCTCGCCGGTCTTGGCGCGGCGGATCAGTTCGCCCCACTCGATCACCTGGATCTGCGCATCGACGCCGATCTTCTTCAGGTCGGCCTGCAGCATCTGGGCACCCAGTTGCGGATTGGGATTGAGCAGGCTGCCGCTGGGGCGCGTCCAGATGGTGGTCTTGAAGCCGTCCTTGAGGCCCGCCTGGGCCAGCAGCGTCTTGGCCTTGGCCGGGTCATAGGGGTAGGCCGGCACGTCCTTGGCATAGCCCCAGGTGGTGGGCGGATAGACGTTGTCGGCGGCCACCGCGGTGTCCTGGAACACCGCCTTCAGATAGCTCTGCTTGTCGAACGCCAGGTTGATGGCCTGGCGCACCTTGATGTTGTCCAGCGGCGGATGGCTGGTGTTGATGCCGACGAAGGCGGTCATGAAGGCCGGCGTCTGCAGCACCTGCAGGCTCTTGTCCTCCTGGGCGCTCTGCAGATCCTGGGGCTTGGGCGACAGGGCGATCTGGCACTCGCCGCGCTTGAGTCGCTGCAGGCGCACCGCCGAATCCGGGGTGATGGCATAGATCAGCCCATCCAGCTTGGGCTTGCCGGCAAAGTAGTCCGGATTGGCGGCGTAGCGCACCGCGGCATCCTTCTGGTAGCGCTTGAAGACGAAGGGACCGGTGCCTATGGGTTCGTCATTGAGCTGGGCGGTCTTGCCGGCCTTGAGCAACTGCTCGGCGTATTCGGCGGAATAGATGGAGGCGAAGCCCATGCTCAGGGTCGGCAAAAAGGTGGCGTCCGGGCTGTTGAGCACGATGCGCACGCCGAGGTCACTGGTCTTTTCCACGCTCTTGATCAGCTTGGGCCACTGCATCGACTGGGCATGGGGATAGCCGCTCTTGGCCACCGCGTGCCAGGGGTGATCCTTTTCCAGCATGCGCTGGAAGCTGAACACCACGTCGTCGGCGGTCAGGGTACGGCTGGGAGTGAAGTAGTCGGTGTGGTGAAACTTCACGTCCGGCCGCAGGGCGAAATCATAGGTCAGGCCGTCGCTCGATACCGTCCAGCTCTGCGCCAGGCTCGGCACCAGCTTGGCTTCGCTGGCGTCGTATTCCACCAGGCGATTCATCAGCACGTCGGCCGAGGCATTGGTGGTGGTCAGGGAGTTGTACTGCACCACGTCGAATCCATCCGGACTGGCTTCGGTACAGACGCTGAGCGTGGCGGCCTGCGCCAGCAGGGGCGCGAAGAGCAGAGGCAAGGCGGCGAGACGCATAGAACGATTCCTTGTGGATCCGAAGTGGGCAGACGGCGCCCGGGTGGCTGGCAACGGCTGACGGGCGCCGCGGGCGGTCGTCTGACGGACGTGGATTGAAAATGGCAGTCGCTCTAAACTAGACCACCCGTCCGTCCGTCACAATGCTTCTGACCGACGAACGGTTGGCATTCCGGCCGGGCTCGCATAGCGCCCGGTGCGCGGGCATTTCATCCGTCGCCCTACCTTGTTATGCCAGAGTACTTCTGGTATAAAACAGCGCTCTTTTTTCGGGGTATGGCCGCTTCAGGTCCCCGGCATTTGCCGGCTCTCCCCGTCAAAACAGGAATCAATACAGTTACAAGCGGCCAACCCATGCCGGGTTTGGCATGAGGTTTATGAGGGCTGAGCCATGTCGAGAGTTTGCCAAGTAACCGGTAAGGGTCCGATTACTGGGAACAACGTTTCCCACGCTAACAACAAAACCCGTCGTCGTTTCCTGCCGAATCTGCAGCACCACCGTTTCTGGGTAGAATCCGAGAAGCGCTTCGTGCGTCTGCGCGTTTCTGCCAAGGGCATGCGTATCATCGACAAGCGCGGTATCGAAACCGTACTGTCCGAGCTGCGTAGCCGCGGCGAAAAATTCTAAGGGGATTCGTCATGCGTGAATTGATCCGTTTGATTTCCAGTGCCGGTACCGGCCACTTCTACACCACTGACAAGAACAAGCGCACCAAGCCCGAAAAGATCGAAATCAAGAAATTCGATCCGGTCGTGCGCAAGCATGTCATGTACAAGGAAGGCAAGATCAAGTAATTGATCGCCCCTTGAACAGGAAACCCGCCTCGGCGGGTTTTTTGTTGTCTGGCGTCTGGCCCGGCGGCGGGCGCCGCCGGGCCAGATCAACGGCTTACTTGAACTGGCCGGTCAGCTCGCGCAGGGCGGCTTCGGCGCCAAGGATCTTCTGCATGCATTCCCGCGCCTTGGTCGGATCGATGCTCAGGCGCGCATAGAGGTCGTCGGGAATCGGCTGGGCCGGGCCGTTGCCGATGCCCTCGGCACGCAGCAGCTGCACGGCGAGGAAGATCAGGTTGGGATAGACCGCCTGCTCGCCTTGGTAGCCCGGATCGCCCTGGAAGCGCAGCGCCGTCACCACCTCTTCGGGCATCTCCCAGCAGCGCATCAGGGCCGCGCCGATCTGCTCGCGGGTGATGCCCAGCAGGTGGTGCTCGACCACCTGGTGATCGAGCTGGCGGTTGGCCTCCAGATGGCGGCAGATCAGCGAGAAGTGCGGCGGAAAGACGTGGGCCAGCACCAGATAGCCGAAGTTGTGCAGCAGGCCGCCGAGATAGGCCAGGCCCATCTCCGGTCGCTCCGCACGCGGCATGGCGCGCGCCAGGCCCTCGATCAGGGCGGCGGTGTAGATGGCCTGCTTCCAGTAGGGCGTCTCGTTCTGCGCCTGGTCGCTGGGCAGGCTCAGGGTCTTGCCCAGGGCCAGGCCCAGGGCCAGGTTGATCACCAGGTCGAAGCCCAGCACCCGCACGATGGCATCTTCCACCGAGCGGATCTTGCCAGGCGCGGCATAGTAGGGCGAGGCGGCCCAGCTGATCACCTGGGCCGCCAGCGCCGGATCTGTCTCCACCACATTGGCCAGGTCGTCCACCGTGGCGTCGGGGTCGACCCGCAGCTTGATGACCTTTTCCGCGGTCTTGGACAGCGGCGGGATTTCCAGCGTCTCTTCCAGGCGCTGCCGGATGCGTCGCGCGGTGAAGGCGGTGGCGGCATGGAGAATTTCCGCCTCGTCGCGCTCCGGTTGCCGCAGATTGGGCTGGATACCGGCCGCCGGGATGCCGAAGCTGCCGGCGGTGGCCTGATTCAGCAGGCGCCTATAGTCAGATGTTTCAACTTCCAGTAGCAGCGAGCGCTCACCGGATTCCAGCAGCAGCCGGGGCGCATCCAGCAGGCGCTCGTCATACAGGCAGGGGGAATTGGTCAGCGACGGCAGCCCCGGCAGGACATCCAGTTCGTAGCGCTCGAGGGTGCGCATCAGCCGCTCCGGCGCCACCACCGCCAGCTGCCGCCCGGTGAATTCCACCAGCCGGCGCAGATCCAGCAACTGATCCTCGGGCAGCAGCACCAGCAGCATGCCGACGCTGTCGCTCAGGAGCACCGTATGCACCCGATTCGCCTGCGGCTGGCGCGTCGTCGCCGGGGTGGGTCGGTAGGCAAGGTTCAACTGGGCAAGCAACTGCTGGATCGAAGGGGGGACTTCAGGGAGGGGCGAAGCGAGCGCTACATCGGTCATGGCATTTTCTTCCTCACGTACACCCTGGAGTATAACCATTCGGCTCCGCAGATAGCGTCGTCTGTATAAGCTTTGTCAAACCTGGCCGTATTGCTGCCCGTGGCGCAACCAGCGCTCCAGCAGCGGACCGGCATGACTCGGCCAGCGCGCCAGCAATTCCTGGGCGGCATCCCGGACCGCCGGCAGCCAGTGGGCGTCGCGCATCAGGTCGGCCACCTTGAACTGCAGCAGACCGGTCTGGCGGGTCCCCAGCATCTCGCCCGGGCCGCGCAATTCCAGGTCCTTCTCGGCGATGATGAAGCCGTCGTTGGTCTCGCGCATGATAGCCAGCCGCTCGCGACCGATCTGCGACAGCGGCGGATGGAACAGCAGCACGCAATAGCTGACGGCGCTGCCCCGTCCGACGCGCCCGCGCAACTGGTGCAGCTGGGCAAGCCCCAGGCGTTCGGGATTCTCGATGATCATCAGACTGGCATTGGGCACGTCCACCCCGACCTCGATCACCGTGGTGGCCACCAGCAGTTGCAGATTGCCGGCCTTGAACTCGGCCATTACCGCGGCCTTTTCCGCCGGCTTCATGCGCCCGTGGATCAGCCCGACGTGCAATTCGGCCAGGGCCAGCTGCAATTCTTCGTAGGTGGTCTCGGCCGCCTGGCAGGTGAGTTCCTCGGATTCCTCGATCAGGGTGCAGACCCAGTAGGCCTGGCGCCCTTCGTGACAGGCGGCGCGGACCCGCTCCACCACCTCCTCGCGACGGCTGTCGGTGACGCTCACGGTATTGACCGGCGTCCGTCCCGGCGGCAGCTCGTCGAGCACCGAGGTGTCCAGGTCGGCATAGGCGCTCATGGCCAGGGTGCGCGGGATGGGGGTGGCGGTCATGATCAGCTGGTGCGGTGCCAGGCGGCCGTCGACGCCCTTCTGGCGCAGGGCCAGGCGCTGCTGCACGCCGAAGCGGTGCTGTTCATCGATCACCACCAGCGCCAGGCGGGCGAAGCGTACCTCGTCCTGGAACAGCGCATGGGTGCCCACCACCATGGGCGCCCCGGCGGCGATGCGCTCCAAGGAACTAGCGCGGGCCTTGCCCTTGAGCTTGCCAGCCAGCCAGGCCACCTCGATGTCCAGAGCGGCGAACCAGCGCTGGAAGTTGAGGAAATGCTGCTCGGCGAGGATTTCGGTGGGCGCCATCAGCGCCACCTGGTAGCCGGCCTCGATGGCCTGCAGGGCGGCCAGGGCAGCGACTACCGTCTTGCCCGCGCCCACGTCGCCCTGCACCAGCCGCAACATGGGCTCGGGCTGGGCCAGGTCATGGGCGATCTCGCGGCCGACGCGCTGCTGGGCACCGGTGGGGGTGAAGCCGAGGTTGTCCAGATACAGCTGCGGCAGCCGGCGAGCGGCCGGCAGGGGGACCGCACGCTGGGCGCGCAGGGTTTCGCGCAGGCGCTGCAGGGACAACTGGTGGGTCAGCAATTCTTCGAAGACCAACCGTTCCTGGGCCCAGTGGCGACCCTCGGCCAACTCTTCCAGGTCCGCATCCGGCGGCGGTCGGTGCAGATAGCGCAGGGCATCGGCCAGCGGCCCCAGACGGTAGTGCCCGGCCATCTCCGGCGGCAGCCAGTCGGGCAGGGATTCGGGCCCGAGCCGCTCCAGTGTCTGGGCGCTGAGCTGGCGCAGGCGCAGCTGGGTGAGGCCTTCGGTGGTCGGGTAGATGGGCGTCAGCGTCTGCTCGACCGGCGCCGGGGCGTTCTCGTCCTGGGCGCGGTATTCGGGATGGTAGATCTCCAGGCCCGAGGCGCCGGGGCGCACCTCGCCATAGCAGCGCAGCAGGGTGCCGCGCTTGAGGCCGTCCTTTTGCGCCTGGCTGAAGTGGAAGAATCTCAGCGACAGGGTGCCGCTACCGTCCTGCAGGCGCACCAGCAGGCTGCGCCGACGCCCCATGAGCACCTCGGCGGAGGCGACCATGCCCTCCACCACCGCGTCCTGGCCGGGCCGCAGGGCCCCGATGGGCACGATGCGGGTGCGGTCCTGGTAGCGCAGCGGCAGGTGGAAGAGCACGTCCTGCAGGGTTTCCAGGCCGACCCGCGCGAGTTTCTCCTGCAGGGCGGCGCCGACCCCCTTGAGGGCGGTGACCGGCGTCGCGGCCAGTTCACTCATGCCGGCTGCACGACGCCCTTGGCTTCAGGCCGCGCCACCGAGCACAGGCGGACCGAGTCGGCCAGCACCTCGATGGCCTTGGGCCGCGGAAAGCTGGCGCGCCAGGCGATGGCCACGGTGCGATAGGGCACCGGCCGCTCGAAGGGGCGCACCTCGATGATCCCGGGGGCATAGTGGTGACTCTCCACCGCCGAGAACGGCAGCACCGAGACGCCCAGGCCCGAGGCCACCATGTGGCGGATGGTTTCCAGCGAAGAGGACTCCACCGTGGAATTCTTGTTTTCCTCGTGCTTGCGCACGGTCGGACAGGCTTCCAGGACCTGGTCGCGGAAGCAGTGGCCTTCGCCCAGCAGCAGCAGGCTCTTGTCGCTCAGCTGGTTCTGCGGAATGGTCTTGAGCTTGGTCCAGGGGTGCCGCGCCGGCATCATCACGTAGAAGGGCTCGTCGTACAGCGGCAGGGTCAGGACATCCGGCTCGTTGAACGGCAGGGCGAGAATGACGGCATCCAGCTCACCGGTGCGCAGCTTGTCGCGCAGCAGGTGGGTGAAGTTTTCCTCGATGTACAGCGGCATCTCCGGCGCCACGCGGTTGAGCTGCGGGATGAGGTGCGGAAAGAGATAGGGCCCGATGGTATAGATAGCGCCGATCTTCAGCGGCGCGGTGAGCTGGTTCTTGCCGGCCTGGGCCAGTTCGCGGATGCCCTGGGCCTGCTCCAGCACCTTCTGCGCCTGGGCGACGATGCCCTCGCCGGTGGGGGTGAGGCGCACGGCACTCTTGCTGCGCTCGAAGATCAGAATGCCCAGCTCGTCCTCGAGCTTCTTGACGCCCACCGACAGCGTCGGCTGGCTGACGTGGCAACGCTCGGCAGCTCGGCCAAAGTGCTGTTCCTGGGCGAGCGTGACGATATAGCGCAGTTCAGTCAGGGTCATAGTCAAATTCCATGGGGTGCCGGCCAATCTTAGCGGCTGTCTCTATCAACGGCCAAGCGCGACGGGCAGCTGCCTGTTCTCCCGGGTTGGACCACAGCCGGGCGCAGGCTACCCTGGCCGTCTGTCCAGGCCTTTGCAGAAGGAAACACCGATGAGCACCATCCTGATCGCCGGTTGTGGCGATGTCGGCAGCCGTCTTGGTCTGCAACTGGTCGCCCAGGGCCATCGCGTCTTCGGCCTCAGACGCAACGTCGCCGCCCTCCCCGCCCAGTTGCTGCCGGTCGCGGGCGATCTGGCCGTCCCCACGCCACCGGCCGCCTGGCCGCGGGAGCCCCTTGACCAGGTGGTCTATGCCACCGCCGCGACCCACCATGACGAAGCCGGCTATCGCGCCGCCTATGTCGATGGCCTGCGCCACCTGCTGGGTTGGCTGGCCGCCTGCGACCAGCACCCGCAACGCCTGCTGTTCGTCTCCAGCAGCGGCGTCTATGCCCAGGGCGATGGCGCCTGGGTCGACGAGACCGCCCCCGCCGAACCCGAGCGCTTTTCCGGGCGCATCCTGCGCGAGGCGGAGGATTTGGCGCTGGGCGGCGGCCTGCCCGCCAGCGTGGTCCGCCTGACCGGCATTTATGGCCCGGGCCGCGAGGCGCTGCTGCGCCAGGTGCGCGAGGGCTCCCGGGTGACCCGCGAACCGCCGTTGTATGGCAATCGCATCCACGTCGAGGACGCCGCCGGCCTGCTGGCGCTGCTGCTGCAGCGGGATCGCGAAGGCGTCGCCCTGGACGCTCTCTATCTGGGCGTGGACGACGATCCGGCGCCGCTGGACGAAGTGGTGGACTGGCTGCGGGCGCGCCTGGGCATCACCTTCTGGTCCGACGAAGCCCAGCTGCGCCGCGCCGGCAGCAAGAGGTGCAGCAACGCCCGCGCCCGGGCGCTGGGCTGGACGCCCCGCTACCCCAGCTATCGCGAAGGCTACGCGGCCATTCTCGACCGCTGAAACGACGGAGCCCGGCAATGTGTGGTGCTTGAGAAGTTAACTGCACAATTTTGGCGGCGCTTTTTCGGCCTGGTCGGCGTTGCCACTCCTTGCCATAGCTCTGCTATGACTCGTCGCGGCGCCTGGCCCAGACCAAAAAATCACTCACCAATTCTTGCGCGAACTTCTCAAACACCACACCGGCCGGGCTCTGGATTCAACTCACGATCCAATCAATCACGCAGGGCTTCACCGCGGGTGGCCTGAGGACGCTCCTCGACCTTGGCGGTGCTCTTCAGGTGCGGCAGGGCTGCCCAGTAGGCGGCGCCCTTCTCGGCGTCGTAGAGGCCCTCCCACTTGGCGATGACCAGCGCGGCCAGGGCGTTGCCGATCACGTTCAGGGCGGTGCGCGCCATGTCCATGATGCGATCCACACCGGCGATGAAGGCCAGGCCTTCCAGCGGGATGCCAACGCTGCCCAGGGTGGCCAGAAGCACCACGAAGGAGACGCCCGGTACGCCGGCGATGCCCTTGGAGGTGACCATCAGGGTCAGCACCAGCAGCAGTTGCTGGCTCAGCGACAGGTCGATGCCATAGAGCTGGGCGATGAACAGCGCCGCGATGCTCTGGTAGAGGGTGGAGCCGTCCAGGTTGAAGGAGTAGCCGGTGGGCACCACGAAGCTGGTGATGGCCTTGGGCGCGCCATAGGCCTCCATCTTCTCGATGATGCGCGGCAGCACGGTTTCCGAACTGGCGGTGGAATAGGCCAGGATCAGCTCGTCCTTGAGGATGCGGATGATGCGGAAGATCGAGAAGCCGAACAGCTTGGCCACCAGACCCAGCACGCCGAGGGCGAAGAAGCCGATGGCGACGTAGACCAGCACTACCAGCTTGGCCAGCGGCAGCAGGGAGGCGAAGCCGAAGTTGGCTACGGTCACCGCGATCAGTGCGAAGACGCCGATGGGGGCGTAGTTCATGATCATGTGGGTGACCTTGAACATGGCCTCGGAAATGCCCTGGAAGACGCGCACCACCGGCTCGCGGGTGGCTTCCGGCAGGGCGCCCAGGCCCAGGCCGAACATCACCGCGAAGAAGATGATCGGCAGCATCTCGCCACGGGCGACGGCGGCGAAGACGTTGGACGGGATCAGGTTGAGGATGGTGGCGATGAAGGCGTGGTCATGCTGCACTTCCGCGGTGGTCTTCTGGTACTGAGAGATGTCGGTGGTGCCCAGGGTGCTCATGTCGATGCCGGCACCGGGTTGCACGCTGTCGGCGAAGAACAGGCCGACGACGATGGCCAGGGTGGTGACGATCTCGAAGTAGAGGATGGTCTTGAGGCCGATGCGACCGAGCTTCTTGGAGTCGCCGACGCCGGCGATGCCGACCACCAGGGTGGCGATGACGATGGGCACCACGATCATCTTGATCAGCCGGATGAAGATGTCGCCGGCCGGCTTGAGGACGTTCGAGATCCACCAGGCCTTCTCGGCGCTGAAGTGATTGAGCAGTGCGCCGACGGCGATCCCCAGCACGAGGCCGATAAGGATCTGCCACGCGAGGCTGAGCTTGGGCTTGGTCATGTACCGACACCTTTGTTCTATTTGGATGGAGTTCGGGACGAACGTCACCGTGCCGGGTCGTGATGCGCAAAGCGCATGCAACGCCA
Organism: Pseudomonas flavocrustae; assembly: GCF_029872515.1. Lineage (NCBI taxonomy): Bacteria > Pseudomonadati > Pseudomonadota > Gammaproteobacteria > Pseudomonadales > Pseudomonadaceae > Pseudomonas > Pseudomonas flavocrustae. The sequence goes on along the minus strand of NZ_JAPDIQ010000004.1, from coordinate 159,521 downwards.
ACGTGGAGGGTGCGTTCAGGCTGCGGAAACGGTGCTCGAAAAGGACGAGGAGCACCAAGGCGTCACACTTTTGCCAGAGGGTAACGGGGTATGTCTAATGCCGCTGTCGCCTGCCCTATGCCGATCCGGCATGAGGTGTCCCGAAAGGGCCGCGCAGCATACAGGCACTGGCGCCTTGCACGCCAGGCATACAGAGGCGCCGCTCATCGCGGCGCCCCATGCACGTCAGCCGTTGAAGGTGGCGGGATCGGGACCGAGGCGCTTGTCCTGATTCAGCCCGGCGATCTGCCGCAGGTCCTCGTCGTCCAAGGTGAAGTCGAAGATCTGCATGTTCTCTTCGATGCGCTTGGGCGTCTTGGATTTGGGGAAGATGATGTTGCCGAGCTGGATATGCCAGCGCAGCACCACCTGGGCCGGTGTCTTGCCGTGCTTGGCGGCCAGTTGCTGCAGCACCGGGCTGCCGAGCAGCTCGCCACCCTGGGCCAGCGGACTCCAGGCCTCGGTGGCGATGCCCTTGTAGGTGTTGAAGTCGCGCAACTCCTGCTGCTGCAGCAGCGGATGGCACTCGATCTGGTTGACCACCGGCACCACGCCGGTCTCGGTCAGCAGCGTCTCGATATCGGCCTGACGGAAGTTGGATACGCCGATGGACTTCACCCGACCCTGGTTGCGCAATTCGATCAGCGCCTTCCAGCTGTCGAGGAACAAGCCCTTTTCCGGCAGTGGCCAGTGGATCAGGTAGAGGTCGACATGCTCCAGGCCCAGCTTGGCCAGGCTGGTGTCGAAGGCGCGCAGGGCGCTGTCGTAGCCCTGGTCGGCATTCCACAGCTTGGTGGTGACGAACAGCTCGTCACGCGGCAGACCGGCCTGGGCGATGGCCTTGCCGACACCCTCTTCATTGCCGTAGATGGCAGCGGTATCTATGTGTCGGTAGCCCAGGTCGAGGGCCGTCTTGACCACCTGCGCGGTCTCTTCGGCCGGGGTCTGCCAGACCCCCAGACCAAATTGCGGAATGTGGTGACCGTCGTTGAGCTGAAGACGGGTGATCGCGGACATGCGTCGCTCCTCTGGAATGAGTGGGATACCAGAGGTGTGACTGGTGGCGGTGGCCTTTTGCTCCCGATCAGTCGAGGCGCATGGCTTCGGGCACGCTGTAACTTTCCACCCAGCCCAGCACCGTACGGCCATCCTGCTGCAGCTCGATGCGCTTCCAGCGCTGGAAGGAGCGGGTCTCGATCACCCGCACCTGCGTATCGCCGTCCAGCCGTACCAGGGTGTTGCGCACGCGTTCACGGCTGCGGTCATAGACGAAGGGCCACTTGAGGACATCGACCGGGCCGCGCAGCATCCAGCCCTGCCCTTCTTCGGCAAAGCGAAAGGACACACCGCCCTCGGCACGGGCCAGGTTGCTGCCCAGCAGCAGCACGGACGCCACGAGCAGTGAGGGGAGGATACGGCGAAGGGTCGAAAGGACATTCGGGGTCATACTGGCCTCGTCTGTAGCACCAAAAAAAAACAGCGCCCGAATCGGACGCTGCGAGGGTAGACCCTTTGGTGTGGCAAACGACTGCAGGCTTTGCCCGAGAATGCCAAATGGCCAGCATTCCCGGACAAAACCCTCGGCGCGATGGTCAGGCCGCGCTGAACAGCTTGTGCGGATCGATAACGAATTTCTTCGGTACGCCCGCATCGAACTCGCTGTAGCCGCGCGGGGCCTCGTCCAGGGTGATCACCTGCACGCCGACGATGTCGGCGATCTTGATGCGATCCCACATGATGGCTTGCATCAGCTGGCGGTTGTACTTCATCACCGGGGTCTGGCCGGTGTGGAAGCTGTGGGACTTGGCCCAGCCCAGACCGAAGCGGATGCTCAGGGCACCCTGCTTGGCGGCGGCGTCGACCGCGCCCGGATCGTCGGTGACGTACAGACCGGGGATGCCGATCTTGCCGGCCACCCGCACGATGCCCATCAGCGAGTTCAGCACCGTGGCCGGAGCCTCGCTCTTGGCGCCTTCGTGACCATGGCCACGGGCTTCGAAGCCGACGGCATCCACGGCGCAATCCACTTCCGGCGTGCCCAGCAGCGCGGCGATCTGCTCGTGCAGCGGAGTATCCAGGGACAGGTCGGCGATCTCGAAGCCCTGGGCCTTGGCGTGAGCCAGGCGCACCGGATTGACGTCGCCGACGATGACCACGGCGGCGCCCAGCAGGCGGGCCGAGGCGGCAGCGGCCAGGCCCACGGGGCCGGCACCGGCCACATAGACGCTGGTGCCCGGGCCGACGCCGGCGGTGACGGCGCCGTGGTAGCCGGTGGGCAGGATGTCGGACAGGCAGGTCAGGTCACGGATCTTTTCCATGGCCGCATCGCGATTCGGCAGCTTGAGCAGGTTGAAGTCGGCATAGGGGACCAGCACGTATTCGGCCTGGCCGCCGACCCAGCCGCCCATGTCGACGTAGCCATAGGCACCGCCGGCGCGCGAGGGATTGACGGTCAGGCAGACGCCGGTGTCCTGCTCCTTGCAGGTACGGCAGCGACCGCAGGCGACGTTGAAGGGCACCGAAACCAGATCGCCGACCTTGAGGGTCTCGACGTCACGGCCCGCTTCGATGACCTCACCGGTGATCTCGTGGCCGAGCACCAGGCCTTCGGGAGCGGTGGTCCGGCCACGCACCATGTGCTGGTCGGAACCACAGATATTGGTGGAGACCACGCGCAGGATGACGCCGTGGTCGATACGCTTGCCCTGCGGGGTTTCCATCTTCGGGTAGGGGATGGTCTGCACCTCGACCTTGCCCGCGCCCAGATAGACGACGCCACGATTACCGGACATGTTGCACCTCGCTGTTGTTGTTGGACTGGCTCTAGCGGTTCGAGCCTAGTCCTCGCGAAGCACGGCGTCTGTGGGGATGGCGTTTTTGACCATGCCGAGGTCGCCCTGGCGGGTCGGCCTGGCGAACCCGTTCACGCCGCCGGTGGGGCGGCGCGACCGGTCGGGGTCAGGCGGGTGCCAGGGCGGCGGCGCGGCGCTCGCGGCTGAGCAGGTAGCAGCCGATACCCACGCCCAGCAGGGCCAGCCCCATGACGTACCAGGCCGGGCCCAGCGGATGCTCCTTGAGCATCAGGGTGACGACCATGGGCGTCAGGCCGCCGAAGATGGCGTAGGCGACGTTGTAGGAGAACGACAGCCCCGAAAAGCGCACCTTGGGCGGGAAGGCCAGCACCATCACCCGCGGCACGCCGCCGATGACGCCGACCGCCGCACCGGCAAAGGCGTAGAGCGGGAACAGCCATTCCGGATGGACCTTCAGACCGGCATAGAGCGACCAGCTGGCCAGCGCCAGGATCAGCCCGCCGACGATGAACACCGGACCGCTGCCGAAGCGATCGGACAGGGCGCCGGAAACGATGCAACCCAGGGTCAGGAAGACGATGGCCAGGCTGTTGGCCTTGAGCGCCATGGCGGCGGAGAAGCCGTACTGGGTCTGCAGCAGGGTCGGGGTCATGAGGATGACCACCACGATGCCGGCGGTGAGCATCCAGGTCAGCAGCATGGACAGGATCACGCTGCTGCGATGGTCGCGCAGCACCGCCTTGAGCGGCACTTCCTCGGCCAGCGACTTGTGGATCGCCAGTTCGGCGAACACCGGCGTCTCGTGCAGCCAGCGGCGCAGGTAGACCGAGAACAGGCCGAAGACACCGCCGATGATGAAGGGGAAGCGCCAGGCGTAGTCGGCCACCTCCAGCGGGGTGAAGACGGTATTGATCAGGGTCGCCATTAGCGAGCCGAGCAGGATGCCGAAGGTGAGGCCGGCGGTCAGGGTGCCGCAGGCATAGCCGACGTGCTTGCCGGGGACGTGTTCGGAGACGAACACCCAGGCACCGGGCACCTCGCCGCCGATGGCCGCGCCCTGGATGATGCGCAGAACCAGCAGCAGGATCGGCGCGGCCACGCCGATCTGGGCGTAGGTGGGCATCAGGCCCATGCCCAGGGTCGGCAGCGCCATCATGAAGATGCTCAGAGTGAACATCTTCTTGCGCCCGAGCAGGTCACCGAAGTGGGCCATGATGATGCCGCCCAGCGGGCGTGCCAGGTAACCCGCGGCGAAGATGCCGAAGGTCTGCATCTGCCGCAGCCAGTCGGGCATGTCGGCGGGAAAGAACAGCTTCCCCACCACGGCGGCGAAGAAGACGAAGATGACGAAGTCGTAGAACTCCAGCGCACCGCCCAGGGCGGACAGCGAGAGGGTCTTGTAGTCGTTGCGGCCCAGAGGGCGCGACGTGAGCGGCGCGGAGGCGGATTGCAGTTTCATCGAGGATCCCGGACAAGAGAGGAGCGCAAAGGAAATTCGGCCTCTGGCATCCCTCCGGGTGTAGCGGACAAGACGCGGCCCCGAGTGACCGTCCGCCTGGGGCGGCTGGCAGGGATCGGGCGGGTCGCCGGATGGGCGCCGGACCTGCACCGCGCCGCCTGCGCTCTTGTGGAGCACGGCAGCAGCAGGTCTACCGATCATTACCTGATCATCGGACGTGCACGACCCTCTGGATTGCCTGGCCGTGCACGGTCTCCACGATAGCAAATCTGCAAGGAATTTCCGCTATTCATTCAGTGCCCATTCAGGGCTCATCTGCCGAGCTATGACTGTTTCATGCTGGTGCAAAAGCGGTCGAGCCGCCCTGCCCCAGGCGTTATACTGTAGCCCCCTAACGATCTCCCCAGAGAGATTGGCAGCATTCTTGCGTGCAGATGCTGAACGTTACCTACCTATCCGGGCTCCCGAGGGCCCTGTCATGATCGAAGAGCTCGAACAAGAAGATCCCATCCCCCAGGGCGACCTGGCCATGCAGATCACCGCTCTGCCCCGCGAGACCAACGGCTTCGGCGACATCTACGGCGGCTGGCTGGTGGCCCAGATGGACCTGGCCGGCAGCGCCATGGCCAGTCGCCTGGCGGCTGGCCGCGTGGCCACGGTGGCCATCGACCGCATGGCCTTCATGACGCCGGTGCCCGTGGGCGCACAGCTCTCCTTCTATACCAACACCCTGGAGGTGGGCCGCAGCTCCATCCAGATCCTCATCGAGGTCTGGAGCGACGATCCGCTGTCCAGCGAATGGAGCAAGGTGACCGAGGCGGTGTTCGTCTTTGTCGCCATCGATGGCAGCGGTCGCACCCGGCCGTTGCCCGCGCGGCGCTAGCCCTACCGCTAGAGCTCCTGGGCCAGCGGCGCCTCCCGCACCCTGGTCGGCCGTCCGTGGCGAATGCCTTCGACCTGCTCCAGCGCCTGCCGGACCTCGGCAGCGGTGGCCAGCAACCGATAATCGAGGGTGAAGTCGCGCGTGCCGCCGGCTTCGATCCGCGGCACCAGCCCCAGCGCCCGCTGCTGGCCGCGGTTGTAGGAAAAGCTGGTGCCCGGTTCCAGGCCGGTGACATAGCCCTGGGCCTTGGCATCGGTGTTCTTCCACAGGGTGAAGACCGGCAGCTCCCGCACATTGAAGGCCAGCGCCACGCCCTGGTGGGCACTGCGATCGTGCAGTACCGCCAGGCTGCGCTCCTGATCGTCGCCCCAGGGGTAGAGGTTGTAGACCGTCTCGCCATAGCCCGGCGTGGGCGCGCGATAGGCCTGCCATTCCCCCAGCTCCTGGCGTGCCCGCGCATCGAAGGGTGATACCTCCCGCACCGGAGCGGCGAACCGGGAGCCCTCGCCGAGCAGCGGCGGACCGAAGTTGCTGTGATAGAGCACCTGGTACTCGGCGGTATGCGCCCCCTGGTTGGTCAGGCGGTCGTGCAGGGTGAAACCGGTGGCCCCCGCGTGGGTAACCAGTTCGGTGTCGATGCGGAAGTTGGCCTGCTTGAAGGCCTCTTCGTGCAGCACGCCCCTGAGGCTGATGCGGTGCGGCGGCTGTTCGTCGATGGTCAGCACCACCTGGCTGGCCGGCAGGTAACTGGCCCGGCCATGCAGGGTCAGCAGCTGCCCCCGGTCCAGGCCCGGATGGCCGACCCACTCGAAGCCGGCACGCGCCACCAGTTCGTTGAAGCCTTCCAGCCAGCCCAGGCCATTGCGGCTTTCCAGGTTGACGAAGGCCGGATTGACCACCTCGCGTACCGGGGAATCCCAGCCCAGTCGCAGGGTGCCGGCCTGGGCGCGCAGGACGTTCATGCCGCGGGTCGCCACCACGGTGAGTTGCATAGCGCCGGTATCGATCTCGATCAGCACCGAGCCCTCCTGACGTCCGCCGCTCAGGCGGTGCACGCCGACGGTAAAGGCCAGGCCATCGCGCAGACCCAGGCGATCGCTGCTGATGCTCCAGTTCTGCACCGGCTTGTCGGGGGCGATGAGGGTGTATTCCCAGGCCGAGGCGCTGGCACTGGCAAGGAACAGGAGACAGCCAGACAACAGACGAGCGCGGATCATGGAGTCCCCCTGGCAGCGCGATCGTCTTGAGTCTAGACCAGCTCGCGCCAGGCTGCAGACCCTGTTCCAGACGCCATCAAAGGTGCGAGACCCGCTCTTCGCGTATAGGTTTGTTCAGGGAAATCAAAGGATTGGGTAAAGACAACCTTTACCATTCAAACGACCGTTCGGTACTTGCCAGGGCAGCGATTTTTGCCGAGGATCGGCTCGTCTCTACCACGGAGTGGACTCCATGAAACCTTCAGCCCTGTTCTTGTTGCTTGCCCTGGCGGGCGTTGCCCCGGCTTATGCGGGCAATACCGAAGCCGGACTCGGCGGCGCCGTGGGTGGTGTGCTCGGTACTCTGGTCGGCCAGCAGGTCGGCGGCAGTACCGGTGCGGCCATCGGTGCCGGCGTGGGCGGTGCAGCAGGTGGTGTACTGGGCGCTGACCGGCGCAATCGGACCGAGGCCGCCATCGGCGGCGGTCTGGGCGCGGCGGGCGGCAACGTGATCGGCAATAGAGTCGGTGGCAGCACCGGTGGCCTGGTGGGCGCGGCCCTGGGTGGCGGTGCCGGCAGTGCCCTGGGCAACAACCTGGGCGACAGCGGCCGCGACGATCGCCGCTATCGCGACCATCCCGGCAAGGGCTGGAAGCACGCCAAGCACAGACACAAGCACTGGGATCGCTAATAGAAACGCCCGGCATTGCCGGGCGTTTTTTTGTTGCGCGCGAAGCTACTGACCGAGATCGCGCAGGCGCTTGCCCTGCATCAGATTGCGTTCGATGCGTTCCAGGGTGACACCCTTGGTTTCCGGTACCAGCAGGAACACCAGGAAGATGAACACCACGTTCAGTCCGGCATAGATCCAGAAAGTGGTGCCCTGCCCCAGGGTGCCCAGCATGGTCAGGAAGGTGGCGCCGACGATCATGTTGGCGATCCAGTTGGTGAAGGTGGAGCAGCCGATGCCGAAGTCGCGCCCCTTGAGCGGCTGGACTTCCGAGCACAGGGTCCAGATCAGCGGACCGGCCGACATGGCGAAGCCGACGATGAAGATCAGCAGCATGACCACGGTGAAGGTCTGCTGACCATGGCTCAGGTTGCCCATGCCGAGCATGGTGCCGACCACGCCCAGGCCCACGGCCATGACCACGAAACCGGTATAGAGGATGGGTTTGCGGCCCCACTTGTCGACCAGGAAGATGGCGATGAAGGTGGCCAGCACGTTGGTCAGACCGACCGCGGCGGTAAACCACATCTGGGCGGCGGTGTCGTAGCCCATGCCTTCGAAGATGCGCGGCGCGTAGTACATCACCACGTTCATGCCGGTGAACTGCTGCACCACCTGCAGGAGTACGCCCAGGCCTACCGAGCGGCGGAAGTTGGGATTCTCCTTGAACAGCGACCAGCCCTTTTGCGGGACCTTGAGCTGCTCTTCGATCTCGGCAACCTCCTGCTGGATGACCTTTTCGTCACCGCGCAGCCGGTGCAGGACCTTGATCGCTTCCTCGCGGCGACCCGCCATGATCAGCCAGCGCGGGCTGTCGGGCAGGGCGAAGACGCCGATCAGGAACAGCACCCCGGGGATGGCGATGATGCCGAGCATCCAGCGCCAGGCTTCGTAGTAGCTGAAGGCGGTGTTGGAGAGGAAGGCGAGCAGGATGCCGGCGGTGATCATCAGCTGGTACAGCGAGATCATCGAGCCGCGGATGTTTTCCGGAGCCACCTCGGCCAGGTACAGCGGCGCGGTGAAGGAGGCGATGCCGATGGCCAGGCCGAGCAGGAAGCGGGCGAAGATCAGCATGGTCGGCGAGGTGGCCAGACCACAGAGGATCGAGCCGATCACGAACAGCACGGCGCCCAGCATCAGCGACTTCTTGCGACCCAGCTTGGCCGACAGCGAGCCGGCGCCGAGGGCGCCCAGGGCGGCACCGGCCATCATGCTGGAGACGATCCATTCGATCACCTGATCGGAGATCTGGAATTCCTGCTGGATGAATTTGGTGGCGCCGGAAATGACGCCGATGTCGAGGCCGAACATCAGACCGGCCAGGGCGGCCATCAAGCAGGCGAAGATCGCCTTGGGCTGGGCCTTTTCGGTGACGTGACCGTCGGCATTGGTAGTGGTGTTGCTCATGACTGAGGCTCCTCGCTCGCCTTGTGGGCGATCTTGTTGTCGCGGGTCGTTCCGTATCCGCTTGTTACAGACCTGTCCAACGACCCTTGGTTCGGCCGGTGAGAGGCCCTTACCAGAGCCGCGCGGGCTGGGCGTTCACATAGGTGGCATAGAGCGAACCGCCGCCGGTGATGAACAGGCGATTGCCCTTGAGGCCGCCGAATTCGACGTTGGAGACGGTTTCCGGCAGGTGCAGGGTGGCCAGCGGCTGACCGCTCGGATTGAAGACCCGCACGCTGTTCTGCTCGGCCGAGCCGGCCCAGCTGCACCAGAGATTGCCGTCGCTGTCGACGCGGAAACCGTCGATCACGCCCTGCTCCTTGGCATCGATCAGCACCTCGCCACCGCTCAGGGTGCCGTCATCCTTCAGCGTGAAGGCACGCAGGTGGTTGGGCTTGCCGGGATTGCCGCCGCCAGCGGTGTCGCTGATGTAGAGCCGCTTGCCGTCGGGGGCGAAGGCCAGGCCATTGGGGCGGCCGAAATCCCCCGCCGCCACCGTGGCCTTGCCCTGGGGATCGATGCGATAGACGTTGGTGGGCAGCTCGAATTCGGCCTTGTGGCCCTCGTAGGCGCCGAGGATGCCGTAGCCCGGATCGGTGAACCAGATGGCGCCATCGGCGCCGACCACCACGTCGTTTGGGGCGTTCAGCGGCTTGCCGTCGAAGCGGTCGAGCAGCACCGTGACGCTGCCGTTCAACTCGCGGCGAGTGACGCGGCGGCTGTCGTGCTCGCAGCTGATCAACCGGCCCTCGCGATCACGGGTATGGCCATTGGCGTTGTGGGACTGGTCGTCATAGACGCTGACATGGCCGTCGTCGGCGCTCCAGCGCATCACCCGGGCATTGGGGATGTCGCTGAACAGCAGGCAGCGCCAGTCGGCCATCCATACCGGCCCTTCGGTCCAGAGACCGCCGGACCACAGCCGCTCGACGAAGGCATTGCCCAGGCGGCCCTTGAAGGCCTGGTCGTGGATCTCCCAGGCGGGATCGGGCATGACAATGGGCGGCTTGCCTTCCCAGTTGCGGGTGAGACCAAACTTGTCGTCGGCCAGGGCGCGACTGGCGACCAGACCGGCCGAGGCGGCCAGGGACACGCCAAGAAAGGTGCGGCGGGCGAGAGGCATGAGGAGACTCCTTTGTTGTCGTTATGGGTCCGGCAAGGCCGGTGGCAGAGCGCCTCCGCATCCAGGACGGGAGGCGCCTCCTGCGAGCGCTTCTTTAGTCGCCCTTATTCGGGCAGACGTTCCACCTTGCCCACCACCAGACCGTAGCAGAGGGCGCCGATCAGCGCGGTCACGCCGATGAAGGCGATGGCCGGGGCGAAGCTGCCGTCCTTGACCAGGAAGCCGATGACGATGGGCACGCAGATGGCCGAGAGGTTGCCGATGAAGTTGAACATCCCGCCGGTGAGGCCGATCAGTCGCTCCGGCGCCATGGCCGAGACCATCGACCAGGTGATGGAGGCCAGGCCGTTGCCGAAGAAGGCCAGCGCCAGGCAGGCGATGATCAAGGCGGGCGAGTCGACGAAGTTGGCGCCGACGATGCTGGTGGAGATCAGCAGGCCGCCAATGATCGGCAGTTTGCGCGCCAGGCCCACGGAGGCGCCGCGGCGGACCAGCCAGTCCGACAGCAGGCCCGAGCAGATCACGCCGAGGAAGGCGGCCAGGAACGGCAGCGAGGCGAGAAAGCCGGCCTTGATGAAGTCCATGCCGCGGTATTTCACCAGGTAGGTAGGGAACCAGGTGAGGAAGAACCAGAGGGTGGAGTTGAGGCAGAACTGGCCGATGTAGATGCCCCAGAGCTTGCGCTTGTTGAGCACGCTCCAGAGGTCACGCCATTGGAAGGCGGCGCGGCTGCGATTCTTCTGCTCCAGATCGACCAGACCGCCACCTTCCTGGATCAGCGTGACCTCGGCGGCGTTGGCGCCGCGGAAATCCTTGGGTTCGCGATAGATCCCGTACCAGATGACCGCCCAGAGGAGGCCGACGCCGCCGGTGACGACAAAGACCATGTGCCAGCCAAAGGTCTGCTGCAGGTAGATCAGCACCGGGGTGAGGAAGGCCAGGCCGACGAACTGGCCGGAGGTGTAGAAGCCGATGGCGGTGGCCCGCTCGCGCTCGGGAAACCAGGTGGTGACCACCCGGTTGTTGATCGGATAGGCCGGTGCCTCCAGGGCGCCCACGGCGAGCCGCAGGATGATCAGGCCGATGAAGCTGCCGACGAAACCCAGGCCGATGGTGGCCAGCGACCAGAGCGCGATGGCCACCGGATAGAGGATGCGCGGGGCGACCTTGTCCACCAGCCAGCCCCCGGGGATCTGCATGGCGGCGTAGGTCCAGCCGAAGGCCGAGAGGATCAGCCCCATCTGCACCGGCTCGATGCCCAGGTCCTGCGCCAGGTGCGGCGCGGCGATGGAGAGGTTGCTGCGGTCGAGGTAGTTGATCACCACGGTGACGAACAGCAGCGTCATGATGAAGAAGCGCGCCCGGCTAGGCTTGGCCAGGGTCGGCGCGGCCGCGGCTGCCGCCGGGGAGGCGTGGGTGGGGGTTGGCATGGCTCGGGTCCTGTAATTGACGTTGTGGCGAGCGTTGTTGCGGTCTGGGGGTCTGGGGGTCAGGGCGCCGCGGCGGCCCTCACCCTGACCCTCTCCCAAGGGGAGAGGGTATGGTCGGTGCGGAGGTCGAGCCCCGCGCTCCTGTTTCTGCTTTTGCCCCCTCTCCCAAAAGGAGAGGGGATGGTCCGCACGAGAGCGAAACTCCGCGCTCCTGCTCTTGCCCCCTCTCCCTTGGGGAGAGGGCTGGGGTGAGGGCGTCCCTTACCACTCGGCGAAACTGCCGTCCTTGTGCCGCCAGATCGGATTGCGCCAGCGATGGCCGATGGCGGCCTGTTCCTTGACGAATTCCTCGTTGACCTCGACGCCCAGCCCCGGCCCCTGAGGGATCTTCACGTGGCCATCGGCGTAGTCGAACACCTCGGGATTCTTGATGTAGTCCAGCAGGTCGTTGCCCTGGTTGTAGTGGATGCCCAGGCTCTGCTCCTGGATGAAGGCGTTGTAGCAGTTGGCATCCAGCTGCAGGTTGACCGCCAGGGCGATGGGGCCGAGCGGGCAATGCAAGGCGATGGCCACGTCATAGGCCTCGGCCATGTTGGCGATCTTGCGCGTCTCGGTGATGCCGCCGGCATGGGACGGATCGGGCTGCAGGATGTCGACGTAGCCTTCCTGGAGGATGCGCTTGAAGTCCCAGCGCGAATACAGTCGCTCGCCCAGGGCGATGGGCGTGTTGCTCATCAGGGCGATCTCCTTGAGCGCCTCATGGTGCTCGCTGAGCACCGGCTCCTCGATGAACATCAGGCGGAACTGCTCCAGCTCCTTCACCAGCACCTTGGCCATGGGCTTGTGCACCCGGCCATGGAAGTCCACGCCGATGCCAAAGTGCGGTCCGCAGGCGTCGCGGATGGCGGCGACGTTGGCGATCACCTGGTCGACCTTGTCGTAGGTGTCGACGAACTGCATCTCTTCGCTGGCGTTCATCTTGATGGCGGTGAACCCCTTGGCCTGGCGCTCCAGGGCCTGGGCCGCGGTCTCCGCCGGGCGGTCGCCACCGATCCAGGAATAGACGCGGATGCTGTCGCGCACCTGGCCGCCGAGCAATTCGTGCACCGGGACGCCCAGGGCCTTGCCCTTGATGTCCCACAGCGCCTGGTCGATGCCGGCCAGGGCGCTCATGTGGATGCCGCCGCCGCGATAGAAGCCGCCGCGGTAGAGCACCGTCCAGTGGTCTTCGATGTTGCGCGGGTCCTTGCCGATCAGGTAGTCGGCCAGTTCCTCGACCGCCGCCGCCACGCTGTGGGCGCGGCCTTCCAGCACGGGTTCGCCCCAGCCGTGGATGCCCTCGTCGGTCTCGATCTTGAGAAAGCACCAGCGCGGCGGGACGACATAGGTGGTGAGTTTGGTGATCTTCATGGTGTGGGAATCTCGATTTTAATTGTTGGGATCGAGGGGGATCGCGGCCATGGGCCGCTCCTACAGGGAGGTACCGGACATCTGTAGGAGCGGTCGCGACGGCGAACCGCCATGGCCGCGATAATCAGGAACCTTTGGCTACTCGCCATCCCGCCGCGAAGGCCTGGGCATTGGCGCTGACCTGAGCGGCGTTCAGGCCCGGCTTGTACAGCGCCGAGCCGAGGCCGAAGCCGTTGGCGCCGGCGGCCACGTAGGGGCCCATGTTGTCCGGGGTGATGCCGCCCACCGGCAAGAGCGCCAGCGCCTTGGGAAACACCGCGCGCCAGGCCTTGACCACCGCCGGGCCGAGTTGCTCGGCGGGAAACAGCTTGAGGCTGTCGGCGCCGGCGTCGAGGGCGGCGAAACCTTCCGAGGGGGTGGCCACGCCCGGGGCACTGACCAGGCCGGCAGCCTTGCTGGCACGGATCACCGCCGGGTTGGCGTTGGGCGAGACGATCAGCCGGCCACCGGCGGCGTCCACCTCGGCCACCTGGGCCTCGGTGAGCACGGTGCCGGCCCCGATCAGGCAGCTTTCGCCCAGCTCCGCGGTCAGTCGGCGGATGCTCTCGAAGGGCTGCGGCGAGTTGAGCGGGATCTCGATGACGCGAAAGCCGGCGTCGTACAGGGCACGGCCGACCGCGACGATCTCGTCCGGGGTGACGCCGCGCAGGATGGCGATCAGCGGCAGGTCCTTGAGATAGGGTTCAAGCATGGGAGTCTCCAGTGATGGGGAGCAGGCCGGCGGCCTGGGCCAGGCGCCAGAGCCCGGCCCGGGTGGCCTGCTCCAGCAGGCGGACCTGATGGATATCGAACAGCGCCAGGGCGTCGCGATAGCGCTGGCAGAGCGCCGCGTCGCCGATCAGCACCAGGGGTGGGCAGGGGGCGCCCTTGAGGGCGGCGACCTGGCTGCGCAGCTCTTCGCCGATCAGCAGGCCGGACAGGTAGTCGAGGCTGTGCGCCGCGCCCAGTTCGCCGGCCAGCACCCGGCTGCGAGCGGTGAAGAGGCGGCCGAACAGGCCCTCGGCCCCGGCATCGCGGGCGGTGACCAGCCCCAGGCGGAAGGCTTCGGCGCTGGCCTCGGGACCGGCTTCGGCAGCCGGTCGCCCGAGGATGGAATGCTCGCGCAGGACGGCGAACAGCTCGCCGGTCATGTAGGTGGCGAAGTCGGTCAGGCGACCGTCACGCACCCGCACCCACTTGCTGTGGGTACCGGGCAATACCAGCAGCGCTTCGGCGGCCAGGTCCGGCTCCAGTTCGAGGGCGCCGAACACCTGGGTTTCCTCGCCGCGCAGGACGTTGGGCAAGGCGCCGCGCTGCATCACCCCGGGGACCAGATGAAGCTCGCCGCAACCGGTGTCCAGGCGCAGCAGGCCGGCGGCCAGGCTGTGGACGTCGGCCGGGCAGTCGGCATAGGGCACCTCGCGCCAGCCACCGCGACTGCCGACCATGCCGCAGGCGATGGCGGGCAGGTCCGGCTGGGCCTCGCGCCAGTCGCCCACCAGGGTGCGATAGGCCGCGGCGAAGTCGCCATCCGGCACATGCATGATGCCCCAGGGGCGGCTGCGGGTTTCCAGCACGGTGCCCTGGGCGTCGAACAGCTGGGCCCGCAGGGACGAGGTGCCCCAGTCGAGGCCGATGAGGTGCGGGGTGGCGGTCATGCGGGACTCCAGCCGAGTTCGCGGGAAATGGCCCGGGCGCAGGCGGTGACCTCGGGCTGCAGTTCATGCAGCCGCGCCTCGGGCATGTAGGGGATGGCACTGGCGACGCTCAGGGCCGCGACGATGACGCCGTCGGCGCCGCGGATGGGTGCGGCCACGCAGCGGATGCCCAGTTCGTTCTCTTCCAGATCCAGGGCATAGCCCTCGGCGGCGTGGCGCCGCAGCCGCGCGCAATAGTCCGCCCAGGGCAGGAAGTCCTCGCGCAGGCCGGGCTGGCCGGTCCGCCGGGCCACGCCTTCGCCGTAGAGGGCCTCCCACTCGCCCTCGGCGAGATCGAGCATCAGCGCCTTGCCGACCCCGGTCAGCGCCAGCGGCATGCGCAGGCCGACCCGGGATCTCATCTCCAGCCCCCGGCTGCCTGGCAGCTTGTCGAGATAGAGCACGTCGCCGCCCTCGCGCACGCCGAGATGCACGGTGTCGCCACAGTGCTGGGCCAGGCGCTGCAGATGGGGCCGGGCCACACCGGTCAGCGGCAGTTGCTCGCGGGCCTGGTAGCCGAGGGCGATGAGATGGCTGCCCAGGATCAGCCGCCCGCTGTCATGGCGCAGATAGCCGGCCTGGGTCAGGGCGGCGACCAGCCGATGGGTGGTGCTGCGGGTGCAGCCGATGGCGGCGCCGACCTGGGCCAGGCTGTCGGCCCCGGCGGCCACAGCCTCGAGCACGGCCAGGCCGCGAAACAGTGCCTGGGCCCCACTGGGCGCTTCGCCCTTGTTGGAATTGTTGTCGTTCATGGCCTTCACTCTAGAAGCCTCGCGGGCAAATCTCAACATGTGATACGTCATCCCATATTGTGGGATAAAAGTTAGATATGACAGCCTTGTCACATAGCTGCAATATTGGCGCTATCTAATGCACGGCACATTGCAAGGACTCGAGAGGCAGAGCGCTCCATGACGGGTAAATCCATCCTGATCGTCGACGATGAGGCGCCCATTCGCGAGATGATCGCCGTGGCCCTGGAAATGGCGGGCTATGAATGCCTGGAGGCGGACAACAGCAAGGACGCCCACGCCCTGATCGTCGATCGCAAGCCCGATCTCATCCTGCTCGACTGGATGCTGCCCGGCACCTCCGGCCTGGAACTGGCCCGCCGCCTCAAGCGCGACGAGCTGACCGACGCCATCCCCATCATCATGCTCACGGCCAAGGGCGACGAGGACAACAAGGTCCAGGGACTGGAAACCGGCGCCGACGACTACATCACCAAGCCCTTCTCGCCCCGCGAGCTGGTAGCGCGCCTGAAAGCCGTGCTGCGCCGCACCGGCCACATGGAGAGCGACGGTCCGCTGGAGGTCAACGGCCTGATCCTCGATCCGATCAGCCACCGGGTGACCATCGACGGCGCCCCCGCCGAGATGGGTCCCACCGAGTACCGGCTGCTGCAGTTCTTCATGACCCACCAGGAACGCGCCTACACCCGTGGCCAATTGCTCGATCAGGTCTGGGGCGGCAACGTCTATGTCGAGGAGCGCACCGTGGACGTGCATATCCGCCGCCTGCGCAAGGCGCTCGGCGAGACCTACGAGAACCTGGTACAGACGGTGCGCGGCACCGGGTATCGCTTTTCCACCAAACTCTGACGCGGGATCACCGCCGCCGTGAACATCAACTGGCGCTCCCGTCTGGCCACCCAGCTGGCGACCGTGGTCGCCGGCTGCGCCCTGGCCGGCTGGCCCTTCGGCCATGTCGGCCTGGCGGTGGCCCTGGGACTGGCGGTCTATCTGGCGGTCACCCTCAGGCACCTGCTGCGCTTGCACGCCTGGCTGCTGAGCGAAGCCCCGGGCGCGCCGCCGGAAGCCGAGGGGCTATGGGGCGAGGTGCTCGACCGGCTCTATCGCCGCCAGCGCCACGAACAGCGTCAGCGCGAGGAATTGCTCGCCGTCATCGGCCGTGCCCAGGCCTCCACCGAGGCCCTGCGCGACGCCATCATCCTGGTGGATCGCCACGGCAACCTGGAGTGGTGGAATCGCGCCGCGGAAACCCTGCTCGGCCTGCGCCAGCCTCAGGACCTCGGCCAGCCCATCACCAACCTGGTGCGCCATCCGCGCTTTTCCGACTACTTTCTCGGCGGCGACTACGGCGAGCCGCTGGAACTGGCCTCGCCGCTCAACGACGATGAATACCTGCACATCCTGGTCACCCGCTTCGGCGAGGGCGATCGGCTGCTGCTGGTGCGCGACGTGACCCGCCTCCACCAGCTGGAACAGATGCGCAAGGATTTCGTCGCCAATGTCTCCCATGAATTGCGCACCCCGCTGACGGTCATCACCGGCTACCTGGAGACCCTGCTGGACAACGCCGACCACGCCACCCCGCGCTGGCGGCGGGCGCTGGGGCAGATGCAGCAGCAGGCCGGACGCATGCAGCACACCATCGACGACCTGCTGCTGCTGGCGCGTCTGGAAGCCACCGACTATCCCGCCGACAACCGCCCGGTGGTGCTGGAGCCGCTGCTCGCCTCCATCCTGCAGGATGGCCGCGCCCTGTCCGGCGCCGTGGGCCACCGCCTGAGCCTGGAGTGCGAACCGGGCCTGGCGCTGCTGGGCAGCGAGACCGAATTGCGCAGCTGCTTTTCCAACCTGGTGTTCAATGCCGTCAAGTACAGCCCCGAAGGCGGCGAGGTGCGGGTGCGCGCCTGGCAGGACGC
Organism: Pseudomonas flavocrustae; assembly: GCF_029872515.1. Classification (NCBI taxonomy): domain Bacteria; kingdom Pseudomonadati; phylum Pseudomonadota; class Gammaproteobacteria; order Pseudomonadales; family Pseudomonadaceae; genus Pseudomonas; species Pseudomonas flavocrustae. The sequence goes on along the minus strand of NZ_JAPDIQ010000004.1, from coordinate 142,588 downwards.
CGAGGGGGCACACGTCGCGGTGCAGGACAACGGGCCCGGCATCGACGCCCGCCACCTGCCGCGCCTGACCGAGCGCTTCTATCGCCTCGACGCCAGCCGCGCGTCCAGTACCGGCGGGACGGGCCTGGGTTTGGCCATCGTCAAGCACGTGCTGATCCGCCATCGCGGCGGCCTGGACATCCACAGCGTTCCCGGCGAGGGCAGCTGCTTCACCTGCGATTTCCAGCCCGAACAGATCGCCCAGCGCACCGCCGCCTCGGCCTGAGCCGTCCCCTCCCCGCCGTGCTATCGTCCGGCCATCCCGGTCACGGTCCCCTGTCATGCCTCCAGCCCTGCGCTTGCTGCCGGTCCTGCTGCTCGCCCTGCTCGGCTGCCTGCTGCTGGGCAGCCAGGCCTGGCACCGCGCCGAACAGGCGAGCCTGGCCGAGGCCAGTCTGCTCGGCCAGGAGCAGCTGCGCCTGCATGCCAGCGGCCTGCAGACCCTGATCGACCGCTTCCGCGCCCTGCCAACGGTGCTGGCCCAGGACCCGGAGCTGATCGCCGCGCTCACCACCCCGCCCGATGCCGCCGCCACCGAGCGCCTCAATCTCAAGCTGGAAAGACTCAATACCGCCGCCCAGTCCTCGACCCTGGAGCTGCTGGATCGCAGCGGCCTGGCCATCGGCGCCAGCAACTGGCGGCTGCCCACCAGCTATGTCGGCCACAACTACGGCTTCCGGCCCTATTTTCGCGAGACCCTCGCCGGCGGCAGCGGCCGCTTCTATGCCGTGGGGGTCACCACCGGCATTCCCGGCTATTTCCTCTCCCATGCGGTGCTGGACGCCCAGGGGCGCTTTCTCGGCGCGGTGGTGGTCAAGCTGGAATTCCCCGCCATCGAGGCCCGCTGGGGCGAGCATCCTGAGGTCCTGCTGGTGAGCGATGCGCGCGGCGTGGTCTTTGCCGCCAATCGCCCGGCCTGGCGCTATCGCCTGCTGCGCGAGCTGACCCCAGCCGAGCGCGCCGAACTGGCCACCACCCGCCAGTACGACAGGCGCACCCTGCAACCCCTGCCCTATCGCCAGCAGCTAGTGCTCGGCGAGCAGCGCCATGTAGCCCACATCGAGGCTCCCGAAGGCAGCGCCGACTACCTCTGGGACAGCCTGCCGCTGCCCAGCGAAGGCTGGACCCTGCACCTGCTGCGGCCCACCCGCGACCTGCAGGGTGGCGGCCCGGGCGCGGCGCTGGCCGCCGCCTGCGCCTGGCTGCTGCTGGTCTGCGCCGGTCTCCTGTGGGCGCAACGGCGCCGCCTGCAGCGCCTGCGCCAGCGCAGTCGCCTGGAGCTGGAGCAACTGGTGGAGGCCCGCACCGCGGAACTCCGCACCGCCCAGGACGGCCTGGTGCAGGCCGCCAAGCTGGCCGCCCTGGGGCAGATGTCGGCGGCCCTGGTGCATGAACTCAACCAGCCGCTCACCGCCCAGCGCATGCACCTGGCGAGTCTGCGCCTGCTGCTGGATCACGGTCGGCTGGACGAAGCCCGCGCCGCCCTGGAACGCCTCGATGGCCTGCTGACCCGCATGAGCGGTCTCACCGGCCATCTCAAGACCTATGCGCGCAAGACCCCCGCCGGTCTGCGTGAACGGGTCGATCTGGCCCGGGTGGTGGACCAGGCGCTGGAATTGCTGGAGGCGCGCCGCGCCGAGCTGGCCGTGGAGCTGATCCTGGAGCTGCCGCGTCCGGCCTGGCTGCTGGGCGACCCCATCCGCCTGGAGCAGGTGCTGGTCAACCTGCTGCGCAACGCCCTGGACGCCGTCGCGGAGCGACCCCGACCGCAGGTCCGGGTCAGCCTCGCGCAGGAGGGCGAACACTGGTTGCTAGAGGTGGCCGACAACGGCGGCGGCATCGCCGCCGAGCACCTCGACCAGGTGTTCGATCCCTTCTTTACCACCAAGCCGGTCGGCGAAGGCCTCGGTCTGGGCCTGGCGGTGTCCTCGGCCATCGTCCAGGCCCAGGGCGGCAGCCTGACGGCCAGCAACGCTGTGGAGGGCGCGGTCTTCGCCTTGCGGCTGCCGGCCGCGCCGGCGTCAGCGGCCTAGCGCACGCAGAGCGTCACCAGCAGGGCGAAGCCCCAGCCGAGCAGCCCGGTCACCAGCAGGGTCGCCGCATCCCAGGGACCGCGGGTGGCATCCAGGAGCGGCAGGCCGACGCCACCGAGCAGGGCGCTGGCAAGGACGCCGGCGAGGATCCGGACCAGCGGCCAGTGGCTGTCGGCCGACTCCTCGGGAGCGGCGGCAAGGGTCTCTTCTTCGGACATGGCAGGGCTCCGCCGGGGAATACAGAGCGCGACCCTAGCTGGGCAACCTGAAGCTGCGATGAAGCGGCGCTTCAGATTGCCTTCAGCTTGACCGCCAAGACTGCACCTCGCATTCCCCTGGAGAGGTCGCGATGCTCGACGTGACTTGGCAGTCCCCGCAAGCTTTTACCCTGGCCGATCGCAGCGGTTCGCTGCTGGCCCGCCTGGAGCCGCTCGAGGCGCCCGGTCGCCAGGCGACCGAGGCCTTCATCGGCGCCCGTTTCGCCCTGGAGCATGGCGCCCGCATCAGCCACTTCCTGCCGCTGCTGCTCGCCCTGCGCGATGCCGAAGGCAAGCTGCAGGCGGCGGTAGGCATCCGCCCTGCCCTCGACCAGCCGCTGTTTCTCGAACGCTATCTGCCGCAGCCGGTGGAGACTCACGTGGCGGCGGCGCTCGGCCGGCCGATCGATCGCGCGGAGGTGGTGGAGGTCGGCAATCTGGCGGCGCTGGGCCCTGGCCAGGCGCGCCTGCTGATCGTCGTCACCACCTGGCTGCTGGCCCGCAGCGGCCGGCGCTGGGTCACCTTCACCGGCCCCACCCGCCTGATCAACAGCTTTCATCGCCTCGGTCTGGCGCCCCAGGTACTGGGCGCGGCCGATCCGGCCTGCCTGGGCGCCGAACGCGAGAGCTGGGGCTCCTACTACGCCAACGATCCCCAGGTCTGCGCCGGCGACATCCACCAGGGCTATCACCAGCTGCTGCAGGCCGGCATCTTCGCCCGCCTGGGCCTTCCCACCCTTGGCGAGGAAGACTGCCATGTCGCCTGAAGCCCGCTCCATCGTCGATTTCTTCGCCACCCTGGAACGCCACGCCTGGCACGGCGACCGGCCGGCGCTGACTGGCAGTCACGAGACCTGGAGCTATGCCCGGCTGCTGCAGGAGGTCACCGCCCGCGCCGCCTGGCTGCGCGAGCACGAGATCCAGCGGCTGGCGCTGGACCTGCCCAACGGCCCCGAATTGCTGGCCTGGGACCTGGCCGCCCTGCGCGCCGGGCTGCCCTGCGTGACCCTGCCGGACTTCTTCAGTCCCGCGCAGCGCGCCCACGTCCTGCGCGACTGCGGCGCCGATCTCCTGCTGGGGCGCCCCGAGCGCACCGCGGAATGGGCCGCGGCAGGCTTCACCGCGGGCGCCGGTGGCTGGCAGCGGCCGGCAGCGGCTCGCACTCCGTTGCCGGCAGACACCGCCAAGCTCACCTACACCTCCGGCACCACCGGCACGCCCAAGGGCGTCTGCCTCAAGGCCGGGCAACTGCTGCGGGTGGCCGCCAGCCTGGAAGCCGCCAGCCGGCCGTTGGCGCCCCAGCGCCATCAGGTGCTCCTGTCGCTGGGCATCCTGCTGGAAAATCTCGGGGTCTATGCCGCCCTGCTGGCCGGTGCCGAGGTGGTGGTGCTCAAGGGCACCGACCAGGGCGTCAGCGGTTCCGCCGGCATCGACTGGGCACAGCTGGCCGCCTGCCTGCAGCAGCGCCAGCCGCACAGTCTGATCCTCATGCCGCAGCTGTTGCAGGGACTCGTGGAACTGGGCGAGCGCGGCCTGCTGCGCCTGGACCCGCTGCGCTTCGCCGCCGTGGGCGGGGCACCGCTGAGCGCGGCGCTGCTGACCCGTGCCAGCGCCCTGGGCCTGCCGGTGTTCCAGGGCTATGGCCTGTCGGAATGCGCCTCGGTGGTGGCCCTCAATCGCCCTGACGCCAACCGCCCGGGCAGCGTCGGCCAGCCCCTGCCCCACGTCCGCCTGCGCCTGGCGGCCGACGGCGAGGTGCTGGCCGCCGGCGTCGATTTCGCCGGCTACCTGGGCGAGCCCGGCAGCGCCACCGACGAGGTGGCCACCGGCGATCTCGGCGAATTCGACGCCGACGGCTACCTCTATCTGCGCGGGCGCAAGAAACACCAGTTCAGCCTGGCCTCGGGACGCAACGTCGACCCGGGCTGGATCGAGGCCGAACTCACCCAGGGCGGCCCCATCGCCCAGGCCTATGTCCAGGGCGAAGGCGCCCGGCACCTGGTGGCGCTGCTCTGGCCGCGCCAGCCGGACCTGCCCGACAGCTTTCTCGCCGATCAGGTCGCCTGCCTCAACCAGCGCCTGCCCGATTATGCCCGCATCGGTGCCTGGCGCCGCCTCGCCGAACCCTTCACCCCCGCCAACGGCCTGCTCACCGCGACCGGACGCCTTCGCCGCGACGCCATCCAGGCGCACCACGCGGTCCTGCTCTCGGACCTTCTGGAGATACAAGCATGAGTTTCTTCGCCACCCTGCAAGCCGAAACCGCCGCGGAACGCCAGGCGCTGTTCGAGGTGCCCATCATCCGTGCCGCCCTGAGCGGTGACGTCGCCCTGGAGAGCTATATCGCCTTTCTCGGCCAGGCCTATCACCACGTCCGCCACACCGCGCCGCTGATGATGGCCTGCGGCGCCCGCCTGCCGGCGCGGCTGGAATGGCTGCGCGGCGCGGTCTGCGAATACATCGAGGAGGAATACGGCCACGACCAGTGGATCCTCAATGACATCGCCGCCTGCGGCGGCGACGCCGAGGCCGTGCGCGCCAGCCGCCCCGAGTTGTCCATCGAGCTGATGGTGGCCTATCTCTACGACTTCATCGCCCGCGACAACCCGGTCGGCCTGTTCGGCATGGTCAATGTGCTCGAAGGCACCAGCATCGCCCTGGCCACCCAGGCGGCCGGCGCCATCCGCGGCCAGCTGGGCCTGCCGGCCACCGCCTTCAGCTACCTGGATTCCCACGGCAGCCTCGACCAGGAACACATGGCGACCTATCGCCAGCTGATGGATCGCCTGGACGATCCGGCCGACCAGGCCGCGGTGATCCGCGTGTCCAAGGTGGTCTATCGCCTCTATGCCGACATGTTCCGCGCCCTGCCCGGCGCCGGGCAGCAACCGGAGCAGCGCCATGCAGCTGCCTGACTGCCGCATCCTGCTGACCGGGGCCAGCGGCGGCATCGGCCTGCCGCTGGTGGAACAACTCTGCGCCGGCGGCGCCCAGGTGCTGGCGGTGGCCCGTGACACCCGCGCCCTGCAACCCCTGGCCGAGCGCCTGGGCTGCCGGCTGCGCCTGCTCGATGCCGACCTCACCCGCCGCGCCGATCGCCAGGCGGTGCTGGCCGAGGCCAGTCGCGGCCAGGGCGTCAACGTGCTGCTCAACGCCGCCGGCAGCAACAGCTTCGCCCTGCTCGAAGCCCTCGACGAGGATGCCATCGACAACCTGCTGGCGATCAACATCGGCGCCGCCATCCAGCTGACCCGTCTGCTGCTGCCGCTGCTGCGCCGTCAGCCACGGGCGGTGATCGCCCATGTCGGCTCCACCCTGGGCTCCATCGGCTATCCCGGCTATGCGCCCTATTGCGCCAGCAAGTTCGCCCTGCGCGGCTTCACCCAGGCCCTGCGCCGGGAGTTGGCCGATACCCGCATCCGGGTTCTCTACGTGGCGCCCCGCGCCACCCGCACGGCGATGAACAGTCCGGCGGCCATGGCCGTGAACCAGGCGCTCAAAAGCCAGGTGGACGAGCCCGCCATGGTCGCCGGCGCGGTGATCCGCGCGCTGGTCGAGGATCGCCAGGAGCTCTATCTCGGCTGGCCGGAAAAGCTCTTCGTCCGTCTCAACGGCCTGCTGCCCGGCCTGGTGGATCGCGCCCTGCGCCGCCAGCTGCCGGTGATCCGCCGCTTCATCGATCCCGCCTTCGCTCCGGAGAAACACCCATGACGTCCCCACGCAAGGCCCTCGGCCTGCTGCTCGCCGCCCTGCTTGCCAGCCCCTTCGCCCTGGCCGACGATGGCCAGCGCCTGGCGCAGATCCAGCAGCGCTGGGCCGAGATCCAGTACCGCCTGCCCAGCACCGAAAAGCCCGCCGCCTTCGAACAGCTGGCCGGCGAGGCCCGCGCCTTCACCCAGGCCGCCCCCCAGTCGGCCCCGGCACTGATCTGGCAGGGCATCGTGCTCAGCAGCTGGGCCGGCGCCCAGGGCGGACTGGGTGCGCTGAGCAAGGTCAAGGAAGCCCGCACCGACCTGGAACAGGCGCTCAAGCTCGATCCCACGGCGCTGCAGGGGTCCGCCTACACCAGTCTCGCCGCCCTCTACGACCGGGTTCCCGGCTGGCCGATCGCCTTCGGTGACGCCAGCGAAGCCGATCGTCTGCTGCAGCAGGCCCTCGCCCTCAACCCCAACGGTATCGATACCCTATACTTCTGGGGCGACCACCTGTATCGCCAGAAGCGCTATGCCGAAGCCCGCGCTGCCCTGCTCAAGGCGCAGCAGGCCGCGCCCCGGCCCGGACGCGAACTGGCCGATCAGGGACGGCGGGGCGAAATCGCCGCGCTGCTCAAGGACGTCGACCAGAAGCTGAAGTGACGAGGCCCCCATGCGCGTGCTGCTGATCGAAGACGATCCCGACCTCGGCGAGGGCATCCGCACCAGTCTGCGGGAAGAGGGCTATACCCTGGACTGGCTCAAGGACGGCGAAAGCGCCGTCCACGCCCTGCGCGAAGAGGGCTTCGACCTGGTGGTGCTGGATCTCGGCCTGCCGCGCCTGGACGGCATCCAGGTGCTGCGCCAGAGCCGCGCCAACGGCCTGACCACCCCGGTGCTGATCCTCACCGCCCGCGACGACACCGAGGACCGGGTCGCCGGCCTCGACGCCGGTGCCGACGACTACCTGGTCAAGCCCTTCGACATCAAGGAACTCAAGGCCCGCCTGCGCGCCCTCCTGCGGCGGCGCAACGGCCCCTCGCAGATCCAGCTCGAAGGTGGCGGCATCGCCCTCGACCCGGCCACCCGCCGGGTCACCTTCGACGGTCAGCCGGTCAACCTCACCCCGCGCGAATACCAGCTGCTGCACGAATTGCTGGCCAATCCGGGCAAGATCTTCAGCCGCGATCGCCTCATGGGGCTGCTCTACGGCTGGGACGAGGGGGTGGAAAGCAACACCCTGGAAGTCCACATCTACAACCTGCGCAAGAAGTTGCGCGCCGACCTGATCCGCACGGTCAGGGGCATCGGTTACCGCCTCGAGTGCCCATGACCTCCATCCGCCGCCGCACCGTCGGCCTGGTGCTTTCGCTGCTGCTGATCGGCACCCTGCTGATCGCCCTGACCAACGTCCACGACAGCCAGCGCGAGATCGGCGAGATCTACGATGCCCAGCTGGCCCAGAGCGCGCGCATCCTGCAGGGCATGCTGCGTGCCGCCCCCCGTGGCGAAGGCCGCCTGGCGCTGCACGCCAGTGTCACCCAGGCCCTGGCCGAAGCAACGGAGAGTCCCTATGGCCACAGATACGAGGCCAAGATGGCCTTCCAGGCCTGGAACGCGCACGGCGCGCCCCTGATGCGCTCGCCCAGCGCGCCCATCTTCAGCATGCCGACGACCCCGGGTTTCACCGAACAGACCCTGGAGGGCGAGGCCTGGTATGGCTTTCTGCTGCCCGATCCCGAGCACGACCTGATGCTCTGGGTCGGCGAGCGCGAAGAAGTCCGCGCCGATCTGGTCCGCCGCATCCTGCGCCATACCCTCACCCCGCACCTGATCGGCCTGGTGCTGCTGTCGCTGCTGGCCTGGCTGGCCATCGGCTGGGGCCTGCGGCCGCTGCGGCGCATGGCCGGGCTGATTCGCCACCGCGATCCGGAATCCCTGCAACCGCTGCAGCTCGATCCCCTGCCGCGCGAACTGGAACCCATGCAGGCGGCGCTCAATCGCCTGCTGCTGCAGATCGAACAACTGCTGCAGCGCGAACGCCGCTTCATCGCCGACGCCGCCCACGAACTGCGCACGCCCCTGGCGGTGCTGCGCCTGCATGCGCAGAACGCCCTGTCCGCGCAGACCGCGGCGGCCCGCGACGAGGCGCTGAAATTCGTCGTCAGCGGTACTGATCGGCTGACCCGGGTGGTCAACCAGCTGCTGATCCTGGCCCGGCTGGAACCCCGGCCGAGCTGGAGCGCCGAACAGCGCTTCGACCTGCGCACCGCCCTCAGTGCCACCCTGGAGGAGCTGGGCCCCTGGATTCTCGACAAGGGCCTGGACCTCAGCCTCGACGCCGAAGCCACCCATGTGCAGGTCCACGGCGACAGCGCCATGCTGGGCATCGCCCTGCAGAATCTGCTGACCAACGCGGTCAATGTCTCGCCCCCCGGCGGCGAGATCCGCGTGCGGCTGGAGATGAGCGCCGGCTGGGCCGAGATCCAGATCCTCGACCAGGGCCCCGGCATTCCAGTGGAGATCCTGCCGCGGCTGTTCGAACGCTTCTACAGCAGCGGCGCGGCCAATGGCGCCGGCCTGGGGCTGTCCATCGTCCAGACCGTCGCCCAGCACCTGGGCGGACGCATCGAACTGGGCAATCGCCCCGAAGGCGGCGCCTGCGCCCGTCTGGGTCTGCCGGTACTGCCGGGCCCCGGCTAGGGACTCGACCACTCGCCAGCCTTAGGGCAAGGTAGCGGCGCACCGGCCGCGAGAGGACGCCCCCATGCAAGCCCAGGTCTATCTGGTCGACGACGAAGCCAGCATCCGCGAAGCGGTGCGCCAGTGGCTGGAGCTGTCGGGGCATCAGGTGCGGCTGTTCGCCCGCGCCGAAGACTGCCTGGCGGCCGTGACGCCGGATTTCGCCGGCGTGGTGGTCAGCGACGTGCGCATGCCCGGCATGGACGGCCTGGCCCTGCTGGACCGGCTGCAGGCGCTGGATCCCGACCTGCCGGTGATCCTGCTCACCGCCCATGGCGACGTCGCCCTGGCGGTCAGCGCCATGCGTCAGGGCGCCTACGATTTCCTGGAAAAGCCCTTCAGCCCCGAGGCACTGCTCGGCGATCTCGGCCGCGCCCTGGAAAAGCGTCGGCTGGTGCTGGAGAACCGCCAGCTGCACCGCCGGGTCGACGACCAGAGCGCCCTCGCCCGTCGGCTGCTCGGCGTCTCGCCCGGCATCGTCCGCCTGCGCCAGCAGATCCTCGACCTGGCACCGACCCCGGTCAACGTGCTCTTGCGCGGCGAGACCGGCAGCGGCAAGGAACTGGTCGCCCGTTGCCTGCACGACTTCGGTCCCCGGGCCGGCAAGGCCTTCGTCGCGCTCAATTGCGCGGCCATCCCCGAGCAACTGTTCGAAAGCGAATTGTTCGGCCACGAGAGCGGCGCCTTCACCGGTGCCCAGGGCAAGCGCATCGGCAAGCTGGAATACGCCAACGGCGGCACCCTGTTTCTCGACGAGATCGAGAGCATGCCCCTGGCGCAGCAGGTCAAGCTCTTGCGGGTGTTGCAGGAGCAGCGCCTGGAGCGCCTCGGCTCCAACCAGAGCATCGCCCTGGACCTGCGCATCGTCGCCGCCACCAAGCCGGATCTGCTAGAAGAGGCGCGCGCCGGGCGCTTTCGCGAAGACCTGGCCTATCGCCTCAATGTCGCCGAACTGCACCTGCCGCCGCTGCGGGCGCGACGCGAAGACATCCCGCTGCTGTTCGATCACTTCCTCGCCGAGGCCGGCGCCCGCCTGGGGCGCCTGGTCACCCCGCCCGGCGCGGCGCGGCTGGCCCAGCTGCTGGGTCACGGCTGGCCGGGCAACGTCCGGGAACTGGCCAACGCCGCCGAACGCGAGGTGCTCGGCCTGGGCACGCCGGCCGCGGCCCAGGGCCATTCCCTGGCCGATCAGTTGGAAGCCTTCGAGGCCCAGTGCCTGCGCGCCGCCCTGGCCCGCCACGGCGGCGAGATCAAGGCGGTGATGGACGAGTTGCAGCTGCCGCGGCGCACCCTCAACGAGAAGATGCAACGCCATGGCCTAGTGCGCGCCGACTTTCGCGACGACGACTGAGGCGCCATCGGCGGAAATCCGCTCATTGCCCACCGGCTTTCGGCGATCTTTCGCCGATCCGCCCCGGCAAAACCCAGTCAGAATGCGGCTTCGCGACCTGGCACGCGCCCTGCTATAGCCCTTGTCGACGCCCCGAGCGCCCTAATAACAACGACAAGAGGAACACCCTGTGGATAGCACCGCTACCCTCGCGGCCGGCCAGACCGCGCCCAAGACCACCTCGCAGCGCATCAAGTCCATCTTCAGCGGTTCCGTCGGCAACCTGGTCGAATGGTACGACTGGTACGTCTACGCCGCCTTCTCGCTGTATTTCGCCAAGGCCTTCTTTCCCAAGGGCGACCAGACCGCCCAGCTGCTCAACGTCGCCGCCATCTTTGCCGTGGGCTTTCTCATGCGCCCCATCGGCGGCTGGCTGATGGGCCTCTATGCCGACAAGGCCGGCCGCAAGTCCGCGCTGATGGTCTCGGTGATCATGATGTGCGCCGGCTCCTTGATCATCGCCCTCACCCCCAGCTACACCACCATCGGTGTCGCCGCCCCCATCATGCTGGTGCTGGCGCGGCTGCTGCAGGGCCTCTCGGTGGGCGGTGAATACGGCACCTCCGCCACCTACCTGAGCGAGATGGCGACCAAGGAAAGCCGTGGCTTCTACTCCAGCTTCCAGTACGTCACCCTGATCTCCGGCCAGTTGCTGGCGCTGGCCACCTTGATCGTGCTGCAGCAGACCCTGACCGTCGAACAGCTGGAAAGCTGGGGCTGGCGCATTCCCTTCCTGATCGGCGCCGCCTGCGCCGTGACCGCGCTCTATCTGCGCCGCGGCATGGAAGAGACCAGCTCCTTCAAGAAGGCCGAGAAGCCCAAGGAATCCCTGATGCGCACCCTGGCGCGCCATCCCAAGGAATTCCTCACCGTGGTCGGCCTGACCATGGGTGGCACCCTGGCCTTCTACACCTACACCACCTACATGCAGAAGTATCTGGTCAACTCGGTGGGCATGAGCAAGACCGACGCCACCTCCATCTCGGCGGCGACGCTGTTCCTGTTCATGCTGCTGCAGCCCGTCGTCGGCGCCCTCTCCGACCGCGTCGGCCGGCGCCCGGTGCTGATCGCCTTCGGCGTGCTCGGCACCCTGTTCACCTATCCGATCCTCACCGCCCTGGGTAGCGTCACCAGCTGGTGGGGCGCCTTTGGCCTGATCATGGTGGCGCTGGTGATCGTCAGCTTCTACACCTCGATCAACGCCGTGGTGAAGGCCGAGCTGTTCCCCACCGAGATCCGCGCCTTGGGCGTCGGCCTGCCCTATGCCCTGACCGTGTCCATCTTCGGCGGCACCGCCGAATACCTGGCGCTGTGGTTCAAGAGCATCGGCATGGAAAGCGGCTACTACTGGTACGTGACCGGCTGCATCGCCTGCTCGCTGCTGGTCTACGTCTTCATGAAGGACACCCGCGATCACTCGCGCATCGTCCACGAATAACCGCTCGTCCCTGGGTGCGGGCCTCTCGGTCATTAGATTTGGCCGTCCGGCCCGCCCCCCTTTGCGTGGGCTTTGGGGCACGCCATCGTAGTGCCACCGGCAGCGCTCACAACGGTCATTTCGCTGGCCGCTGTGGCGAGTTCGCCCCCTCCTCCCAAGCCCCGGTTACACACTCATGGAAATCGACTACGGTCCCAGCTACGCCAAACTGGGTATCCAGTTTCAATACCAGTGGAGCAGCCTGCTGCGCGATGCCCTGAAGAAACACGGCATCACCGACGCCCAGGCCAAGGCCATCTGCGGCGACTTCGCCTTCGATCTCTCCAAGCTCATCGACGAAGCCGAAATCAAGGCCGACGGCCTCTCCTATCGCCCGGTGATCGCCTTCACCGAGGACGAGGAAACCCTGCTGGTCCAGTCCGCCGAATTCGATTACCACGAAGCGGCCTATGCCACTGCCGCCGCGGCGTTCGAGAAGAAATAAGACGCGGGCACGGGGCCTGGCGCCCTCACCCCAACCCTCTCCCCCAGGGAGAGGGAGCGGTCTGGAGCAGTAGCGGGCTTCTCCTCCAGACATGAGCCTCAATGTGTTCTTATTGTTGCTGCGATAGCGATTCGCGAAACCCAGGCTAAGGCCAGCTCCAGCGACTACACCTACTGATGCCACACCGCCCTCAGCCCGGCTTGACCTTGGGCTTGCGTGCGCGCGGCGGTGCGCCACTCGGCTTGGCTTTGGCCTTGGTCCCGCCCGTACGCCGCTTCTTTTTCCAGGGCGCGCCCTTGCCCGCAGGCGGCGGTCCGCTGATGGTCAGGGTCAGGCCAAGACAGCGCTCCACCTGCTTGCCCATCCAGGCCGACTGCTTGGTGACGAATTCGGCCAGGCTCAATTCGCCTTCCTGCACCCGATCCAGCGCCTGCTCCCAGAGCGCCGTGGTGCCCGGATCCGCGATGGCCCGGGGCACAGCGTCGATCAGGCCGAAGGCCGCAGGCGTCGCCGCCAGGGCCTTACCCTGCTTGACCAGGTAGCCACGGTCCAGCAGGCCCTGGATGATGCTGGCGCGGGTCGCCTCGGTGCCGATGCCGGTGGTGTCCTTGAGCTTTTGCTTGAGGGCCGGATCTTCCACCAGCTTGGCGACGTTCTTCATCGCCTTGATCAGATCACCCTCGGTGAAAGGCTTGGGCGGCTGGGTCAGCTGATCCTTGCAACGTACCTCCACCACCGGATAACGCTCACCCTCGCGTAGCTCGGGCAGCGCCTGGGGCTGCGGGGCCTCGCGGCCCTTGGGCGGCGTGAGCGACTCGGGCAAGGCGCGACGCCAGCCTGCTTCCACCAGCCGCTTGCCGGTGGCCCGCAGGCGTTCGCCGCCCGCCTCGAAGTCGGCCTGGGTACGATCGAATTCGTGCTGCGGCAGGAACTGCGCCAGGTAACGGGCGCGGATCAGGCCATAGACGTTACGCTCCTGCGGGCTCAGGCGTCCCAAGTCGCGGGTCACCTGGGTCGGGATGATGCCGTGGTGGGCGCTGACCTTCGCATCATTCCAGGCCCGTGAGCGGCGACTGGCGTCCAGATGGTCGCGCAGGGGTGCGAGGCTGCTATCGGCGCTCAGCAAGGCGGCCAATAGCGCCGGCGCCTCGGCATGCTGGGACAGCGGCAGGAAGCCGCAATCGCTGCGCGGATAGGTGATCATCTTGTACTTCTCGTAGAGCGCCTGGGCCACGTCCAGGGTCTGTTGGGCGCCGAGATTAAACCGTTTGGAGCAGACCTCCTGCAGGGTGCCCAGATCGAAGGGCAAGGGCGCTGCCTCACGAATACGCTCGGTCTTGAGCTTGACCAGTCGGGCCTGCCCAGCCGCCTCGATAGCCCGCGCCGCAGCCTGGGCCACTTCGGGCTTGAGGCAGCGGCCCTGGTCGTCACAGACATCCTCTGGCGGCTGCCACTGTGCTTGGAAGCGACTACCCGAGGCGTCCAGGGTCGCCTCCACGGTCCAGAAGGGCACCGGTACGAAGGCGGCGATAGCGCGATCGCGATCCACCACCAGGCGCAGGGTCGGCGTCTGCACCCGCCCGACCGAGAGCACGCCCTGATAACCGGAGCGACGCCCCAACAGGGTGAACAATCGGCTCATGTTCATGCCGATCAGCCAGTCGGCGCGCGAGCGTCCCAAGGCGGACTGATAGAGCCCATAGGTTTCGGCACCGGGCTTGAGCGCGGCCAGGGCACGGCGGATGGAGACGTCATCCAGCGCCGACAGCCACAGCCGGCGAATCGGCCCCCGATAGCGGCAATGCTCCACCAGCTCGCGGGCGATCATCTCGCCTTCGCGATCGGCGTCGGTGGCGATCACCAGTTCGCTGGCCTCGCCCAGCAGGCGCTTGACCGCCTTGAACTGGCTGCCGGTGGTCTTCTTGACCTGCAGCTTCCACTGCTCGGGCACGATGGGCAGGTCGTCCAGCGACCAGCGCTTGTAGCGGGCGTCATAGGCGTCCGGTGGCGCCGTTTCCAGCAGGTGGCCGATGCACCAGGTGACGGTCACACCCTGCCCCTGCAGGCAGCCCTCGCCACGGCGGGTAGCGCCGAGGACACGGGCGATGTCCTTGGCCTGGGAGGGTTTTTCGCAGAGATACAGCTGCATGGTGGGCGTCGCACAAGGGGAATCGCCACAGGATGCAAAGGCCGCGCGAGCGGCGCAAGGCCTAATCTGTATATCCGTACAGAAAGCGGCGTTTGCGCAAATTCGCCCAGTGGGCCACAGCGCATTCAGGACGTGGATCACAGCTTGAACGGTGGCCGCCGCGGACGCGGAATCTTGCCGGTGCCAGGCAGTCCTTGGGCTACGGCACTTTCGCCGTCTTTAGCCGAGCTCTGGGAGGCGTCAATGAACACTGTAGCTATGGATCGCGCCACGGCCGAGAGCACCGGCGCCGGAAACTTTATCGACACCGCCAGCGGCCAGGCCCTGCGGGCCAGCATTTCGGCCATGCGCCGTACCACCAGCCAGGTGCAGCGCATCAACGATCAACTCTGGGAAGTCTGGCCGGATGGCCGTCGCAAGCTGCTGCTCCGCTAAGACCTCCCGCCCGACGCCCTAGGCGGGTGTCGGCGTCTCCAGCGCGGCCAGATAGGTCGCGACCTCGGCCTGGATCCAGGCGCTGAAACGCTCCTGCTTTTCCACCGATTCGGCGCGTTCCGGCCAGACCAGCCAGTAGGCATAGGGATAGGGCGCCAACACCGGACTGAGCTGGACCAGGCGCCCCTCGTCCAGGGCGGCCTGCACCAGGCTGCGCCGTTCCAGCGCCAGCACCTGCCCGAGACGCAACGCCTCCAGCACCAGATTGGAGTCGTTCACGCTGATGCCGCACCCGGGCGACGCCAGGTTGTGACCCGCAGCTTCGCCCCAGTGGCGCCAGGTTTCCTCGGTGTGCATGAGCGGCTGCGCCAGGGCCTCGTCCAGATCCCCTGGCAACTGTCCGCCGCGATAGTCAGGCGACGCCACCAGCAGGACATCGTCCTGAAACAGCCGTAGCGCCGTCAGGCCATCCCACTGCCCCTCGCCCATGCGCACCCCGATATCCACCATTCCCTGGCGCAGATCCTGGAAATCCATGCTGGTCTGGATACGGATGCGGTACTCCGGGTGCAGCGCGCGAAAACGCGGCAGCCGCGGCAGCAGCCAGTGGGTGGCGAAGGAGGGAAAGGTGGCGAACACCAGCTCGTTGCGTCGCGGGCGGGCCTGCAGGCGCCGGGTCGCCTCGCCCAGCTCGTCGAGCAGCTGGCGGACCTGCTCGGCATAGACGCGTCCGTCGCCGGTGACCTCGATCCCGCGCCCCTGGCGCTCGAACAGCACCATGCCCAGCTGATGCTCCAGGCCCTTCACCTGCTGACTGACCGCGGCATGGGTGAGGTGCAATTCAGTGGCGGCGCGGGTCACGCTGCCGAGACGAGCTACCGCTTCGAAGCAGCGCAGGGCATTAAACGGCGGAACGCGCAACATGTAAGCTTTCCTTAACGATCCGGTCAGAATTTCTCGCTGGAAGCAGCTTCGCCGAATCCTTAATGTCTTGTCCAGAGCGGCACCTGTCGTGAAGCACGCGGCAAGGATGACGTTCCACGTGAAACAGGATTCACTCTTTCTGACAGGACGCCCCCATGCAACTCATCGGCATGCTCGACTCCCCCTATGTGCGGCGAGTCGCGATCTCCCTTCGCCTGCTGGTTCTACCCTTCGAACTGCGCCAGGTGTCGCTGTTTCGCGAGGTCGAGCGCTTTCGCAGCTTCAATCCGGTGCTCAAGGCGCCCACGCTGATCTGCCTGGGCGGTCAGCGGCTGATGGATTCGTCGCTGATTCTGGACTATGCCCAGCATCTCGCCTGTGGCAGTCGGCAACTGCTGCCGAGTGGCCACGCGGCCCGGGCGACCGCCCTCAGTCGCAGCGGCCTGGCGCTGGCCCTGTCCGAGAAGGCGGTGCAACTGGTGTACGAGCGTGATCTGCGGCCGGAAGAGAAGCGTCATGCACCCTGGCAGCAGCGCGTGGAAGGTCAGTTGCGCGCGGCCTGTGGCGCCCTCGACAAGGCCTGGCTGGGCCCGCGTCCGCCGCTGAGTGAAGACACTATCGGCCAGGACGCCATCGACACGGCGGTGGCCTGGACCTTCTTGCACTTCGCCCTGCCGGGGCTGATCGAGCGGCGTAACTACCCGACGCTGGAGGCCCTGACCGCCGAAGCGGAGGCACTGTCGGTGTTCCGCGATTATCCGCTGGCGTGACGGAAAAGCATCGCGGCCATGGCGATCCGCCGATGCGGCCGCTCCTACGGATACTGTAGGAGCGGCCCCTGGCCGCGATGCTCTTACCCGCGGTAATACTGCTGCGGCACGAAGGGAGTCTTGGCGACCTTGACCGGGACCTGCTTGCCGCGCACCACGGCGAACAGCTGGGTATCCAGGGCGGCGAAGTCGCTGTCGACATAACCCATGGCCACGGGCGCCCCCAGGGTCGGCCCGAAGCCGCCACTGGTGACACGGCCGATGCTGGCGCCGTTGGCATCCACCAGCTCCGCGCCTTCGCGCACCGGCACTCGCTCCTGGACCAACAGGCCGACGCGCTTGCGGCTCACGCCCTCACGCTGCTCGGTGAAGATGCGCTCGGCACCGGGGAAACCGCCGGCGCGACCGTTGCCTTCACGACGTACCTTGGACAGCGCCCATCCCAGGTTGGCCATCACCGGCGTGGTGCCGGCATCCATGTCATGGCCATAGAGGCAGAGACCGGCTTCCAGGCGCAGGGAGTCGCGCGCGCCCAGGCCGATGGCCTCGACTTCCGGCCCGGCCAGCAGGCGGCGGGCCAGGGCCTCGGCGGCGGCGCTGGGCACCGAGATCTCGTAGCCGTCTTCGCCGGTATAGCCACTGCGACTGACGATACAGGGCTGGTCCAGCAGCTTGACGCGGCGCACCTGCATGAAGGTCATCTCGGCCACTTCCGGCGCCAGGCGCGACAGCACCGCGGCGGCGGCGGGCCCTTGCAGGGCCAGCAGGGCGCGGTCGAATTGCGGCAGCACCTGGCAGCGATCGCCCAGGTGCTTTTCCAGGTGGGCGAGATCGGCTTCCTTGCAGGCGGCATTGACCACCAGGTAGAGGCAGTCACCCAGGTTGGCGACCATGAGGTCGTCGAGGATGCCGCCGTTGTCGTCGGTCAGCAGGGCATAGCGCTGCATGCCACTGGGCAGGTCGATGATGTCGACCGGCACCAGGGTCTCCAGCGCCTCGGCGGCTTCTTCGCCTTCGAGCAGGACCTGGCCCATGTGGGACACATCGAACAACCCGGCCTGGGCGCGGGTGTGCTGGTGCTCCTTGAGCACGCCGAGCGGGTATTGCACCGGCATCTCGTAGCCGGCGAAGGGCACCATGCGGGCGCCGAGTTCCAGGTGCAGGGCGTGCAGCGAAGTCTTGAGCAGGGACATGGTGGAGCTCCGTGTCGGGTGGCGGCTGTCGCGCCCCAGGCAAGGGGAACGGGACAGCGCTGGGCTATGGGGTCGCGACGTGGGTGATCGGGTCAGCCCTCACCCCGGCCCTCTTCCTGAGGGAGAGGGGCCGGGGGTAAGGGCTCAGGCCTCGCCGTAGGCTTCGATCGGCGGGCAGGAGCAGACCAGGTTGCGATCGCCGTAAACGTTGTCGATGCGCGCCACCGGCGGCCAGTACTTGCCGTCCACCAGGCTCGCCAGCGGGAAGACCGCCTGCTCGCGGCTGTAGGGGTGGGTCCACTCGCCTGCCAGTTCGCGCGCGGTGTGCGGCGCGTTTTTCAGCGGGTTGTCCTGGGGATCCAGGGTGCCGGCTTCCAGGGCGCGGATCTCTTCGCGGATGGCGATCATGGCGTCGCAGAAGCGATCCAGTTCCTGCTTGGACTCGCTCTCGGTGGGCTCGATCATCAGGGTGCCGGCCACCGGGAAGGACATGGTCGGGGCATGGAAGCCGAAGTCGATCAGGCGCTTGGCCACATCGTCCACGGTCACGCCGCTGCTGTCCTTGAGCGGACGCAGATCGAGGATGCACTCGTGGGCCACCAGGCCACCGGTGCCGCTGTAGAGCACCGGATAGTGCTCTTCCAGCCGGCGGGCGATGTAGTTGGCGCTGAGGATGGCGATTTGCGAGGCACGGGTCAGACCGGCGCTGCCCATCATCTTCAGGTACATCCAAGAGATCGGCAGGATGCTGGCGCTGCCGTAGGGCGCCGCGCAGACCGCGCCTTCCTTGCGTTCCAGCCGGGCATGGCCGGGCAGGAAGGGCGCCAGGTGCGCCTTGACGCCAATGGGGCCGACGCCCGGACCGCCGCCGCCGTGGGGGATGCAGAAGGTCTTGTGCAGGTTGAGGTGGGAGACGTCGCCGCCGAATTGGCCCGGGGCGCAGAGACCGACCATGGCGTTCATGTTGGCGCCGTCGATATAGACCTGGCCACCGTGGTCATGGACCACCTGGCAGATCTCGCGGATGGCTTCCTCGAACACCCCATGGGTGGACGGGTAGGTGATCATTAGCGCGGCCAGGCGCTCGCTGTGCTGCTCGGCCTTGGCGCGCAGGTCGTCGAGATCGACGTTGCCACGCTTGTCGCAGGCCACCACCACCACGCGCATGTCGACCATGCTGGCGGTGGCCGGGTTGGTGCCGTGCGCCGACGCCGGGATCAGGCAGACGTCGCGCTCCTTCTCACCACGGCTCGCGTGATAGGCGCGAATGGCCAGCAGGCCGGCGTACTCGCCCTGGGAACCGGCGTTGGGCTGGAGGGAGACGGCGTCATAGCCGGTGGCGGCGCAAAGCATGGCTTCCAGCTCGGTGGTGAGCTGGGCATAGCCCTCGGCCTGGTCGGCCGGGGCGAAGGGGTGGATACCGCCGAATTCGGCCCAGGTGACCGGGATCATCTCGCTGGCGGCGTTGAGCTTCATGGTGCAGGAGCCCAGCGGGATCATGGTGCGATCCAGCGCTAGGTCTTTGTCCGCCAGCTTGCGCAGGTAGCGCATCAGCTCGGTCTCGGACCTGTGGCTGGCGAATACCGGATGGGTCAGGAAGGCCGACTGGCGCTGCAGCGCCGCGGGCACTTCCACACCCTGGGCATCGCCCAGCTCGGCAACCTGGGGCGCGGGCTTGCCATCGGCCAGGATCTCCAGCAGCGCCTGGACATCGGCCAGGGTGCTGGTCTCGTCCAGGGATACGCCCAGGGCCTCGGCGCTGACTTCGCGCAGGTTGTAGCCACGGGCACGGGCGGCCTCGTGCAGGGCGGCGGTGCGCGCGCCGAACACTAGGGTCAGGGTGTCGAAGGCGGTGTGCTGAGTCTCGTGGCCCAGGCGCTGCAGGCCGGCGGCCAGCAGGCTGGTCAGACGCTGCACCCGGGTGGCGATGCGGGTCAGGCCTTCGGGACCGTGGTAGACCGCGTACATGCTGGCGATGTTGGCCAGGAGCACCTGGGCGGTGCAGATGTTGCTGGTGGCCTTCTCGCGGCGGATGTGCTGCTCGCGGGTCTGCAGCGCCAGGCGATAGGCCGGGTTGCCGTGGCGGTCGATGGAGACGCCGACGACGCGCCCAGGCATGTCGCGCTTGTACTTGTCCTGCGTAGCGAAGTACGCCGCGTGCGGACCGCCGAAACCGAGCGGTACGCCAAAGCGCTGGGCGGTGCCGATGGCCACGTCCGCACCCAGCTCGCCGGGCGGGGTGAGCAGGGTCAGCGCCAGCAGGTCGGCGGCCATGGCCACCAGGGCACCGGCGGCCTGGAAGGCCTGGATGCTCTCCCGGTAGTCGCGGATCTCGCCAGTGGTCATGGGGTACTGGAACAGCGCACCAAAGAAGCGGCTGTGGTCCTCGATCTCGGTTTCCACGCCCACCACCACCTCGATGCCCAGGGGCTCGGCGCGGGTACGCAGGACGTCCAGGGTCTGCGGATGGCAATGCACGGAGGCGAAGAAGGCGCTGGCCTTGTTTTTCGCCAGGCGTTTGCAGAAGGTCATGGCCTCGGCGGCAGCGGTGCCCTCGTCCAGCAGCGAGGCGTTGGCCACCGGCATGCCGGTGAGGTCGCCTATCAGCGTCTGGAAGTTGAGCAGCGCCTCCAGGCGACCCTGGGAGATCTCGGGCTGGTAGGGGGTGTAGGCGGTGTACCAGGCCGGATTTTCCAGCAGGTTGCGCAGGATCGGCGCCGGGGTGTGGGTGTTGTAGTAGCCCTGGCCGATCAGGCTCTTGAGCAGGCGATTCTTGCCGGCGATAGTGCGCAGCTCAGCCAGGGCGTCGGCCTCGGACAGCCCGGCGGGCAGGTCCAGTACGCTGGTGCCCTTGATGCTTTCGGGGATCACCTGGGCGGTCATGGCGTCCAGGGATTCGTAGCCGAGCAGGTTCAGCATGGCGATCTCGTCCAGCTCGCGCGGACCGATGTGGCGCGGGACGAATTCGTCGGCGGTGCTGAGGGTGTCGTGCAGCGACATGGCGGTCTTACCCCTTGATCAGTTGCTGATAGGCGGCTTCGTCGAGCAGCGCGGCGAAGGCTTCGGCATTGGCGGGCTGGAAACGAAAGAACCAGCCGGCGTTCAGCGGATCGCTGTTGATGGTCTCGGGCGCATCATTGAGCGCCTCGTTGACGGCCAGGACCTTGCCGTCCAGCGGCATGGTGATGTTGCTGGCAGCCTTGACCGACTCCAGCACCGCCACTTCATCGCCCTGGGCGTAGCTGCGCAGCTCCGGCAGTTGCACGAAGACCAGATCGCCCAGCGAGTCCTGAGCATAGTCGGTGATGCCGACGGTGATGCTGCCATCGGCTTCCTGACGCAGCCATTCGTGTTCTTCGGTATAGCGCAGACCCATTGCCAGACTCCTGCGGACCTTTGTCCTGATGGATAGATGGGGTCTGGCGGTGCAAGGGTGATGCCAGGAATAAAAGCCAGTATTTTCAGGGGTTTAGCTGGAGGCCCACAATTGCTCTGTAGTGAAATCATTACGGCAGGCGGTTTAATCGATCATAGCCGTATCGATTAGCAAACACCGTATCGAAATCGTTACGATGTTAGCCAGGGTCATGGGTCCGACAGCTGGGCTGTACGGTGGGGCACAGGCTGTTCCCTATCCCGCTGATGGAGACAGAGACGGATCAAACCTCTCGCTCGCTAATTCCCTGTCGCGGTAACCCAGTCTTCGACGCGCAAGCCTGGTACCCGATCGAACTCGCGACGATTGTTAGTGATCACGATCAGGCCCAGAGAGCGCGCATGTCCCGCGATCATCTGGTCGTAGGGACCGATCTGCTGCCCCGCTCGGGCTAATTCGGCACGCAACTGCCCGGTGTGCGCCGCAGCTTCGGGACCGTACTTCAACACCTCCAGACGCGCGGCGAAGCCCTCGATCACCGCCAGGTTGCGCTCCGGGCTGGAAGATTTTTCTGCACCGTAGATCAGCTCCATCAGGGTGATCGTACTGATACACAACTGCCCCTGGTGCCGGTTGAAGGCCTCGCGAACCGACACCGGTCGGTTCTTGATGGTGAAAATGCAGGTGTTGGTGTCGAGCATGAACTTGAGCATCAGAAGCCCTCGCGTTCCTGCTCGGCAGGCTGGTCACGTTCCGCCATGAAATCCGCCGTAACGCACTCTCCCTCAAACCAGGAATCCCAGGATTCCCCGGCAGGAGTAATGATTCTGGTGCGGCCTAGGGCAACCACATCGACGCGCTTCACGTCTTCGGGCAGGGCAACCGCCTTTGGCAGTCTTACCGCCTGACTGCGATTGCTTTGAAATACGGCACCTTGATCCATGATCGACCTCCCGGGATATATCAATTGTATATCCCATATTAGGGGCAAGGCTAGATCTGTCAATCGGCATGCTCCCGACGCTACGCGATACAGCTGGCATAGCGCTCTTCTCGCGGATGACATCTGGCGAAGCCTGGGCGAGAACGCCGGAGCCGGGAATGTCACCGGAGCCTGAGACCAGATTCAGACAAGAGCACCAACGCGAACTTCCGCCCCGCTTCATCGGACCAACAAGGCACAACAAGACCTCTGCCAAGCGGCTTTGCCCTCTCCCATCCTTGTCTGGAGTCTTTGTCATGGCTTTGAAAACCGTTGCCGATCTGCTCGTCGCCACCCTCGAAGCTGCTGGTGTGGACACCATCTGGGGCCTGCCGGGCGATTCGCTCAACGGCCTCACCGAAAGCCTGCGCAAGCGCGATCGCATCCGCTGGCGCGGGGTGCGGCATGAAGAAGCCGCCGCCTTCGCCGCTAGTGCCGCGGCCGATACCAGCGGAAGCCTGGCGGTCTGCGCCGGCTCCTGCGGTCCGGGCAACCTGCACCTGATCAACGGCCTGTTCGACGCCCAGCGTAGCGGCGCGCCGGTGCTGGCCATCGCCGCCCAGATTCCTTCCAGCGAGATCGGCCTGGGCTATTTCCAGGAGACCCATCCGGAGCGGCTGTTCCGCGACTGCAGCGACTTTTGCGAGGTGGTTTCCCATCCCGAGCAGCTGCCGCGCATCCTCGAGACCGCCATGCGCTCGGCCATCCTCAACCGTTCGGTGTCGGTGGTGGTGATTCCCGGCGACGTGGCCCTAGCCGAGGCGCCGATCAAGGAAGTCCAGTGGAGCGAACCGGTGCGTCCGGTTGTTGTACCGCCGGAGGCCGAACTGGATGCCCTGGCCGAATTGCTGGCCGGGGAAAAGCGCATCACCCTGCTCTGCGGCGCCGGGTGCGCCGGTGCCCATGCCCAGGTGGTGGCGCTGGCCGAGCGGCTGCAGGCGCCGGTGGTCCATGCCCTGCGCGGCAAGGCCCATATCGAGTACTCGAACCCCTATGGCGTGGGCATGACCGGCCTGATCGGCTTTTCGTCCGGCTATCACGCACTCAAGGAGTGCGACCTGCTGCTGATGCTGGGCAGCAACTTCCCTTATCGCAACTTCTTCCCGGATCACGGCCGGGTGGTGCAGATCGACGTGCGCGGCGCCCACCTGGGCGTGCGTACCCCGCTGCTCAAGGGCCTGGTGGGCGATGTCCGCGCCACTCTCGACGCCCTGCTGCCGCGGCTCAAGCCCAACAGCCACAGCCGCTTTCTGGAAAAGGCCCAGCAGCACTACCGCAAGACCCGGGCCGAGCTTGACGAACTGGCCACTGCCACCGCCGATGGCGAGCCGCTGCATCCGCAGTACCTGACCACCCGGGTCAGCGAACTGGCCGCAGCGGACGCCCTCTTCACCTGCGACGTCGGCACTCCAACGGTGTGGGCCGCGCGCTACCTGGCGATGAATTTCGAGCGTAAGCTGGCCGGCTCCTTCACCCATGGCTCCATGGCCAATGCCCTGCCCCAGGCCATGGGTCTGCAGGCGGCCTATCCCGATCGCCAGGTGGTGGCGCTGGCCGGCGACGGCGGACTGTCTATGCTGCTGGGCGAGCTGGCGACCCTGGCCAGCGAAAAGCTGCCGGTCAAGGTCATCGTCTACGACAACGCCACCCTGGGCTTCGTCGCCATGGAGATGAAGGCCGCCGGCATGATCGACGAGACCACGGATCTCGCCGCCGTCGACTTCGCCCAGGTGGCCGAGGCCTGCGGTGTGCGCGGCTGGAAGGTGGACTCGGCCAGCCTGCTCGACGCCACCCTGGAGGAAGCCTTCGCCCACCCCGGCCCGGCGCTGGTGGACGTGCGCATCGCCAAGCAGGAGCTGTCGCTGCCACCGAAGATCGAGGCCGCCCAGGCCAAGGGCTTCAGCCTCTACATGCTGCGCGCGGTGATGAGTGGCCGCGGCAGCGAGGTGGTGGACCTGGCCAAGACCAACGTGCTGCGCTGATCCGGACGCCCGCGGCCTCTAGCGCCGCGGGATGCCGTAACGCCGCAGGCGCATGGCGATGGCCGAGTGAGAGGTCTGCAGGCGCGCGGCCAGCTGGCGACTAGATGGATACTGCGGATAGAGCCGCTCCAGCAGCGCCGCCTCGTAACCCTGGACGGCGGCCTCCAGGGTGCTGACCTCGGTCTCGACCTGCCCCGCCACCGCCGTGCCGGCCAGGTCGAGGTCGTCGACGTCGATCTGGCCACTCTCGCTGATGGCGGCGGCGCGAAAGAGGATGTTCTGCAATTGCCGCACGTTGCCCGGCCAGGCGTTGCCGAGCAGCACGCCATAGGTGGCCGGCGCCAGGCGGCACGGCGGTCGGCCGATCTGGGCGCAGGCCTGCTGCAGGAAGTGCCGCGCCAGCAGCAGGATGTCCTGGCCACGCTCGCGCAGGGCCGGCACCTGCAGGCTGAGTACATTGAGCCGATAGAAGAGGTCTTCGCGAAAGGTGCCGGCGGCGACCATGGCCTGCAGATCGCGATGGGTGGCAGCGAGGATGCGCACATTGACCTGGGTTTCCTGGGCCCCGCCAACGCGGCGGAAGGTGCCATCGGAGAGGAATCTCAGCAGCTTCGCCTGCAGATAGGGCGACATCTCTCCGACCTCGTCGAGAAACACCGTGCCCTGGTCGGCCAGCTCCAGCAGGCCCGGCTTGCCGCCGCGCTGGGCGCCGGTAAAGGCGCCCGGGGCATAGCCGAACAATTCGCTCTCGGCCAGGCTCTCCGGCAGGGCCGCGCAGTTCAGCGCCAGAAAGGGTGCCTCGCGCCGCGCACTGGCCGCATGGCAGGCGCGCGCCACCAGTTCCTTACCGGTGCCGGTTTCACCGAGGATCAGCAGGGGCGCCTCCAGGGCGGCCAGGCGCTGGGCGCGGGCCTTGAGGGTGCGGATGGCAGCGCAGTCGCCAAGCAGCGAATCGAAGCCCTCGGGGGTGTCGTGGCGCAGCGCCGAGAGGCGGCCGCCGATGCGACTGGGGGCATAGAGGGTCAGCAGCCCACCGGCCAGGCCGCCCACCGGTTCGCCGATGGGCGTGGCGTCCAGCAGCAGCGCCTGGCCGCGCAGCACCACCTCGCGCAGGGGCAGGCGAAAGCCCTGGTCCAGCAGCTCGGCGGACAATTCGCCGTCACTGAAGAGTTCGGCCAGGGTGTTGCCGGCGCCTTCCCCGGCCAGGGCGGCAAAGGCCGGATTGGCCAGCAGGATGCGGCCCTCGCCGTCCACCGCCAGCACCGGATCGGCCATGGCCGCGAGCAGGGCGTCGAGCTGCAATGAGCGGCGCTGGCCGGGCAGGATGTCCACCACCCGCACCGCCTCCACCCCCACCACGGTCAGCAGGGCGGCGCGCAATTCCTCCAGCACCGTCGCGCTCAGGGTCGGCGCATCGATGTAGACGTTGGGCGGCACCATCTCCACGGCGTCCAGGTTGAGATTGCGGGCGCCGAGCAGCGCCAGGACTTCCTGGGTGATGCCGACACGATCGATGAACGACACATGGATACGCATGGAAACCCTGGGGTCTGAGGGCGAAAGGACTAATGCTACCCAAATGCTCGGGGTAGAATCATTTCTCATTTACCCAGGCGGGAACGCGATGAACAACAAAGACCCCCTTCTTCTCGATCAGCAGCTGTGCTTCGCGCTGTACTCCACCTCGCTGGCCATGACCAAGGTGTACAAGCCGCTGCTCGAAGAGGTGGGCCTGACCTATCCGCAGTACCTGATGATGCTGGTGCTGTGGGAAAACGATCGGCTGCCGCTCAAGGAGCTGGCGCGCCGGCTGCACCAGGACTCAGGGGCCCTGACACCGGTGCTCAAGCGCCTGGAGGCCGAGGGCTACGTGACCCGGCAGCGCAATGCCGAGGACGAGCGCAACCTGTCCATCGAACTCACCGAGTCTGGCCGTGCCCTGCGCGAGCGGGCCCGGGAGATCAACGGCACCATCAGCAGCTATTGCGCGCTGGGCGATGCCCAGATGAATGCCCTGCGCGAAAATCTGATGACCCTGAGGGCCAAGCTGGAGCGTTAGCCCCTTCGCTGCCGCTGGTCGGCTGCTCCCGAAAATGTATTTGCGCGATAACCAATATCGCGATAACTTAAATCCGTACCCGGACGATTCCTTCGGTCAACGTCCGATTAGACAGTTATCGCGATACCTAAAAAGGAGCACGCCATGAACATTCTCTATACCGCTTCCGCAACCAGCACCGGTGGCCGTGACGGCCGTTCCATCAGCAGCGACAAGGTCCTGGACGTGCAGCTGTCCACGCCCAAGGAGCTGGGCGGCGCCGGCGGTGCCGGCACCAATCCCGAGCAACTCTTCGCCGCCGGCTACTCGGCCTGCTTCATCGGCGCGCTCAAGTTCGTTGGCGCCAAGGAAAAGATCGCCGTGCCGGCGGACGTCAGCGTGACCGCCCAGGTCGGCATCGGCCCGATCCCCACCGGCTTCGCCCTGGACGTCGAGCTGGTCATCAGCCTGCCGGGCCTGGAGCGCGCCGTGGCCGAAGACCTGGTCGAGAAGGCCCACCAGGTCTGCCCCTACTCCAACGCCACCCGCGGCAACGTGGACGTGCGCCTGACCCTGGCCTAAGGGTCGCGGTATTACCCAGGCGCTTCAGCCGAGGCGCCCGGTCCTTCCCGTTCGAGGAGTCATCTGTCATGCGTACCGTCTCTCGCCTGCTTGGCCTTTCCGCGCTCACCCTGGCCCTAGGCAGCGCCTTTGCCGCGCCCCAGCCCGATCCGCATCTGGAGCGCACCACCCAGGGCTTCGTCGACGCCCTGAACGGCAGCGGTGGCAAACCCCTGGAAACCCTGAGCCCCAAGGACGCCCGCGCGGTGCTGTCCGGCGCCCAGTCCGGCGTCAAGGTCGATCTCTCGGGGGTCAAGATCCGCGAGAAGACCATTCAGGTCGACGGCAAGCCGCTGCAGCTGACCATCGTCCGTCCGGCGAACGCCAAGGGACAGACGCCGGCCTTCATGTTCTTCCATGGCGGCGGCTGGGTGCTGGGTGATTTCCCCACCCACCAGCGCCTGGTGCGTGACCTGGTGGTAGCGTCCGGCGCCACGGCGGTGTTCGTCAACTACACCCCGAGTCCGGAGGCCCACTTCCCGGTGGCCATCAACCAGGCCTATGCCGCGACCCAGTGGGTCGCCGAGCATGGCAAGGAGATCGAGGTCGACGGCAGTCGCCTGGCGGTGGCCGGCAACAGCGTCGGCGGCAACATGGCCGCGGTGGTCAGCCTGATGGCCAAGGACAAGGGCACGCCCAAGCTGCGTTACCAGGTGCTGTTCTGGCCAGTGACCGATGCCAGCTTCGACAACGGCTCCTACCAGACCTATGCCGAGGGCCGCTTCCTGACCCGCAACATGATGAAGTGGTTCTGGGACAACTACACCACCAGCGAGACCGAGCGCGCCAACGTCTATGCCTCGCCGTTGCGGGCCAGCGAGGCCCAGCTCAAGGGCCTGCCGCCGGCGCTGGTGCAGACCGCCGAGAACGACGTGCTGCGTGACGAAGGCGAGGCCTATGCCCGCAAGCTCAACGCGGCCGGCGTCGAGGTCGTCCAGGTGCGCTACAACGGCATGATCCATGACTACGGCCTGCTCAACGTCCTGGCCAAGGTGCCCGAGGTCCAGGCTGCGCTGACTCAGGCCGGCCAGCTGCTCAAGCAGCACCTG
Source organism: Pseudomonas flavocrustae (assembly GCF_029872515.1). Lineage (NCBI taxonomy): Bacteria > Pseudomonadati > Pseudomonadota > Gammaproteobacteria > Pseudomonadales > Pseudomonadaceae > Pseudomonas > Pseudomonas flavocrustae. The sequence goes on along the minus strand of NZ_JAPDIQ010000004.1, from coordinate 114,994 downwards.
CAGTAAGGCAGGACGCGGTACCCGAGGGGGTGGTTCCGTTCGCGGCGCCACCCCCTTTGCGTTTCAGGGCTGCTTGCCCAGGGCCGCAAAGCGTTCCGCCAGCCAGCCATGCAGCTGCCGCACCGCCGGCGAGAATTGCCGCCGATGCGGGCAGAACAGCTGCAGCGGCAAGGGCTCGCCGGGCTGCTCGGGCAGCAGCCGCACCAGCCGACCGCGCTGCAGGTCGTCGCGCATGTCCAGCCAGGACTTGTAGACGATGCCCTCCCCGGCCACCGCCCAGCGCCGCACCACTTCGGCATCGTCGCTCTGCAAGGGTCCGCTGACGGCCACCTGGCGCAGGCCACCATCGGCCTGTGGAAAGCTCCACTTGTCATAGGTGCGACCATGCAGCTGGTAGAGCAGGCAGGCGTGTCCGGACAGGTCGTCCAGGTTGCGCGGCGCACCCTGGCGGGCCAGATAGGTCGGCGCCGCCGCCAGCAGCCGGCGGTTGTCAGGGGCGAGCGGCAGGGCCACCAGGCTGTCATCCTGACTCCGGCCGTAGCGGATGGCGATGTCCACCGGATCGCGGTAGACGTCGGCCTGCTGGTCCGAGACGTAGAGCCTGAGCGTCAGGCCGGGATGGCGCTGACGAAACTCGGCCAGCCAGGGCAACAAGAGATTGCGCCCCAGATCCGAAGGCGCCGCCACCTGCAGCACCCCCCGCAATTCCGGACTCTCCCCCTGCAACCGCTCGCGCCCCTCGCGCAGGGTCTCAAGCACCTCACGGGCGTAGGGCAGATAGGCCTCGCCCTCGGCGGTCAGTCGCAGGCTGCGGGTCGAACGGGCGAACAGGCGTATGCCCAGTTCGCGTTCCAGCCGGCCGATGGCGGCGCTCACCTGACCCGGCAAGAGGTCTGCCTCGCGGGCCGCGCGGGAAAAGCTGCCCAGGGCGGCGGAACGCACGAAGAGGCCAAGGTCATCGAAGCGGATCATTTTCACTCCTGCAGTGAAGGTGCTATCCGATTCTGCCGCTTTTTCCGACCGACAATGAAGACGACCATGGCCTCATGTTTCTCATCGTACAAAGGAATCCGCCCATGAAAGCCATCATCCACGGCGACACCACCCTGCCCGCCAGCGATCCTCGTGCCCTGCAGGACGCGGTGCTGACCGATCCCACGCCCGAAGCCCATGATCTGCTGGTGGAAGTCCGCGCCGTATCGGTCAATCCAGTCGACACCAAGGTGCGCCAGGGCCTGGTGCAGCGCGAGTCCAAGGTGCTGGGTTGGGACGTCTCCGGCGTGGTGCGGCAGGTGGGCAGCGCCGTCAGCCGCTTCGCCGTGGGTGACGAGGTCTACTACGCCGGCGAGCTGTTCCGCGCCGGCTGCAACAGCGAGCTGCACCTGGTCGACGAACACCTGGCCGGGCACAAGCCCAGGAGCCTGGATCACGCCCAGGCCGCGGCCCTGCCGCTGACTGCCATCACCGCCTGGGAATTGCTGTTCGACCGTCTCGGCGCGACCGAAGGCGGCGGCGCCGGCCAGCAGCTGCTGGTGATGGGCGCGGCGGGTGGCGTCGGCTCCGTGCTGGTGCAGCTGGCCCGCCAGCTCACCGAGCTGACAGTGATAGGTACCGCTTCGCGCCAGGAAACCCAGGACTGGGTGCGCCAGCTGGGTGCCCACCACGTCATCGACCACCACCAGCCGCTGCGTCCCCAGCTCGAAGCCCTGGGCCTGGACGGCGTGACTCTGGTGGCCAGCCTCACCCATACCGATGAGCACTTCACCCAGCTGGTGGATGTCCTGCGACCCCAAGGTCGCCTGGGCGTGATCGACGATCCGGCGCAACTCGACGTGGTGCCGATGAAGGCCAAGTCGCTGTCGCTGCACTGGGAACTGATGTTCACCCGCTCGCTGTTCCAGACCCCGGACAAGGTGCGCCAGCACGAGATCCTCGAGCGCGTCGCCGGACTGATCGACCAGGGCACCCTCAAGACCACCCTGGGCGAACACCTGGGCCGGATCGATGCCGCCAACCTGCGCCGCGCCCATGCCCAGCTGGAAAGCCACCAGGCCCGCGGCAAGCTCGTGCTGGAGGGCTTCTGATGCCCCGCCTCAGTGCCCTGACCCTCACCGTCGCCCTGGCCGTGGGTAGCCTGGCGGCCCAGGCCGCGCCGCTGCCCCAGGAGCGCACCCTTGGCCAGCTGGAGCAGGTGTTCGCCTTCCAGGATGCCATGCCCACCGGGGTCACCGTCAGCGAGACCGGGCGGATCTTCGTCAACTACCCGCGCTGGGGCGACGCGGTGCCCTTTACCGTGGCCGAACTCAAGGACGGCAAGGCGGTGCCCTACCCGGACGCCGCGCTCAACGTCGAGACCCCTGGCCAGCCGGGCAAGGGCTTCATCAGCGTGCAGAGCGTGGTGGCCGATGGTCGCGGACACCTCTGGGTGCTGGACACCGCCGCGCCGGGCTTTGCCGCGCCCAAGGCCGGCGGCGTCAAGCTGGTGGCCATCGACCTCAAGACCAACAAGGTCGCCAGGACCCTGGTCTTCCCTGCGGCTGTGCTCGAACCCAACAGCTACGTCAACGACGTGCGCTTCGACTTTCGCGTCGGTCGCGCCGGAGTGGCCTATGTCACCGACTCGGCGCCTCCCGGTGGCCTGATCATCCTCGACCTCGCCACCGGCCAGGCCCAGCGTCGCCTGACCGGCGCGCCCCAGGCCAATGTCGACCCCAGCTTCGCCCCGGTGGTGGAAGGCGAACCGCTGCTGATGCAGCGCCCCGATGGCAGCAAGGTCCGCCCGGCCATCGCCAGCGACGGCATCGCCCTGTCGCCGGACGGCGGCACCCTCTACTTCAGCCCGCTGTCCAGCCGCCACCTCTATGCCGTGCCCACCGCCCTGCTACGCGACCCCAGCGCGAGCGAGGCCCAGGTGCGCGCCGGGGTGCAGGATCTCGGCGAAAAGGGCGCCTCCGACGGCCTCGAAGCCGATGCCCAGGGCCGCGTCTATGCCGGCGACTACGAGCACAACGCCGTGCGCCAGCGCCAGGCCGACGGCAGCTGGAAGACCCTGGTCCACGATCCCCGCGTGCTCTGGCCCGACACCTTCAGCATCGGTCCGGACGGCTACCTCTATTTCACCGCCAACCAGCTCCATCGCCAGGCCCAGTTCCACGGCGGCCAGGACCTGCGCCAGAAGCCCTACAGCCTGTTCCGCGTCAAGATCGACGCCCAGCCGGCCTCTACCCACTGATCCGATCAGGAGTTATCCATGCAGCTGTCCCAGATCGCCCGTACCCGCTATACCACCAAGGCCTTCGACGGCTCCCGCAGCATCCCGGCCGAGCAGGTCGAGGAACTGCTGGAGCTGCTGCGCCAGGCGCCCTCCTCGGTCAATTCCCAGCCGTGGCACTTCGTGGTCGCCGCCAGTGCCGAGGCCAGGGCGCGCGTCGCCCGTGGCATGCAGAGCCCCTACAACGAGCCCAAGGTGCTGCCGGCCTCCCACGTCATCGTGCTCTGCACTCGCCTGGAAATGACCGAGGGCCATCTGGCCCAGGTGCTGGAGCAGGAAGCCCGGGACGGCCGCTTCGCCAAGCCCGAGGCGCGCGCCACCCAGGATGGCACCCGTCGTCATTTCGTCGACCTGCATCGTCATGAGCGCAAGGATGTGCAGCACTGGATGGAGAAGCAGACCTACCTGGCGTTGGGCACCCTGCTGCTGGGCGCTGCCGCCCTGGGCATTGATGCTACCCCCATGGAAGGCTTCGACGCCAACAGCCTGGACCAGGAACTCGGCCTGCGCGAACAGGGCTACACCGCCCTGGTAGTGGTCGGCCTGGGCTATCGTGGCGAGAGCGACTTCAACGCCGCCCTGCCCAAGTCCCGCCTGACCCGCGAACAGGTCTTCACCTTCCTGTAACCGCAGAGCACCGTAGCGTGGATAACGGCGCAGCCTTATCCACAGCGCGCCGCCGGTAGCCGTCAGTGGAAAACGCTGGCGCGGTTTTCCACGCTACGACGCGCAAGTTGGGTTAAGCCCAACAACGGCAGCAGGTGCCTTCCCGCAGACAGGAAAAAGCCGACCGCTACAAAGGGTCGGCTTTTTCATGTGGGCCTGCTGGGCTTCGACGATGAAGCCGTCTCAGCCCAGCAGGCCCAGCCCCCGATCAACCGCCCTTCAGATCCGCCAGGATCGAGAAGGCGCGCAACCGATCCGCCTGCTCGTAGACATCGCAGGTAAAGATCAGCTCGTCGGCATCGGTCTTCTCCAGCAACAGCTCCAGCCGCTCGCGGACCTTGTCCGGGCCGCCGATCACCGCCATGCCGAGGAGGCTCGATACCGACTCCTTCTCGTGAGGCAACCAGACGCCTTCCATGCTGCGTACCGGCGGTTGCAGGCGCAGGCTGTCGCCGCGGAACAGCGCCAGGATGCGCTGGTAGACGGTGGTGGCCAGGTAATCGGCCTCGTCGTCGCTGTCGGCTGCCACCAGGGGTACCCCGAGCATCACGTAAGGACGATCGAGCACCGCGGACGGCTTGAAGTTCTCGCGATAGAGCCGGATCGCCTCGTGCACATAGCGCGGCGCGAAGTGCGAGGCGAAGGCATAGGGCAGCCCCTTGGCCGCCGCCAGCTGGGCACTGAACAGGCTCGAACCCAGCAGCCAGATCGGCACCTCGGTTCCCACCCCAGGCATGGCGATCACGCCCTGCCCCGGCTGCTGCGGGCCAAAGTAGTGCTGCAGCTCCTCCACGTCCCGCGGGAAGTCGTCAGAACTGCCCAGGCGGTCGCGCCGCAGGGCATAGGCGGTGCGCTGATCCGAGCCCGGCGCGCGGCCCAGGCCGAGTTCGATGCGGCCCGGATACAGCGAGGCCAGGGTGCCGAATTGCTCGGCCACCACCAGCGGCGCGTGGTTGGGCAGCATGATGCCGCCCGATCCCAGGCGCAGGGTGCTGGTGCCAGCGGCCAGGTAGCCCAGCAGCACGCTGGTCGCGGAGCTGGCGATACCGTCCATGTTGTGGTGCTCGGCGACCCAGTAGCGGGAAAAGCCGAGCTGCTCGACATGGCGCGCCAGGGTCAGGGCATTGTGCAGCGCCTGGGTCGCATCGCCGTCGTCACGGATGGGGACCAGGTCGAGGACCGACAGGGCGGTCTTAGAGAGACGGGTCATCAGGATTCTCCTCGGCGGCCTGATCGTAGGCCGCCCTGTGGCGCTGAATTAAAGGCTGCTTCGCCGAGGCCCAGGCGGCCAGGGCACCCACCGGCACCATCAGGCTCTGGCCCAGCTCGGTGAGGGCGTATTCCACCTGGGGCGGCTTGGTCGGCGTCACCGTGCGGGACACCAGGCCATCGCGCTCCAGCTGACGCAGGGTCACGCTGAGCATGCGCTGGGAAATGCCGTCGACCCGCCGGCGCAATTCGTTGAAGCGCAGCGGACCAGGTGCCAGGGTGAAGAGCGTGAGCAAGGACCAGGCATCGCCTATGCGGTCCAGCACGTCCCGGATGGGACAGGCGTGGGCATGCAGGCGGCGACGGCTGGAGATACGACTGACCACGGCGTCCATGGCGATCCTCGAAGCAGAACTGGTTCCCAGCCTACGCCTTTCGGGCGGTTATTAAAAGTAACCACCTGTCAGGACTGGTATTGCCGCCTGGGCCAGGGCACAATCCGGAAGGTCGTGACCGTTTTTATTGATTGAACGTTCAATAAAAAATAGTTACCCTCCGAGGCTCCTTCCGTTCTCTTCAGGAGATGCCTCGTGCCCAAGGTCGGGATGCAGCCCATCCGCCGTTCGCAGCTCATTGCCGCGACCCTCGAAGCCGTCGACGAAGTCGGCATGGGCGACGCCAGTATCGCCTTCATTGCCCGCAAGGCCGGTGTCTCCAACGGCATCATCAGCCACTACTTCCAAGACAAGAACGGCCTGCTCGAAGCCACCATGCGGCATCTGATGAATGCCCTGCGCCAGGCCGTGCGCGAACGCCGCGCTGCCCTACCCGGTGACGACCCGGCCGCCAACCTGCGCGCCATCATCCAGGGCAACTTCGACGATACCCAGGTCAGTGGCCCGGCCATGAAGACCTGGCTGGCCTTCTGGGCCACCAGCATGCACCAGCCCAATCTGCGCCGCCTGCAACGCATCAACGACCTGCGCCTCTATTCCAATCTCTGCTGGCAATTCCGCCGCCTCCTGCCCCATGGCCAGGCGCGCGCCTCGGCCCGCGGCCTGGCCGCCATCATCGATGGCCTCTGGCTGCGCGGCGCCCTCTCCGGCGACGCCTTCAACACCCAGCAGGCCCTGCAGATCGCCTACGACTACCTGGACCTGCAACTGGCCAAGGCCTAACCGCTGCAACCCCGGCCGGTCCGCTCCGGCCGCGGGCTCCCCTCCCGCTTTTCCTTATCCATTCCCCCTCTGATCGAACCGCTCTGGGCCGCCCATCGGCCGTTCTCGGCACGCCTGCGAATTTTTCATTGATTGAACGTTCAATAAAAATTAAGTAGACTGGCTTCATCGCTGGCGCAGAGAGACCCTTCTTTCGCGCCCCCTGTGTTCCTTGCGGGTGCCACGGCGCCCGCCCAGCCTGGGAGAACGTCCATGGCCCGTTTTGCCGAACAGCAGCTCTACATCGGTGGCCGTTATGTCGCCGCCACCGGTGACGCCACCTTCGAAACCCTGAATCCCGCCACCGGCGAGGTGCTCGCCGTGGTGCAGAGCGCCGGCCGCGCCGACGTGGACAAGGCGGTGGCCGCTGCCGCCGAAGGTCAGAAGGTCTGGGCCGCGATGACCGCCATGCAGCGCTCGCGCATCCTGCGAAAGGCCGTGGACATCCTCCGCGAGCGCAACGATGAGCTGGCGCTGCTGGAAACCCTCGACACCGGCAAGGCTCTGTCCGAGACCCAGGCCGTGGACATCGTCACCGGCGCCGACGTGCTCGAGTACTACGCCGGCCTGGTTCCGGCCCTGGAAGGCGAACAGATCCCGCTGCGCGAGACCTCCTTCGTCTATACCCGCCGCGAACCGCTGGGCGTGGTCGCCGGCATCGGCGCCTGGAACTACCCGATCCAGATCGCCCTGTGGAAGTCCGCCCCGGCCCTGGCCGCCGGCAACGCCATGATCTTCAAGCCCAGCGAAGTCACCCCGCTGACCGCGCTGAAGCTGGCCGAGATCTACACCGAGGCCGGCCTGCCCGCTGGCGTGTTCAACGTGGTCAATGGTGTCGGTCCCGAAGTGGGCGTGGCCCTGACCGAACATCCCGGCATCGAGAAGATCTCCTTTACCGGCGGCGTCGCCACCGGCAAGAAGGTCATGGCCAGCGCCGCCGGCTCGACCCTCAAGGAAGTCACCATGGAACTGGGTGGCAAATCGCCGCTGATCGTCTGCGACGATGCCGACCTGGAGCGCGCCGCCGACATCGCCGTCATGGCCAACTTCTTCAGCTCCGGCCAGGTCTGCACCAACGGCACCCGGGTCTTCGTGCCCCAGGCGCTCAAGGCCGACTTCGAAGCCAAGGTGGTGGAGCGGGTCGAGCGCATCAAGCTGGGCGATCCCCTGGCCGCCGAGACCAACTTCGGGCCGCTGGTCAGCACCCCGCACCTGGAAAAGGTGCTGGGCTACATCGCCCAGGGCCACGCCGAAGGCGCCCGCCTGCTCACCGGTGGCGAGCGCGTCACCCAGGGCGAACTGGCCAAGGGCAACTTCGTCGCCCCCACCGTCTTCACCGATTGCCGTGACGACATGGCCATCGCCCGCGAAGAGATCTTCGGCCCGGTCATGAGCATCCTGGCCTATGCCGACGAGGACGAGGTGGTGCGCCGCGCCAACGACACCGAGTACGGCCTGGCGGCCGGCGTGGTCACCCGTGACCTGGCCCGCGCCCACCGCATGATCCATCGCCTGGAAGCCGGCATCTGCTGGATCAACACCTGGGGCGAATCCCCCGCCGAGATGCCGGTGGGTGGCTACAAGCACTCCGGCGTCGGTCGCGAGAACGGCCTCACCACCCTCGGCCACTACACCCGCATCAAGTCGGTGCAGGTCGAGCTGGGCGACTACGCCTCGATCTTCTAAGCCGCTTCCGTAGCGCTGTTCTCCCCTCTCCGCTGGAGAGGGCCCGGGGCTGGGGCCAGACCCCACCCGCCGTCAGGAGGAGACTTTTTCATGGCAAACGAATTCGATTACATCGTCATAGGCGCCGGCTCGGCCGGCAACGTCCTGGCCACCCGGCTGACCGAAGACCAGGACGTGACCGTCCTGCTGCTGGAAGCCGGCGGCCCCGACTACCGCCTGGACTTCCGCACCCAGATGCCGGCCGCCCTCGCCTATCCGCTGCAGGGCAAGCAGTACAACTGGGCCTACCAGACCGAGCCCGAGCCGCACATGGACAACCGCCGGATGGAATGCGGGCGCGGCAAGGGCCTGGGTGGCTCCTCGCTGATCAATGGCATGTGCTACATCCGCGGCAACGCCCTGGACTATGACAACTGGGCGCAACTCGATGGCCTGGACGACTGGACCTACCTCGACTGCCTGCCCTACTTCCGCAAGGCCGAGAAGCGCGATGCCGGTGGCAACGACTGGCACGGCGGCGACGGCCCGGTCTCGGTGACCACCGCCAAGCCGAACACCAATCCCCTGTTCGAAGCCATGGTCGAAGCCGGTGTTCAGGCGGGTTATCCGCGCACCGAAGACCTCAACGGCTATCAGCAGGAAGGCTTCGGCCCGATGGACCGCTTCGTCACCCCGAACGGCCGGCGCTCCAGCACCGCCCGCGGCTATCTGGACCAGGCCAAGGGTCGCCCGAATCTGACCATCGTCACCCATGCCACCACCGATCGCATCCTCTTCGAGGGCAAGCGCGCCAACGGCGTCGCCTATATGAAGGGTGATTCCCTGGAAGCCATCACCGTGCGCGCCCGCCGTGAAGTGCTGCTCTGCGCCGGTGCCATCGCCTCGCCGCAGATCCTGCAGCGCTCCGGCGTTGGCTCCGCGCCGCTGCTGCGTCGCTTCGACATCCCGCTGGTCCACGACCTGCCCGGCGTCGGCCAGAATCTACAGGACCACCTGGAGATGTACCTGCAGTACGAGTGCAAGCAGCCGGTCTCGCTGTACCCGGCGCTGAAGTGGTACAACCAGCCGCAGATCGGTCTGGAATGGATGCTCAAGGGCACCGGCCTGGGCGCCAGCAACCACTTCGAGGCGGGCGGTTTCATCCGCTCCAGCGAGGAGTTCGACTGGCCCAACATCCAGTACCACTTCCTGCCGATCGCCATCAATTACAACGGCACCAACGCCATCGAGGCCCATGGCTTCCAGGCCCACGTCGGCTCCATGCGTTCGCCCAGCCGCGGCCGCATCGAACTGACCTCGCGCGATCCGCGCCAGCACCCCAGCATCCTGTTCAACTACATGAGCACCGAACAGGACTGGCGTGAATTCCGCGACGGCATCCGCCTGACCCGCGAGATCATGCAGCAGCCGGCGCTGGATCCCTATCGTGGCGAAGAGATCAACCCGGGCCGTGATTGCGTGACCGACGCCCAGCTGGACGCCTTCGTGCGCTCCCATGCCGAGACCGCCTATCACCCGTCCTGCTCCAACAAGATGGGCACCGACGACATGGCGGTGGTCGACGGCGCCGGTCGCGTGCATGGCCTGGAAGGCCTGCGCGTGGTGGACGCCTCCATCATGCCGATCATCGCGACGGGCAACCTCAACGCCCCAACCATCATGATCGCCGAGAAGATCGCCGACAAAATCCGTGGTCGCGCCCCGCTGCCGCGCAGCAATGCCGCCTACTACGTCGCCAATGGCGCCCCGGTACGGGGTACTCCCATGCGTGACGTCAACGGCCAGCGCGCCGCTGAGCCCGTCCCGCAGCGTCGTGACCAACCGGCCGCCTGATCCCGGGCAGCCGAACGCAAGAAGGGCGCCCTCGGGCGCCCTTCTTGTATATGCCTTTCCAGGTGACGACGGGCAGCCCGTTCTTTCCCCTCTCCCCCTGGGAGAGGGCCGGGGTGAGGGTCCACCCAGCCGCTCACCTCACAGACAATCCTTCACCGCCGTCATGATGGTCCGCGGCCGCAGCGGATTGTTGGCCATCTGCTCGCGCAACTGGATACGCGTACCGCGCGATGCCGACCCGATATCGATGATCGCCGCCGTGGCGCCCGGCACCTTGCTGTCCACCAGCACCCGCTGCCCACTGCTGCCTTGCGGTTGGACCAGCACATGCCGACCGTCCTTTTCCAGACCGGTCACCAGACAGGTGCGATAGTCCTCGGCACTCTTGCCCGTGCGCAGCTCCATGGGCGGATTGCGCTCAAGATTCGCCTGGCTGGTGCAACCGGCCAGGGCAGCGGCCAGGAAGGCCAGGGTTTTGGTTCTCATCAGCGGCTCCTCGCAAGCTCTTTGCACCATTTTAGCCGCAGCTGGCTTACGTCAGCCTTAACCGTCGCACATCCTTGGTTTACAAGGGCTTTCCCATGGCTATAATGGCCTCCCCTTGCCGGTATAGCTCAGCTGGTAGAGCAACTGACTTGTAATCAGTAGGTCCCGGGTTCGACTCCTGGTGCCGGCACCATCTACTCCAAAGCTTCCAGCCGCTTGCCTCGTCGACAGATCAGCGTCTACGTAACAAGCAGCGTAACAAGTCAGCACGAATGGCAGAGCGTATCTGCCAGGCAGTGACAGTGTGAAGACGGCTGGATGCGTGGCCATCCTAGCCCACTCCCACTGGTCTTATCCCCTTTTTATGTTCGGCCAAGGGGATTGCGTTACTTGCGTTACCTGCCTGCCTTTCCCCGCTCCAAAGCCCGCCCCACAAGCTTTCCAGCCCATCCGCTTGCCGTTACTTTTCCGTTACTTCACCGTTCTTTAGTAACAATTTTCACTGTTACTTTTGAAGAACTAGAAACCGCTCTAAATCAATGGTTTGAGAAAAAGTAACGGTAAAGGTAACGGCTGAGTAACGGCCACGAGATCATGTGCTAGTCCAGTAGTAACGCGGGTTTCGAGTGCGCTGCCGATCGCCAAGGAACGGAAGTAACGCCTCGCACCACCCCATCTAGGATTTGAGCCAGGTCACACCTACAGAAAAGGGCCGGTGGTGCAGGGATTCGCAGGGTTTTTCAGGCCTGCCAACCCCCGTACAGCCCCAGTAGCGGCGCGGAACGGGCCCAGGTGCAGGGCTGCAGAAAAAGCGACACATTTAGACCGCGGGCGCGGCGGGGGGACGACGGCGCGCGCCAGGTGTAGCCGTACCCCCGGCCACCCCGGTGCCGCCTCCTGTCTCCGGCTCTCAAGATCTCCTCTGGGCACAGCCGCGCCCACCATGATCCGCAGGCACAAAAAAGCCGCCCGGAGGCGGCTTTCTCAAAATGGTTCGTCATCTAGCAAGGACCGCTTGGACGGCACCGATACTCAATTGCACCCCTACTCCTATCACGCTACTGGCCAAGTCCTTCAGTCGTGTAGTCGCCCCATCTCTAGCTGCATCGATCAGTTGAGAACCCAGGCTTTCCTTTCCCGCCAATGAATCAGGTACCGACTTCAGCGATTCTAGGCCTTTCGCAGTGAGCACTGTTTCGGACCAATCACTGTTTTCATGGCGATGCCTGATGTAACCGGCCACTTCTAGCCATTCAACTGTTGCGAAGTAGAATTCAATCGCCTTGCCCTGATCATCCATCACAGCCTCTATCGGATTTTCAGGATCAATACCCAGCAGGTAGCTGCAATAAATCTCAGCGGTAAGGACTCTTGCCACCGGAAAATCGTCGTACAGGTCAGCGAAAATTCGCCCTGTGAGTAGATCGAAACATTCAATGTTCGTAGCCACAGCAACCCTCCGCTTATAGGTCCAGACATCATCCTCGCAAGTCAAAAACCTGTTAAGGCAGTTGTGTGATCTCATAGGGCCGGAAGCGGATGACCTCCTCCCCCAGCCAGTCGTTGACCTGGGCCAGGCGCGCCTGCAGCGGCTCCAGCTCATTGGCGGCGTAGACCTCCGCCGCCTCCTTGATCGAGCCGAAGCCGCCGGCGTTCTGCGGCACGATGCCCATCAGCTGCGGCGGGATCCGCAGGCCTGCGAGCATGTCGTCGCGGGTGATGCTCTTGATCGAGTTGAATTCGTCCTTCGCCGCTACCTCGCTGACGGGGATCAGCTGGATGCCGTCTTTCTTGCCGTTGGGCGCGTAGACGAACAGGTTGCGGAAGTTGCCCGGCCCTTTGGCCGAACGCAGCGCGGTGCGCAGGGAGTCAATGTCTTCCTCCTTCTGCGCCGCATCGGTCATGTAGAAGATGAAGCCGGCGTGACTACCATTGTTGTAGTACTTGCGGCGGAACAGCGTGGCCGACTCGTTGAGCAGTGCCGACTGCATGGCGGCGAGCCACTCGGGCATGCCGTAGATCTCCTGGTTGATGTCGGCCTCGCGCAGGTGGCAGATGGTGCCCGGCGCGAACTCGTGCTCGTCCTGCCAGCCCCTGACCTGGAAGAAGCGGCCCTCCTCCCCTCGCCGCATGTACTTGGCCAGCGGCGGCTGCAGGCTGATCGTGGTGCCCAGGCGGGACTGGCGGCGCTCCAGGTAGGCGTTGCCGCACCAGAGGTAGTCCAGGGCTAGTTGCTCAAAGGCGGCGCGGTTCAGCAGCGGGTGCGGAATGAAGGTGCGAGCCAGCAGGTTGCGCTTGAACTTGAGCCCTGAGTCCAGATAGACGCTGGCGCGGGTGGCCTTGGCCAGGCCGTCGAGCGACAGCGGCGGGTCGTAGTAGCGGCCGTTGAACCAGCACTCCAGATAGTCGAAGACCTCGCGGCCATCGAGCACTGGCGCAGGGTCGCCGAAGGTGAAGGCCTCGATGCCGGGCGCTTGGGCGGCCGGGCTGACCAGGGCGGTGGAATCGCTCATCAGTAGATCTCCATGACGCCGGTGTTGCGGCCGGTCTGGCCCTCCAGCGGCTCGTTGTGCAGGGCATGAAAGAGGGCCCACGCGAGATCCGCATGGCCCGTGGTGTCGTTGCGGCCGGCCGTGTAGGTGAACTGCCGGCCGCTGGCGGTGGTGGTCTTGCGAATGGCCATGAGCGACTGGGCGACGTCGGTCCAGCCGGCGTCGAACTCGAGGCGGCCGTTCTTGATCACGTCGTAGGCCTTGAGCACCAGGCGGGTCTTCACCTCGGGCGAGTAGCTGAAGGTGGTCAGCCCCGGGAAGAACTGGCGCACCAGCTGGGCCACGCCGCTGCCCATACCGGTGACATCGATGCCGATGTAGCTCACCCAGTAGCGCTGGCAGACCTGGCGGATCGCCTCGGCCTGGGCGGCGAAGTCCATCCCGCGGAACTGGTGGCGCTCCAGCACGCGGAACTTGCCGCCCGGTACCGCTGGAGGAGCGACCAGGACCAGGCCGGCGGTGTCGCCGGTCTCGGCGGGGTCGTAACCAACCCAGACCGGACGATCGCCCAGGGGGCGGGCTGCAAACGGTTTGTAGTCCTCGGCCCATTCGACCCAGCTGTCGACCATGCAGGGCTGCAGCATGGCCAGGGGGAAGATGCTCGCGCCGTCGTCGACGAACTGGCACATCAGCAGGTTCTGGAAGGCCTCGGCCGAGTATTCGAGCTTGAGCTCCTCCAGGTCGAACAGGTCGCAGCCGCGCGCCTCGGCATCCAGGATGGTGACGATCTGCCGCCAGATCCGGTCCTCGCAGAGCCGGCCCTGCTGCAGGGCGTCGTGGGAGACGTCCAGCTTGAGGTGCTGGGCGACGGGCTTGCCCTTGTTGAAGCGCTCGCCGGTCCAGAAGGTGTAGGCCTCATGGGCCATCGAGCTGGGCGTCGAGAAGTAGGTCCGGCGGTACTGCTTCTGCATGGCCATGCCGCTGGCCACCCTATTCAGCTCCTCGAAGCGGAAGGTCCAGAAGAATTCGTCGAAGTAGAAGTTGCCGTGGTAGCCCTGGGCGGTGCGGGCATTGGTGCCGAGGAAGTGCAGCTCGGCGCCGTTGGCCAGGATGATCGGATCCCCCGTCACCTCGACGCCGCAGATCTCCCGCGCGAAGGCCTGGATATACGCCTTGAAGATATGCGCCTGGTTCTTGCTGGCCGACAGGAAGATCTGGTTGCGTCCGGTGATCAGGGCGTCCAGGAAAGCTTCGCGGGCGAAGTAGAAGGTGGCGCCGATCTGCCGGCTCTTGAGGATCGCCCGGGTCCGCTGCTGACCTGCCCGGTACCAGTCCAGCTGGTAGCCGAAGCACTGATCGCGGAAGGCGCTCTCAAGGGCCTCGATCTGCTCATCGGTGAACTCGTTGCGCGCGGCCCTCTTCTTCGGCCCGGCATTGCGATTGTCCAGCTTGGGATTGAGCTCGGCCTCGGTACCGCCGCCCTGGAAGCGCTGGATCCGCGCCTGGCGCTCCAGCTGGCGATGGAGCAGATCGATTTCCTTGAAGTCGCCGCCGGTCTTGCCGTCCTTGAGGATCAGCTGCACCAGGCGCGCCTCAAGGGCGCCGCCGATCCGCTCGACGTTGTCCGCCCGGTCCCACTCGTCCCGGGCCTTCCAGCTGTGGACGGTCTTTTCCTTCTCGCCGATCGCCTCGGCAATCTCCGTGATCCTCCAGCCCATCCAATACAGATGCTTGGCGCGCCGACGCACGTCCATCAGCAGGTCGGTGGACTGGACGGCCGCCGGCGTTTCGGCCGGGCTTGGCAGGGGCGAGGAATCGGATAGGCTTTTCATGGCCGCCAGACTGCCGCCCTGATCCCCTCCTCCATAGCGCGCGAACGTGTACCGCGCGCGCCTACAAAACCCCCTCGTTGCTGGGACGCGCGCGCGTCCCGACCATGCCCCTCATCGCCCAAGCACTCCCGCTAAGCCTCTGAGGATCCCCGGCATGGCCGACCCCAAGACCCCCAAACTCCGCTCTCCTTTCTTCCGTGTCGCCGTCGAAGGCGCCACCAGCGATGGCCGTCAGATCGAGCGCGCCTGGATCGAGCAGGCCGCTGCCAGCTACAACCCCAAGACCTACGGCGCGCGCATCTGGATGGAGCACATCCGCAGCAGCGTGGCGGACAGCCCCTTCAAGGCCTACGGCGACGTGGTGGCGGTCAAGGCCGAGGAGGTCGAGATCAACGGCCAGAAGAAGCTGGCCCTCTTCGCCCAGATCGAGCCCACCGCCGACTTGGTGGCCTTGAACAAGGCCAAACAGAAGATCTACACCTCGGTCGAGATCTCGCCCAAGTTCGCCGACACCGGCGCCGCCTACCTGGTCGGCCTGGGTATCACCGACAGCCCGGCCAGCCTAGGTACCGACGTGCTGTCCTTCGCCGCGGCCAATCCGGCGGCCAATCCCTATGCCAGCCGCAAGCTGCACGCGGACAACCTGTTCACCGTGGCCGAGGAGACCGCCCTCACCTTCGACGAGGTCGAGGACAAGCCTGGCCTGGGCGCGCTGCTCTTCGCCAAGGTCCAGGAGTTGCTCAAGGGCAAGGAGGAGCAGACCCAGGGTGAGTTCGCCCAGTTCGGCGCCGCAGTCACCGCCGTGGCCGAGCACGTTCGCGAGCAGGACGAGCGCTTCACCCGCGCCGAGGCGGCCCTCACCGAGCTGACGGGCAAGCACCAGCAGCTGCAGACCGACTTCGCCGCCCTGCAGGTGCAGCTCAGCCAGACCCAAGACCCCAACCAACCCAAGCGCCCTCCGGTCACCGGCGGCGATGGCCAGAACCTGACCGACTGCTGATCAGCCGTTCACCTTTCCGGAGAGATCCATGCGTAACGATACCCGTGTGCTGTTCAACCAATATCTGGAGCAGGTCGCCAAGCTGTCCGGCGTCTCCTCCTCCGCGGCGACCTTCGCCGTAGCGCCCACCGTCCAGCAGAAGCTGGAGACCCGCATCCAGGAGTCCAGCGACTTCCTGAGCAAGGTCAACGTCATTCCCGTTGACGAGCTGATGGGCGAAAAGGTCGGCCTGGGCGTCTCCGGCACCATCGCCGGCCGCACCGACACCAGCGGCACAGCGACCCGCCAACCCCGCGAGATGCAGGCGCTCGAAAATCGCGGGTACGAGTGCAAGAAGACCGACTTCGATACCGCCATCACCTACCAGCTGCTGGATACCTGGGCCAAGTTCCCCGACTTCCAGTCGCGCCTGCGTGACGCCATCGTGAAGCGGCAGGCCCTGGACCGACTGATGATCGGCTTCAACGGCACCAGCGCCGCGGCCACCACCAACCGTGCCACCAATCCGCTGCTCCAGGACGTGAACATCGGCTGGCTGCAGCAGTACCGCAGCAATGCACCGCAGCGCGTGCTGAAGTCGGGCAAGGCCGAAGGCAAGATCGTGATCGGTACCGGCAGCGACGCCGACTACAACAACCTGGATGCCCTGGTCTTCGACGCCGTCAGTAACCTGATCGACCCCTGGTACCGCAAGGACCCGGGCCTGGTGGTGATCCTCGGCCGCGACCTGGTCCACGACAAGTACTTCCCCCTGGTCAACCGCGAGCAGGCACCCAGCGAGAAGCTGGCCACCGACCTGATCCTGGCTCAGAAGCGCATGGGCGGCCTACAGCCGGTCGAGGTCCCCTACTGCCCGGACAAGGGCATGCTCATCACCTCGCTCGAAAACCTGGCGATCTACTTCCAGACCGGTGGCCGTCGCCGCTTTGTGAAGGAAACGCCGGAGAAGAACCGCATCGAGAACTACGAGTCGAGCAACGACGCCTACGTGGTCGAGGACTACGGCTTCGGCTGCCTGATCGAAAACATCGAGACGGGCGTATAAGCCATGGCCTCCTCTCCCGCAAAAAGCCATTTCCAGGCAGCTGCAGCGGCACTCGCCGCCGCGGCCGCCGGGCCGGCCGACAGCATGGCGGGCCGCACTGTGTACGAGCAGCAGTTGGCCCAGCTGCTGCAGGACCGGCTGCGACTCAAGCAGGTGCAATCCACTCAGGCCAAGGCCGAGCTCAAGCGGCAGCTGCTCGGCGCCTACGCCGACTATGTCAGCGGCGTGCTCGAGGGTGGCAACGGCGCGCAGGACGAAGTGCTGGTCACCGTGATGATCTGGCGCATCGACGCCGGCGAGTTCGCCGGCGCCCTGGACATCGCCGCCTACGTGCTGCGCCACGGCCTGCTGATGCCCGATCGCTTCGAGCGCACCCCGGGCTGCCTGATCGCCGAGGAAGTAGCCGAGGGCGCACTGGCGGCGCAGAAGGCCGGCCAGACCTTCGACCTGGACATCCTGATCCGCACCGCCGTGCTCACCGATGAGCACGACATGCCCGACGAGGCGCGCGCCAAGCTCTACCTGGCCATCGGCCGGGCCGAGTTGGCCGACGTCGACGAGGATCGACCCGGCCGACCTGGCCAACTGGTCTCGGCGATCGAGATGCTACGCAAGGCGATCAGCTTGCACGACCGTTGCGGCGGCAAGAAAGACCTGGAACGGGCCGAGCGCCTGGCCAAGAAACATGCCGCCCCTGGCGGCTAACCGAGCGGTCCCCCGCAACCTCGCCGGCTCGGGGCGGATCGGCCAGGCCTCGCCTGGGACCGTGAAGCCCCGACCACCGGCGACCCATTCGAGAGCAGCACCATGAGCGGATTCGTTGCAGGCGGCACCGTCGCCAGCGGTCAGGTGGTGTCCGACCCCTTCTGGCCGGCGATCGAGCTGGACCAGGTCCGCGCGCGGCTGCGGATCGACAGCAGCGTCAGCACGGAGAAGCTGAAAGCCGCGGTGATCGCCGCAGCCATCGGCGTCAATCGCGAGCTCGCCGGTTACCGCTTCGCCCAGTCCACCGGCGGCTACGCGACCCTGGCCGCTGTGCCCGGGCTGCTAGTCGACGGCGTCAGCGAGCGTACCCACCTGTACCTGCGCGCGATCGATGCCGCCACCGCGGCCGAGGTCGCCGAGCGTTATCGCAGCTACGACAGCACCGCCAAGGGCGACAAGGGCGCGGAGGCGCAGACACCCACCATCGACGACTACCGACGCGATCAGCGCTGGGCCATCCGCGACTTCTTGGGCCTGGCCCGGACCACCGTGGAGCTCATCTGATGGCCACCGTCGTGCGCACCCAGCAAGGCGACACCCTGGACCGGATCTGCCTGCGACATTACGGGCGCACCCAGGACGTCACCGAGACCGCGCTCGAAGCCAACCCGGGCCTGGCTGAGTTGGGCCCCATCCTGCCGATCGGCACCCCTATCACCCTGCCAGACGCCCCTGCCCAGGTCTCTGCCGGCATCGCCGCGCAGCAGCCGGTCAGCCTCTGGGACTAGATGAGAAACATCATGCCTGACCGTCCTGACTCCTGGGCCTGGTTCGCCACCTGGCTCGAACACAACTGGCCCGCCCTCTACGCCGCCATGGTCGCCTGCGTCATCGCGGGTCTCCGGATCGCCTACAGCGGCGGCACCCTGCGTCGCGTGCTGCTCGAGGCCCCGCTATGCGGCGCCCTGGCCCTGGCCGCCAGCCACGGCCTCTCCCTGCTGGGCATCCCTGCCAGCACCGGCCCCTTCTGGGGCGGAATCATCGGACTGCTGGGCGTCGAGGGCACTCGCGCCGCGGCTAAACGCTTCGTCGAACGCAAGGTAGAAACGCAATGAACCAGCCCAAGATCCTGATCCTCGGCGCCCACGGCCTGGCCGTGCGCGACCTGCAGAAAGCCCTGGCCGCGGCCGGCTTCACCGTCGACCTGGACGGCGACTTCGACGAAGGCACCGAGCACGCCGTTGAAGCCTTCCAGCGCTCTGTCGGCCTGGTGGCCGATGGCATCGCTGGCCCGAAGACCTTCGCCGCCCTGCTGGGCAAGCGCGACCCACTCCATCTGGGCTACGCCGACCTCGAGCTCGCCGCCAAGACCCTGGGCGTCCCTGTCGCGGCCGTTCAGGCGGTCAATGAGGTTGAGTCCAAGGGCGAAGGCTTCCTGGACAACGGTCGGGTGGTAATCCTGTTCGAGCGCCACGTCTTCTACCAGCGCCTAGTCAAGGCCAACGGCCAGGCCGAGGCTGATCGCCTGGCTGCGCTCAATCCGAACCTGATCAATCCGAAGTCCGGCGGCTACGCCGGCGGCGCGGCCGAGTGGCAGCGCCTGACCTCGGCCCGGCAGATCGACGAGGCCTGCGCGCTGGAGTCGTGCAGCTGGGGCCTGTTCCAGGTCATGGGCTACCACTGGCAGGACCTGGGCTATGCCAGCGTCCAGGACTTCGTCACCCGTATGCAGGCCAGCGAGGCCGAGCAGCTGGACGCCTTCGCCCGCTTCATCAAGGCGGAGCCTGCCCTGCTCAAGGCGCTCAAAACCGGCAAGTGGGCGGACTTCGCCCGCGGTTACAACGGCCCGGCCTACGCCCGCAATCTCTACGACGTGAAGCTTGAGCGCGCTTTCGCCCGCTACAGCGCCGCCGCCACGGCTAAGGACGCCGCATGATCGCCACGGATGCTGCGCAGCGCATCAATCCGGTAGATGGCGACGTTTTCGTCTTGCCGGCCGGTGCCTCGATCGAGGACGCCGAGCACCTGGCCGAAGCCATCCAGGCCGCAAAGCCTGGGGTCCGCGCCGTCGTCGTAATGGGTGACCTCGAGCACCTGGACCAGGCGGCCATGGGCCGTGCTGGCTGGTACCGCCGATGATCAGCTGGAAGGAGAAGGCGCTCTTCGCGCTCGCCCTGGCCCTGACGATCGCCGTGCTATGCCTGACCCTCTACGGGCAGGGCCTGCGCATCGACCAGGCCAACCAGAAGCGCGAGGCCGCTGAGGACCAGGTCACCCAACTGACCGGCGAGCGCGACCACCTCACCGACACCCTCACCGAGCAGCGGGCCGCCCAGGCCCGGCTGCAGACCACCCAGAAAGACCTGCGCCGCGAGATCGATGTCCGCAAGCGCCGGATCCAGGAGCTCGAAGATGAAAACGCCGAACTCAAGGCTTGGGCTGGCCAGCCTCTGCCTGCTGCTGCTCGCCGGCTGCGTCAGCGGCCCGTCCTCACCGGAGCCACGGCTTACCATGACTGGCTGTCCAGTGGTAACGCGCTGCCAGCTGCCGTCGACCAACCCGCGCAATAACGGCGAGCTCCTAGACGACAGCGAGGCGCTGGAAGCGGCCTGGGCCGACTGCGCCGCCCAGGTAGATATGGTCTATGACGCCCAGCAGGCCCACCCATGAATAAGCCCGAGAGCCTCCGCGCTCACCTGCTCGCCGCCGTGCCGGAGCTGCGCCACGCGCCTGACCGGCTGCTGGTCTTCATTGATAAGGGCAAACTGCGCTGCACCGCCGCGGCCAGCCTGTCCTGGGAATACGGTTACGAGCTCCAGGTCATCCTGACCGACTTCGCCGGCCATCCGGACGCCGTGATGCTGCCGCTGCTGGCCTGGGTCCGGACGAACCAGTCCGAGCTCCTGGTCAACCTGGACAAGTCCGCCCAGGGGATCGGCTTCGAGGCCGACATCCTGGACAACTCCAAAGTGGATCTGGCCATCACCCTGCCGCTCACCGAGCGCGTGGTCGTCAAGCATCAGCCAGATGGCACTTACCAGCTCAGCCACGCGCCGGAGCCGCAATACACCGAGTACCAGGAGCCAGCCACCTGGCAGGTCTTCGCCGGCGGCGAACTGCTCGCCGAGTGGCAGTCCGGATCCGCCGGGGATGCCCTGGCCCTAGAAACACCGCAGCCGGGTCGCAGCCGTGGCTGACCTCGAGGCACTGGAGACCTGGCTCTCGCCGCTGCTGCAGAAGCTCGATAGCCGCGGCCGGGCCCAACTGGCCCGCAAGGCCGCCCAGCAGCTGCGCCGCAGCCAGCAGCAGCGGATCCGCGCCCAGGCGAACCCAGACGGCTCGCCGTTCGAGTCGCGCAAGCCGCGGGATCTGCGCGGCAAGAAGGGTCGCATCAAGCGGCGCATGTTCGAGAAGCTCAAGATGGCCCGGTACCTCAAGACCAAGGGCACGCCGCAACAGGCGGTGATCGGCTTCGCCGGCCGCGTCTCCCGCATCGCCCGTGTCCACCAGTACGGCCTGAAGGACCGCGCCGAGCGTGGGGCTCCCGAGATTCGCTACGCTAAACGTCAGATCCTTGGCTTAACAGAAAAGGATAGAGAAAGCTTGGTCGAAACTATGTTGGACCTGCTTACAACTGACCAGCTGTCCAAATATGATGGATTTTGACGATAGCTATTTTCCCGGTTTCACCCAAAAAATAGCTCTGATAAAAATCAAACTCAGAGCGACCCTCTGCGCGACACTTCTCACCAACTATAGAAATAATCTTTCGCTTAGCCTCGGAGGGGGTTTTCATCCCAAATATAATCCCTGACAGACTGTTGAATTTATACTTCAGCTTCCTATCCTCTTTGTTTGAATAATCCTGAAGCATACCATCAAGCAGTAGCCTATATTCGTCTTCGTGCTGCCAATCTGAAAGCTTTTTCGTAGCTGTTTTCGCGAATGAATTGCGGTACTCAGCTCGCCAAGCTTCAGTATCCTCCACCTTTGCCACTGCACTTTTATCTCCAGTAGCAAGCGTATACCAGTCATCAATCAATACAGGTATTGAGGCCCTACCAATGTTTTTGAAAAAGTCCAAGCGAGGGTGACTTCCACCATAATCAATTTTATGAAATTTAAGCTTTCGATAGTCAAAAATTACCCTCTTAACTATCGAGTCGTCCTTATCTTTTCTGCCAGCCACGCCAATAGGCTGATACAAGTCTAGACAAAATCCATCATCAGTCTCTTCGGAATCAAATACGAGGCAAACTCCTGCGTAGCTGTCGCCGTAGGTCCCCCATACAGAAGCGTTCCGATAGTCACCCATGAAACATGCAGCATACCAATCCGGATGCATGATTCGCTTGATATTAGATACAAACATCATAGGGAAATCATACATTAATAGCTGCTTGGCAGAACCCTGACCACCGAAGTCACTTGAAAATGCGTTTCTACTTTCAACTACAAATCTAGCGGCTGCAAATACACTTCTAGCTGAACCATCCACCTTTAAAACATCTTCAATTCCAGTACTAAACCAATCCTTGAGGTTTTTCGTGAGATTTATCTCCGCGCTTTCAAAGTTTCTTTTCGCACCCGGATAGAGTCCGCAATCTATAAATACATCCATAACAACCGAAACTGCTAGATCATGGACAAGCTCCAGGTAAAAAAGGAGCTCGTCCTGCGATCGTTCTTCCTCTTCATTGGACAAAACACCTATCACTTGGATGATTCCGGCACACGCAAAAAACTTAGATGCGACATCATCGACTAGCTGTCGAGCATGATCGCTTGGCAAGTCATGTGTGAACGTCCTAACGAATACATTATTTTTCGTCAAGTATTGCGCCCTATCCTCATCGTGCGGAGCAGTCAAAAGGCACATGCATAGGCAACGCAAATAGTGTCTAAATAAATTAACCCAAAGTACTCTATCTCCTTTCCAATAGATATCCGAATGACCTTCCATTGCGTCGTTCAACTGATCTGGATGAGGAAAGAAGATTGTCTGACTTTCTAACTCTTTGTACTTACCTATCAAGTTCTCCAAAGGTCTAAACCGATAGAATTTTCTGGGCCGTTCCGGGTACATAGCCGATTCCTATAATTGGTCAATCCTACTGACGAGATTTGTACAGTCGCGCCCTACAACTTTAGCTCGCTGCAAGGCGCTCGGACGAAAGTCATGCTCCGCGGCATGACCGATATCGCCGCCCTCTCCCGCCTCATCGAGAACCTGATCCGCCTCGGCACCATTGCAGAGGTTGACCATGGCAGTCTCCCAGACAAGCGCCCTGCCCGCGTTCGGGTGCAGAGCGGTGACCTGCTGACCGGCTGGCTGCCCTGGACCGCCCTGCGCGCTGGCACCACCCGCGACTGGGATCCGCCCACCGTGGGTGAGCAGGTCCTGGTCCTCAGCCCGAGCGGCCAGACCGCCCAGGGCGTCGCCATCACCGGCCTGTTCAGCGCCCTTATTCCCGCCAACGGTGATCGCGCCGGCCTGCACCGCCGCACCTACCCGGACGGCGCCGTCGTCGAGTACGACAGCGTGGCCCATCGCCTGCGGGCCATCCTGCCCGAGGGCGGCGTCATCGACCTGACCAGCACCGGCGGCATCAACATCATCGGCCCGATCAATCACCACGGCGACTACACCCAGACCGGCAACCAGAACGTCACCGGCAAGGTGACTGTCAGCGAGGATGTGGTTGCCGCCGGCATCAGTCTGGTCAAGCACAAGCACGGCGGCGTCCAGAACGGCGGCGCCCAGACTGGAGCGCCGGCATGAACCGCACCTCCGGCCTGAGCGTCACCGAACTCGAGCACCTGCAGCAGTCGGTGGCCGACATCCTCACTACGCCGATCGGCAGCCGCCTGATGCGCCGGGACTACGGCTGCGACCTGTTCAGCCTTATCGATCAGCCCCTCAACGGCGCCCTCGCCCTGCAGGCCAAGGCGGTGATCGTAATCGCCCTGCTGCGGTGGGAGCCGCGCATCAACCTCACCCGCATCGCCCTGGCGCTGGGCGACGAGCCTGGTCAGGCCTTCGTCGACCTTGAGGGCTACAGCACCGTGACCAACACCGCCGTCAGCCTGCGGGCTCCGCTCACCCTGGGAGGCACTCGGTGACCACCTTCACCCCGATCGATCTCAGCCAGCTGCCGGATCCGGCCGTCATCGAAGCGCTCGACTTCGAGACTCTGCTCGCGGCTCGCAAAGCCAAGATGGTCAGCCTCTGGCCCGTCGCCGAGCAGGCCGCCATTGCCGCCCGCCTGGAGCTCGAATCCGAGCCGCTGACCAAGTTGCTGCAGGAGAACGTCTATCGCGAGCTGCTGCTGCGCCAGCGAGTCAACGAAGCGGCCCTCGCCACCATGCTGGCCAAAGCCAAGGACGCTGACCTCGAGCAGATCGCTGCCGGCGTCAACCTGACCCGCCTGGTCGTCATCCCGGCCAACCCCAGCGCCGTACCGCCCACCACCGCGGTGATGGAGACGGACGACGCCTTGCGCGAGCGCGTGCAGATGGCCTGGGAAGGCCTGAGCGTCGCCGGCCCGCGCAATGCCTACATCCTGCACGCCCGCAACGCTAGCGGCCTGGTGGCCGATGCCAGCGCCACCAGCCCCAGCCCAGCCGCCGTGACTGTCACGGTCCAGGCCCTGACCGGCGACGGCACCGCCTCGGCCGAGCTGCTGGCCACCGTCAGCAAGGCCCTTAACGACGAAGACGTCCGCCCGGTAGGCGATCGCCTGACCGTCCAATCGGCGCAGATCCTCCGCTACCAGGTAACCGCTATCCTGCACCTGGCCAACACCGGCGCCGAGGCCGAGGTCATCCTGGCCACGGCCAAGAAGAACCTGGCCACCTACGTCAATCAGCGCCGCCGCCTCGGCGTGCGGATCCCGCGCTCCGGCATCGATGCTGCCCTCCACGTCGCCGGCGTCGCCTGGGTCGAGCTGATCGGCTGGCAGGACGTCACGCCCACCGAAGCCCAGGCAGGCTACTGCACCGCCACCAGCGTCACCGTGGGGAGCTAAGGCATGACTGCCCTGCTCCCACCCAACAGTACCCGTCTGGAGCGCCTGGCCGCTGAAGCCCTGGCCAGCATCGGCGACGTGCCGGTCCCGCTACGCGACCTGGGCGATCCGGATCGCTGCCCAGTCGCCCTGCTGCCGTATCTGGCCTGGGCCCGTTCGGTCGATCGCTGGGACAGCACCTGGAGCGAGGCCACCAAGCGGCAGGTCATCAAGTCCGCCTACTTCGTCCACGCCCACAAGGGCACCATCGGCGCCCTGCGTCGGGTGGTCGAGCCGCTTGGCTACCTGATCCGCGTCCGCGAGTGGTGGCAGGAAAACCCAACCGGCACGCCCGGCACCTTCCGCCTGGACATTGGCGTCCTGGACACCGGTATCACCGAGGCCATGTACGACGCCTTGTCGCTCTTGATCGACGACGCCAAGCCGGTCAGCCGCCACCTCCTGGGCCTGGCCATCAGCCTTGAGGCCCGCGGCCCGGTCGGCCCGCACCTGGCCGCCTATGGCGGCGAGATCCTCACCGTCTACGCCTACCAACCCGAAGCCATCGTCGTCAGCGGCCAAGCCCTGCTGGGCGCCGGCGGCACCCATAGCATCGACACCCTGAGCATCTACCCATGAGCCAGACCTACTACGCCATCCTCACCGCCATCGGCGAGGCCAAGCTCGCCAATGCCGCGGCGCTCAACACCACCCTCAAGATCGCCAAGATGGCCGTGGGCGACGGCGGCGGCGTGGTCCCCACGCCCAACCGCAGCCAGACGGCCCTGGTCGGCGAGTGGTACCGCGCCGGCCTCAATACCCTGGCCGTGGATCCGAGCAACACCAGCCAGATCATCGCCGAGCTGGTGATCCCGGAAGCCACCGGCGGCAACTGGATCCGCGAGATGGGCCTCATCGATGCCGACGGCAACCTCATCGCCGTGGCCAACACACCGCCCAGCTACAAGCCGCAGCTGGCCGAAGGCTCCGGCCGTACCCAGGTGCTGCGCATGGTGCTGATCGTCAGCAGCGCAAGCGCGGTTGAGCTCAAGATCGATCCCAGCGTGGTGCTGGCTACCCGGCAGTACGTCGACGACGCCATCACCGTGGCCGTCAATCGCCTGGACAACAAGCAATCGGTGCGCGTGGCCACCACGGCCAATCTGCCCCTGACCGGTACGCCTACGGTCGACGGCATCGCCCTGGCCGTGGGTGATCGCATCCTGGTCAAGAACCAGGACACCGCCAGCCAGAACGGGCTCTACCTGGTCGCGGCCGGCACCTGGAACCGCGCCCTGGATGCCGACGCCAGCAGCGAGGTCACCCCGGGCCTCACCGTCTACGTCGAGCAGGGCACCGCCCAGGCTGACACCATCTGGAAGCTGGTCACCGATGCGCCCATCACCCTGGGTACCACGGCGCTGACCTTCGCTGACATCACCAGCGGCTACGCACCGCTCAAGTCGCCGGCGTTCACTGACAAGCCCACGGCGCCCACGGCAGAGCTCTTTGATGCCAGCAAGCAGCTGGCCAATACCGAGTACGTCCAGCGCGCATTGGGCAACCTGGCGAGCCTCAAGGTAATCAGCGCGGCCGCCGCACTCGACAAGACAGCCGTCGGCAACGCCATCGTCCTAGATGGCAATCCAGGCGTCGTCTATCTGCCCTCCGCGATCGACTGTCCCAAGGGCGCCCAATTGGTCATCCTCGCCAAACAGGCTGGCTGGATCCTCAGCACCTCCAACAACCAACTGCTTGATACCGGTTCCTCCACCGTCTCCGCGATCACTCTTAACGCGGGTGACCAGGTATCGCTTTTCTCCAACGCCTCGAGCTCCTGGACCATGGCGGGGGGTGCAGCTGCACTGCCCTACTCGACAGAGTTCAGGCGCAGGACACGGGCGATTGCCGCCTCGATCAGCTCCAACGGCCAACCTGCTGCAAACCAGGCGTTCACCTGGCAGAAGGTCTACCCGTCCTTCATCGCTCCTTGCGACGGGTACGTCCTCGCGCTCAGTAACCTCAACATCGGGGCGACCTCCCCTGCCAACCTGACCAACACAGCCAAGATCACCGGTAGCACCGCTGGTTCGTCCATCGTGCAGGAGGTCACCCCGCTGCCCATGACCGACATCGCCACTCTCGGCGTGGTGAAGGGCGAGACCGTGACCGTCACCTGTACAGCGGCCGGAACCAGCACCTCGGCCAGTTGGCCGACGTTGACCCACAACACCTCCTACTGGTTTATCCCCACCAGCAACCTCGTCCTCTGACCGGAGCCCTTCCATGTTGCATGCCATCCAATTCAATGCCCAGGGCCAGCCGGTCGCGCAGTTTCTCTACCGCCTTGAGGACTACGAGGCTTTCGAGCTGCCAGCCGACCAGCACGAATGCTCCGAGGTCCAGTACCAGGACTACGCCAACCAGCGCCTGATCAACGGCCAGGTTCGGCTCGCGAGTGAGGCGGATATCCTGCCTGCAGCTGCCGCTACCCGCCTCGCGGCGATCACCGACGCCTGCAACGCCGCCATCCTTGAAGGATTCGCCTCCAGGGCCCTTGGCAGCGAGCATCGCTACCCGGCCAAGCTGACCGACCAGAGCAACCTGCAAGCCTCTGTTCTGGCGTCGCTGTTCCCCGGCCTGGCCGAGGACTGGACGACGCCCTTCTGGTGCCAGGACGCCGCCGGCACCTGGGCCTATCGCCCGCATACCGCCGCCCAGATCCAGCGGGTAGGTACCGATGGCAAGGACGCCATCAATGCCTGCATCGCCCAGAAGATCCATCTCGAGGAGCAGTTGGCCAAGGCCAAGACCCTGGCCGAGGTCGAGGCCATCACCTGGACGGCACCGCAGTGATCCGCCTCGCCCTGTATAAGGCGCCGGGCGACACCTACGACCGCCTGATCCGCGCCTGGACCCGCAGCCCCTACTCACACTGTGAGCTGGTGCTGCCGGACGGGCGCTTCGTTACCAGCTCGCCACGGGACGGCGGCGTACGCGCCAAGGTGATCGATCAAGATCCAGCGGTCTGGGACTTCCTGTCCTTGCCCTGGATCCAGCCCGCTCACGTCGAGCAGTTGCTTGAGCAGGAAGCCGGCGCTGGCTATGACTGGCTGGGCATCCTCGGCAGCCAAATCCTGCCGGCCGGCATCCAGAGCCGGTCGCGCTGGTTCTGCTCGGAGTTCTGCGCCCACGTCCTGGACCTGGAGCAACCTCAGCGCTACAGCCCTAGGCAGTTGACCGAAGCTGTGCATTGGGCATTAAGATTGGGGATTACAGAATTCTAGAAAGTACAGTTTCAGGGGCTTCACTTGCGCAACTACATTCACCATATAAAAAATTACAACGAGCGACGGAAGCCTCGCGCATTTTTACTAGCAGATACCTTAATTTTTCGCCTGATTGTTGTTTTTATGGCAGCAATTTTAGCGGCATTGGGAATATATGTTCTCGATCGGATTTACTGGAAAAGCGACACCTACATACTCTTACCTTTTTGGGTTCTATTACTCGAGCTGCTTTTTGTTCCAGGGTTTCTTCAGCTTGAGCTCCTTAGGAAACTGGCCAAAGACTCAGCGTTTCACCCGCACGCTCCCACGCGCTCATTTCGAACCGCCGCCAAAAGAGAAAGACTAAGAGACGAAATGCTTCTCTGCTCTGAATTCGGGAATACCGATATCAAATCCCTGATCAACGAAATTATGGAGCAATGGAGCTGGAGAAGGTCAGTATTGAGGCAGGTCCGGCTTTCCCGTGGAGTGCAGACCAGGGCGCTCTTCAGACCACCATCCTCAGCAAACTCTCTGACACTCTTAAGCATCATCGTAGGCGCCGCAGTTACTTTCATCGTAGCCCTTACTCAAGAGACTGATCACTTCCAGTCTCTTCCGCAGATTATCGACCTGCTGAAAACCATGTTCTACATCGCGCTCAACTATGGATTGATACCGTTCGCAGCTTTCGCACTGCTAATTCCGACCATTTGGAATGGCCTACGAAATTCCGGAATCTCCATTCTTGAGACCATTGATGATGACTACTTGAGCGACAAAACTTTGTTCGCCTTCATCAACGAAGCAATGGAGATCCATGAGGCAAAAATCCCGCGACTCAGATTAAGAACAGCTGCCCGTGTGTACTGGTGCATCCGGATTCTAACTGAGCCCATGTCGAGGCTTAGTATTGTCATCCGCCAAGCCCGTAAATCAGGACGAATCGGCAAGCTTCGTCGTAAGCAACGCCAGCTCGTCTTGTAGCAGCGCCCGCTACACATCCCGCCCCGCGACCCGCGTGCGCGGATCCGCCAGCCTGTGCAGCGTCACCTACCTACCTGCGCAGGCTTACCCCCCATGGCTGACTACCATCACGGCACGCGAGTCCAAGAGATCAATCAGGGCACGCGGTCCATTTCCACCGTTTCCACCGCCATCGTTGGCATGGTCTGTACCGGCAGCGATGCCGATGCCACCGCCTTCCCACTCAACACCCCGGTCCTGCTGACCAATGTCCAGGGCGCGGTCGACAAGGCCGGCACCAAGGGCACGCTCGCGGCTTCCCTGCAGGCGATCGCCGACCAGGCCAAGCCCATGACCGTCGTGGTCCGCGTGGCCGAAGGCACCACCGCGGCTGAGACCACCTCGAACATCATCGGCGGCGTCACCGCGGGCAAATACACCGGCATGAAGGCCCTGCTCGCCGCCAAGGCGCAGCTCGGCGTGGTGCCCCGCATCCTGGGCGTGCCTGAGCTCGACACCCAGCCCGTCACCACCGCCATGGTCGCCATTGCCAAGCAGCTGCGGGGCTTCGTCTATGCCAACTGCAACGGCTGCGCCACCAAGGAAGAGGCTGTCGCCTACCGCAATCAGTTCGGCGCCCGCGAGCTCATGCTGCACTGGCCGGAATTCCTGGCCTGGTCCACCACCGAGAACAAGACCGTCACCGTCAACGCCACCGCCCGGGCCCTGGGCCTGCGTGCGCAGCTGGACCGCGACATCGGCTGGCACAAGACTCTGTCCAACGCCACCGTCGAAGGCGTGACCGGCATCAGCAAGGATGTCTTCTGGGATCTGCAGGACACCGCCACCGACAGCGACTACCTCAACAGCAACGAGGTAACCACGCTGATCAATCACGACGGCTATCGCTTCTGGGGCTCGCGCACCTGCAGCGAGGATCCGCTGTTCGCCTTCGAGAACTACACCCGCACTGCCCAGGTGCTGGCCGACACCATGGCCGAGGCGCATTTCTGGGCCGTGGACAAGCCCATGCACCCGAGCCTGGTGCGCGACCTGGTCGAGGGCATCAACGCCAAATTCCGCGAGCTGACCCGCCAGGGTTACCTGCTGGGCGGCGAGTGCTGGTACGACGCCGACGCCAACGAGAAGGAGTTGCTCAAGGCCGGCAAGCTCTTCCTGGACTACGACTACACCCCGGTCCCGCCGCTGGAAGACCTGACCCTGCGCCAGCGCATCACCGACCGCTTCCTGGCCGACTTCGCGACCCGCGTTAACGCCTGATCCTGATCACTCGGCGCCCCCTGGGGCGCCCTCTGGAGAGCTGCCCCCATGGCCATGCCCCGCAAACTCAAGAACATGATGCTTTTCAACGACGGCAACTCCTACCTAGGCGTTGCCAAGTCCTGCACCCTGCCGACTCTCGGCCGCAAGATGGAAGCCTTCCGCGGCGCCGGTATGAACGGCCCGGTCAAGGCTGACCTGGGTATGTCCGACGACGGCCTGCAG
The DNA here is from genome assembly GCF_029872515.1 of Pseudomonas flavocrustae. Classification (NCBI taxonomy): domain Bacteria; kingdom Pseudomonadati; phylum Pseudomonadota; class Gammaproteobacteria; order Pseudomonadales; family Pseudomonadaceae; genus Pseudomonas; species Pseudomonas flavocrustae. Next base: position 84,804 of record NZ_JAPDIQ010000004.1, on the reverse strand, counting down.
CTGGAATGGACCCTCGGCGGCCTGGACCTCACCGTCCTAAAGCAATTCGGCGCCGTGGGCGCCGCAGCCGTGCCCCTGCGCTTCGCCGGCAGCTACCAGCAGGACGACACCGGCGAGGAGACCGCTGTCGAGATCGTCGTCCGCGGCCGTCACGAGTCTATCGAGATGGGTGAAGCCACCGCCGGCGAGGACACCGAGCACAAGATCACCACCACCTGCAGCTACTACAAGCTCATCGTGGACGGCAGCACCGTGATCGAGATCGATCTTCTCAACTTCATCGAGATCGTTGGCGGTGAAGACCGCCTGGCCAAGCAGCGCGCTGCTCTCGGCATCTGATCCGTCCCCTTTCCCAGCCCGCTTCGGCGGGCCACCTGATCTCCCAAGCCTATTACCTGGAGTACCACCATGAGCGACACCACCCCCGAGAACGTCGTTGTCCTGGACCAGCCGATCGTCCGCGGCGCGACCACCATCGACCAGATCTCCCTGCGCAAGCCCAACGCCGGGGCGCTGCGTGGCATCACCCTGTCCGACCTGCTGCAGATGGACGTCAACGCCATCGTCCGCGTGATCCCGCGCATCAGCACCCCGACTCTCACCGAGGCCGAGGTCCGCGCCATGGATCCCGCCGACCTGGTCGACGCCGGGAGTGTCGTCGCCAGTTTTTTGCTCAAGAAGTCCATGAAGGCGGATCTCTTCCCCGCCACGTAGAGGACGCGATGGCAGATCTCGCCATCACGTTCCACTGGCACCCCGCTCAGCTCGATCAGCTGAGCATTTCCGAACTGATGGACTGGCGCGAACGCGCCCGCAAGCGAGTCTCCCCCGATGGCCAATGACCTGCAGATCCGCGTCCTCCTGTCCGCCCTGGACAAGGTCACGGCCCCGCTCAAACGCATCGCCGGGGGCGGCAACGCGACCGCCCGGGCGCTCAAAGCTGCCCGGGACCGGGTCAAAGAGCTCAACCAGCAGCAGCAAGACATCAGCGCCTACCAGCGCCAGCGCGAGGCCGTGCGCCAGAGCGCCGAGGCCCTGGCCAAGGGCCAGGAGAAGCTGCGGTCCTACCGCGAGCAGCTCAAGGCTATGGACGCCCCGTCCGCCGCCTTCCAGAAGACCTTCGCCAACGCGGCCACAGCCGTCGACAAGCTGCAGGCCAAGCACACCGCCCAGCGCACCGAGCTGCAGCGCCTGCTGCCGATCATGCGCACCAGTGGCGTAGATACCCGCGACCTCGGCGGCGCCCAGGCGCGGCTGCAGGCGCAGATCACCAGCGCCAATGCCGCGATCGACACCCAGCGGGGCAAGCTCGAGCGCCTCAATCGCACCCAGGAGAAGCTGGCCAGCGCCCGCAACAAGCTCAAACGCGGCCAGGAGCTCGCTGGCAACGCCGCCATGGCCGGCGCCAGCTCGGCTGCCACCGGCGCCGCGATCGGCGGCCCGGTGCTGGGCATGATCAAGGCCTTCGCCCCGGCCGAGGACGCCGCCACCCAGCTGCGCGCCTCGCTGATGCTAAGCGACGGCTCGGTCCCTGAATCCTTCAAGCAGATCTCCGACCTGGCCACGCGCCTGGGCGATCGCCTGCCCGGTACCACCGCCGAATTCCAGGAAATGATGACCATGCTGGTGCGCCAGGGGATGTCAGCCAAGACCATCCTCGGTGGCATGGGCGAGGCGGCGGCCTACCTGGGCGTCCAGCTCAAGATGCCGGTCACCGAGGCCGCGGAGTTCGCCGCCAAGATGCAGGACGCCACCCGCACCAGCGAGAAGGACCTCATGGGGCTGATGGACACCATCCAGCGCGGCTTCTACCTGGGCGTCGACTCCAACAACATGCTCGAGGGCTTCAGCAAGATCAGCCCGGCGCTGGACATCATCAAGAAGGAGGGCCTCGAGGCGGCCAACGCGCTTGCCCCCTTGCTGATCCAGCTCGACCAGACCGGCATGGAAGGCGGCGCCGCCGGCAACGCCCTACGCAAGATCTTTCAGATGGGCATGGATACGGACAAGGTCGGCAAGGCCAACAAGGGCCTCAAGGACAAGGGAATCAAGCTCGACTTCACCGATGGCAAGGGCGAATTCGGCGGCATGGAGAAGCTCTACGCCCAGCTGGACAAGCTCAAGAGTCTCAACACCGAGACCCGCCTGGGCGTACTGAAACAGGTCTTCGGCGACGACTCCGAGACCCTCACCGCGCTCAATACCATGATGTCCAAGGGACTGGCCGGCTACCAGGAAGTCCAGGGCAAGATGAAGGCCCAGGCGGACCTGCAGATGCGCGTCAACGAGCAGCTCAAGACCGTGACCAACCTCTGGGATGCCGCGACAGGTAGCTTTACCAACGCTCAAGCTCAGTTTGGGGCGTCAGTCGCGCCCCAGCTCAAGGAAATCATCACCTGGCTGACCGATGCTGCCTCCGCCACGGGCGCCTGGGCCGAGGCCAATCCCACTCTCGCCGGCAACCTGGTCAAGGTAGCCGCGGTGCTGTCAGCCGTATCGATCGCCTTCGGCACCGTTGCCCTGGGGCTGGCTGGCGTGCTGGGTCCCTTCCTCGCGCTGCGCTTCATGCTGGCCCAGGTCGGCATCCGCCTGCCGAGTCTGATCGGCCTGCTGTTCAACCTCGGCAAGACCGCCTTGCCCCTAGTGGCCACCGGCTTCCGGCTGCTCGGCGCCGCCGTGATGGCCAACCCCATTGCCGCGATCATCTTCGGCCTGGTCACCGCCGGCGCTTTGCTCTACGCCAACTGGAGCACCATCGGGCCCTGGTTCAAAGGGATCTGGGAGGAGATGAAGCTGGGAGCCAGTGGTGGTATTACCGGCATCGCCAAGCTGATCCTGGACTTCTCGCCGATCGGCCTCTTCTACCGGGCCTTCGCGGCGGTGATGAACTACTTCGGCTTCGAGCTCCCGGCCAAATTCACCGAGCTCGGCGGCATGATGATGCAGGGCCTGGTCAACGGCATCACCAGCGGCCTGGGCGCGGTGAAGAACGCGGTGATGGGCGCCGGCGAGAGCGCGATCAACTTCTTCAAGGAGAAGCTGGACATCCACTCGCCGTCCCGCGTCTTCGCCTCCCTGGGTGAGTTCACCATGCAGGGCCTGGCCATCGGCCTGGGCAAGGGGGAAGGCAGTCCGCTGGCCCAGATCGCCGATACCGCCAAGCGCATCGCCAGCGCGGGCGCGGTCGCCCTGGGCGTCGGTACGGCTGCCACTCCAGCGCTGGCCAACGGCATCACCTTCGACGACCGACCCGCGATGTCCGCTGCAGCACCTGCTGCTCCTACGGGCGGGGATACCTATCACTTCCACTTTGCTGCAGCCCCCGGACAGGACACCCAAGCGCTGGAACGGCAGATCCGAGGCATCATGGCCCGGATCGAGTCTGAGAAGGCTGCCCGCGGCCGCAGCAGCCTCAAGGACAGGAGCTGATCACCATGATGATGGCCCTCGGCAACTTCATCTTCAGCCTCTACACCCTCGCCTACCAGGAGCTGCAGCGGCAGACCGACTACCGCCACGCCACCAGCTCCCGCGTAGGCGCGGCGCCGGCGCGCCAGTTCCTGGGCAAGGGCGACGACAGCATCACCCTGCCCGGCTGGCTCGCCCCGGAGCTTGCCGGCACGCCCAGCAGCCTGGACGTGCTGCGCTACATGGCCGGCACCGGCGGCGCCTGGCCACTGATCGAGGGCAGCGGGCGGATCTACGGGCTCTGGGTCATCGAGAGCATCACCGAGACCAAGACGCTCTTCTTCTCGGACGGCACCCCGCGCCGCATCGAGTTCAGCATCGCCCTGAAGCGCGTCGACGACGACACCGGCCGCGAGCTGCTCGGCGCCGGTATGGCCGGCATGGGTACCCTGCTGAGGAAACTGCTGTGATCCAGGAGCTGCTCGACACCGGCACCGGCCATCTGCGCACCCTCGGCCGCGACCTGGTGCAGGGCGCTACCTATGCCCAGGCGCGCTACCAGATCCTGGTCGACGGCAAGGACATCAGCGCCCTCATCGCGCCGCGGCTGATCAGCCTGGATCTGACGGACAACCGCGGCCTCGAGGCCGACCAGCTGAGCCTGGTGCTGTCCGACCACGACGGTCTGCTGGCCATCCCGCCCCGGGGCGCCAAGATCCGTCTCTGGCTGGGCTGGTCCACCACCGGCCTGATCGACAAGGGCAGCTATATCGTCGACGAGACCGAGCACAGCGGCGCCCCCGACGTGCTGAGCATCCGCGCCCGCAGTGCCGACCTGCGCAAGGGCCTCAAGACCAAACGGGACCAGAGCTACAGCGCCACCACCCTGGGCGCCGTGCTGCGCGTCCTGGCTGCGCGCCAGGGGCTCACCCCGCTCATCGCGCCCGACCTCGAGGCGCAGCAGATCCTGCAGCTGGACCAGACCAGCGAATCGGACGCCAACCTGCTGACCCGGCTGGGCGAGGACTATGACGCGGTGGCCACCGTGAAGGCGGGCCGGCTGCTGTTCCTCCCGGCCGGCGGCGGCAAGGCCGTCAGCGGCGCTGATCTGGGCCACGTCACCCTGACTCGAAAGGACGGCGACCAGCACAGCTATCTGCAGGCCGATCGCGAGAGCTACGACGCCGTGCGGGCCTTCTACTACGACGTCAACAGCGCCAAGAAGAAGGAGGCCATCGCGGGCGGCGGCGAGAACGTGAAGGACCTGCGCCACACCTACACCGACCAGCTCTCCGCGCTGCGCGCCGCCCGGGCCGAGTGGAACCGCCTGCAGCGCGGCACCGCCACCCTCACCTACCAGCTCGCCCTGGGCCGCCCGGAGCTCATGCCCGAACTCACCTACACCCTGCAGGGCGTGAAGGCCGAGATCGACGCCATCATCTGGTACGGGGGGAACGTGCAGCACAGCCTCACCGCGGACGGCGGCTACATCACCCGCCTCGAGCTGGAAGCCAAGCTGCCGGAAGACCTGGTCGCCGACCTGGTCGACGAGATCCAGGGCGATTACACCGGGATCATCGCCTACTACCGTGATCCCAAAACCGGCAAGGAGCACACCCTCACCGAGGGCGACCAGAGCAAGCCGCGGCGGCTGCGGCACCTGTACGCCACCAAGGCGACGGCGAAGCGCGCGGTGGAACGGGAATGGAAGAAGCTGCAGGCTGAGAAGGCGTCCGCCTAATCATCAGCGCAATGGACCATGGGCCTGCCCTAAATCTTTAGCCAACCGCACCAGCCGCTGCTGATCACTCGAAGAAAGGCGACGGAAAGCCAGTAACAGGTCAGCCTCGGACCGAGAGGGAAGCAGCGGCCAACGTTGTCGGCAGATTGGGGCAATGCGGATCGAGGCCTGTTCCATGGTATTACCTAGCTCGCTAACACTGTATGGCTATACAGTACATTCTGTGAACCAGTTCGCCAAGGCTAGAAGTAATGCAAAAAAAAGCCCGGCAATGCACCGGGCTAGAGCTTTAGGGCTTCGGGCACATGGTCAGTGCCCGCTGCACAAGTCCTGACGCCGGTACATACCAGGTCTTGCCGGTGCCGACCGATTCTGGTGACTGGCGCCAGATCTCTGCCAGATCACGCCAGCCTTTCTCAGCGGCCCGAGTTCGAGCAGACCCATTGACCGCATAGGTCACGCCGTTGACGCGAACAACCGTATAGGCGGGAGGCTCGCAGTCCAATTCAGCGGAGGGCACAGTGAAGGGCCAATCCTTACCGTACTCCTCGGCGGTGACGATGACCCCATGCGGCGCCGGCTTGCCGCCTAACAGCTTGATCGCGACCCAGCCGATAGCGATCACCACTATCAATCCCACAACGTAGTGCTTGAACCTGACGCCAGGGTCTTTCACACCGCAACCAGGACAGACTTTCGCCGTCATCGCTACCTGGTGACCACATTCTTTGCAGGTTGTCAGCGCCACAGGAAACCTCCGCAGCGGGAGGCGATAAGGACAGGTCGCAAGAGACCTAGAGGAAAAGGCATGGAAATGCTCCTTGAGGATCCATGATTCCCGGCCACCATGGCCAGGGCCAGCAAGACTTACGACTTGCCGGAATCCAGTGCGCCATCCGCTGCCGCCATAGCAAACGTCATGCGGCGGACGGACTCTTTGTTGTACTCAGACATTCCCCGGACATAGAGGAGGATCTCAGCCTCTTCTGGGCCAAGCGCGTTTTCCGGGATAGCGCTCGCGCGTAGACCAGTTATGACGTAGCACACGTCAACGCCAGCGTTGTGAAGTGCCTGCAGGTACAGAGCATCAGGGCTCCGTTCATCCTTCTCATACTTCACTTGGGCGTTTGTCTTCACGCCGCCAAATTCGCCGAAAACCCCTTGGGACATGCCAAGGCGCTCGCGCTCCTCCTTCAACCGGCTCCCGATTGAACTCATTTGAATAAAACTACCCTGTTGACTTAACTCAATTGAGTGATAGAGTTCGCGTGACTTAACTCATTTGAACGAATTTGAACTATGACAGCGCTGCGCACACCGGCACAAGCACGTGAGGCTTTAGAGCGAGAGGGCAGGAGCATCGCCGACTTCTGCCGCGAGCATGAGCTCGACGCCTTCACCGTCTACCAGGTGCTGGCAGGCAAGAAGAAGGGGAAGCGAGGCATGGCCCACCGCGCGGCGGTACTACTGGGCATAAAAGACGGTGAGATAAACGTTGCTAAGCCGGAACAGTACGGGCCTGCGGCCCAGGGAGAAACTGGAAGATGAAACGCCCCGCCCTAGAAACTCGCCGCCAGGTCATCAGCGCAGTCATCTGCGCATACCCAGGCGGCCGCGAGTGCGCCGCAGCCCGCCTCGGCCTGCCGCTCAAGAAGTTCGATAACCACGCCTACGAAACTGCCGGCTGCCGCCCGCTGAGCGACGCCCAGATCCTGCTACTCGAGCAGGAGACCGGCACCACCCACCTGGTGGACTACCTGGCTTCTCAGTACGGCGGCTTTTTCGTGCGCCAGGCCGAGATCGGCGACCTGGACAACCTGGACCTCTACGCCCGCTCGGTGAAGACCGCCGTCAAGCGTGGCCTGGTGGACCAGATCATCGGCCAGGCCCTCGAGGATGGCGTCATCGATGAGAAAGAGATCGAGCAGATTCTCGGCGCGCATCGCCGGCATATGGCAGCACGCGAGGAAGAGGTCTGGGCGGTGATCACGCTGCACGCGGCCAGGTCGTCTGGCCGAAAACACTAGCCGAAGGGCGAACCCTGAAAGCCTGCCAGGACAGCGGGCCCGAAGTCGGCGCGGAGCGCCAGAAACCGGCTAGGCCGGAGCCGCCACAGGCGGCAGGGAAGATAGATGTCTTTGTTCAAGAAACAGAAGAAGGGGCAATTCTGGTGCTGCTTCTGTGGTGCGCCCCTGGTCTGCCGGACCAGCTGGTTTGCCCACGTGTTCCTGCGGCAACAGGTTTTCCAGTGTCACTTCGCGCCCTGCAGCGCGTCGTTTTATGCCCACACCGAGCTGACTCACCTGGCCAGCCCGAGCGGATTGCCGAATGCGCCGGCATGCGAGTTGCCCCCAAGCAACAGCCACCTGACTGCCATGGCGCAGAAGGTATACGAGAACAACCTGGCCGTCCGTGAAGAGCAGCTCAATCTGCTCCAGGAAGAGCACGAAGAAGACCAGCAGCACGTCAGAGAGGACATCGCATCGTGACCACCACCAACCACCCCGCCGACTACCTCGACACCATGCAGGCCGCTGCCCTGGCCTACCTGCGCAACCACGAAGCCAAGCACCTTGGCCGCAGCCAGGCCCTGCAGGATGCAGCCGCCGCGCACCTGCAGCTGATGGGCGTGCCGCAGCACACCGCCGAGCGCCTGGTCACTCGCGCCAACGATCAACTCGAAGCCCTCAAGGGCCACCGCTTCCTGGACATCGACGCCAGCACCGGCGACGTCGTCGTCCTGGTCAACCCGGCCACTGGCCTGCGCTACTGCATTCCGGTCGTGGAGATCTTCGACGCCCTGATCGACGAAGACCCCGGCACGCGACAGAACGCCTCCCGCTAAGCCCCTGAATACCTAATCCATGCCCGCCTTGCGTGGGTATGGGTGAACTGCGCCTTTTTGCAGCGAGAAACATCATGCCGAACACCCTTTCCCTCCAGATCGAACTGCCGCCGGCAGTCGCTGAGACCTACGCCCGCTGGCTCCAGGGCCGCGCCGACTACATCGTCAACCAGCACTGGAACGAGCCGCGCTACCTCCGGATCGAGGACACCGACAAGCGCCGCGCCTCCATCCTGCAGCGCTTCCCTTCCATGCTCGCCGCCCACCAGACCGCCGCCCAGATCCGCGCTCAGCTCGCCAACCAGGAGGCCAACTGATGCGCCGCCAACTCGACGTGACCCTCGCCCGCGACGCCGCTGGCTCTACCGTTGTATCGAACGATGGCGTCCTGGGCGTCATCGACTTCTGGACCCCCGCCGAGCTGCGCGAGCTGGCCCGCGCCTTGAACATCCTGGCCACCGACGCCGAACGCCATGAGGGCAGCGACCTGCGCCTGGTGCGCGACCTCGGTACCGGCCGCGCGGCGGAGTTCTAAGCATGTACCAAATGGATCACCAGCTCCGCGCCGACGTGCTGCAGCGCCTCGAGGGCGACCTCGGGATGCGGCACATCGGCGGGACGAACTACATGCGCAAGGGCGAGTGCCCGGCCTGCCACAAGCGCGAGCTCTTCACCGATCACCGTGCGCCATGGGTGCTGAAGTGCGGCCGTGAGTCCAAGTGCGGCCAGACCTGGCACGTCAAGGAGCTCTATAGCGACCTGTTCGAGGATTGGTCCGAGCGCTTCAAGCCCACCAGCGACGCCCCGGCCGCGAGCGCCGACGGCTACCTCCAATTCGCCCGCGGCTTTGACCTGAGCCTGGTCAAGGGCTGGTACACCCAGGAGAACTACTGGGATCGGGACCAACGCATCGGCTCGGCCACCGTGCGCTTCCCGTTGGCCAAGGGCGGCTATTGGGAACGACTGATCGACCGCCCCGCGCGTTTCGGCAAGCAGAAAGCCCGCTTCCAGCCCGGCGCCAGCTACCGCGGCGTCTGGTGGTGCCCGCCAAGCCTGGACCTGCAGACGGTCCAGGAGCTCTGGATCGTCGAGGGCATCTTCGACGCCATCGCCCTGACCCACCACGGCATCGCCGCGGTCTCGGCCATGAGCAGCAACGCCTATCCCGAGCAGTCCCTCAAGGACCTGGCCAGCGCGCGCCAGGGCAAGCTGCCGAAGCTGGTCTGGGCGCTGGACAACGAGCCCGGCGCCCACCGCTACACCCGCCGCTGGGCCCGGCAAGCCCGCGAGCTGGGCTTCAAGTGCGAGGCTGCCCAGATCCCGCAACCGGGCAGCCGTAAGGTCGACTGGAACGACCTGCACCAGCGCTGGGCCTTCGAGCAGGACGACGCCAAGCGCGAGGAACGCCGCGACCAGGACCTCAAGGAGACCCGCTACCACGGCGCCCTGCTGCTGGCCGACACCGCGGCAGAGAAAGCGGTCCTCATGTACGAATGGCGCGAGCGGCACGAATTCCACTTCACCTACGAGGCCCGTCTCTACTGGTTCAAGCTCGACCTGGACAAGTACAACAAGGCCCTCACCCACATTGAGGAGTCCGAGCGCGACGAAGACCGCGAGCTGACCACCAAGCAGCAGCGCGACAAAGCCATGCGCCTGGCCGGCAACGTGGTGGAGATCGCCAACTGCGCGCCCCAGGCGCTGTACTTCCAGCGCAACGAGGTCACCGACGAGTCCTGGTACTACTTCCGCGTCGAGTTTCCCCACGACGGCGCCCCGGTGAAGAACACCTTCACCGGGGCCCAGGTCGCCGCCGCCAGCGAGTTCAAGAAGCGCCTGCTCAGCATGGCCGCCGGCGCCGTCTTCACCGGCAGCGGCACCCAGCTGGACAAGATCATGAAGGACCAGCTCTTCGGCCTGAAAACCGTGGAGACCATGGACTATGTCGGCTACAGCCGCGAGCACAGCTGCTATGTCTTCGGCGACCTGGCGGTCCGTGATGGCCAGCTGCACCAGGTCAACGACGAGGACTACTTCGACTTCGGTAAGCTGCGCCTCAAGACCCTGCAGAAGACCATCGGCCTCAAGCCCAACCCCGCCGCCGGCGACTACCGCAGCGACTGGCTGCCGCTGCTCTGGACCTGCTTCGGCGCCAACGGCCTGACCGCCCTCACCTTCTGGTTCGGCTCGCTGTTCGCCGAGCAGATCCGCGCCCGCTACCAGTCCTTCCCCTTCCTGGAAGCCACCGGCGAGGCCGGTGCCGGCAAGACCACGCTGCTGACCTTTCTCTGGAAGCTGTTCGGCCGGGCCGGCTACGAAGGCTTCGACCCGTCCAAGTCCTCCACCGCCGGTCGCAGCCGCGCCATGGGCCAGGTCGCCGGCATGCCCATCGTCCTCATTGAGGGCGATCGCAACGACCCGGAGAAGGCCCACGCCAAGAGCTTTGATTGGGACGAGCTGAAAGACTTCTTCGGCGGCGGCACCCTACGCACCCGGGGCATGAAGACGTCGGGCAACGAAACCTACGAGCCGCCCTTCCGCGGCACCATCGCCATCAGTCAGAACGCCCCGGTCAGCGCCTCGGAAGCCATCCTCACCCGGATCGTCAAGCTGCACTTCACCCGCCCGGTGCTGACCGACGAGAGCCGCGCCGCGGCCGACACCCTGAGCCGTATGGACGGCGAGGCCCTGAGCCACTTTCTGCTGCTGGCCACCCGCAAGGAAGCCGAGGTCCTGGCTCGCTTCCACGAACTCTTCCCTCAGTACGAAGCCAAGCTGCGGCGCCTGGGCGACACCTGCTTCTGCTGCGGTGCGCGCTTGAGCGGCGATGCCCATCGCTGCAGCAGCTGCCAGAGCGAGCTGGTCGGCCACCTGCGCATTGAGCGGATCGTGAAGAACCACGCCATGTTCCTCGCCCTGCTCGACTGCCTCGCCCTGGTGGTGGACATCCCCGCCAGCATGGTCAGCGAGACCCAGCGCACCATCGTTCGCATCGCCCTGGAGCGCCAGGCCGCCATCAGCGCGGATAACCCGGTCGTGACCGAATTCTGGCAGGTCTACGACTACCTCCAATCGCTCAGCGAAAACCCGGTCGTCAACCACAGCAAAGACGGCGCGGTGGTGGCCATCAACCTCAACGAGTTCATCGAGCGCGCCGCCGAGCACCGCCAGCGCCTGGCCGATATGAGCACCCTCCGCGAACTGCTCAAGGACAGCCGCCAGTTCCGCTTCCAAGACAACAAGGCCGTCGACAGCCGCATTCGCGAGCTGCAGCGCGCCGCCAATCCACTCGACAACCGCCCCAGCAAGGTCCGCTGCTGGGTATTCACCAACCCCCACTATCAGCCGGGCGACAAGGCCGGCACCAGCAAGCCCACCAGGTAAGGAGAACCACCATGCAGCAATACCACTACCGCTCCACAGATCCTGCCGTCGTCGCCATCGTCCAGGACTGCTTCAACCAACGCCAAGCCCTGCGGCTCGCTGCTGATCGTCTGGGCGAGGCCTTCGGTGGTGAGGTCGCCCTGCTGCGCTCCACGACCGACGTCATGCCCGGCGGCATAAAGCTCAAGGGTGGCCAGGAGCTGGACGTCCACTGGTGCCGACCTGATCAGTGGGGCTTCCGCCGCCTGCGCGTCAAGCCGAAGACGGCCAAGGGCATGCCCAAGGCGGAGCGCGAAGCCCTCCAGGTCGAGCACCAGCGTCTGGTCCAGCTGTGGCAGGAGCACTGCCCAGCGTCGCTCGACGTGCATGCGTTCTGGGATCGCCTGGGCGTGAACACCGGCAACCTGCTGCTCAGCGGCGGCCTGTTCTTCACCCAGCACGGCGCGGCCTTCTTCTGCATGGGCTTCGCCATCGACCAGGCCAAGCACCTGGCCAATATCGCCGCGGGCAAGCCCAGCGCCGGCTGGATCGAAGGCGCGGAGGAGATCCTGCCTAGCCACTACGACGCCGCCCGCCGCGACTACAACCGGGAGGCAGCTTGAGGGCCGGGAGCGCCCAACTGTTTGTGATCGAGGAGAGAAAGTCCGGATCCGCTGACGGGACGCCGGAAAGAAAAAGGCCTGGGGAGCGCCAACTCGCCCAGGCCGACCACCACCACTGGAGAAACATCATGCCTAACGTAAACCAGCGCAGTAGCAATGCTCAGCCTATCACGCTCCACTCAGCCCTGGTGCAACGCTGCCAGGCCACCGCCCTGCTGGGCGAGGCGGTCATCCGTTACCAGGTCAGCCGCTCCAGCGGCGATCGCATCCACCTCCTCGCCCTGGCCAGCATGGCCAACACCCTCGGCGCCCTGACTGCCGAGGACGCCGAGGTCATCGAAACCACCCTGGCCAAGCCGGCCCAGCAGCACACCGGAGCATCCGCATGACTACCAATTCCGGCATCACCCGTTCCGCCCAGGCAGAAGAGCACGAGCTGCGAACCCTGCAGATCGTCGACCTGGCCGCGGCAACCGTCACCGAGGCGTTCGCAGAAAAGCACTGGGACGGGGCGATACGCGACCTGATCGACGAGCTGCTCGACGAGGACGGGCACCAGCACATCTCGCTCCAACCAGTGGTTGAGATCATGCAGCGCCCTTGTGAGCTCGAACACTTCACCGAGCAGGATCACCTCGCCGACAACGCCCATGCACTTTTCCGCCGGCAGCTGCTCGGCCTGGCCATCCAGTTCGGTAGTACCGTCCGCAAATACATGGGCCAGGACACCTTCGCGTCTGGGTTCGGGTACATGCGCACCGTATGGATCTACGCCGACACATACGAGGCGGCCTGGGAGCTCGCTGTCCAGTGGGCAGAGAAGTCGCACGATCAAGATGCCGCGAGGGATGCCAAATGAACCGCCGTATCGACATCGTCATCGACCTGGAGACCCTCGGCCAGGGCAACAACGCCCCGATCCTGTCCATCGGCGCCGTTGCCGTGATCGGTGCCGGCACAGCCGCGGCGTCGATCGCCGACGAGTTCTACAGCCGCGTCGACCTGGAATCCGCCATTGCCCGCGGCGCCGTGCCTGATAGCGAAACTATCGAATGGTGGTGGCAGCAGTCGCCTGAGGCCCGGGCCGAGATCGACGGCAGCCGCGATCGGGACGACATCCGGGCCGCGCTGGTGCTTTTCTCCAACTGGCTGCTCCAGCAGTCCGAGCCTCAGCCCGACCAGGACGGCTGTCTCGCCGATGTCGAGCGGCGGATCTGGGGCAACAGCCCCAGTTTCGACTGCATCATCCTGGGCAACGCCTACCGCATCGGCGGCAACCTGGTGCCTTGGCATCACCGGGAAGAGCGCGACCTGCGGACGCTGCTGGACCTGTATCCGGCCGCCAAGCCGCGCCACTTCAATGGCATCCGTCACCACGCTCTGCACGATGCCCGCCATGAAGCGCATCAGCTGATCCAGGCCCTGTCCGTCCATGCCCTCCGCCTGGACTGCGCCAAGGCCGAAGCCAGCCGGGTGGCATCGCTGGAACAGCCCACAGACCTGCAGGCTAGGTAATGAATATCGACAACCGCCAACAGCTCCTCGAGGCCGAGGCGCGCACCTGGATCCGCAAGGGCTACATTTCACCCGAGCGGATCCAAGAATTGAGCGCCTTGATTTCCAGTAAACGCGGTGCCCAGGCGGCCGATAAACTCATCCAGGAAATGCGGCGGCAGTACGGTCGCCGCGAGGAGTGGCTGGAGCAATGACACCGGCGACCGGGATCCTGACCTTCCAGGATCTGCAATCAATCACCGGGTACAACCGGCGCGCGGACGTTGAGCGGATCCTGCTCGACCAGGGCGTCCGGATATTCAGGGGCCGCACAGGCCCCTGGACCACCCTCGAACTCATCAACCAGGCCGGCGGCGTCAAGCCGGCAAGCCAGGAGCGGTACGGCGTCGACATCCTATGAGGCGAGCCAGGAAGCGAAAGCTCAACCCCCATATACCCAGCCACATCGACCAGGCCGCGCTACCCGCGGCCTGTTTCTTCGATCACCGCGGGCATGGCGTCTGGTACACCCTGCACCGGGACGAAGCCGGCCGGCAGCGCCGCAAGAACGTTGCACCAGCCACCGTTACCCTCTCCGAGCTGCACCGCATCATGGAAGAGCGCGATGGTGTGGATCGCGAGAGCCTCGACTATCTATGCAGCCAGTACCATGCGAGCCAGCAGTTCAAGCAGCTCGCCACCAAGACCCAAGCCGACTATGACTACTGCCGGAAGGTCCTGGTCAGCGTTCCCACCAAGCTGGGCAAGCCACTCGGTGCCCTCGCTGTCCGCAAGTTCACCCCAGCCCTGGTCCAGCGCCTGGTCGATCGAATCGCCGCCGAGGGTACGCCATCGAAGGCTGCGCACGCCCTGCGCTATTTGCGCCGAGTTCTGCAGTGGGGCCGCAACCGCGGCTACGTCGACGTCAATCCCGCCCTGGGCATCGAAGCGCCCACCGAGCGCAAGCAGCGGCGTCTACCGGCACCAGAGGTTATGGACCTGCTGATCCAGCGAGCTCGCGAAATGGGACGCCTGAGCCGCGGCCAACCTGGCAGCTGCCCAGCCTACCTGTGGCTGGTGATGGAGCTGGCCTACCTCTGCCGCCTGCGTGGGATCGAGGTGGTGACCCTCACCGACGCCAATGAATTGCCCGAAGGCCTGCAGACCAATCGCCGCAAGGGTAGCCGCGACAACGTCGTCAGCTGGACGCCACGTCTCCGGGAGGCCTGGAACTCCGCCAGGGCCTATCGCACAGCGATCTGGACAAAGAAGTCGATCCCCACACCCGCTGCGCCCGAGCGCCGCCCGGCAATCGTGGCTATTCACGGCGGCGCCCTGGTCAAGTCCAGCCTCGATAGCGCCTGGCAGCGCTTCATCACCACGGCGATCGCCGATGGCGTCATCCAGGCCGAGCAGCGCTTCGCATTGCACGACCTCAAGCGCAAGGGCATCACCGATAGCCCCGGCACCCGCGCTGACAAGCAGCAGGCCAGCGGCCACCGCTCGGCTGCTATGCTAGACATCTACGATTTGAGCATTCCGATTGTTTCTCCATCAGGATAGCAAGGGAAGCCGGCTAGCACACAGAAACCAGCTGCCACACAACATGCGAAAAAGCAAGCCAATTTCGACAAGTACGCAATAATTTTTTTTGTAAAGCGCCTTGACGCCTTTAGGTAGCTATCCGATCCTACGCGCAAGCAAGGTCCACCGATGGGCCTGAACTCTTGAATGCGGTGGCAGTCGTAAGTCAAGCCGGTTTACCGGCCTAACTGCTGAGCTACGTTTTAACGTGAAACATATCATTCAACGAAGCGGTGAGGAGCAAAGGCATGAAACTGAACATCGGTGTTGGTGCTGGCTAATATCTAAACCTATTAAAAAGGCCCCTTCTGGGGCCTTTTTTAGTTCTGGCAGATGAGAAGAATGAATAAATTAAAAATTGGTGCTGCAGCAGCAACTCTAATCTGTATGGCAGCACTTCGTTTGATGTTTACCTACACAAGCACACCGCTTCCCTTTGACATTGGCTTTCTCGACTGCCTAACTGTTATAGCTGGTGCAACACTACTTGTTTTTTGTGCATATGAATACATTATCAAAAGATATCCAGATACACGCGAAATGCTGCCTATGTTTAGCCTTGTCATTTGGGCAATCATGGTATGCAGCTATACAATCCTAAGATACAAACCAGAATATCAGACATCTCTCTCTATACTTGTGACCGGTTCCTTTGTAGGAATGGGCTGGTGGATCCAAGCAATTACAACGGCAGCTAACGCTAGAAGAAGTCATACGCTAAATATAATTATGGCTTCGCGCACCAGCAGTGAGTATCAGCAGCAGGCCAGAGCCAGCTCAAAACTTTACAATAATGCAGTCATTCCGCCAGAGCTGGCAGAATGGCGCTTTAACGGCTCCAAAGAAGAATATAAAAATGCGCAGGTTCCTCAAGATGTATCTGACGCAATACAAGGCACAATATATATCTTAAATTACTTCGAATTTCTCGCCCAAGGAATCAAATATCGCGACCTGGATGACTGCCTTTTGAGAGAGTGTTTTTCAGGCATTCTTGCAGGAACCGAACGCCGAGGTTTTCATCTCATAATCGAGGCACAGAAGACTGATCCTAAGAATTTTGAAGGCCTTGTGAACTTAACAAAGGCTTGGAACAAAGAGTCCTTGGTTGAACGGTATCGATCCAACCCTGATAACGCATCAATTGGAATCCGGCATCCCGAAGCGGATGTTTGTAAAAACATGCTGGACCCAAAAGTATCTACTGATGAAGCCTCCCACCCACATACCGCGCATCCTTCGCTAGCAACAAATGATGGCGTCAATGTTGTCCCGCCACCAACTGCCGGCTAGCCATTGCAACGAAGATTTATCGGGTCCACCTAGAAGGGCAGCTTCCAGGTGGGCGAGCGATTGGCCCCATTCCCGAAACCTTAGCTAGCAAGCGATAAGCGATGGCAACGGGCTTCTGATCCGTCGTGATGCCTGACCGGCCATAGACTCAGCGCCATCGTCGTCACTCATTACCTTCCGCTCTCTGAACCAGCACGTAACAAGCTAGCCGGGACCCGCTAGGGCTTCGGGTTAACGGCGTGCGCATGCGTAACAAGAAAACGGCTAAGTACCTGAAATCCAAGGGAAGCCCAGCTTTCTTGTAATCAGTAGGTCCCGGGTTCGACTCCTGGTGCCGGCACCATCTCTTCTGCAATCCTGTCTGCCGGACGGTTTCGTCTAGCGGGTGGAGCGCACGCCAGCGACATGCAGCGGCAAGACTCGGGTCGGTATGATGACCTGGAAATCACCTACCGCCTGCGGCCCGCCATGTTCCTCGTCAATGATCGCTCCACGTCTCCCTACCGTGAAATAGCGTTCGTTCAGAGTATTTTTCCCGATGGTACTGTACGAGCCAGAAGATCCTTCCCGAAGCTCGAAAGACGTTGGCTAGTCGTTCTAGATGAGCTCCGATGGGGAACTGAAAGGAATAGGAGCCGATACCAACCTTGTTTGTAATGGCGAACTGCGTAAGTGCCAGCACGGCTAGGACTAGCAATGGATTGCGAGGAACCACTGAAATCAGGCTAACCTTGCTACTCACTTGTGGTAGGTATACCTAGGATCAACAGCACGATGGTACCCAAGCCATGTTAATTAAAGCCCTCATAGTTACCTGGAATCTCAGGAAGATGCTGCAACACGTATGACCATCGCGACGTAGGACTGTGCGCCCAGGTGTCTGCAGAATCGAAGACTGAAAGCAGATTAAGGGCGAGCTGACCATAACCAGTTGCACTTAAGCCATTCTGTACAGCGAAATAGCCGGCCTGCCAACAGCAGAAAAGCGCAGTCAGGGCTACGGCTATTGTCTCGACAATAGCATGGCGAATTGTTTGTGTACGCTTCGCTATACGCCAGCCTAATCCTGCCCCCCACAGCGCGCCAACCATGGGAAAGAAGTAGGCATGAATCAGAACAACGTTTCAAACAGTAAGCACCAATAGAGAATACAGTGGCGTTGGTCGAGGCGAAGTACGAGATAGATTCCTGCCAAAACCAAAAAAATGTCCGGTAAGACTTACGTGACATTGCAAGCGCCAGAGAAACGGCTGTGCGAAGAGAAATAACATTACGGCCGGAATCTGGATGGCCAGATTCCTTGAAAACGGACCGATGATCTTCCTAGCGAAAAATGCCTGCAATATGAAGCAGAAGAGCCACCAGATTCCAGCGGACTTGAAAGTCCCGGGCAGCAGGGGGGACCTATTTGAAGAAGATTGCCAACAGTGGTGTAGAATCAGTGTAGCCGATGGAATTACCTAATTCGAGGCCAAAACCAGGGTTTAGTCTAATAGGAAAAATCCAAGGCGCCTGCTGAAAAAACGCCAGCCCAAGTAGTACTGGGCAAAGTTACCTGCGTGCAACCAGCTAATGTTGGCAGGATCAAGTACGCGGGGACCGAGTATTGCCAGGAAGGCGAGTACGCCAGGTCGCCCAAGCTAAGTCCCTACCAACCGCGATTCCGCGCGTGAGCTTCAATCTGACATCTTACTTTCCTAAAGAGTGAATCGTACTCACGCCTTGAAGCCCCAAAGCCGGCTTGCTAGAAAGGACAGCACCGGCACGATGAGAATGGCAATCAGCGCGCAAGTGGTACTTTCAAAGGTGGTCCAGCGCAACAGCAGCGCAAGCAAAGCACTGTTAACCAAGAAACCACCTACCGCTATTAGAAAGAAGCGCACAATGGCGCGACTTACGCCGACTGAACTGCGGAAAGTCCAAAGGTAATGCCCGCAGAAGGACACGCCGAAGGCGCACACGAAGGCCAGCAGATTAGCTAGCAACGGTGCCAAGCCAGCTCGAATCAACAGGGTGATAATGGCAAGGTGCACAGCTGTGGCCGCGAGTCCTACTAAACCAAAGCGACTCGCTACCAATAGCTCGCCAAAGGCGCGTCCCTCGCGCAGTGCCTTGAGCTTGGTGATCATGGCTCAGCCTGATCGGTCACTGTGTAATTCTTGCGCACCACATAGACCGGGCGGCGCTTGGCTTCGAGGTAGGTTCGCCCCAGATACTCGCCAAGAATGCCGATTCCCATGAGCTGCAGACCGCCCAAGAAAGTGACCGAGACGATGATGGAGGCATAACCGGGCACATCCACCCCCTTGATCAACACTTTCAGGGCGATGGATATGGCAAACAAAAAGGACACCAGGGAAACAGCTGATCCCAGGTAGGTCCATACCCTCAAGGGATCAGTGCTGAAGCTGGTGACGCCTTCCAAGGCAAAATTCCATAGCCGCCAGCCGTTGAACTTGGTCGAGCCGGCGACCCGCTCAGGACGAGCATAGTCCACGTAGGCGGTGCGGAAGCCTACCCAGGCGAACAATCCCTTCATAAAGCGGCGCGACTCCGGCAGTTCCTTGAGCGCTTCCACCACGCAGTGATCCATGAGGCGGAAATCGCCGACATTCTCCGGTAACTGGGGATTGGCGATCTTGTTGTGCAGACGGTAGAACCAATTGGCCGAGGTACGCTTGGCCCAGGAGTCCGAGTCGCGATTCAGGCGTCGTCCTAGAACGACTTCATAGCCCTCGCGCCATTTGGCAATCATCTCTAGGATCACCTCGGGTGGATCCTGGAGATCGACGTCAATCGGCACGACCAGCTGACCGCGGGCCTCTTCGAGACCCGCGGTCATGGCCGCTTCCTTGCCGAAGTTGCGGCTAAGATCCAGCACTCGGATTCGTCGCTCACGCTGCTGGCATTCCAACAGCGTCTGCAAGGTCGCATCGGTACTGCCATCGTTGATGAACAGAAACTCGAGCTCGATTCCAGCCTGTGTCGCGAAGACGGCCCCTACTCGCTCCAGGAAGAAAGGAATGGCTTCCGTCTCGTTAAATACCGGTATTACGAGGGTTAATAGCACCGGCGTGTCCGTGGCGCGTGGCCCGAGGTCGTAGCTGTTCAACCTATCTCCTTCGGACTAGACCAGGCTTCGCCTGATAACACAGCGAACCTGTCTATCTCGTAGTGAAATACTACAATCAGGGCAATTCTTTCAGATAGAAAAGCGTCTGCCTCCCTAATAGGTGGCAGACGCTGGGGGGGGGGCGCGGATGCAAACCCTATTGCCTTCCACTCATCCTTTGACGATCTCTCCCTCCTTCACCCCGGTCTTACGCTCTTCACCGGGGGTAGGCACAGCCAGCCAACCGTTGATCTTCTGGATATCGGTATCTCGGAAGCCACCACTCCAGCGCAGCAGCACCAACTGATTGGTGACGAAGTCGTATTGCGCCTGCAGATAGTCTCGCCGTGCGCTGTATTCCTGCTGCACCGCGTTGAGCACATCCACAGCGGTCGCTACGCCCAGGCTGAGCGATCGCTCACTGGCGGCGCGGGACTTGATCGCCGAGTCCAGGGCATTACGCGAAGAGCCAATCTTGGCCAAATCCGCAGCGCTCTTCATGTAGGCCGTACGCGTTTCCTTCACCACCTGACGGCGGATCGACTCGTATTCTTGCTCGGCGGCGTCGCGCGAGCCATAGGAGCTGGCGACACGGGCGCTGGTCGAGCCGCCGCTATAGAGCGGTATCTGCACGCTGATCGTGGCTGAGTAGGTATTGATCGCGGATGAGGCGATGACATTGTCATAGGCAAAGTCGCTGCGTTGGGCGCCGAGGTTGAAGCTCAGGGTCGGCAGATGGCCAGCCTTGGCCTCGGAGATACCATAGTTGGCGGCGTCCACGGCGCGCTGCTTGGCCCCAAGCGCAGGGTTGTTCGCCACGGCCGAACTCACCCACTGCTCTTCGTCACCTTGCGGCATGGCCAGCTGGGCTTTTTCGTTGAGGCGCTTGAGCGGCTGATAGACAGAACGGCCGATCAGTTCGCCCAGGGCCTCGCGGGTCACCTGGATCTGGTTGCGTGCCTCGATCTCCTGAGTTTTCAGGCTATCCACCTTGGCGGATATCTGCAGGACGTCGGTAATGGTACTCATCTGCTTGTCAAACAGCGCCTGGGCACGATCCAGGTTGCGCTGCGTCGCCTTTCGCTCGGCAGTGACCAGCTCGAGCGTATCTTCAGCTGCCAACGCGGCGAAATAGCGTTGTACGAGGTCCGCGGCCGACTGGGTCTTGGCATCCTCGTATTGGGCACGGTACTGCTCGGTCAGCTGCTCATAGCGTTTGAAACCGCGCCAGGCCGCGGCGTTGTAGAGGGCCTGGCTCAGGCTCAGGTTGTAGCTTTCGCCGTTGTAGTTGAGGGTCTGCATACCCTCCTCACGCCGTACTCGACTGGTCGAGGCTCCGCCGCTCAACTGCGGCAGCACCTGGCCGAAGGCGGAGCGCTCCTGGCCCTCCAGGTTTTTCACCTGAGCCTCGGCACCACGAATACGCGGATCCGACACAGCGCTATCCTGATAAAGCTTCCAAAGATCGACATAATCCTGTGGTTGGGATGTGGCGACTGTCTGCGCCTGCGCCCAGTGACAGCAACCTAGCAATACCGCCAACGTAATGAATTTGCCTTTCATAGCTGCCCTACTCCTCGATCAACGAGCGAGCCATGGCATTGCGCGCTGGCTTGAGCAGGTATTGCAGCATGGTGCGCGAACCGGTGTTGATCAGCACGTCGGCAGGCATGCCCGCGACCAGTTCCCGGTGGCCCAAATCTTTCTTACCCTGGTCGGTCAGCTTTACCCGGCCCAGGTAGTAAGGCGTACCGTCGCGCTCGTTGATAATCCGGTCCGCTGACACATAGACTAATTCGCCTTCGATGATGGGCGTGGTGGCGTTACTGAAGGCACTGAAACGAACTTCGGCCTTGGTTCCCAATTCTACCCGGTCGATATCCTTGGGCTCGATGTGTACTTCGACGATGAGCTTGGCGGCATCTGGCACGATATCGAGCAGATTGGTGCCCGATTGCACGACGCCTCCGATGGTATGTACAGCCAGATTCATCACCATACCGCTAACGGGTGCCTTGACCTCGGTACGGTTGAACTTGTCCTGCAAGGCGCCTACCCGCTCGCGCGCCTCGTAGATTCGCGACTGAGCGTCAGCCAGCCGGCTGGCCACGTCAGACTTAAATTTCTGAGTGGTCTGCAGGATCTGCAGCCGCGTCTCGCCGATCTGGACCTTGGCCCGGGCGATAGCGGAGCGCTGATCAGCGATCTCCGCCTGCAGACGGGAGAGATTGCGTTCTTGGTCACGAAGACGCTCGTTGCTGACGAAGCCCTCCTTCAGCAACCCGGTGAGATCCTTAATCTCGCTGGCATAGGATTTGGCCAGACTCACCTTGCTGGCGATCACCTCGTTATAGCCCCGAATCTGCTGTTCGAGTTCTGCGGCGCGATTCTTCAGAACGTCGATCTCACCACGGCGCGCATCGCGACCGGCCAAGAAGATCTGCCGTTCACTGGCGCGAGCTTCTTGCACACGTTTGTCTGCGGTTGGAAAGTCACTCGCGCCGAAGATGATGTCATTGACGCCGTCCCGCTCGGCGATGAGCCGGGCCTCCTGCGCTTGGGCGGCGATCAACTGACCACGGGTCGCCTCCAGTTCCGAACCCGCCTGGGTACTGTCCAGGACAATCAGCACGTCCCCAGCCTTGACGTCGTCGCCGTCGTGTACCCGCACCTCGCGGACGATACCGCCTTCCAGGTGTTGGACCGACTTGCGGTAGCTGTCTACCGCCACCAAACCTGTGGCAACGGCTGCACTATTAAGCGGTGCCAGGGCTGCCCAGCCACCGCCAATCCCAAATACTACCAACAGAATTAACAAGCCCAGCCGACGTATCGGTACGTCGCTGACCTTGAGGCCATGAGCTTCTGCCTCCGAGAAGACGTCCTTCATGCGGGTCCCTTTTCAGAACTACCAGACGGAGGTGGTACTGGCGTGGCCGACTTAGGAATCAACACAGACTGGGGCGCGCTCGCCTGTTGCGCTTTCAACTGGGTAAGTACTTGGTCGCGCGCGCCGGATATCGCGATTTGGCCTTCACTTAGCACTAAGAGGCTGTCCACATAAGCAAGCACGCCTGCTCTATGAGTAATGATGAAAAGGGTGGTGCCCTTTTGCTTGAGCCTTTCGAGCACTTCACCCAAAGCACGCTCCCCAACGTCATCCAGATTAGAATTGGGTTCATCGAGCACCACCAGCTTAGGATCGCCGTAGATAGCACGCGCAAGCGCAATGCGTTGACGCTGGCCACCTGAAAGAACACCTTTATAGGCACCGATCACCGTGTCGTAGCCTTGAGAAAGACGCAGAATCATCTCGTGTACGCCAACCAGCTTCGCAGCCTCGACTACCTTAGTCGCATCAACGTCGCCAAACCGGGCGATGTTCTCAGCAATTGTGCCTTCGAATAGCTCTATATCTTGAGGGAGATAGCCGAGGTAGGGGCCGACCGTGGCTCGATCCAAGAGGCACATGTCCGCTCCATCCAAACGCACCTTGCCACTCTGTGTCGGCCAAACGCCAAGCAACGCACGAGCCAGAGTAGATTTACCCGCAGCACTGGCCCCCAGAATCCCTACCGAGGCGCCAGGAGGTGCTCGAAAGCTAATACCTCTAATTACCGGAGCCTGAGCACCTGGCGGCGTTATTATGATCTGTTCTACAGAAAGATCGCCTTGGGGAATTGGGAGAGGCATGTGCTCAGGATCTACCGGAATTTGCTGTAGCAGTGCGCTGAGACGGCTGTATTGACCGCGAGCGGCTACGAATCCCCGCCAATTCCCAATCATATTATCGATAGGAGCCAAAGCGCGTCCGACCAAAATTGATGCAGCAGTCATTAAGCCAGGGGTAATTTCATTATTGATAGCTAGAAAAGCGCCGAGGCCTAGTATAAAAGACTGAAGCATTATCCGCCATGTTCGCGAGGCATTTGAGATGGCGCCGCCTTTTTCACTCGCATGAGCTTGTAGAGACAAAACCCTATATCCACGCAACTTCCAGCGGCCTAGTAAGCTTGGCAACATTCCCATTGAACTAATGACTTCGGCGTTACGCAGACTCGCGCTAAACGCACCCAACGCCACGCTATTTTCCTTGTTAGCCTCATAAAGATTCTTGCCTATCGCCCACTCATTAAAAACAGCAAACATCACCGCAATTAGCGCGCCAATGACAGTTAACCACCCAAACCAATGATGAAAATAGTACATCAGTCCTATATAAACGATAATCCACGGAATATCAAAAAATGCAAACAAGGCGCTTCCTGTGAGAAATTGCCTCAAACCCGCCAAATCGCTCATTGGCTGCGCCGAAATGCCTAATCCGTTATTAGCTAATGCCTGCTTGAAGCTAGCATTAAAAACGCGCTCGCTGAGCATTAGGTCTAGCTTTGTGGAAATTCGGATCATCATCCGCGAACGAACCCACTCTAAGACCCCATAAACTATAATCATAAAAACAGCAATCAGCGTAAGCATAACAAGAGTTACCTCACTTCGACTACTGACAACACGATCGTAGACTTCCAACATATAGAAAGACGGAGTCAGCAATAGAAGATTCACAAAAAAACTAAAGAACCCTATATAGAAAAAGCTTTCTCTCAATGAAAATAAAGCACTTTTTAGCTCTGCCGCTTCACTATTCATCATTGCTCACCAGCCAGTTTAACTACTATAGCAATCTTATAGATGCAGCCTTAATTGAAAAATTGATATTCATCAAAACTAAATGATATCCAATTTTACCAGGCAAGCGTTACGAGCCACAACCTTTAGATAATGTTATACATATAAAACACCAGGCATCCTTTGACACCAATCAAACTAGAACCTCAAGCCCGCACTCAATAAATACACAAACCATAGCCTCACTCTGACGCCAAGATTATAGCCATCTCTATCAAAGCCGAGCCATTATCGATATTGCCTAACAACTAAGGCACCACCTAAACACTCGGCCTTTCAGGAGTACTACTCCGCAATTAGAGCTTTGCATTTCTATCTAGATAGATTTAAAACCAATAATCACCATTACCCCCTGTATGGCCAATATATCAGATAGTATTAAATTAATGGATTTTCGCCTAAAATAGAACCCTCAAAGGCAAAAACTGCAAAATGAAAATCGGGAAAAGGCAAAAAATCTGAAAACTCGATCGCATCTTGCCTCCATGAAACCGCTTCGTTTTCCTTTGACCCAACCTGCGACTGCCAGTATTTTAGCTGAATAAAAATTAATATTAAACGGTCATGCTCAAATCTTTATTAACTAATAGGCCTCCGCTTTCATTGTCAACGTGAAACGCCCGCACTCACCTACTAACTAACTGAAAGCCAATGCAATATCGTGAAAGGAATTTTTGAAAATTTGTTCTAAAGGCTTAGCTCATCACAAGCTCCTTAAGTATCTTCCAAGGATGTGGTAGGGTATATCTTTTTAAGAAGGTTTCTGCCGTGCGCGTTCTGCATGTTTTCAAAACCTACCTTCCCGACACCCATGGCGGTATTGAGCACGTCATACGACAGATGTGCTTGGCAACCAAAGGGCTCGGCGTTGACAATCGCATACTGACGCTCAGCAAGCACCCAGTGCCGGAGCGCGTCGAAGTAGATGGCATTACTGTGCGTCGCGTGCGCCAGGATTTTGATGTGGCTTCTACAGGACTATCCTTGGGAGCGTTCAAAGCCTTTGCCGAAGAGGCTCACACGGCAGATCTAGTGCATTTCCATTTTCCATGGCCCTTCATGGATGTGTTACAACTCCTGGTTCGCACAGGAAGACCCTATGTGGTGAGTTACCATTCAGATATAGTTAAGCAGCGTAATTTGCTCAAGTTATATGCGCCATTAATGCGGCAGTTCCTGGATAAAGCAGCCTGCGTAATTGCGGCGACAGAACCCTATCGCCAGACAAGTGCGATGCTGCAGCGTCTGGGTGACAAGGTTCGCGTTATCCCCTACGGTCTAGACCCCGCTAGCTATCCATCGCCAGAGCAGGAGCGTATCGCGGAATGGAAACAGCGACTCGGGCAAAGATATTTTTTGTTCGTGGGGGTTCTACGCTACTACAAAGGGCTACATCTGCTACTTGAAGCCTTACGAGGCTTGGATTATCCGATGGCTATCGTAGGTGCTGGTCCAGAAAGCGATGCGCTACAAATGCAATGCGAGCGACTTGAGCTTACGAACTGTCACTTCTTAGGCCGGCAGACGGAAGAAAATTTAGCGGCTCTTTACGCAGGTTGCGAGAGTTTCGTCTTCCCTTCGCACCTGCGTTCTGAAGCCTTCGGTATGGCGCTTCTAGAAGCGGCCATGTACGGCAAGCCCATGCTCAGTTGCGAGATAGGATCGGGAATGAGCGAAATCAATATTAATGAAAAAACCGGACTAGGCGTCGCGCCAGACTCCTTGGCTGTACGTCAGGGGCTAATAAAGCTTTGGCAGAGTGTCGATCTACGGACTCGGTATGGGAATGCTGCGCGGGAACGCTTCAATACGCATTTTCGCAGTGAATTTATGGCTATCAATTTGTTAAAGGTTTACCGCGAGGCACTTATGCGCCCATCGATGTAATAGCCTCGTATTCGCCGCATCGCGCCTCCACATGCGTAATTAGTTGGCTGACGATATGCTAGGCTCTGTACGAAAATTACTGGCGTAGGCAGCGCAGCGTGACCATCGTAGCGAAAATTTTTGCCAGCTTGTCGTAGCGAGTGCCAATCCTGCGACTCTTTTTCAGCCAGCCAAACATCCGCTTGATGATGTTGCGCTGCCGGTATTTCGGACGGTCGAACAGCCTTGGCAGTCCCGGCTTGGGCTTGCGTTTCATCGTTCGCCGCAGAATCACAGGTCTCATTCGGTAATGGTCGCAGTACTGGCGCCAGTGCTCGGCATCGTAGCTCTTGTCTGCCAGCAACCAGCGGCAGCGCTTGCGGGGCGGCCTGGCTTGCTGGGGATGCGCACCTGATCCAGAAGTGCCTGAGCATGGGAGATGTCGCTGGGGTGACCCGGCGACAACATAAAGCGTAGGGGGACGCCGTTGGCGTCGCAAATCATGCGGATCTTGGTGGTCAGGCCACCTCTGCTGCGCCCCAGCGCATGGTCTACCGGTTCTTCTGGCCCTCAGGTGTCCAGGTCAATCAGCCCCTCCTGATTCAAGCGAACGTGTAAGCGCTCGAGAACCCGATCAAACGTACCGTCATCTCGCCAGTCACGAAGCCGCTGATACAACGTGGACCAGGGGCCGAACCGCTCAGGTAGGTCGCGCCAGGCGGCACCTGAACACAGGATCCAGAAGGTGCCATTGAGCATCAGCAGGTCATTACTACGTGGCCGCCCCCTCTTCTGCTCGGGCGAAACAAGATCTTCGATCAGCTCCCATGCTTCATCCGGGAGTTCGTAACGCTTTGCCATGCGGCCCTCCAGCCTGTCATGGCGACAATTTAAATCGCTCAGATTTTTCGTACAGAGCCTAAGACGCTTGCACCGTCCGCCACTAGCATGAAGAGGCACGATTTACAGGTACACAATGTCCGCAGCACATCTAAGTTTATCACCTAGCAAAGCTCTATCAAGCCACGCTTCGAAACTGTCATTTATTGTAAATATAATGTTGCGATATTTAACTGATTTTCAAGTTATTGATATGTCACTGTACAGATCACACAGATAAATATTCTAATTATTAATAATGGCAAAGAGGTAGTGGCCTTTCATTAGCTATTTAGCGACATCTTTTTAGCAACACTCAAACCTATATAAAGAATTGCTGCCCTATATTTAAAGGATGAAATCCAGTTAAACCTTAATGACATGCGTGCAGCAAAACCCAATATTGAAGCTATCTGCTACTGAATCAAACGGATTCTCAAACGCGCATATAATAAATATAAATAAAGACGAAAATAATATACGCGACTGAACTTAAAGATTACTGGATCAAACAAAATCCATTATTCACACGTCTATTAAATTCAACAGCATCTGCCCCACTCAGGCTGTTAATAATGCTATAGATCAGATTATACTGATAGATCTGCTTCTTCTCTATCAGACCTTTCCAAAAAACAATATCTACGCTTGATGCATCGCGTGCAAGAACACGCTTGAATGCTCTACTCACAAATTCATCTAATGTGCCGTCAAAATCTCTTGCGTATTCTGCTGTTGTTGAAAAGCTACTCAGCATTCCATCTATTGTAGTACGGTTGTCTACAATAGCATCACCCCAAAAAATTAAACCGACTCTGTCTGCAGCTCTATTCAGATAACCAACATATATTCGTTCAATAATGTAAAGCTGAAGAATGTTTGCTTTTGTTGGCAAATAAGTTGCTTGGGTCGCACAATATGCCCCCTGAGTTAATGCTTCTATATTCCTAAGATCGGCTGATCCAAGGCTATTTAAAAGTACAAATATAAATAAGTCCCTACCTACTTCTCCAGAATCTATTTTCGATTTCCAAAAAACAACATCAATTGGAGAAGGATCCCGTCCTAGGACATTAAAAAAAACCTGCCTCACGAAATCATCTGCGGACAGCGCTCCATATGCTCGATAATAGTCAGGGGTTTTCGAGAATTCTTTAACAATGCCTTTAGTATCAATTCGGCCGTCAGCTAAGGCGTCTCTCCAAAATGCCAATCCCTGTGCATCTGCTGGGCGGCCTAAGTACAAGAGGTAAAGCTGCTGTATAAGGTTTAACTGAGCCTGACCTTGTTTACTGTCAGCCGCCTTCAAATATAGTTGAGTGCTGGAAGAACTCGCTGACAAAAGAACGGGTGCTCCAGATCTAGGACCGATTTCTGAGCATCCATCAGCGTCCAAATATTTCCTTAATGTAGCCCACTGCGGTCTCTCCTGTGCCCCAACTGGTTCTACAGATAGATTATAGCTTCCCCATCCGGGTCCGGCAGCCCAGTATGTCGACGGAATACAATTATCTCTCAAATATCCCAACATATTATCCATAATAGTTATCCAATGGGAATGGTTATCTGGTACGCCAAATTCTCCTATATAACCCTTTTTATTGTTTTTTTTAAGCCACTCAATAAATGGCTTTACTCGATTAACGCCATACATAGCATCAAGACTTGAGGGGTCGGCGTTTGCATAATTACCGCCACCTCCCTCATCAAAATAAACATGAGCTTCATATATTAAATTTCCTGCCGGATCCTGCAGAGACAATAAAGAATCGTTCCACTGAGGCCATCGTGTGGCTTCCGCCCAACCATTACCTTCAATAAATATTTTATGTACTGAATCGAAAGTCCTTATACCGTCAATTCCATACTGTGCTGCTTTTGGCCAGTACGCCGTCGCATCATGGGGTTCGTTCATAATGTCGTACCCATATAAAGCAGGCTCACGCGACCACCTTCTCGCAATCTTTGTGGTTACATCCCTAAAGCTAGCATAGGAAACATCACCAGTACCAATTACTGCGCCCCTATACCTAGCATAGTTATGTAGGTCCAGAATCACTTTCATATTATATTTATTGGCATAATAAAAAACGCCATCTACTAATTGAGCATAGCTTGAATCAAACTCTCCCCCTAACGCTGGCTGAAGCCTTTCCCAAAGTATAGGAAATCTAATTAATTTGACGCCTCGAGCACTCCAACTGCTAAAATGATACTCAGTAGGAAATATATAATTCTTATTATTGATACCCGGAATTATGTTCCCAGCAAACCCTGCTCCAGAAAAGTTCAGCCCTACCATTGGCATAGCCCGTACGTCATTGGCGACTATGCAGAATAAAAACAGAATGGTTGCTTTAAACGGAATATTTTGGATCAAGGCAATACCCCTGTTACGACCGCATTCATCCGCAGGAAATCAGTATCTAGTAGCAATAATTATCTGAGTGTATCGATGGATCGCATTAAAGGTGACAAATAAAAACCAAGAAAGTTCAGCAAATAAACTTAGCCAAATCGATCGAAGGCGGAACTTGAAGCCTTTATAATGCAAGGAAAGAAAGGATAAAATTAATTAAAACCTACAAAAAAGACGGCTATTATAGATATCGATTTTGAAAGCGCGGCTCTCTATAGTCATATAAAAGAAAACCGGTAAATCACCAAATGAGGTCATTCCAAGGTATAGATATTTACTTATAAATTACATACGATCCCGATTGATAACTCATCTATCATATCGCTTCGCGCAGCAGGATCAGACACGCCTACGAAGATTGCGACTAGTCACATTTAGCGATTGATTTCGATGGTTCCACGGGTAGCAAAAAGGATACATCGCAGACACAGGTATATGCCAGACCCCAGCGCCATATCAAGGCGCTTGATACTCATGATTGATATATAAAATCAACCTAATTTGATTTGCCTAAATATAATATGTCTTAGAATAATAAGCCATGACAAGCCACGGAAGTTTCAAAAACCTTCCTTTCCACTTCCCCGAATCGCTTAAAATGAAGAGCTAGAGACCTGCATAAGATAATCCCTCTTCAACCGTTATGCTTCAAGAAAGGTAAACTATATTGATTCACCATATATAGTGTCTCGCAGGGACAGCCAATTCATATAGATATGCTTTTCTGATCTCGGTGTCGTCCATGCACCGTTATGCAAAAGCGCTAGTACTCTACTCAACGGCCTTGAACGGCTAAGCGATAAACCTCGAGAGTCCGAGAAGCGCAGGCATCCCAGGTGTAATCGCGCGCGCGGCGTTCACCCTCATCTACACGCTGGCGTGCTGCCAAAGGATCGTCGAGTACCTCCAGCATCGCCTGGGCAATGGCCTTGGGCTCTTGCGGATCAGCCTGCAAGGCCGCATCGCCGACTACTTCCGGCAGCGATGTCGTATTGGAGCAGATCACGGGACACCTCGCGGCGAAGGCCTCAATAGCCGGCAGACCAAAGCCTTCGAACAACGACATAAATACCAGGGCCGCCGCACTCTGCAGTAGCGCGATAACTTCCTCCTGTGGTAGATACTCCAGCCATTTCCCTTCGCCTCTAGCCTCCAGAGCACGCAGTTCCTCGACCAGGGTCTCGACACGCCAGCCATTGCGCCCGACGACAACCAGGGGATGCTGCTTGCGCAACGTCTCGGGTAGCTGGGCATGAGCGGCAAGGACAGCCGCAAGATTCTTGCGCGGTTGCAGCGTACCGACAAAGAGGAAGAAGCTTGGCTCCAAGCCATGCTTGTGTAGCACCTCGTGGCGCACGACGTCGGATTGCCGGGCGAAGTAGTGCCCATTCACGCCGAGCGGTGTGACATGCACTCGCTCCTCCGCAATACCCAGCAGCCTGACGATGTCTCTCTTGCTGTACTCCGAGATGGTGATGACCTGATCGGCCCAGCCCACGCTCTGGTTGAACAGCCAGTTCTTCAATCTGCGCAGCTTGAGCGTGACCCACTCGGGATGAATCTGCGGAATCAGGTCCATCACGCTGGCCACCATCGCCACATTCTTGAGCCGAGGAATGTGATGATCGGGCGCGTGGAAGATATCGACTTCGTTCGCCAGGCGCTGGTCGACCTCGCGATCAGCACCCAGCAGCGCGTTCTTCAGGACGAACTTGGGGAAGTGCGGTGCCAGGCTGACAGGTACGCCGCACCCCAGAGGCGGGGTATCTACGCCAAAGGTGTAGGGACGAATCCGGACGTCTGAGCGGCTGGTGAATGCTTGGGACAAGGACTGGGTATAGATGCCGATCCCGTCGAGATGCCCCTTGGCTACCCCAGAAGACCAGACCGTGCTGCCCAGTCCGACTTTCAATGCCGTCAACGGACGCTCCTCAAAGACCTGTACAGATCTTCGAGCGTCCGCTCCAGCGAGATCAGTTCCCTGGCACCCACGATCTTGCGCAGGCGTGCGTCACTGCCACGGAGCGTCGGAATCTCGTTAGCCCGAACGAAGGCCGGGTTGACCCGGACCTCTATCGAGTAACCGGCGATCCGCTCCATCAACTCGATGATGGCGCGTAGCGCCGTTGCCTTGCCCGAACAGACGTTGACGGGACTGGCACGATGGTCGCTGTCTAGCAGCCCCAAGTAAGCCTGCGCCAGATCGCGAACATCCGAGAAATCCCGACTCACGTCCAGGTTGCCCAGCTCGATCACCCGTTCGCCACGGGCGAAATGGCCCACGATCTTGGGGATGAGAAAGCGCTCGTCTTGCCCTGGCCCGGTGTAGTTGAAGGGCCGGGTGACGACGATGGGCAGACGGTCGTACCAGGTAGCGACCATATGCTCCATGGCCAGCTTGCTGCAGGCGTAGTGATTGACCGGTGCCGGACAAACCGACTCATCGATCACTTCGATGCCGGGAGTTCCATAGATGTTGGCGCTGCTGGCAATCAGCACCCGCTGGGGTTGACGCTCGAGAGCACCGAGCGCCTCCAGCAGATTCAAGGTGCCGAACAGGTTCACCCGATAGAAGGCTTCCTGGTCGGCATGCCCAACAAAGGCCAGCGCCGCCAGATGGATGACCCAGTCTGGTTGCACCTGAGCTACGGCAGCGACGACCGCCGCCTTGTCGGTGAGATCGCATGCCAGGGTGACATCCGCATCGGTAGTACCACTACCGAATCCGACTACCTTAAATCCCCGCGCCTTGAGCGCCTGGATCAGATAGCGTCCCGTGAAGCCCGATGCGCCTGTGACCAGAGCGGTTGGCATGCCTATCCCCTTAGTTAGAACGAGAAGCCTTGTTCGTTGCGACGCAGATCAGCCTCGACCATCATCTGGCACAGCTGCTCCAGGGTGGTCTTGGGCTCCCAACCCAGCTCACGTTTGGCCTTCTCGGGATCGCCGATCAGCAGATCCACTTCAGCGGGACGGTGGAATTTCGGATTCACGGCCACGACCTTCTTGCCGCTACGGGTGCAGTAGCCTTCTTCCTTGTCCGCTTCGCCCTTCCACTCCAGCTGGATATCCACGGCCTTGGCCGCCAGGCTGACGAAGTCACGCACGGTCTCGGTGCGGTTGGTGGCCAGTACATAGGTGTCCGGCTTGTCGGCCTGCAGCATGCGCCACATGCCCTCGACGTATTCCTTGGCGAAGCCCCAGTCGCGTTTGGCATCGAGGTTGCCCAGCTCCAGCACGTCCAGCTTGCCCAGCTTGATCTTGGCGATGCTGTCGGTGATCTTGCGGGTCACGAACTCGCGGCCGCGCAGCGGGGATTCGTGGTTGAAGAGAATGCCGCTGGTGCCGAAGATGCCGTAGGACTCGCGGTAGTTGATGGTCATCCAGTGGGCATAGAGCTTGGCCACGCCGTAGGGACTGCGCGGATAGAAAGGCGTGCTCTCGATCTGCGGAATCGCCTGGACCTTACCGAACATCTCCGAAGTGGATGCCTGATAGAAGCGGATCTTCGGATTGACGATGCGGATGGCTTCGAGCAGGTTCACCGGACCGACGCCGGTGATTTCGGCGGTGGTTACCGGCTGGTCGAAGGAAACGCCCACGAAGCTCTGGGCCGCCAGGTTGTACACCTCGGTCGCTTCGGTGGTCTGCAGCAGGCGGATGCTGGCGGACAGGTCGGTGAGGTCATACTCGACCAGATGCAGATTGGGATGGCCGGCGACACCCACTTCTTCGATGCGCCAGAAGTTGACCGAGCTGGTACGGCGATAGGTGCCATAGACCGTGTAGCCTTTTTCCAGCAGCAGTTGGGCGAGGTAGGCGCCATCTTGCCCGGTGATACCAGTAATAATCGCTTTTTTCACACTGGAGTCCTCTTCAAATTCTCTAAATAAAAGCTCGATTGCTTTGACAAAAAATCAATCCCAGGGGACACGTCATGTTCTTTAGGGTTTAAAGTGTCATATAGGTGAGTTTTAAATTTAAGCTCTTCAATATTCCCTATCTCAAAGAACTCGTAATCTTCTCTAAGACCAAAGTTCATATAATCCGAAAATGCGAAATTTCGTGATATGATCATTCTACGCGAAAGCTCAGCAACCTCGCTACAAATAGCGGAAGCTTCCTGCCCGACCTCTCGATAAGGCAACCAACAATAATCAACACCTGCAATAGCCTTATATAAACTAACATCATCGACACTGCCCATAAAAAAGACTTTATCTAAAACGTTAAGTTTTTTTGCTAATTCGACTAAGCTATCAATTTGACTAGTGTCCGAATGCCGAATGCTATTTGGATGAAGACCTGAATAAATAAGCAATTTATATTCATCGCCCATGCGTGACAAGCCTCTTATTGCATAATCGAATCCCTTATAATGACCAAAGAACCCAAAGACACCGATTAGCTTATCTGTATATTCAAATTTGTATCTGGCAATAATCTCAGCCCGACAACTGTCGTGATTGAATCCAGAAAGACTTTCAGCGCTATTATAGCAAAGCGGATGACAATCTACATTATCAATTTTAAATCTATACTTAAGAATATCGCGTGTGGTTTTCGTATGCACGATTAGCTTTATCTTCTTGTCCTTACAAAAACCTAACAAATCGGCCTCAACTATAGCCGGTATAGTATGCTGCCTATTTGAAAGAAAATTAGACAAAGCTCGCCGAGGATGCGACAGCCACTGAACAATAGGTGGCCTATTAAAATCTGATGATGTCGATCGACTGATTACCGTATGAAGAGTCAAAGTTGTATTGCCATTGGCTAACAAAACTTTCTTTAACCGTTCAACCGAATCAGTCAACGTATCAGCAAAAATACTATATTCGCATTGAACAGAAACAGCGTCGAAACCTCTCAGTTTTTTGCAGAGACTTTCTATGAAAACATTAGCTCCAGCTTTTGTAGCGCCAAAGCTCCTCTTCAGCTCATGCGGCGGCAGATCAAATACCTCAACCTCTATCTCAGGCACCTTACTCAAACCATTTTTCAAAACGTCAGTAAATCTAGCGATTCCGCATTCGATACCATACGTAGAAACTATTGCTATTCTCACAAAGATCTCCCAAATGATCTGTCTTCGACAACAACACCATGCTCTAGGCGAACGACTCTATTGCAGGCCTCTTTGATTAGGGAGTCTGAATGTGACGCCAATACGAGAATAGCGGCGTTTTCTGTCATTTGCTTAAGCCTGAGGTTTGCCTGTTTCTGAAAATCCGCATCACCTACACCTAACCATTCATCCATTAAGATAATGTCGGCAGGGAACGCAGTTGATATTGCGAAACCTAGTCGAACAAGCATTCCTGAAGAATACGTTCTGATAGGGAAATTAAGGTAATCACCAAGGCCAGAGAAATCCGCTATTTCCTCAACCACTGCTTTGATCTCGTTGGGTCTTATCCCAAGAAGAACACCTCTTAGAAAAATATTCTCGTAACCAGATGACTCTGGCTCCATTCCGAGAGTCAAATCTAACAGAGAGGTGATTTTTCCTGAGACGTAGACTTCGCCTTGAGTGGGATGATACACACCGGCCAAAAGTTTCAATAATGTACTTTTGCCAGAGCCATTGTGCCCTAAAAGTCCAACCCTATCTCCAGGAGCAATCTCTAGATTTATATTATCAAGAGCTCGCACATGAACTTGCTCACCCCGGCGGGTAGAAATTGCACCTCCAGTAACCCACGACAAAGCCTGCTTTTTGAAAGACCGGTTTGATACGTCCATTACCGGATAATCGACCACCGCATTTTTTAAGCTTATTTCTGTCATATCACAACCAGTACGCAATTCTTTTATAGCTCATAGAAAGTGCTATGAATGACGAGATCCAGAGGAACGACCCAAGGCATAATGTGTACACCATGGCATCAGAAGGAAAATAGCCATTTAGCATTGGCTCACGTACAATAGCTATTAGATAGTAGAAAGGATTAAAGTGAATAACTCTAGCTAGATCCTCTAACTGATGCGGCTGCCACATTACCGGCGTAATGAAAAAAAGCAATTGAAGTGCACTTGATACCATTGGCAAGAAATCACGATATCTGGCGCATAACAAGGCAAGCAATAACACAAAAGGGGTAAGACAGTATAGCAAAGCCAATAATCCGAAAATTGAAAATATAAGGCCCGCGACTGTAAGAGTATTATACCAAATCAGTAATGGGATAAGAACCACCCAACTATGCATGAATATGACAAAATTACGGAATACAACCCGCAAAACATGAACATATAAAGGCATGCTGATCTGCTTTATAATATGGCCAGCGCCTATAATTGAGTTGGCACCTTCATTCAACAACGTGATAATGAACGTCCAAACAATTATACCAACTGATAGATACGGCAGGTACTCAACCAAGTTCAACTTAAATAATCTAGAATAGACCAATCCCAAGCCAGCGACAAAAAGAATTGTCGTGATTGTATACCAAAAAGGGCCAAGAACGGATCTTTTATACCTAGCCTTTACGTCCTGTATAGATAATAACTTCCAAACGTATGACAATTTGAAGAAGGCAGAGATTTCCCGCCTTAAGGTACTTCCGCTGTTCAAAGAATTTCTCCTTTTGGCTCAAAATAAAGATCACCATGAGGCAGTTGTGAAAGGTTTTTTATATCTATCTTTTCCAAGGGTGGATTACTACCATTCCAGATCTCTGGAGCCACACGATAAGCTGTATATCCTTGCAAGTCCACTAGCGACTGGAACGTAGAAACAACCAAGTCTTTTCGTTCATCCTTAAGGGTCTTGGGATCGAACTCACAAATGATATGCATGGTCGGATTATTTTCTAATACTTCTTTGGCGCCTTTTAAAACAAAAGCTTCAGCACCTTCCACATCGATATGAAGTAATTTTACTGCATCGCCTTCCCGATCTTTAAAAATATTATCCAGGCTGTCCGCTTGGACCTCTAATGGAAATGTTCCTGGATGGTCACCAACAACAATCTTCCCTTCCGGATTAACAATCTCGGCAAGGGTGAAAGAATTTATTAAGCAACTTTGAAAATCTGGCTTACGTCCGCGAGCAAAAACGTTGCCATTCCCCATATAATGCGGGTTAAAACCGAAATTCAGATAGCACTTACTATCGTAAGCAGCTAATAGGTATAGCTCAACGATATCTGGAAAGCCGCTCCAATAAACTGACCTATGCAAATAATTCATAACATATGGATTTGGCTCAAATGCCACTACTTTCCCCTGCCTACCAACGAGTGCAGCGGCATAGCAAACATAATACCCGAAATTCGCACCAATATTTATATAAGTATCATGG
The DNA here is from genome assembly GCF_029872515.1 of Pseudomonas flavocrustae. Lineage (NCBI taxonomy): Bacteria > Pseudomonadati > Pseudomonadota > Gammaproteobacteria > Pseudomonadales > Pseudomonadaceae > Pseudomonas > Pseudomonas flavocrustae. The sequence continues at coordinate 48,179 of NZ_JAPDIQ010000004.1, read as the reverse complement.
GGCTTTAAAATGCTGCCTACCAGGGCTTTGGTCCATGGTTCAATACCGCCATCTCGAACAACACCTATACCTACGTCGATATTATAGGAGGGAACCAGCAGCCATCCGCCATAGTCGGTCTTAACTAGCAACTCCGTGTCGCTGATACTAATAACTTCTCGCCTTCTATTTAGAGCATCAACCTTGAGATCTATATTTTTTGTTTCTGAAGAAAGCGCGGACATTTTATCAGTTACAGCTACAAAACTTAGATCTACCGCCGTTTTTATAGTCTCATCTAGCCTAATTTGACTAGCTACTTTGTAGGCGACATAGTCAAGCACTTTTATTATTTGCCTTTTCAGAAAATTCACTTCTAACCTCCTACCTTGCTAAAGCTATTCAAACGTCCGCCAAACCGAAAAAGAAGAGACTCTAGTTCTTTTCAGCCTAAACTCTTCACCTGACACTAAGATCTTATAAAGCAGACACAAGGGCAAATGCTCTTCATTTTCCCAATGTTTGTAATCTGCTGCCGAAGGCAGCCTATTCAAAATCCGCTTGAATGCTAGATCAATACCGTGCTTATCTGCAGGCGCACATAACTCTTCGGCCAATAGATCCCAGGTAAGCGCTTTGAATAGGTGATCGTCACTCTCGATAGAAGCTGATGCCAATAAGACATTGGCAAAATTCATAGACCACATATGATCTGGATGTCTAGTGTCACGCAATGGCGAGCCATATGAACTGTAGACGTTAGCGCCATCGAAAGGATTTACTGGACTATTGAAACAGCTTAACAAGTCTGCGTGCTCCGTCGCGACGTAATATCTATTTACACCATCAAAAAAAGCAAAAATATACTTATTTTCAAGTAGGATATGCTCCCAAAAATCCCAATTTGGCTCTCCGGTAGCAGCATCGACAGATTCTACTAATACTACCTTCGGACGCCATCTTTTCCAGTTTGCCCCGATTAGCACGTCGTGCTCAGAACCTTCTACATCTACTTTTAAAAAATCTATATCACCGCTGACGTATTGCTCGCACAGCTCCGCAAGCGACATAACCTCAACTTGAATCTGTTTGACAGAGCAATTATGAGACAAGACCAAGTCATCGCTTATTTTACCGAGCGAAGAAATATGATCTGCGCTAGCCGTTATGTTGAAACTTGAAACCCCTTTCCTATTGGAAATAGCGCATCCTAAATTTATATCCCGCGGCCGGCCACGTTTAAGCTCAGAGAGGCGGAATGGGGTAGGTTCTACATTAATCCCTGACCATCCCATTTGATAAAAATGATATGCCGGATTACTTGTCACAGGGTGACTAGCTCCAATATCTATGTAAAATCCGCTCTTCTTACCTTTAAAGCATCTATCCAAGTAAATATCTTCACCGCACTGCGAATAGGAGATCATCGTTAGGCCTCAATACGAGAATAGCTGTTCGTAAAGGTTGCTATCATTCTTTTATTAGCACTGAAACTATCTTTGCACCAAATTAACCGTTGAACCAGGATGATTAGTGCCCGCCCATGCACGGCTCTATATAAACGGCCTAAAAAGCTCAAAAGTAAATGATGTTTCCGATGAAATATGCAGTATAAGTAATTTCGAGTACTGAACTGACCGCTCAAAAACAAAGCATTTTGTACGTCATCCATTTTTTTCCCGTTAGGAATGATGCCGTACAGGACGACGATAATTACGTCGTGTGCGCAGACTGCAGCGTGCTTGGCTGTAGAAGAGAGTTGTAACCCATAGCCGAATAATGTGCCATTACGGTCAAAGCAGGCGATTCTGGCAAAAACGGTTGTGCAAGCAGAGCCAAGCCTATGCAGCAGCGTGGCATCAAATTTGCAGCTATCCTTTTTTAGCACGTGGATCATCTGCTAGTCGTTCGGGTCTGTCGTGGTGAACATGAGGCTCCCTGCCGCAAAAGGTTGCACTGGATTTAGGCGCCTCTGCGGACCCGTCATTCTAGGCGGGCTTGCCCAGCGCGGCCAGGGCAGCCGTCATGGATTCCTCTTGTTACGGCTGATGAGACGGCCTTTCGTCGACACCGGCATGCTTTTCCCGAATGCAGCGAGATGGTCGGCGCGTTGGTAGTTGTGTTAGCTCCGGATGGCCAGTCCGGGCCTTAGACATACGCTACAGACAGGAGGAGGTCCTCTCAGGAGCAGATCGACGACAACTGAAGATTAGGCGTCGGAAAAATCGCCTTCCAAATTAAAAAAACTCCTGCTCAAGGCCTAAAACGTGTCAGGTTCCACGCCGGTTACGGTGAATAAATCGGAGAATGCGCCTAATCCTTCGGTTGCCCGGTGCGTACGCTGCTACGATTCTCAACCTTAGAATCCCTGCGTAATCCCTACCCGAACATTGAGAGCGGCAAAGCGGATTCGCGGTACTGCTCGATCACCTAGGTAACGTAGCAGTCACCCCTTACTGTGGCCTGATCGCAGAAAGTGCTCGCGATGGAACCCCTATCAACACTGCTCACGCTAGCGGCGGCAAAGCCTTCAGCGACGGCCAGCATCCGAAGCCTACGGTGCTGGCGCCGCTGCCTCGGCGGTGTGGAACGGTCTTTAGATCACCCAACCCACCTATGTCGGCGTAACCGTCGGCAAGGACGGAGCCTTCGCTCAAGCCGGCGGTGCCGCTTCCATTGGCACTCCCGGCGTCGAGCTGATTGGCCAGTCTGCGCAATCCATAGACATCCAAGCAGGCGCACGATCCGTGGCAACTATTTGCAGTCGCTGGGCCTAAACGTTAAATCCTGGGCGCTACGGTCAATCCCGTGGACGGGTGTAGCAACCTGACAAACCAAGGCGCGTCAGCGTTATAGCTCACAGCCAATGCTTAGCATCTGGTTGCGCGCGCTCTATGGCGGGTCGTGCGGGGCAGGCTTCGGCCTGGCCGGTTCCCTTAGTCCCCGGTTTGCTACCCGTACGGTCCGCCTCCGTACCGCGTAGCAACGGTGGCGGCGGCTCCTAAACCGAACCAGGGAGCAGCATAGATATGCATCGTCTTCCTTTGAAACTCGCGCCCCGCCTTTTTCCTAGCCCATTACGTTGTACCTCCATGGTGGAGGTGAACAATGGCTGAGAAGAAAGGTGCGGTCCTTCCCTTCCCCGTCAGCCCAGCCTCGTTACGACAGCCTGACTTCACCCGGGAGTAGCCAGAGGCAGACGCGGATATACGGGCTTCAATGCTCAGCGACCTGTTGGATCGCCTAGCCAACGATCAGGGCAACGCGGATAGCCCAACAGACTTACGTCAGCGAATTTCGGCCTATATGGCTCGAGATCTACTCGATGAAATGGTGACGCTCTATCGCAGAGCGCTGTCAGAGGCTCGTCACCCTTAGGGGAGGAGACAGCTAAGCGTCGCTCGTGTGGCTCTTAGCTGTCCATGAGGTTGTGATGGCTAGAAAAGTCTATGTGCTTTGGCGAGGGATTTCTCTAAATCAGTCACCACCGCTTGTTCATCAGCGTAGGCTGCAAATCTGTAGTCGAGACGCGAACTGGTCATGGATACTCCACAGCCAGGTCACTTGGCTTCGTGGCTTGAGCTTCTTTCTACCCCTCCTTCAGCCAGCGCTCAAACGTCGCGCCCTGTGCTTCATCCCTCTGTGGAGCGTAGTAAACCAGCCGTAGATGGCGGTCCACATCAACTGTAAGCGTCGTGTGTTCAAACACCATCTGGCCTATCCCATCGAGTCGGAAGTATCGAATCCCTTGGCAGGGCCCATGGATGTCCTGGCGATTCCACCAGTCACAAAATTCTGGGGCTACCCGCTCCAAGTCCTTTACCAGTCCCACGATGTCTGCGTCCTGGGTTCCCTGAACAAAATCGCGCCGGAAGCTCGAAAAAATCTGGACTGCCTGGCCCTCCCAGGGATCGAGAAGCTGGCGTAGCCGCTTGGACGTAAACAGCATCCAAAGCAAATTACGTCGCTCAGGAATCTGCTCCGAAAAGCCAAACAGTCGGTCGGCCGCGTCATTCCAAGCCAACACATCCCAGCGCAGGTTCAAGACGTATGACGGGCGGGTATCCAGATCCTCTATCAACCGGATAATCAGGGGCGGAACCACGCACCACGTCCTGCCGGGTTCACACGGTGGCCGCTGTTGGGCGAGTAGATAGAGATGACGACGCTCCGTGGCATCGAGCTTGAGTGCACGGGATAGATTGTCCAAAAAAGTCGAGGACACGCTGATTTCTCGGCCCTGTTCGAGCCAGGTGTACCAACTGAGACCTACCCGTGCCAGCGTCGCTACCTCTTCACGCCGTAGCCCAGGTGTCCGCCGTCGCCCACCGGAAGGCAACCCAACCTCTTCAGGTGTCAGACGCTCCCGGCGGCTTCTTAGAAACTCTGCAAGCTCAATCCGAGAACGTTCGAAAGACCGCGCCGCCGACATGCCATTACTCCTAGTAACAGTATAAGCAACCAAATTGTAACAGGCTCAAAAGGGTGCGAAGAATAGCGCGTCCTGGCGCCGAGTGCCTCATGTCAGGGCTGTCGCGCGAGGAGAAATAGACGCGCTTGCTATTACTGCCTAGGAGTCACACCGATGTACAACACGCTTTTGCATCAGAAGCTGGAAGCCCTGAAACAAGCCAACCAATACCGCACCTTTACGACCTTGGACCGCTTATGTGGTCGTTACCCTTTGGCCCGCTTGCCCGATTCGCAATCAGCGGTCGTAATGTGGTGCAGCAATGACTACCTCGGAATGTCCCAGCATTCCGAGGTACGTAGCGCCATGCACGAGGCCTTGGATGCCTACGGTGCAGGTTCGGGAGGTTCGCGCAACATTGGGGGCTCCCATGCGTTGTACGGACAATTAGAGCAAAGCTTGGCCGACTGGCACGGTAAGGAAGCGGCACTGGTGTTCCCTACCGGCTTCGGGTCTAACGAGGCCACCCTGCAATGTCTGCTGCGGGAGCTGCCCGAATGCGTGGTAATCAGTGATGAGCGTAACCATGCCTCGATCATCAACGGTATCCGCTCAACTTCGAATGAGCGCCACATCTTCCGGCACAACGATCTCGAGCACTTGGAGCAACTGCTACAAACCTACTCCCCTGACCGACCCAAGATCATTGTCTTCGAGTCGATTTACTCAATGGACGGCGATGTCGCCCCCGTTAGAGAAATTGTTGCGCTAGCCAAGCGATACAACGCTCTAAGCTACCTCGACGAAGTACATGCGGTAGGGATGTATGGGCCTAGGGGTGCCGGTGTTGCGGCTGAACTAGGCATTGCGGAGCAGGTAGACATTATCCAAGGCACTATGGCTAAAGCCATTGGTGTCATCGGTGGCTATATCGCCGCAAGCTCCGTCATCATCGATGCTGTACGTTCCTTCGCAACGGGCTTCATCTTCACCACGTCGCTGCCGCCCGCGGTAACGGCAGGCTGCATCAAGAGTATCGAACACCTCAAGGACAGTGACGCAGAACGGCAGCGACTGCACGCGCATACCGCCAAGCTGCGCGGCAAGCTTCTGGAACAGGACATCCCCGTCATGCCCTGCTCACGCACCCACATCTTGCCGGTACTAATCGGCGATGCCGAGCGTTGCAAAGCGGCTGCAGGACGCCTATTGCAAACCCATCACATCTATCTCCAGCCGATCAATTTTCCTTCGGTCACCGTAGGCACGGAACGCTTCCGCGTTAACGCAACGCCCAACCATAGCGATGAGCAGATCGAGCAACTGGCCCTTGCCCTACGGGAAACCTTCGAGCACTTCGCCATTCCTTTTGCCTCCCAGCGGGTTGGTGCGGAGGTTGCGTGATGAGCATCTCCTACGACATCCGTCGTGCTACGCCTGACGACATCCCTGCGCTCATCGAGCTCAGAGCCCATCTACTCGATGCCGGCGGAGCGCCTTACGCCAGCCGTACACCCACAGACACTGAGCGTTGGCGCAGGGCCTACCCGCTTTGGCTGGCCACCTGTCTTGAAGGGTCAGATCGGGTACTCATCCTGTGCGCTGAGCATAAGTACACCCAAGCCATACTCGGCTGCGCCACAGGCATCATTGATGACCGTGCCCCGGCTCCCGACTGTCTTAATGGCCGATCGGGTTGGGTTCAATCGGTTGCCGTAGCGCCTGAGCTACGCCGCTGCGGTATCGCAAAGGCACTCATACAGCGGCTTCTAGACTGGTTCAGGACGCGCCAAGTGAACTCAGTCGCTCTACAAACTACGCCTGCTGCTACCTCGCTCTACCAGAGGCTCGGATTCGCCTCGACTGGCGAAGCTCTATTGGTACGTGCGGAGGGCCGGCCATGAACGTCCTGATCATCGGTCTGGGCTATGCCGGTCACCGTTTTTGGCGTGCCTTTGAACACCTGTCCGTCAGTACTGGCATGCCCTTGCGCTTGGCGTATGTTGATCGGAAACCCAAGGCATCAGAACTGCCATTCTTTCCTACGGTGGCGTCCGCGCTTCATCACTTCGAGCCCGACATCGTCGTGGTCAGCGTCAACGATGAAAGTCATGCACGAATCTTGACGGAGCTAAGCGGATATCGTGGCTTCGTGCTGTGCGAGAAACCACTCGTTACTCCCGCTGACGACCTGACACTTGTTGCCGAGCAGCTAAGTCAGGTAAGTGGTTTTGCCTTGGACTTGGTAGAACGGTACTCACCCGCCACACAATCTCTGCGTCGGCAGATCAGCGCACAGGGTTGGTCGCTGGTGAGAGCCAGCTTTCACTGGGGTAAGGACCGGCTCAATGACTACCGTCCTACCTGCGGTGTCACCAGTGAAGTCATCCATGCGCTGGATTTGGTGTCGTGGATCTGTTCCTCCGCTGATCCTTTGCAGATTCACGATGTGATCGGAGTACGTTCGGACTTCTCGATTTCCGGACATTCCGTGCTGGATACCGTCTCTCTCACCGGAACGTTGGGCCAGGCCACACTCGCAGGCTATGCCAGCTTCGTGAACATCATGCGTCAGCGCACGGTGGACTTCAGCTTCATCGATCAAGAACAGCAAGTCATTCAGGCGCGCCTGGTCTTCGATACGCCGTCTTGGGATCAGGATCACCTGCGAATTTGGACGCGCAATGATAAAGGGCAGGAGAAACTGATCGATGAACAGTGTTTCAGCCTTGCCCAACCCGGACTTGAAACCCTGCATAAGCTGAGTCGCCTCTGTCGCCACGTAGTGCGGTGGGTATCCCTTCGCGAGATGCCCTCACAGCCCTTTGCAGACCTGCAAACGGCTATCGCTCTACAGCACCAGCTTAACCTGATTGAGTCCTCAGCCCGCTGCCCTGCTCCGGCCTGCTATGTCCCTTACGGGAACCGCAGCCTGCTGCCGGAAACGAGTGACTTGGAAACTTTGGGCTGATTTCAAAGGAGACCGCCAATGTGTGGCATTACTGGCTGGCTGTCTTTCAGCCAAGATCTTAACTTCCAGCGTTCTATCTTGGAGCGCATGACCGAAACCATGACGCGACGAGGACCTGACGCGGGCGGCCTATGGATTGATGGACCAATTGGACTCGGACATCGACGCCTCTCCATCATTGACCTCGAAGGCGGTCGTCAGCCAATGACGGCAGGCTTCGGCAACGACCCTGAAGCGGTAGCCATCACCTACAGCGGCGAGGTCTATAACTTCCAGGACCTCCGGCGTGATCTGCAAGCACTCGGACATCGGTTCGAAACTCGCAGCGACACCGAGGTAGTTCTGCACGCCTATCTGGAATGGGGCTATGACTTCGTAGATCGACTCAATGGCATGTACGCCTTCGCCATCTGGAACAGGCGAAAGCAGGAGCTACTGCTGGTGCGTGACCGGATGGGAGTCAAGCCGCTCTATTACTTTCCGACTGCCGATGGCGTGATTTTTGGTTCCGAGCCCAAAGCCTTGCTGGCGAACCCTCTGGCACCTCGCAAGATTCAAGCAGACGGTCTGCGTGAAATCCTTGAGATGGTGAAAACCCCAGGGCAGGCCATCTTTGCTGGCATGCGCGAAGTGCTTCCCGGTGAATGGGTCAGGATTGCCCGGAGTGGTCTGCAACGGCAGCGTTACTGGAAGCTTGAAGCATGGGAGCACGAGCATTCGTTGGACCAGACCATTGGCCACACGCGTGATCTACTCGAAGACATAGTTCAGCGTCAGGTCGTTTCGGATGTGCCCTTGTGTAGTCTGCTTTCAGGCGGACTCGACTCTTCTATCATCACAGCGCTGGCATCGCGCAAGCTACTTGCAGCGGGAAAAGAGAACATCCGTTCTTTCTCGTTGGATTTCGCTGATCATGGCCAGGGCTTCGCAAGCGATGCTGTTCGAGGCACGGCCGATGCACCTTTCGTGACGGACTTGGTGCAGCAGATCCAGTCCCACCATGGCGAGGTCATCCTAGACAGTCGGGAACTTGCCGATCCGCAACTGCGGGCTCAGGTTATCCGAGCGTTGGACCTACCCCCCGCCTTTTGGGGCGATATGTGGCCCTCGCTTTACCGACTCTTTGAAGAGATCCGACGGCATTCTACTGTCGCCTTGTCCGGGGAAAGCGCAGACGAAGTGTTCGGCGGCTATCGCTGGTTCCACGATCCAGTTGCCATCCAAGCGCGTACTTTTCCCTGGCTGACTTCCGTGACGGAGAAATATTTCGACGGCAAGACGTTGTTCGATCCAGGACTGCTAAAACATTTGGATATGCACAACTTTCTGCAGGACAGCTATTCGCAGGCTATTGCTGAAGCGCCCGGCTTGCCAGGCGAGGCCGCCGATGATCGTCGGATGCGGGAGATGAGCTACGTCAACCTGACCCGTTTTGTACAGACGCTATTAGATCGCAAGGACCGGATGAGTATGGCGGTTGGACTGGAAGTAAGGGTGCCGTTCTGTGACCACCGCTTGGTCGAGTATGCATTCAACATCCCCTGGCAGATGAAGGTCTTCGACGGTAGAGAAAAGAGCATTCTGCGCGCGGCGACACGCGACCTTCTGCCTGCGTCCATCGTCGAGCGCGTGAAAAGCCCCTACCCCTCGACGCAAGATCCCGCTTACGAGCAGGGGCTACGCAGAGCCCTAGCCGCTATCCGGGATGACACGAATGCGCCCGTCCGCCCCTTCCTCGACTTCACCCGTGTAGAGGCAGCGTTAGAAAGGCCCCTTGGCGCCCACTCGCCTATGTATGACCGCATGGGTATGGAACTCGCGGTCGGGCTTGATACTTGGTTGCGCGAGTACGACGTCAGCGTCGAGCTTTTCTAGTTACCTGGGCGACCGCCGCGTCGCCCCTTCACTTCCTATTTACCGACTCACCTCCGTGAGGACTTTGTCATGCCTTCAAATCGTACTTCACCTACCTATCTCATCGCCCTGGGCGCTTTCGCCCTTGGGATGGCCTCCTATGTGACAGCAGGGCTCATCCCGCTCATCCAAAACTCCCTCTCAGTGTCAGTAGCCATGGCGGCCCAACTGGTTACCGCCTTTACCCTTGCTTATGGCATCGGCTCGCCTGTGTTCGTCGCCCTTGTGCCGCCCAACCGCCAACGTGCTGGACTGTTACTCGCCCTACTGGTCTTCGTACTTGCGAACGCAGGAAGCGCCCTTTCTGATAGCTTTCTGACGCTTGTAGTTTGCCGCGCAATCGCCGGTATTGGTGCCGGTGTCTACCTCGCCATGGGCATTGCTGCCGCCGCTTCGCTCTCTACTCCGGAGCGCCGCGGCAAAGGTATCGCCGTAATTTTGGGCGGCATGGCCAGCGGTGTGGTCCTTGGTGTACCGCTGAGTTTGCTATTGGCTCACCAATGGGGCTGGCAAGCAGCTCTATGGTTGATCACGCTCTTGGGCGCTGTGAGCTGGGCGGGCCTTTACCTGCGTCTGCCAGCGCTACCCAAGGCGACCGCCAGCTCCCTTGGCCAAAAACTCGCCATGCTCAGCGATGGCCGAGTCCTGACCATTTTGCTCGTGTCGTTGCTAGCGGCCGTATCCAGCCTCGGCATGTATACCTTCATCGCCCCTCTGCTGTCCGACCCTGCCTACGGTGGTATCCACGCTGTGACGCCCTACCTCTGGGTGTGGGGTATCGGCGGTGTACTAGGAAGTTTCTTAATTGGCCCCCTGGTTGATCGCGTTCGTGGTGCGGTGCTGACCCTAGGGATCATGGTCGTTCTGGCACTGTCTCTGCTTTTTCTTCCTCAAACCGCACAGTGGAATCAGTGGCTTGTCATGCTACCCATTGCCGCTTGGGGCGCGGTCGGCTGGGCCCTGCAGGTACCGCAGAACAACGAGCTGATCCAGGCGCGCCAACACCATGGTGATGGCAACCTTGCCGTGGCCTTGAATGAATCAGCCTTGTACTTGGGGAGCGCTCTTGGTGCGGCTGCAGGCGGGTTCGTTCTACTGCTCGAACAGCCGGTCGGTAATCTGGCGCTCTACGCTGCCGGCGTAGCCACACTTGGCGCCTTTGCCCAACTGCTCCTACTACGCCAGAAAGGCACGGCATCCAATCACACCTATCTCGACTCTAAACACTGACTGAAGGAAAGGCTGTGGAACTGCGCCACTTACGCTGTTTCATTGCCGCGGCAAAAGAACGTCATTTCGCCCGGGCAGCGGCACGACTGCATATCCAGCAGTCGGCTTAGGGAGAGCGTCAGAAGCGCTTTAATCCTGGTATCTCCTATTGGTCGTGCGCTGTGAGGGCGTTTCCATCGACGGTGGCACCGTTTGCAGGAGCAACGGAGACCGGACCTATTCACCCCTACTCAATTGACCTTACGTTTGCCATGCACACGTATCCTCATGAAGCCACCGGCTCTGACGAGCCGATCAAACCTGACTCGCTTGACCCGCTGGCCCGAACAGTTTCCGGCGATGCCGAATCCCATGCCTCCCGACAGGGCGTTCCTGCCAAGGCTGACCAAGATAGCCCGGTAGAAGATTCGCGCCTGGAGCCCGAAACGTACGAAGCAGGAACGGCTTGCGAGTCGCTACGGATTGTCACCCTCGACGAGCTGCGCCCCTTTGATCACAACCCCCGTACTCTAAGAAATCCTGCCTATGACGAGATCAAGGCTTCGATCCGCGAGCGTGGTCTGGACAGCGTACCTGTCATCACGCGGCGTACTGGCGAGTCTCACTACATCATCTACAGCGGGGGTAATACGCGCCTGTCGATCCTGCGCGAGCTCTATGCCGAAACTGGCGAAGAGCGCTTTTCCCGGCTGACTTGCCGGTATCGTCCGTGGACCGAGCGTGGCGAGCTGGAGGCACTGACGGGCCACCTAGCCGAAAATGAACTCCGTGGCGGCCTCACCTTTATCGAACGCGCCAAGGCCATCCAACGGGCGCAAGCGCTTTACGAGCAAGAAGCCGGACGCACCCTCTCCCAATCCGAACTGGCACGGCGCCTCAACGCGGATGGCTATCCCGTTCGCCAATCCCACATCAGTCGCATGCAGGAAGCGTTGCGCTATCTGCTACCGGCCATACCCACCGTGCTGTACGCCGGCCTTGGGCGGCACCAGGTGGAACGCCTCGCGATTCTAAGACGGGCGTGCGAACGCACCTGGCAGCGTCTGGCAAACCACCGCGAGCGCCACACCTTTGCCGAATTGTTCCAACACGTATTGGCGCAATTTGATTCTACGGGCGAGCACTTTTGCCCACGACGCGTACAGGACGAGCTGATCGCACAAATGGCCGCAGCGCTCGGGATGCATTACGAAGCGCTGGCACTGGACATCGATCATCAGGAAACGCGCCAACGTGCGCTCTCGCAAACGCCACCGCTCGGTTCGCACGCACCGGGGCACACACCGAATGAGACCGGCTCGGGTACCACTTCACGGCTCATGGCCATTCAGCAGTTGATTGCCCGCCATACCGGTGAGCCCTTTGCGCAGCCGGGAAACACACCTCACATGGCTCAACCTTCTCTGGCAAGGGATGAATCCAGCGACCACGCGACGCCCCCTGAATCTGTACGCACCCAACCTGAGCACCTGCGGGAGCAGATTGCACACGTTGCGCAGCAGTTGGCTCGAGACGCAGGTGTCGAGCCCTACGTGAGCGTCCAGACAAGTCACCTGGGCTTCTCCTGTACGTGGCCAACCGATGCTCATGCCCTGCAGCCCACCGCGCGTACCGTGTTGATCCTGCTCCACGCGCTTAACGGCACCGCGCAGGCGCTACCCCTGGTAGACCGTGCAGCCCTTGCCGATGGACTCGGCGTGCTCTTGCACGGTCAGGCGGGCGAGATCGCCCCGCTAAGTAGACCTTCGCTCTCACTGCTATTTCGGCTCATCCGCCACACCCGTCACCTCAACCGCCTAGAGGCCGGTTCTTTCTCTTGATCCTGTGCACTGTTCCGAGAACCTCTGTCATGTCGACCAGCCACCCTCTGAACCAAGCCGTACTGACCCAAGCCCTGCACCACTTACATCACGGCGAGCTTCGCCGCTGCCAAGCGATGGGATTTGACGAGGAGGAGCTGGCCGCCCTGAAGCAGCCAGACCTGGTCAGCCTTCTGGTAAACGCGCCAGTCTCATGGTGCACGGTGTCGATCAATCGCGACGTGATCAAACGTCTGCTTGGACAATCTGCCGATGTGAGTCAGGAAATCGCGCAGATTGATCGCATGCTGCGCCTGGGCAGTAGCAGCGAGATGGTCAGTCATCGCTTCGGGCTCACCCACCAAGAGGTTGCCTTACGCCGCAAGGTGCTGGGCTTACCCAAGCGCAAAGGCCGTTATCCCGCGCTGGACGATGCGCAGGACGCCGCACTCTGGCGGCAATGGAAAACCGAGGTAGCGCAGCGAGGGCTATCAACCGACGACGAGACCGCCATGCTTGAGCTGGCCATGGAGCTCGCTGAGGCGCATGAAGTACCGCTGGCCGTTCTATGGTCGTCGGTTCGTCGCTGGACCGGTCAATAGGGAGCGTAGGCATGGCCCACGAGGCGTTGCGGCGCGCGACTCCCGCGCCCCTGACAGCTGTCTTCAATGACGTCCTGCGCACCCTCAAACCATCCCCAAAGGCGGACGGCACGCCCCAGGATGGTTTCCTCTACAGCGGTAACCGCCACGACAGCCTACCGCGCGCGCTCCTGCTTGATCGGCGCCTGACGCCGCTAGAGCGCAACGCCTGGCAGGTTTTGCACGTGCTGCTGGATCGCAGCGGCCTGACAGCCTTTCCGACCTACGAGCGGCTCCGTCCGTACTTGGCGGTCATGCCTTGCGCCACACAAGCGTCCAACGAAACCGTGGCCCGCGCCCTGGCCCTCCTCCGACTGACGCGGTGGCTGAGTCTTGTCCGGCGACAACGTGATCCTCACACCGGCCGTATCCAGGGCAACCTCTATGTCCTGCACGATGAGCCCCTCACGCCGTTCGAAGCAATCCAGCTGGATCCGGGCTATCTGAAGCTGGTGAGCCAAGCACTGAGCCACGCGGCGAAGACAGTGCAGGTGGTCGCGCGACAGGTGCTAAAGGAGGTGACTGAAGATCCGCAGGTCAACCAGCGGAGCCTTCCCACTCGCCTGCAGATCATTGCTCAACGTCTCGCTCAGCAGGGCTGGGCGGACAAAGGCGTGCTGGCGGTAATGGACCCTGAAATCCCGAAATCCGAAGACAGTACATCCACACCGTCTTCGGATTCCGAAGCAGGTGCAATCCCTGATTCTGAAGACGCCCTTCGGAATCCGAAGGCAGACCGTACTGTACGTAAAGTAGATAAAGAATTAGTACGTAAGAAGACGACTGTGTCTAACGAGCTCGTACTACCCCCACGCTTTCTCACCCTTGACCGCGAGCAACAGTCCGGCGCCCTAGCGGCCCTCAAACCCGTGGAGCCTGCACAGCGACAGGCGATTCTCGATGAATGGGCGGCCCGCTGCGAGCGCTCCGCGGTTCGCAATCCCGCAGGCTATCTGTTCGGCATCATCCAGAAAGCCCTGCGTGGCGAATTCAATCGCGCTGCAGCGTCTACGTCTATGCCTACCCCACCACCGCTGCCGCCTGAGCCGACACCAATCATTCCTGCCGAACCGCCACCGGCGCGGGCGTGCCAGATGTCGCGAAATCCTGAGGTAGGTCGGGCTCACTTGGATCAACTGCGATCAGCACTGCGTCTTCCTCCTCGGGACGCTATCCCCAGGGGATAGCTCGAGAATTCTCAGAAGGGGTCGTGGCACCTGGATCAACCGCACTCAACTCAGTGCTGTTGTCTTTCGGAAGCTATCCCCTGGGGATAGCTCCAGGATTCGTGCTGCATGTGGCTCTGTCACTGTTTTGGCTACCTGCAAGGGCTGCAGTGCAGTCGCAAACCTGATCTATCCCCAGGGTATAGCTCGGCGTTCAGCGGAGAAATGCAAGTTGCGCGCAGCCTCGTCAACACCATGGTTTAGCGTAGGCCCGCTAAGCAGGCACTTGCCTATCCCCTGGGGATAGGTGACGGCCCCAAGATAAATCACACGTCTTGGATCAATTTCGCATAGCCCAGTGAGGCTTATCTTGGAGCTATCCCCAGGGGATAGCTCTCACGTGGCAAACACCCGGGTGGACTCCGAGAACGCCTAGCGAAAACTGGTAAGGCCACAGTGCGCCTTAATCGCAGCCTCAAGACGGCCCTGCATTGGAAAGTAGCGACTCGCCTTCTCGGGAGTCTTCCATGCGCGCACCCTACGCCACCGCTTGCCTCATACCCGCCTGCGCCGGGGCGGCCCTAGGCCTACTGCTCCAAGGCTGTACTCCACTGCCATCCGACCCAGCAGGCGCGCTGTCTGACACCCCTCCTGTGCGCTCGCCAGCGCCCGTACCGGAACGGGATCTTTTGGTTGTCCGCCAGGGACGCTACACCCTGGTCGAGCAAGGACCTGAACTCGCTCAACGCAACCTGATGCGTCAGATTGTGGACGTTTCCATCCCCGCCGGCGCCGACCGTACCGTGGGCGATGCTCTGCGCTACGTGCTGATCCGCTCCGGCTTTTCGCTGTGCGAGACGCCAGAGGCGGCTCGGCTCTATGCGCTGCCCTTGCCGGCCGCACACCTGCAGTTGGGACCGCTGCCGCTGCGTGACGCCCTGCAGGCCCTGGCAGGCCCTGCCTGGACGCTACAGGTTGATTCGCTCGCTCGGCGTGTGTGCTTTGCACCTGCGCCAACCCATCCAAACGAGGGCCGGCCATCGTGAGGGTGCGAGCGTCTTTTCTGGCCATGCGTGCTGATCATCTACAACGCCTGGGCGGCGCCGCCTGGTTACTCGCGCTCAGCATCCTGATGGTGCATGACCACATGGGCCAGTCGCGTCTGCGTCAGCAACTAGTGCAACACAATGACCAGCCGGGCCTTCAGGCGCTGCAGGCGGACATGGCCTCCCTTACTGCCCGACTGGATGCCCTGCCAACGCCAGAGCGCCTGGTCAGCCCGACCGAGCTAAGCGCGGTACGTGAGGACCTTGAAGCCAGATTGGCCGCCGTTGTTCAGCAGCAGGAAAAGCATGCCCAAGCTGCAGACACGCTGACTTTGCAACAACGCACTGACCGACTTGAGGCTCAGTTGCACGCCCTGATGCACCAAGCAACGGCGTTTCGCGAGAAGCGCCAAACACCGGCACGACCTGCGCCAAAGGCCAAGGCGTCCAAACCGCCCTTTCAGCTACTCGGTGCAGAGCAACGTGGCGGTCACACCTTTCTTTCCCTGTTACCTGCTCATCAGCAAGGGCTCAACGCCGTCACGCTGCTCCGCGTGGGCGAGTCCTTGGGCCAATGGCAGCTCACCGGCTTGACCCAGGACACCGCGACATTTCGGGTGGATGGCCTGGTGCGGCGTCTGCCGCTGCCTGGAGGAGACACGCGATGACACAACGGTTACCTGCTACCGCGTTGCTCAGTCTGATCCTTGGCTCTATTCAGGCTGTTCAGGCATCTCCTGCGCCCGCCTCCCACGACCAGACGCGTTGGAGCGATACCCAACACAGCCGACTCATCCTGAGCGAGGACGCACAGGCCCAGGCCTGGGGTCTGCAGGCCAGTGACTGGGTCCGCTATCGCGAGCTGATGCAGGGTCCGCTAGGTATCTACGCGCCGAACCTGGACCCATTGACCGCCCTAGGTATCGAGGCACGCAGTGACGAAGAGCGTGCGCGCTATGCGGAGTTGCAGGTCAGAGCCGAGGCCCGACGCGTCGAGAAACTGCTGACCTATCAGCGCGCCTACGACGCTACCTGGCAGCGCCTTGCACCTGACTTGCAGCGGGTCACGCTCGAGGACGCCAACGTGGCAGACGAGGCGCGCCTTTCTGTGTTCGTCAAAGCGGACTGCCCGCCCTGTCTTGAACGTGTCCGGCAGTTCCAGGCACAAGGTCGGGCCTTCGACCTGTACCTGGTGGATAGCAAAGGCGATGACGCACTACTACGGCGTTGGGCGCGTCAGGCTCGCCTGGATCCCACGCGCGTTCAGCAGCGGACCATTACCCTCAACCATGACAATGGCCGCTTTCAGTCGCTAGGTCTTGCCGGCGAATTGCCCGTCGTCGCACAGCGGGTGAATGGACAATGGCAGCGACAGTAGCCACGCCAACAAGGCGCCGTCGAGCAGTCGCTGGCCTGGCGTTTTTGTTGTCGGCTTTGGTCAGCGTCGCCACCTGGGCGCAGGCTCAGCTGCCGCCTCCGGCCTATCAGCTTGCGGCCCAGCAAGCCGGCGTTCCCTCTCTGGTTCTGTACGCCATAGCACTGCAGGAAAGCGGGCGACGCTGGCAAGGACGGTCAGTGCCGTGGCCCTGGACCCTGAACGTGGCTGGCGAGGCCAAGCGGTTTGCCAATCGCCATACGGCATGCACCGGCCTGCTGCAGGCCATGGACACTACCCCAGGCCGCAAAATCGACGTGGGTCTCGGCCAGATCAACCTGGGTTACCACCGCCATCGCGTCACCCATCCGTGTGACTTGCTAGACCCCTATCAAAACCTTGCGATTGCCGCTGCAATCCTCGTCGAGCAGCGCGCAGCCGCTCCTGATTGGCCAGCCGCCATTGGCCGCTACCACCGCCCGGCCGGCGGCGCATTCGCCGCACGCTATCAGCGCCTCGTCCAGGCGCATCTGGATCGCCTACAGGATCAGGTAGCCAGTGGACTGCAGGTGGGAGAGCTGCCGTGAGACCTGGGTTCGGAAGACGCTCGCTGTTTGTACTCGGTACGGGATGGCTATCCCTGCAGGCAATGGCGGACCCACTCATCGTGGTGGGTCACGAGGGAGGTGTTTCCACCCGGCCGTACTTCGAGCCGTTCAAACGAACAGCTCCACCACGCACGGCCACTGTGACCCCGTTTCCTGCCGATGCTTACGAGGCTGAGATCGCAATGCTACCGGTGCGGTCGCAAAGACTGACTCCAGGCGAAGCTTCGACACGAGCGCTCCAAGCACCTGGGCTTAGCCCCCTGTTTCTCATCGGTGATGATGAGTACTCACGTCATTGGCTGAGCCAGAAGCAGCGGCAGCTGAAGGACCAGCAGGCTATTGGCCTGGTGGTAAATATCGACACTGCCGCGGCCTTGGCCGAACTTCGGCGCCTGGCCCCCGACCTCACTCTCATTCCAACCTCGGGGGATGACCTCGCCCAACGCCTGGGGCTGCACCACTACCCTGTGCTGCTCCTGCCAATTGCGGATGACAGGTAGCGCAGGCCATGTCCCATCCAACCGGCTATGAGCGCTGGCTTCGTCCAGCCGTGGAGTTGTACAGCGTTGTCGCCTGCATGCTAGCGGCTGGCCTTGTTGCACTCATCCCCGAAACGTTCGGGCTCTCGGCCCCAATGGTCTCATTCGCCACAACGGCATTCCTATGCCTCGCCGCCGCACGGCTGTATCAGGCTCATCGCATACTGCGCTACCGACGAAATCTTCGGCGGCTGCCTGCATACACCTTGTCCAGCGCTGCGATACCGGTCAGCACGCAAACGCTGTTCATCGGCCGTGGGTTTCGCTGGGAGGCGCGGCATACCCAACGCTTGCTCGAGACCTATTTGCCGCAGTGCCGCCGCTATGTCGAGCCAAGCCGGTATGACCGCTTTATCCAATACCTTTTCAAACAGCCTTCGCGGCGCGGTCACCTGACTCAAGCCGCCATTGGCGGCCTGCCTCGCCTTCATGGCGTCGAGCCTGACGAGCAAGACGTCTGCCTACCCTTGAACGAGCGGGTGGGTCATACGCTGGTACTGGGTACCACGCGGGTCGGCAAGACGCGGCTGGCCGAGCTCTTCATCGCGCAGGACATCCGCCGTCGCAATGCGCAGGGCGAGCATGAAGTGGTGATCGTGTTCGATCCCAAAGGCGATGCAGATCTGCTCAAGCGGATGTACGCCGAAGCCAAGCGCGCCGGCCGTGAGCAGGAGTTTTTGGTGTTCCACCTGGGCTGGCCCAACAGCTCGGCTCGGTACAACGCCGTCGGCCGTTTTGGTCGTATCTCCGAGGTGGCTACTCGTCTTGCCGGGCAACTCTCAGGTGAAGGCGATAGCGCCGCCTTTCGCGAGTTTGCCTGGCGCTTCGTCAACATCATCGCGCGCGCGCTGGTGGAGTTGGGTCAGCGCCCTGACTATCGGTTGATCCAGCGCTATGTCATCAACATCGATGCGCTGTTTATTCAGTACGCCGAACACTACTTCGCCACACGTGAGCCCGAGGCGTGGGAGGCAATCCTCACGCTTGAGGCGGGACTGAACAACCGTAATCTGCCGCGGCACATGATTGGGCGGGAGATCCGAGTCGTTGCCCTCGAGCAGTACCTTTCCAATACGCATCACTTCGATCCGGTGCTCGATGGCCTGCGCAGCGCCGTGCGCTACGAGCGCAGCTTCTTCGACAAGATTGTGGCATCCCTCCTGCCCCTGCTGGAGAAGCTCACCACCGGCAAGATCGTCCAGTTGCTCTCGCCTGACTACGAGGATCTGCAGGATCCGCGGCCGATCTTCGACTGGCTACAAGTCGTTCGCCAACGCGCCATTGTTTATGTGGGCTTGGATGCCCTATCCGATGCCGAGGTCGCCGCAGCCGTAGGCAATTCCATGTTTGCGGATCTGGTTTCGGTGGCGGGACACCTCTACAAGTTCGGCGTCGACAGCGGATTACCCGGCGGCAAGCCAGGCACCAAGCCAACCATCAATCTGCACGCCGATGAGTTCAACGAACTGATGGGTGATGAGTTTATTCCCCTGGTCAACAAGGGCGGCGGCGCTGGCGTTCAGGTGACGGCCTATACCCAGACCCTGTCGGATATCGAGGCGCGGCTAGGTAATCGCGCCAAGGCAGATCAGGTGATTGGCAACTTCAACAACCTATTCATGCTGCGTGTACGCGAAACAGCCACGGCCGAGCTGCTGACCCGCCAACTCCCCCAGGTCGACGTCTATACACCCGCGCAATCCAGTAGCGTCACCGATACCTCTGATCCAGCGGCCGCCAGCGCCTTCACCTCCAGCACTCAAGATCAGCTCGTGGGCAGTCGCCGGCCTCTCATCGAGCCCGCTCATCTCGTCGCGTTGCCCAAGGGGCAGTGCTTTGCGCTGCTTGAGGGTGGTGCGCTGTGGAAGGTGCGCATGCCCTTGCCGCTACCAGACACTGATGATGATTTACCGGCTGATCTTCGCGCGTTGACCGCTGCCATGCGTCGGCGCCCGTTCGGACCCAAGACGGCTGAGCCATCTGGCGAACCAGACTCAACACTCCCGACCGCCCCAGAGCCGCCGATGACTTCGATTGCTGAGGCATCTCCTCATGAGTGAAGCTGTAGAGACCCGGCCGCGTCGTTACGGAGAGTTTACCCAGCTTCTGCTACTGCCCTTTACCGTCCTGGGCCTGCTGTGCGCCGCGCTGCTCCTTCGGCTTTTGCTGGAAGGCTTCGGCATGCTGTTCGTTTGGCCGGATAACCGCGATCTGCACGCGCAGATCGTTTACGAGCAGGATCGACGCGATCTCGCCCGCACGCCTTGGCCGGATCGATGGCAGTCGATCTCCCGTACGTGGCTAAATACCAAACGCTCAGTGCAGCTCATGGCGCTATCCAACCCATGGATCGAGCTGCAGGGCAGGCTCCCAGCCGTACCCAGCATCCTTGGCTATAAGACGCTGCGTTTGCCTTGGGCAAAAGAACGTTCGGGGCTAAAAGAGGCTTTATCTGCAGCTCGGCACAGCGCGCTGAGCGTTGGCATACGAAGCCTACTGCTGCTTCAGGCTCTGCCTATGCTGATACTGAGCGTGCTCGTCGGTACCGTAGACGGCTTGGTCCGACGGCAAGTGCGTCGCTTCAACGTACAGCGTGAATCGGGCTATCTCCATCACCGCGCGAAGGCCCTCTTCGTTCCACTGACACTGCTGCCAGGGTTCATGTACCTGGTACTGCCCATCAGCCTGTCTATTGCCAGCTTTGCGATTGTGAGTGCGATCCTGTCAGGCCTGATGGCCGCAATCGCCATTGGGACCTTCAAGAAGCATCTCTGACGAACAGCTTCGGCTATTCCATCTAGCAAGACATCTAGGGCAGTGATCGCCAGCCAGGCTACGACACGTTTCACGTGGAACCCTGCACTGTTTATTGATCGTGCGAGCCCAGATATAACCCTTAGCAGTTTTCCAGCTGTTCGCTCAAGCCAAGCACGATAAGCCGCCCAACGAGCGGTCCTTTTACTTCATCACCTGAGGATAGAAGCTGCTTCCAGACAGGGCTTTAGGGATCAGCCGGAACCTCATGAAGACGTTACGCTCTGGTCGCCTCGAGTAGCTCAGCATACTGTTCGAAGTCATCCGCTAGCTGCTGCAGCGTGATACTTCGCAGGCGCGTCAGCAGCAAAGCCTGCGCGGCATCGAATGCCTCGGTCAGCGCATTGTTTACGGCTCGCTCAACCAGACATTCAGGTTGATCGGTCGCCAAACCTATGGCGAAAATCGACGACGACCCGAGCGCCTGATGGATATCTAGCAGTGTGATCTCTGCAAGGGGCTTTGCCAGCATCCACCCTCCCCGATGACCCTTTTCAGAACGAACGTACCCCTGCTCCTTGAGCAGGGCCATCGTCCTGCGCACTACTACCGGATTGGTACTCAGCATCTGAGCCAAGGTGTCAGACGTCGCAGGCTGTTCATGGCGAGCCATGTGAATCAGCGTATGCAGCATCCGCGATAGGCGCGTGTCATTTCTCATAGCTCAAAAGCCTCATTAAAGCCAACCAGCATCTCCCGACACAGGAAAAGTTACAAGACCTAGACTTTCGCTCATCACGTAACTTATGTTGTTTCCTGAAATTCAAAAGGGAAATTCCATGATTTACGATGTGATCGTTGTGGGGGGTAGCTACGCCGGTGTGTCCGCTGCCATGCAACTGGCTAGGGCGCGCCGTTCTGTATTGGTGATTGATGCTGGGCAACGCCGTAATCGATTCGCTGCCACGTCTCATGGGTTCTTGGGGCAAGACGGCAACAGCCCAGATGCAATTGCTGACCAAGCGCGTCGGCAACTACTCGCCTACCCGTCCGTCACTTGGCGTGGCGCGTCTGCGGTTGCAGCAGAGAAACAGGCCGATGTGATCTCTATCGCTACAAGCGATGGCCTCACCTTCAATGCCCGTCGGCTGATTCTGGCTTCCGGCGTCACCGATGAGCTGCCAGATATTCCTGGCTTGGCTGAGCGCTGGGGGCGACAGGTCTTCCACTGCCCTTACTGCCATGGGTATGAGGTGGGCAAAGGAAACATCGGTGTCTTGGCCAGCTCACCACTCGCTATCCATCAGGCCCTGATGCTGCCTGATTGGGGACCAACAACCTTGTTCCTTAACGGCGCCTTCCAGCCCGATGCAGAGCAAAGCGAGAAGCTTGCACAGCGTGGCGTTTCGCTCGAGCAAGAGCAGGTTGTTTCTATTGGCGGGGAGCGGTTGGAAGTAACGCTGGCCAGTGGTCGTGTGATTACTCTTGCAGGACTGTTCGTCCAACCACGCACGCATCTGAACAACCCCCTGATCAAGCAGCTGGGCCTTGCCGTTGAAAGCGGTCCCTTGGGCAACTTCCTCACCGTAGACCAGATGCGGGAAACCAGCGTAGCAGGGGTGTTTGCCTGCGGAGATGCGGCAGTGGCTGCCGGTAACGTGGCGATCGCAGTCGGCGACGGTGCTCGCACAGGTGGCGCAGCTCACCAGTCGTTGATCTTTCGCTGAGTGAAACAACTTCAGGCCGCCGGCTTTCTACCAAAGCACTAGCACGTATTAACCTGTCTTCTTGGCAAGGACAGTAGCGCACCTGCCGGCTCTACCTTATCTGACAGGTGCAGCGTCATTGCTCAAGAGGGTTGTTAATGTCGTGCTTCTGTCAGGGCTTAGCGGTAAAGCACGACAACATCGTTAAGCAACTCACGCATCATCGACGCAAGCAGTTGCTGACGAAGTTCTCCGTTCTCTACCGACTCAGACGCCATCTGATCTAGCAGATCGTTCGGCACTGAAACATACAACTCAGCTTCGGCTTCCGGCGTATCTGGCTGGAAGTCAGGCTGGCGTGTTCGAAGCGAAGGCGTTGGAAAAGGGACTATGGTGCTAGTGCGACCAGTCGTGGCACACCTCCATGCAAGAGGTAGGACACGTAGTCGGATGTACCAGGTGGAGCCCAGGCTTAAAAGGAAGTCGGTGCATTCGGCATGCTCCTCGGACAGGTTGAAGAGCCACTCATACCGTTTCGACTCGGCAAGGGTGGCGAACCGTACGGGGGTCGAAATACCGGCGTCCGAGGGAACCGGCCAGGCAAAAGCCTGCCCCGCACGGTCCGCCATAGAATCGCAGTGCTCGATGCATCGCAAAGATCACTACGCTATGGCGCTTTTCCGCGCCCTCAGACAACTCGGGTTTCGACTCCCGGTCATGGGATTGACCACGACGGCCAAAATCTAACGGCCCGACGCACCCAGTTGCAACCGACACGCCATCTCCTTAGCTGAAAGACCCATATCGACCCAAGCACCAGCACCTTATTAAATTGAGAATTGACCTAGGCGTCAGATGCTGCAGAGAGCTGTCACCAGTGCGTTATATAGGTAGGCCCCAATGCAATATTGGAAAGGTAGTGGCAGGTTCGCGTAGGTCGCTGTCTGGTTTGAGCATATGGTGGAAAAGTCCGAGACGAGCCGCTTGAAACACCGGACGTCATTCTCTGCAACATGAGAAATAGGGATCGACTGTGCTCATGACTATCAACCAATACAAAACCATCCATATGCTTGGTCAGCGGCGGCGTAGTTGCTGGCGCCTCATGTAGATACCGCCTAAGGTGAGTAAAGCCTAGAGCCTGATGGCCGCATTGAAATGCTATCAAATTGCTATCACGCTTGAGCCACTGCTTCGTGGACACAAGCACTATCACGATGGCAGCCCATCGGCAGTTAGCGCTGACAATACGATAGTGCTGGCCTCAAATGCTCTTCAGCAGATCTGCGAGCTAAAGCAGGTGCTAGGGGAGAAGACCACCCATTGATCTCGAATAAGTGGCGGAGATCGCCCTGAACAGGGCCTCGGGAATCCAATCGATGGGGCTGCTGCCGTTCGTTGCTACAAAACAGCCGCAGATCAAGGCTCGACTGGTGCTACCTACGACACAGGTGAATTATCCATCGTGGGCGGAATTGTCATACAAGACTTACCACGAAGACTGGCGCTATGCCGGGGCGCTACTCCTGCATAATCGATATCGGCCATGACGATCCAGCCGCTTTACATAGGTGGAGGGATCTATCCACGCCAACCGCCTCTACGCCAACGCACTGCTGGATTTCAGAGCGTGTTGAGTACTGAAGATTTAACGAAAAGCTTCGTTGGAGCAACGTTACTAAAGCGACTGCTCAAGATCCGGCGCAGTTGGCCGAGATAGCGCGTATCGAAGCTGCCAGTGATGCCGCCACAGAGGAAGTCTGGCCTAGACCAGCGCGTCGCAACCCATCTTGCAAAATTTAACCAAATCAAAAAAGCGCCGTTGTGAAACGGCCAGTGGCCCAGTTGGCGCCAAGGAAGAGAAAATGCGACACGCAACCCTGAACCACATCTACCGTTTGGTATGGAGCGATCTGCACCAAACGTGGGTTGCGGTCTCCGAGCTCACCCGGGGTCAAGGAAAGAAAGTCACCCGTAAGCTCAGCGCGATAGTCGTCGTGACCGCCAGTATGGTGGCACCCCTGGCTCATGCAGGACCGACGGGGGGACAGATCACGGCCGGCAGCGGCACGATCAATCAGTCTGGCTCGACCACCACGATCAACCAGGGCAGTCAAAACCTCTCGTTGAACTGGCAGTCGTTCAACACCAGCGCCTCAGAGACGGTCAATTTCTCGCAGCCTTCGACGTCCGCGATTGCCGTCAACCGCATCGGCGATCAGAACCCCACCCAGTTTCTGGGCAAGCTCAACGCCAATGGCCAAGTCTATCTGATCAACCCCAATGGCATCGTCTTCGGCTCCGGCGCTCAGGTAAACGTCGGCGGCCTGGTCGCCTCCACGCTGGATATCAACGACAGCGCTGCTTCGGGTAATGCGCGGACCTTCAGCGGTACAGGCGCTGGCAGTGTCGTCAACAAGGGCACCATCAACACGGCGAACGGTGGCTATGTCGCGTTCGTCGGCAAGCAGGTCCAGAACCAGGGCACGATCACGGCACCCGGCGGCGCGGCGGCCTTGGCTGCCGGCAGTGATGTGACTCTATCCTTCACTGGCGACAAGCTGGTGAACCTGCAGATCAACAAGAGCACCGTCGATACCCTGGCGGAAAACGGCGGCCTGGTGCAAGCCGATGGTGGGGCGGTGTGGATGTCCGCGGGCGCACGCGACACAGTCCTCGCCAGTGTGGTGAACAACACCGGCATCGTGCAGGCGCGCAGCGTACAGAACGTCAATGGCACCATCGTCCTGGAGGCCGGCAGTGCGGGCACCACGACCAACGATGGAACGCTGGACGTGGCAGGCGTAGCCGCCGGCCAGCACGGCGGTAGCGCCAAGGTCCTGGGCGGGACAGTCAACCTGACCGCCAACAGCCGAATCGATGCGTCCGGTGATACGGGCGGTGGCTCAGCGCTGATCGGGGGCAATTTCAAAGGCCTTGGATCTGAACAGCGGGCGACGAACACCACGGTCGCCGCGGGCAGTCGGATTGAAGCGGATGCGCGCAGCAGTGGAAATGGTGGTCAGGTTGCCGTCTGGTCGGACGGGGCGACCCGCTTCGACGGCCACATCAGTGCCCGTGGTGGTAGGGCGAGCGGTAACGGCGGCAGCGTCGAGACATCCGGTAAGCACCTGACGATCGGTTCGAATGCCTCTGTCGCCACGCTGGCGCCTAATGGCCAGACCGGAGATTGGTTACTCGACCCGAACGACTTCACCATTTACTCCGACGGCTACAGTACCGGGGATATGAAGGATACCGATGTGACGGCTGCCCTGCAGTCGTCCAACGTGACCATCAAGACTGGCGCAACGACGACCTGTACTGGCGGCCTAAGCTGCACGGGCCATAGCGGCAACGGCGATATCATCCTGGCCGAGGGCGCGCTGATCGGGGGGTCCAACTGGACCAGCGGTACCACGCTCACCCTTAGCGCCTACCGGAACATTGAACTGCTCCGTCTGGCTAATTTGGACGCGGGGTCAGCCACTGGCAGCATGGTCCTGCGTTCGGATAACACAGGTACAGGCACCGGCACTGTCCTTCTTAACAACGAATCAAATATCTTCGGAAATAGCACTGGCAAGGTTCAGATCTACTACAACCCGAGCAGCTATACCTCGCCGACCAATTACGCGGGGCTAACCGACGTCAACGGTGATCCGCTGATCAGAATGCCGGATGCCAGCAAGCTCAGTACCTACATGTATGTGAACCTGGCAGCGGTCATCGGCAACAAGACCTATGACGGCAGCACGGCCGCTTCGATCAGCTCGGCGACCGTACGCGGTGGTGTCCCCTCGGACGTGACTGTCGACACCAGCGGCGCGACTGCCACGTTTGCCGACAAGAACGTGGGCACCGGCAAAGCGGTCACGGTTTCCGGTATCACGCTGAGCGGTTCCGGCGCGTCCAAGTACGCGCTCAATGGTCTGGATAGCAGCACCGCCACTATCAGCAAGCGCGACCTGAGCCTGTCCGGCATCTCGGCTAACAACAAAACCTACGACGGCACGACGAACGCCACGATCTCTGGCAGCGCCATGGTCTCAGCACTCGGTAGTGATGTGGTCAGTGTGTCGGGGAGCGGTACAGGTAGTAGCTTCGCTGACAAGAACGCCGGCACGGGCAAGGCGGTCACGGTGAGTGGCTACACCCTCACGGGCGCTGACGCGGGCAACTACAACCTGGTTCAGCCTACCGGCCTGACGGCGGATATCGCCAAAGCCAACCTCAGCGTGACGGGCGTCTCCGCAGCCAACAAAACGTACGACGGCACCACCGCCGCAACCGTCGTGGGAACTGCCACCGTCAATGCCTTCGGCAGCGACGCGGTCGCCGTCTCTGGCGGCGCGAGTGCCAGCTTTGGCGATAAGAATGCCGGCGCTAACAAGTCCGTCACGGTCAGTGGCTACACCCTGAGTGGCGCCGATGCGGGTAACTACAACCTGGTCCAACCGTCTGGCCTGACCGCCACCATTGGCAAGGCTTCCTTGGTGTTGGGTGGTGTGAGCGTCAGCAACAAGGTCTATGACGGCACCACGGCAGCGACCCTGTCGGGTACCGGCTCGGTCAGCGCGATCGATGGCGATGTGGTGTCGGTGCAGGGTAGCGGCAGCGCCGTCTTTGCCGACAAGAACGCGGGGGCCAACAAGGCAGTGAACGTCAGCGGCTACAGCCTGAGCGGTGCCGATGCTGGCAACTACAACTTGGTCCAACCCTCCGGCCTGACCGGCACCATCAGCAAGGCGGACCTGCTGCTGTCGGGCTTGGGTATCAGCAACAAAGTCTACGACGGCACCACCTCAGCGACCCTCACAGGCGTCGGTTCGGTCAGTGCCATCGGGAGTGATGTGGTCGCGCTCGCGGGCAGTGGCAGCGCCAATTTTGTCGACAAGAATGCGGGCAGCGGTAAGGCCGCCACCGTCAGCGGCTTTACCCTGACCGGCGCCGATGCCGGCAACTACAATCTGGTTCGGCCCACTGGCCTGACGGCTAATATCTCCAAAGCCAACCTCAGTGTGACAGGGGTCGTCGCGGCGAATAAAACCTATGACGGTACTACCGCCGCAAACGTAGTAGGGACGGCCACCGTCAATGCTTTCGGCAGCGATGCGGTCGCCGTCTCGGGCAGCGGTAGTGCCAGCTTTGGCGATAAGAACGCAGGCGCTGGCAAGGCCGTCACGGTCAGTGGCTACACCCTGAGTGGCACCGATGCAGGCAACTACAACCTGGTTCAGCCCAGCGGGCTGAGCGCCACCATTGGCAAAGCTTCCTTGGTGTTGGGCGGTGTGAGCGTCAGCGACAAGGTCTATGACGGCACCACTGCAGCGACGCTGTCGGGTACCGGCTCGGTCAGCGCCTTCGGTGGCGACGCGGTCTCGGTGACGGGCAGCGGCAGCGCCAGCTTCGCCGACAAGAACGCGGGTGCCAACAAGGCAGTGAATGTCAGCGGCTACAACCTGAGCGGCGCCGATGCTGGCAACTACAACCTGGTCCAACCGTCCGGCCTGACCGGCACCATCAGCAAGGCGGATCTGTTGCTGTCGGGCTTGGGTATCAGCAATAAGGTCTACGATGGCACCACCGCAGCGACCCTGACAGGTACCGGTTCGGTCACGGCCATCGGGAGTGATGTGGTCTCGCTCGCGGGCAGTGGCAGCGCTAATTTTGCCGACAAGAATGCGGGCAGCGGTAAGGCCGCTACCGTCAGCGGCTTTACCCTGACCGGCGCCGATGCCGGTAACTACAATCTGGTCCAACCGTCCGGCTTGAGCGCCGACGTCATCAAAGCCGACCTCAGCGTGACTGGGGTGGCCGCGGCCAACAAAACCTATGACGGCACCACCGCGGCGAATGTAGTAGGGACGGCCACTGTCAGCGCCTTTGGCAGTGATGCGGTCGCTGTCTCGGGTAGCGGTAGCGCCAGTTTTGGCGATAAGAACGCCGGCGCTGGCAAGGCCGTTACGGTCAGTGGCTACACCCTGAGCGGCGCCGATGCGGGCAACTACAACCTGGCTCAACCGTCTGGCTTGACCGCGAGCATCAGCAAGGCCTCCTTGGTATTGGCAGGGCTAGGTGTCAGCGACAAGGTCTACGATCGCACCACGGCAGCGACGCTGTCGGGTACCGGCTCGGTCAGCGCCTTCGGTGGCGATGTAGTCTCGGTAGTGGGCAGCGGCAGCGCCAGGTTCGCCGACAAGAACGCGGGTGCCAACAAGGCGGTGAATGTCAGCGGCTACAGCCTGACGGGTGCCGATGCCGGCAACTACAACTTGGTCCAACCCTCTGGCCTGACCGCTACCATCAGCAAGGCTGAGCTTTTACTGACGGGCTTGGGCGTCAGTAACAAAGTCTACGATGGCACCACTGTGGCAACCTTGTCGGGTACCGGCTCGGTCAGTGCCTCCGGTAATGACATCGTCTCGGTAGCAGGCAGCGGTAGCGCCAGTTTTGCCGACAAGAATGTCGGCAATGGCAAGGCGGTGACGGTTGGTGGCTACGCCCTCGGCGGCGCCGATGCTGACAACTACCGTCTTATCCTCCCATCGAGCTTTACGGCGAACATAACGCCTGCCTCTCTAACCCTGTCCGGCATCACTGCCAGCGACAAAGCTTTTGACGGTACGCAAACGGCCAGCATCGATACCGGCAATGCGGTGTTTACCGGGCTCCTGAGTGGGGATGCCGTCGGCTTGGTTTCGAGTGGTGCCTTCGCGGACGCCGCCGTAGGCAATGGAAAGCTCGTCACCTTGAGCAACGGCTTGAATGGCCGCGATAGTGCCAACTACACCCTTACTGGCCAAACCACGACGCTGGCTAGCATTACCGCGGTCCCTGCTGGGCCTGCTGCAGCTACACCCGCAGCGACGCTCGTTACCACTGGCTCGCTCCAGACAACACAGAACGCGGTAGCTCAGGTGCAGTCGGCAGTCCTTCCCGTCCAGGCCACTGCCCAGCCACGCGCATTGAGCCTGTCGTCTACCCTAGAGGTGCGTGACTTGCAGCAGGACAATGTTGCCAGTAACGAGCGTAACGGAAACAGCGGTAATACGGCTTTCGTGAACGCCTCCATCGGCTTCGGTACCCAAGCACCGAGGCTCAGTATCCAGAATGGTGGCGTTCAACTGCCTCCTGTCGCTGTCAGCGTCTCCCAGTAGGTCTTCATGAACAATAGAAACGTTTTCGCACTGGCCTATAAACCGCTGGTTGCCGTCGTCTTCCTGAATGGTCTTGCAGCTTCGGTCTACGCCCAGGTGCCGCCGGACGCCGGGACCATCCTGCAGCAGTTGCAGCCGACCTTACCGTCTTCACCGCCTTCGTCCGCGCCTTCGTTGCAGGCGCAGCCGAAGACCAATGCGACGTTGCCGGAGTCGGCTCCCTTCTTCGTCAAGCAGCTACGGATAACGGGCAATACGATATTTCCCACCGACGCCCTTCACGGCCTCGTCGTCGGCGAGGAAAAGAAGTCGTTGACCTTGCGCCAAGTGGGTGACCTTGCCGGTCGAATTACCGCCTATTATCAGAATCATGGCTACCAGCTGACGCGGGCGATCATTCCCGCGCAGACCATCCGAGACGGAGTGGTCACCATCCAGGTGATCGAAGCTCACTATGGCAAAGTGCAGCTCGATAACCAGAGCGAGGTACGCGATAGTCTCCTGCAGGCTACGATCGCGCCGCTGCACAGTGGATCGGTGATCAATGACGGCTCGCTCAACCGCAGCTTGCTATTGCTGTCCGACATCCCTGGTGTTGGGGTCGCGGCGACCCTCAAGCCCGGTAGCGATGTCGCGACGTCCGACCTGACTGTTGCGACCAAGCAAAATCCCAGCGCTTTTGCCAACGTTGCGTTGGACAACTACGGTAACAAGTACACGGATCGTGGACGCCTGTCGGCCAACTTCAATGTACTCAATCCGCTTCACCTAGGGGATGTGCTCAGCGCTACGCTCCTGACGACCGGGAACGGGATGAACTACGGGCGTTTCTCTTACGAGGCCTTGATGAATGGGCAGGGGACCCGCGCTGGCGCGTCCTATTCCTATCTTCGCTATCGATTGGGCGACAACATCTCGGACCTGGACGCCAATGGCACCGCCATGGTGGGGAGTGCCTGGGTGCGGCATCCGCTGATGCGGAGTCGCAGTGCTAACGTCTACGTCCAGGCTCAATTCGATAGGAAACAGCTGGACGATCGTATCGATGCGACCGACTTGCGGACCGATAGGCATCTGAACAACTGGGTGCTGGGGCTCAATGGCGATCTCCGTGACGATGTTCTTGCGGGCGCTATCAACCTCTGGAGCGTGGGCGTCACGAGTGGGCGGGCCGTGTTCGACGAGGTCAACACGTCGGCGCAGGCGCAAGGTAGCTTCTCCAAGTTCAATCTCAATCTCTCCCGGCTACAGGGACTCACGCCAACCAATGCGCTCTATGTGAACGTGGCTGCGCAGTGGAGTGACGTGAACCTGGATTCTGCGGAGAAAATGACGATTGGTGGTCCGTACAGCGTACGGGCATATGACATAGGCGCGCTCTCGGGTGATACCGGTTACGCCGGTACTGTCGAACTACGCCATGATCTAGGCTCGGGGCCTCTGGGTTACTGGCAAGCGATAGCGTTCGTAGACAGTGCTTACGTGAAGGTCAATCGTCATCCAACGACTAACGCCGAAAACAGCGGTAGCTTGTCTGGAGCAGGTATCGGCCTAAATTGGCGTGGGCCGGAGCAGTGGCAAGGCTCGCTTTCCGTTGCAAACCGGTTGGGCAGTGAGCCTTCCCTGGTGGCAGATCAATCACCGGTGAGAGGGTGGGTTACAGTAAGCAAATCTTTTTAAAACACCTCTAATTTAAAAGGCTTTTGCATATCTCAAATCAAAATAGATCATGCGAAAACATAACGCGCCAGCTAAATTAGCTTCGTTACCTACCCATATACTCTAATGACGCGCAAGATATTTTGTTGCCTTAGCCACTACAAAATGACCAAGGCAACACTAAATTATCGTCGACTGTTTAGAAACGACTCAACCAACATCTTTAACTCACCAAAAGATGTAGCGGCCTCGCTTGGGCTGTTGCTAATGTCGAGCCTGTGTTAGTGCTCGCCTATAAAGCACGACAACGTCGTCAAGCAGTTCGCGCATCATCGACGCAAGCAACTTCTGACGAAGTTCTCCCTTGCCCTCCGACTCAGACGCCAACTGATCTAGCAGATCGTTCAGTACTGAAACGTGCAATTCAGCCTCGGCTTCTGCCCTAACTGGCTCGAAATCTGACTGGCGCGCTCGAAGCAGAGGCGTTGGAAAAGGAACAATGGTGCTGGTGCGATCAGTCATGGATCACCTCCGCGCGGGAGGTGGAGCAGACAATCGGATATTCCAGGCGGAGCCCGGGCTTGAAAGGAGGACGAGGCATTTTCCTTTTACTCCTTGGACAGGTTAAGGAACCGCCTACCAGCCTTCTCACGAGCATAGGAGGCGGACCGTGCAAGGGTGAGAATCCGGCGTCCAAGGGAACCGGCCAGGCAAAAGCCTGCCTTACACGGCCCGCCATAGAGGAGCATTAGCGCAGCATGCAAATACTGGCTAAGCACTATGACGCTACCGCGCCTTGGACAACTTCCAGGTTCTCACGCCCGGTCGTGGGATTGACCACGACAGCCAAAATCTAACGCCCGATGCACCCAGATGCAACCTACAAGCCGATTCGCCGGCTGTATGCGGAGTGCCTGACAGGGCGGCTCTACCCTGCAGGCTTACCTGCTTGCTCAACGGATAGAGCAGCCCCGACGCCCTGAGCACCGACGCAACGCCGAATTGATCGTCTCCAGGGGGCAAGACGGGCGCACCTGTCAGTGCTAACCGCTCCAACAGGTGCAGCGACTTCAGCTGAGGCTGTAGTTAGTGTCTCGCTTCTGTCAGGGCTTGGCGGTAAAGCACGACAACATCGTTAAGCAACTCGCGCATCATCGACGCAAGCAGTTGCTGACGAAGTTCTCCGTTCTCTACCGACTCAGACGCCAACTGATCCAGCAGATCGTTCAGCACTGAAATATGCAACTCAGCTTCGGCTTCCGGCGTATCCGACTCGAAGTCTGGCTGGCGCGCTCGAAGCAGAGGCGTCGGAAAAGGAACAATGGTGCTGGTGCGACTAGTCATGGATCACCTCTGCGCAGGAGGTGGAACAGACAATCGGATAGGCCAGGCGGAGCCCGGGCTTGAAAGGAGGACGAGGCATTCTACTTATGCTCCCTGGTTTGATTAAGGAGCTGCCACCATCCGTTCTGACACAGAAGTGGTGGCAGACCGTACGGGGGTCAGAAACCGGAAACCAAGGGAACCGGCCAGGCAATAGCCTGCCCCGCACGGCCTGCCATAGAAAAGCGGAACGGATCAAACGACCCATATTCGCCTGGCTATGACGCTGCCGCGCCCTGGTTTAACGGGTTCTGACGCCCGGTCGCGGGATTGACCACGACAGCCAAAATCTAACGTTCGCGGTTACCGGTTGCAACCAACAAACCGGCTGGCGTGCGCTCCGCTTTCTCGGTGAGGCCGCCGTCCACAAAAAACCGGGTACGCGCTGAATCGGATTTTCTGCGGCGTGACGCTCCCGTAAACGGCACCTTCGCGCCATCGAATCGCTCAGGACGCGAGCAAGATGGCAACGCGTAAAGGCCTCGCCCTACTTCAGTGGGCACTCCTCCTCACACCGCTCTCGGTTGCCCTAAGCGCCCCCCATGCATGGGCGGGCGACAGTGACGCTGAGCGTGAGCAGCTAGCCGCAGTCATCCGGCAGCTGACGATCACCGAACACCTGGCCGTCCAGACCGCTGCGCGCACAGCCCCTGCAGGCACCCGCTACCACTTCGACTATGCCCGCCTACAGCAAGACCTGCAGCGCATCCGCCAGGGCATCGAACACTACCTGACGCCGTCTCGGGCCCAGCCCAGGGATCTGCAGCCGCTGGCAGGTAACTACGCCCGCGAGGTCGATCGACATGAGGCGTCCTCGCCATGACCCTCTCCGCCGCACAGAGCACAGCCTTTCAGGCCAGCGGTGGCTTCACCCCTGCTGCCGTCTCCACGGTGGTGCTGAGCCTGGTCTTTGCCGTCTTTCAGCTCTGGGGCGTCTGGGCACTGCGTACGGCCTTCGTGAGCTGGGCCGAACACCGCATGACCCAACGCCAATTGCTGGGCGTCGCGGTGCGTTTTTTCTTCCTGTACCTGGCCCTGATTTTTCTACTGCTCTCCTGACTTGTGGAGGACCTGAACGTGTCTACGTCGCTGCTGCGCATCTGCCCTCGCCGTCTTGCTCAATCCCTGACGGCCGTCAGTGGTATCGGGCTGATTGAAGGCGCCTACGCCGCTGGCTTGCCCAAGATGGAAGCGCCCACCCGTGGCCAGGGCACCGGCATCCTGCAAACCCTGCAGAACTACGGCTACGACATCGTCATGCTGGTTGCGCTGCTGGTCGTGGCGTCCATGTTTATCGGCGTGTGCTACCACGCCTATACCCGCTACTCCGAGATCCACACTGGCCGCGCCACCTGGGGGCAATTTGGTCTCACCGTGGCCGTAGGCGCCATGCTGTTGGTCGTGGGTATCTGGCTGCTGACCACCGCCATCGGTGTGCTCTGACGCGCGGAGCTGCCCCTCACCATGGAGACCGTACGCGCCGAAGACGGCCAGGTTCTGTTCCTGCCCCACCGACTCAATCGCCAACCGGCTGTTGTCCGAGGGCTGACCGCGGATGAGCTCTGGTTTGCCTCCACCCTGTTTGCGTTGATCGGGCTAGGGCTGAGTCTGCCGCTGGCGGTTGTAGTTGGGCAGCTGGCGGTGTTGCCCACCGGCATCCTCATCACCCTGGCGGTTGGGCTC
This sequence comes from Pseudomonas flavocrustae, assembly GCF_029872515.1. NCBI lineage: Bacteria > Pseudomonadati > Pseudomonadota > Gammaproteobacteria > Pseudomonadales > Pseudomonadaceae > Pseudomonas > Pseudomonas flavocrustae. The sequence continues at coordinate 14,155 of NZ_JAPDIQ010000004.1, read as the reverse complement.
TACCTGAGCAGCGGATTGCTGCAGACCCTCAAGCGCGGACGACCTGATACCTGGCTGCATCGGCACCTGCAATGGCAGGTAGCAACCCGCCTCCCCCTCCTGGCCGCCTGGGTCGGCGCACAGCGGTTGATCCTGCGTTCAGGCACCTGGAGCACACGACGTTCCCGGCCGGTCCTGCGTAAAGGGGAGCGCTGGTCATGAGCCGCTTTCGCCACGAAATCGTGCATCTGCAGGCGCACATACGCACCCTTCGCCTGGCCGCCGGTGCCCTGGCCCTACTGGCGCTGCTACTGGGCCTCGGCTGGTGGAGCGCGCCGCGGGATCTGACCATCCATATACCGCCTGACCTGCGTTCAGGCAGCACTCGACGCTGGTGGGACGTACCGCCCGAAAACGTCTATGCCTTCGCCTTCTACATCTGGCAGCAGCTGCAGCGCTGGCCCAGCGATGGCGAGGCGGATTACCCGCGCAACCTCAAAACCCTCTCGGCCTACCTCACGCCCGCCTGCCAGGCCTTCCTCGAGCAGGACTATCAGCGTCGACGTGCCAACGGGGAGCTGCGGCTACGTGTCCGGGGCCTCTACGAAATCCCAGGACGCGGCTACGGCGAGGACCCGGCGCGTCGGGTCAGGGTGATCTCGGCTCGCGACTGGATCGTCACGCTGGATCTGACGGCGGACGAGTACTACAGCAGCGAGCAGATCAAGCGGGCGCTGGTGCGCTACCAGCTCAAGGTCGTGCAGCTGGATCAAGACCCCGAGCACAACCCGTTCGGCCTTGCGCTGGACTGCTATGCCCAGCCGCCACAACGCATCGACCCCCATCCGGACCCGACGCCTGCTCAAGCCCCAGGAGCCGCCACATGACTCGCCAGCCCCTATCCCTGCTCGCCGCGCTGTTTCTCGGGTTCGGTGTGGCAGCACCCGGTCATGCCACACAGATCCTGCACTGGCAGCGCCTGCCCCTCGCGGTGCCGCTCACGGTAGGCCAGGAACGTGTCGTGTTCCTTGACCGCAAGGTGCGCGTTGGCATCCCTACAGCCCTGAGTGATCGCTTGCGTATCCAAAGTACTGGCGGCGCGCTGTATCTGCGCGCCAGCACCGTGCTTCCGCCCACGCGGCTGCAGGTACAGGATGTGCAGACAGGCATGATCATCCTGCTCGACGTCGCTGCAGAGCCGGCCAAATCGGGGCAACCGGCAGCGGAGCCGATTCGTATCGTCCTAGATGCGCCAGACGAGGGCTCGCCGCCTGCGCTGACTACGCCTGAAGCCGGTACTGCGCAGAGCGTTCCGGACGCGGCCCTGGCGATGGCCCTGACCCGCTATGCCGCCCAGCGTCTCTATGCACCCTTACGCACCCTTGAGCCAGTCGAGGGCATTCGCTCCGCCGCGGTGGAGAAAGAGCTGCCCCTGGACAGCCTATTGCCGGGGCTACCGATTAGGGCGCGCGCCCTTGCCGCCTGGCAACTGCAGCACCTGCGGGTCACCGCGGTTCGCCTGAGCAATCAAAGCGCACGTCCTATCGCGTTGGTGCCCGAGGCACTACAGGGCGACTTTGTGGCTGCCACCTTCCAGCACCCCGACCTTGGCCCGTCCGGTCAGGCCACCGATACCACAGTGGTTTATCTCGTCACTCGCCACCAGGGACTGCGGGGCGCCTTGCTCCCCAGGGTCACGCCCTTCCCAGACGTCGCACCTCGCCCTCCTGTCTTGCCCGCGCTGCGCCACGGTAATGTCGATGAAGACCAGTAGCCTACTCAAATGGGCGGCCATTCCCCTGGCCGGAATGATGACTGCCGTTGGCCTTACGCGATGCACCGGGTCCTCCAGTACGTCTGATGTTGAGCCCGAAACCGCTCATGCGCTGACCCAAGAGGAACGCGCCGCTTTGGGGGTTGAAGGCGACTCCCCTCGGGACACCGTCGCGACCCTGGTAGCTCAGGTCAAGCAGCTGCGTCAGGAGCTTGAGACTGCAACGCGCGATGTGCAGCAGTCACGTCATGCGCCCGGCCGTCCAGAGGATGCAACCGCGCTGGTGGATCAGCGAATCGAACACGCCCTGCAGGCTGAGCGGGCGCAGCGGCAGCAGGCTCAGGAGCAGCTGGCGCGTGAACGGCAGCAGACCGAACAACTGCTCAACGACGTCAAGCAGCGCCTGCACACCCCCGCACAGGACGATGCCACGGAGCTGCCGGTAGGACTCGGCCTGGAGCCCACCCAAGAGGCGTCGACTGAAGTACCACTGCGCTGGATTGAGCCAAGCGATGTGCCGCCTGACGCTGCGTCCAGCAAGAGCCAGGCGCACCCACTGCAGCTGGGATTAGCCCCTGAGTCGCCACCCGCCGCAGTCCCTGACGACCGAATAAGCCATGCACCTGATGCTCCGGCCAAACCGGTCTATACCTTGCCAGCCAATGCCACCCTGGTGGGCTCGGTCGCCATGACGGCCTTGATCGGACGGGTCCCTGTCGATGGCACGGTGAATGACCCCTACCCCTTCAAGGTGCTGATCGGCCCGGACAACCTGACCGCCAACGGCATCGAATTACCCGACGTGGCCGGCGCCGTGGTTAGCGGAACGGCCTCCGGCGACTGGACCCTGTCTTGCGTCCGCGGACAGATCCGCAGCCTGACCTTTGTCTTTACCGACGGCACGATCCGCACCCTACCTGACGATGACCCGCCCAGCGGCCAGGGCCGGCGAGGTGAGTCGGCGGACAACGCCCTGGGTTGGATCAGCGATGACCAGGGCATTCCCTGCGTAGCGGGTGAACGGCGTAGCAATGCGGCCCAGTACCTGGGCTCGCAGGCCTTGATCACCGCCGCAGGTGCCGGCGCGGCATCGCTGCTTTCAGCCGACAAGAGCACACATGCCGTCTTCAGCGGCGCCGGCACGTTCGGCACCACCAGCACGTCCGGACAGGGGGCGCTCAACCAAATCCTAGCCAGTGGCATGCAAGACCTGTCGCAGTGGGTCAATCGGTTCTATGGCCAAGCCTTCGCGGCGGTGTACGTCAAACCCGGCGCCCAGGTCGCGGTTCACCTGGAGCGGCCTGGCACGTTGGATTACGCCCCCCAGGGGCGACGCGTTCATCACCTGACCGGAGGACTCCATGCAGCGCCCTTGGACTAATACGACGCTCTCGCTTGCCACCCCGCTGCTGACCCTTGCGCTGGCAGGCTGCGCCAGCAAGGACACCCTACTGCCGCCCGGTGATCACAGCATGCTCGACCTCTGGCGTGTCCACACGAGCAGTGTCCAGGGCGCCGAGGCTCGCCTGAGCGAGGCCCGGCAGCAGGTGCGTCGCCCACTATCCGTCGCAGATGAGCACCCCTCCAGCGGCCCGCGTGCGGACCTGCGCCAGCGCGCTCAGGTACTCAACCAGCAATTTCCCCGCCTGCCCAACCCTGACCTGGTGATGTATGTCTTCCCGCATTTGGCCGGCGAGGAGTCGGTTCCGGTACCAGGCTACAGCACAGTATTTCCGCTCTATCGACACGTACCCTACGCCCTGCCCGGTGAGCGCGTGGAGGACTACTGATGCGCCGCGCTTGGCTCCGCTGGCCGCGCCTGCGCCAGACGACACCGGATCCTCAGTCATCGGATGCCTGGCAGGCCCATGTCATGCGGCTAGCCAAGCACGGGCTGGCCGCCCCAGGCGCCTGCCTGGACCCGTCCAAACGCCGGCCTGCTACCCAGGCGGATCAGGACAGGCTGTACGCCCAGGCGCCCTCGTTCGTCGATCTTTTGCCGTGGGTGGAATACCTGCCTGACGCGCAGTGCATGCTCTTGGACGATGGCCGCTCGGTGGCAGCCTTCTTCGAGTTGCAACCACTGGCGACAGAAGGACGCGAGCCTGACTGGTTCGCGCAAGCGCGCGACGCCGTAGAAACCGCCCTGCAGGAAACACTCGATGAGCACGACGAGAGTCCTTGGGTCGTACAGTTCTATGCCCAGGACGAGCCCACCTTCGACGCTTACCTCAACACACTGTCCGACTACGTCCGCCCTCTCGCACGTCACAGCGTCTTCACGCACTACTACCTGGGCCTGACCGCCCGCCACCTGCAGGCGGTCAGCACGCCCGGCGGACTGTTCGACGACACCACCGTGACCCAGTTGCCCTGGCGTGGGCAGCACCGCCGTACCCGGATGGTCGTCTACCGGCGCCTTCCCGCCACCACGCGCCGCAGCCCTGTCTCACCACCTGAGCAAGCCCTGAATGCAACCTGCGAGCGCCTTACCGCGGCGCTCGCCAGCGCAGGTGTGTCCAGCACACGCCTGGACGCTGCCGCCATCCACGATTGGCTGCTGCGCTGGTTCAATCCCGATCCTACTCACCTAGGTCATACCGACGCCGACAAGGCACGCTTCTACGCCCTCACCCGCTATCCGGACACGACACCACCCGACGCCCTGGAATTGGCCAGCGGGACCGATTTTGCGCAGCGCCTTTTCTTCACGCCACCTCGCTCAGACCGAACCACCGGGGTGTGGTACTTCGACGATCAACCTCATCGCGTCTTGGTGGTTGATCGACTGCGTCGACCTCCGGAAGCAGGCCACCTGAGCGGTGAGATGCGGCATGGTGAGGCCCTCAATGCGGTAATGGATCAGCTACCAGAGGGCACGGTGATGTGCCTGACGGTAGTCGCAACGCCACAGGATGGATTGGAAGCGCAGCTCAATACCCTGGCACGCAAGGCCGTGGGCGACACCCTCGCCTCCCTGCACACCCGCCAGGACGTCGAGCAGGCCCGGGCCCTGATTGGCGGACAGCACAAGTTGTATCGAGGCGCGCTGGCGTTCTATGTGCGCGCACCGGCAATGGAGAGTCTGCGCCAACGCTGCCACACACTTAACAACGCGCTGCTGACGGCAGGCCTGCAGGTGGTACGCGAAGACGCGGAGGTGGCGCCGCTTAACAGCTACCTTCGTTGGCTACCCGCCGTCTTTGATCCTGCGGCCGACCGCCGGCATTGGTATACCCAGTTGATGTTCGTGCAGCACGCCGCGAACCTGGCCCCTGTCTGGGGCCGTAGTACGGGAACGGGTCATCCCGGCATCACCTTCTTCAATCGAGGTGGGGGTCTGGTGACCTTCGACCCGCTGAGCCGCCTTGATCGCCAGATGAACGCCCACCTGTTTCTGTTCGGTCCAACCGGGTCGGGCAAGAGCGCGACCTTGAATTACCTGCTGCAGCAGGTGACCGCGCTGTACCGACCTCGATTATTCATCGTCGAGGCCGGTAACTCCTTTGGGCTGTTTGCCGACTTCGCCGCCCGCCTGGGGTTATCCGTTCACCGCGTAACCCTCACACCGGGCAGCGGCATCAGCCTGGCCCCCTTTGCCGATGCTTGGCGACTGGTCACACCAACCATGACCGAAGCGCTCGACAGTACAGAGGGTGAGCATTCGGAGGCGTCGGATGAGCAACGTGATGTCTTGGGCGAACTGGAGATCATCGCGCGCCTAATGATCACCGGCGGTGATCCACGCGAGGACGCACGCATGACCCGCGCAGACCGAAGCCTGCTGCGTCAGTGCCTGTTGGCGACCGCCGAACGTTGTGTCGCGCAGGGACAGCCCGTGCTGACCCGCGATCTCTGCGCCACGTTACGCGAGCAGGTGCGCGACGACGCCCTTCCCGAACCTCAACGCGCCCGCCTCTTGGACATGGCCGAAGCCATGAGTCTGTTCTGTCAGGGCAGCGACGGAGAGCTCTTTGATCGCCCCGGCACGCCTTGGCTGGAGGCTGACATCACCCTGGTGGATCTAGCTACCTTTACCCGGGAAGGCTATGGCGCGCAGCTTGCCGTGGCCTACGTCAGCCTCATCAACGCCGTGAACAACCTGGCTGAGCGCGATCAGTTCCTGGGACGCCCTTTGATCAATGTCACCGACGAAGGACACATCATCACCAAGAACCCACTGCTGGCACCCTATGTGGTCAAGATCACCAAGATGTGGCGAAAGCTCGGCGCCTGGTTCTGGCTGGCCACTCAGAATCTGGACGACTTGCCAGCAGCAGCCGAACCCATGCTCAACATGATCGAGTGGTGGATCTGCCTGTCGATGCCTCCCGACGAAGTCGAGAAGATCGCTCGCTTTCGCGAGCTGACGCCGGCGCAGAAGGCCTTGATGCGCTCGGCGCGCAAGGAAGCGGGCAAGTTTAGCGAAGGGGTTATCCTGTCCAAGTCGATGGAAACGCTCTTTCGCGTGGTACCGCCTAGCCTCGTTCTGGCCTTGGCCATGACCGACCCGGAAGAAAAAGCTGAGCGCTACCGCTATATGCAACAGGACGGGCTCAGCGAGTTGGACGCAGCGTTCAAAATGGCAGAGGCGCTTGACCAGCAGCGTGGCATTACCACGGCCCTCCTGGACCCTCCTAGGCCGCCGCCTAACTGAACAAGCGGCCGCTCAGGCAGACCTGTCGCTCATTATCCGCAGGGATGATCAGTCGCCGCACTGCCATAGGCTTTATAGAAAACGCATACCCTAATCTGCATGCTCCACCCAAGCGTGGCCAAATCGATTTATCCAAGCAAGGCGGTAATTTACCGTCAGCAGCAGCGGTGCTTTACATCCGTAAGGCTGGTTTCACGCTGGAAAGTCCTCCCGAAAGCACGCGAAACGCAAATCAGAGTAATGGGTTCGCGTGAGCAACGCTTTTGATCTTTCTACTCTTCGCTCACTTTTTTAACCAATCTCGTATCGAGGCCAAACCGCTCCTGGCTTTCCAACCGGTATGAACCTTCTGCCAAATCGCAGCTCATGAGCAGATTCCACGAGTGTCGAGACACCGTGGAGGGGATGAGGACAAACGGACAATTAGCTAACAGGTTGTCCCCGAACTGACACTGATTCGGAGAGGGCCGGGCACCAGTTAACCAATTGGGGTTAGGAACGTCCTCGGGTTGCACGACCTTGATCAGGTCTGGATCAAGCACGGTGAAGCAAGTCAGCACATGCGGAACGATGTCCAGCAGGTCAAACCCGGTGTGGACCGCGACTTCCAAGATCGCGGTAGCAGGATCCGCAGCCGCGTACACAACGTGGCGCCCCGGCGGATTCCATCGGCCACCCACCTTATGAGCTCCGATTCCTTTGTCCCATGTGTCCGCAAACTCAGCACGGTCGAGGCGCCAGGCATGCCACGCTCCCGACCAAGGCAAAGCATTCACTGATAGACCCCGTACTTAATTCGCTCTAGATAGTCTTCGACCGCCTGAAACCCCATCGGGTTATGGATGACATCTAAAGGAATGTCTCCGTCGAGATACTTACAGGGCCGACTCAACCACTGCTCTGCAAGCTGCTGGTCACCGAACACATTGATTGCGTCCTCTAGCACCTTGGCGTACTGAAACGCGACCGCGCTTTGAAGAGCATCCAGCCTTTCGGAGCGGCCTGAGCTGTTCTGGCGTTGCAGCGTACGGATCGATTTGCCAATGATGCGACTGGTGATCTTTTTGTGCGCCAAAGGCTGATATGCCGAAATCAACGCATCTACGTCGTGACGGTGAAAGCCCTCTGTAGTGCGTTTGTAGATGTCGTAATCACTCAGCTGGCCAGCATCAATGTGGAGGAGAAACCATGTCGGCTTGGCTAGGTTATAGTCTTTGGTCGACCGGCTGGTGACAGTAGTCATGACAAAACCCTCTAGCGTCATTTGACATACACGGTACCGACATTTGGCGCATGATGCACTACACCTATGAGCAATTGCGCGCTGGCCTAGCGCTCATTCCAGCCTTTCGCAGCACGGGGCAGCGTGGTCCAGACCCGCTGCCAGTTGAGTTTTAGTTGAGCATCGATCACTGCAGCCCACAAAGGGTGTTCTCCGGTGCTGACCGCATGCGCACTCAAGCAAAACGTCGCTAAAAATCCGGTAAGGCCCGCTTCCCTATTCTTTCTGGTACTCGGCTTCGTCGTCTTTTGAACTAGGCATATCCCCGTGCCTGGAGACGACTGCCGCCATGCCCCATCGTAATGCCCGGTATCGCCCTACTTGCCTGGGGCCCTTGGTCCTGGGGCTAGCCTGCCTTCGCGCAGAGGCTACGGACGTTGTGGCCTATACGGACCGCCACCATCCACTTACTCAGACTCAGGGTGCCCGTGTCGTTCTGCTCGACGAGGCCTCGTGGCTGCAAGAAGCGCTTTCTCGAGACCTACCACCCGACCTTGCGATTGCTGAACAACGGGTTTGCCATCGCCTGGAACAGACGCCGGTCCTCACCCTGCAACTGACCCATGCCTACCAAGATCTCCTACAGGCCTGGCATCTGGGGCTTACCCACCTACCGGCCGTAGTGGTTGATCACCGCTACGTCGTCTATGGCGATACGAACGTGGCCCGGGCCGTGGCACGCATCGAACGCCAGCAGGGCCGCCGGCCATGAAGCGTTCTGCTCGCCTGCGTCCTTTGCTGCTGGCCGGAACCCTTGCCAGCACGACCGCAGCACTGGCGCTGGATACCCCGACGATCGTGGCTTCGGTGGCCTCACCCGACTGCCTGCAGTACCGCGTTGTCGGCATCTGCTACTGGCTTTACTGCACCTTAGGCGGCTGTAGCGTCCGCACCTCGCTCAAAGTCAGGCATTACGTTCCGGACGCCGTCGTTGCCAGCTATTCGAACACCGGTGAAAACCCGTGGCACGCCCTGCGTGCGCTGAGTCCGACGACGTCCATGGCGCGCTCAGGCGGCGCAGGAACCAGCGCCGATGCTCATGAAAACAACCTCGCCCTATTTAAGAATGCGGATGTGATCGGTCATCCCGGCGCTGCCGCCCTGGGTCAGTATGCCGGCCAGTTTGGCTACACCTGCGGTGGCGCCGGGACGCCTTTCAAACCCTATTTGCTCAGCACCCTCGATACCCTGGCCTGGCGATATGGCGTACCCGAGCGCGCCTATCCTGAAGCGGTGTCGCCCGGCCTACGGGAGATTGGCACCCGCGCGCAGGCCAACCTCTGGAGCACCGTCTATCCCCGGACCGGCTTTGTGCATCAAGCCGATGACTACAAGGGCGCTGCCGTCATCGCCCAGCGCGCAGGCGATATCGTCACACGGGAGGGACAGCCCCACGTCTACCAGCCGCTGCGGGCGCAGCCGCAACCGGGTTACTGGCCTGCCGGCCCGCTCAAAGAGGGCGATGCCCAAACCGGTAGGTGGCAGCCCTTGGCGCCTCGGCTTTCGTCCACCTGCGTGGTGTTCCCACATGACCAAGCAGGGCCACAGGCCATGCAGGGCGACTACGCCTGGGCGTTGTGGCGCCCCTATGCCTGCTGTGAGCGCCAGGGCCAGGTGCTGCTGGGCAGCCAGGACTTTCTGTAGCGATCTCAGTAGGTATCTCCATGACCCCTCCTCATCGAATGGGCCTTTGGCGGGCTCTGCACCTCGTCACAGGCATGCTGCTGCTCACCAACAGTGGCGCGCAATCACTTCGCCTGGATAACACAGGTATCAACCTCAGCGGACCGGTCTTCAGTGACGAGGTGTTCTACAGCATTGGCGGCGGCCGGGCGGTGTCCATGAGCCCGGCGGGCAACATGGAGAGCTTGGGTGTGGGCGTTGGCTGGAACAGCAACCTGGTCTGTGGCGACATGAGCCTGTCGACCACGGTGCAAAATCAGCTCAATGGCGTCACCAACGGCTTTCACAGCCTGATGAACAACGTCATCCAGAACGCCACCAGGGCAGTGGCCTCACTGCCCGCGCTCATCATCCAACGGGCAGATCCTGCCCTGTATAACCTCCTCACCAACGGCATCCTGCAGGCGCGCCTGGACTTTGATCGCTCCAAGGCCAGTTGCCGCGCCCTGGCCGGTCGCATGGCAGATCTCGCAGGCGGAAGCGCCGGATGGGATCAGCTAGCCGAAGGCATGGCGCTCAAGCAAACCCTTGCCAGTCGCGACGGAGTGTCCGCGGTCGAGCAGGCTGAAACGCGCGGGGGTCAGCAGGGCGTGCCGTGGGTGGCCGGCGCGCCAGCAGGAGGACGTGATCAGCCCCCAATTCGCCTGATCAGCGATGTGACCCGGGCAGGCTACAACCTGCTCAACGGGCGAAGTGCTCAAGAGACCACCGACCTGGACCCCGCGCAGTGCCACGACCGGTTGATCTGTCAGGTCTGGCCGTCGCCCCACGCCGCGACAGCCTGGGCCAATCGAGTCTTAGGAGAGCGCGAACTTAGAACCTGTACGCAGTGCACCAAGACCCAAACCACACCCGGCGTAGGCCTGACGCCGCTGATCCAGGAGGAGTACGACAAGGTCCTGCGCACGCTGCGCGACCTCGTGGCAGGCACCACGCCCACCACCTCCGAGCACCTTACCGCTGCGGGTAGCCGCGCATTGCCCGTCACCCGAGGTGTCATCGAGGCCTTACGCGATGAGCCGGACCGAGATGTACTAAGCGAGCGTCTTGCCTCCGAGGTGGCCTTGTCACGCGTCGTGGAGCAAGCGCTGTTGCTCCAGCGGTTGCTGCTGACCGGTCTCAAGGAGCCCAACGTCGCCGCAAATGAGATCGCCACGCGCACCCTTCGTACCGAGCAGGAAACCCTGACCCAGGAGGTCGGTAACCTGAAGACCGAGCTGGAGCTGCGCAGGACGCTGACGACCAATGCGGCGTCGCGTGTGGTCGATCGCCAACGCGAACGCGCCGCTCGCTCAAGCGGCATCTTCCAGGGTGATGCCGCGCCCCGCCGCCTGGATGTGATTCAGGCCCCTCAGGAGGATGCGCCATGAGGCAACTTATTTGGCGTGCGGTCCGCAAACAATGCCTGCGGCGTCGCTCACTGGCCTCGCTGGTGCTCCTGGTGGTGCTCCTCCTGGCACCGCAATTCGGCCAACCTTCCCTAGACCGACTACAGGTCTGGACCGCTTGGGTGGAGGCGCACGCGATGCTCCTGTTGTTGTGGCGGCTGTGCCTGTATGGCCTCACGGTGTGGGGCTGGTATGGGCTGCACCAACGGGTACGCGCCCGCGAAGGGTCATCACGCGGCGTGATACGTCTGTACCTGCTGGAAGGCCTGGCCCTGTCGACACTGGCGGTTGCGGAATGGCGCCTTTGGGCCCACGCCGTGTAGTGAGGACACCTTGTCATGACGCTCTACACCACGGACTACCTTGAGTACTACCTCACCCTGGTCGGCTGGCTTATCCATAACGGCATCTGGAATCTCTTGCTGGCCAGCGGTCTCTTTGCGCTGCCCTTTCTGCTGATCGTGGCCCAGGAATGGCTACACGCTCGTACAGTCAGTGCGGATGAAAGCCAGCAGAGCCTACTGTCCAGCCGGCGCATCGAAAGCCGCATGCTCCTGGCGATCGGCATCATCGCCTTTGCAGCGATTCCCATGATCCCGGTATCGCTGAACACCCTTCAGTTTGATACGACCCGATCCCGCCAATGCCAAGTCGATGTTGCGGCCCCTGCCAAGACCGGCTGGGCCCTGAGCTATACCCAGCTCAATGGACAGCAGGCCCTGATACCGGTCTGGTGGTTCTTTGTGCACGCGCTGTCAAAGGCTGTGACCGGTGCGGCCATCGCGGCCATTCCCTGCGGCACGGACTTGCGACAGATCCGTATGGAGCTCGATGCCACACGCATTGCCGATCCACTGCTCGCACAGGAAGTAGCCGACTTCACCCGTGAGTGCTACGGCCCTTCGCGCGCCCGGCTGTTCATGCAGCGCCCTGGCCTGGCTGCGGATCAGCGTTATGACGTTACCTGGATCGGCTCTCGCTACTTTCTCAACTCACCCGGCTTTTATGACATCGACCGGGCGCGTGCCCCACGCGCCGCCTGGCCTTACGAAGCGACGCGTGATGCAGGCCTGGCACCGGGTCCCAACGGCGCAGGCTATCCAACCTGTCGCCAATGGTGGTCCGATCCAGGACGGGGGCTGCGCGAGCGATTGCTGACACAGGTTGATGCCGGCCTGCTGAACCGTCTGGCGCAGTGGGCAGGCTTTGTCTCCCGGCAGACCGTAGACGATGCGGTCATACGCGCTGTCGTCGCGCCGCGCCAGCAGAAGCTGAATCAGGGTCAGGTCTACACCGACTATGGCGGCCAGGTGGATATGTCGCTGCCTAACATGGCCGCCCGTTTGGCCGGAGACACGGGATTGGCCTTGGGATCCCTGGGGTTCTTTCCCGCTATGGACGTCGTGCGTCAGGCACTGCCGATGGTGCTGTCGCTGCTAAAAATGGCGCTGGTGATTGGCCTTCCCTTGCTGCTGGTCATAGGCACCTACGACCTCAAGACCACGCTGACGCTCAGCACCGTGCAGTTCGCGCTCTTCTTCGTGGAGTTCTGGTTTCAGTTGGCCCGTTGGCTCGACAGCACCATCCTGGATGCCCTCTATGGTTGGGGCTTTGGCGCCGGACGTCCCTACCGCAACTTCGATCCGCTGATTGGCCTGAACAACGCCTTCGGTGACCTGTTGTTGAATTTCGTCATGGCCACGATGTTTATCGCCTTTCCAACGTTCTGGATAACGGCTCTGACCTGGGCAGGCCTACGGGCCGGTGCGGCCCTTCAGGCACTGGCGAGCGGTACCCAGGATGCGCGCCGCGCTGGCGCCAGAGGGACGGACGCCGTTCGGCAGGCGATGCGCTGATGGCCATTGGACCTGCCACTACGTCACACAGACTCCGCAAGTAAGCGGCTCAGATCTATTACACCCCAGGAGCGCTCACCATGTTTATGCGTTGGCGTCGCCACTTCCATGCGGCCGTATCGTCGGCCTCTAATACCTCAGCCTTAGCGAGTAATGGCTTGCATCACCCTCTACCCGGCGCGGAATTACTGGAGCGCCCCGAACGCCAGACGTTGATGGACCAGATCTGGCAGCGAACCGCCGTATCCCGTGAGCAATTTGATCGCTTGTACCGGACGCCACTGCAGCGCTACGCCGAGTTGGTCCAGGCCTTTCCGGTATCCCTGGACGGGCCGTACCGCTATGCAGGCGGCATGCTCGACCACGCCCTGCAACGGGTCTGCTATGCGCTGCGTCTGCGTCAGGCTTGCCTGCTACCAATCGGTGCGCCGCCCGAGGAGCAGGCAGCGCAAGCTGAAGCCTGGACGGCGGGCGTTGCCTATGCAGCGCTCCTGCAGGACCTTGGCAAGCTGGTGGTCGATCTGTGCGTGGAACAGGACGACGGTTCACTGTGGTACCCCTGGCAAGGTCCGCTGCGTCGGCCTTACTGCTACCACTACCTGCCTGAACAGCCTTATCGCCTTCACAGCGCTGCCACTGCCCTGATGTACAGCCACGTCCTGGATACAGACCTGCTCGCCTGGCTCCGTGGCTATGAGACGCTGTGGACGAACCTGCTTTTCATGATTAGCGGTCAGGAAGCGCAGGCCGGGATCCTGGGCGACCTGACCTTCCAGGCCTCCCAAGCGGTCATGGACCAAGCCACCTGTTGAATCGGACGCTAATTGGCGCGCAAGCTTCACGATTCGGACAGGTGGCCTTGGGCACCATAATCTAGCGTTCACTGGGCGCTAGATGCCTACAGGAAAAACACCGCAGATACCAGCAGTGAACTGTCGTAGTACACCTAAATGAGCTGACACCAAACCAGACCGTCCGCGAGCTACCGATATCATTCCCACCTGATTATGAAAAGGTCGTTAAGTGCCACTGCGCCGGTCGATCTTCCGATTCAGGATGATCGACGTCTGGGTCTGCTTGACCCCCTCCAGATTACCGATGCGGTCGAGCAGTTCGTCGAGTTTTTCGTGGGTGGTGCAGCGCAGGAAGGCCAGGTAGTCGAACTGGCCGCTGACCGAGGAGACTTCCTCGACCTCGACCATCTTTTCCAGGGCGCGGATGACGCCGGCGGTGCTGCGCGGCAGGACGCTGATGGCGCAGTAGGCGCGCACGGCGGCCTGTTCCAGTTCGGAGCCCAGGCGCAGGCCGTAGCCCTGGATGATGCCATCGCGCTCCAGGCGCGCCAGGCGGGTGACCACGGTGGTGCGCGCCAGGCCCAGCTGGCGGGCCAGGGTGGCGTTGGAGGCGCGGGCGTTCTGCTGCAGCAGGTGGATAAGCTGCCAGTCGGTCGGATCGAGTTTGGTGAACATCGTGGCTGCCTGCCGGGGGCGGGCGTCGGGGCCGGGGGCCGCCGACGCGGGAGCCGTCATTCTAGGC
>NZ_JAPDIQ010000003.1:0-554155 GCF_029872515.1 Pseudomonas flavocrustae | reverse complement strand
GGTGGGCAGGGCGGATGGCTCAGCGCGGGGGCGTACTTCGGGTCTGGTCGCCCGATCGTTCGATGAAGGTCAGCAGGTCGGGCACCGTGCCCTCGATGTGCTCGCGCAACACCCGCTCGGCTTCGGCGGCATCGCCGGCGCGCAGGGCGGCGAGGATGGGCGCGTGCTCGTCGCGGGCCGACTGGGGGCGATCGACGTGCAGCCAGAGCTGCATGTGCGGCTCGATCAGGGCATAGAGGCCATTGATCTGGCGCAGCAGCCGCGGCCGACCGGCCAGGCTGCACAGGTATTCGTGGAAGGCGCGGTGCTGGGCGACCCAGGCGCCGGGTTCCTGCTCGTCGTCCAGGTCTTCCAGCAGGCGTTCCAGGCGCGTCATCTCGCGGGGGCCGACATGGGGCGTGGCCAGGCGGATGGCCAGGCCTTCGAGGGCGCTGCGCATCTCGAACACCTCGCGCATGTCCTCTAGGTCCAGACCGCTGACCACCGCGCCGCGATGCGGCCGGAGGATCACCAGGCCTTCGGCGGCGAGGCGCTGGAAGGCGCTGCGCACCGGCATGCGACTCATGCCCAGGGTGGTGGCGATGTCCTCGGCGATCAGCCGCTCGCCATTGCGATAGTGCCCGGCGCAGATGGCCTGCAGCAGATGGCGATAGGCCTCTTCTTCGGCGCTCAGGGCAGTGGAGCGGGACAGGGCGGAGAGCGGCATGGACTGGCTTCCTGGATTTTTGTATCCAATCTGCCAAGGCAAGGCTCATGCCAGGGAGTCCAGTGCTTGCCAGCGCTGGGCCGCAGGACAGCGCCGTCAGGCGCCGGCGTTACCTTTTGCACCACCCTGGGTCGCAGCAGCGGCCGCTCTGCTACCTCAGGACCCGAAACGGGGCGGTGTCAGTCCAGCAACTGGCCATCGGCGGCGAAGAAGGGGTAGGGCCCCGGATAGTTGCCCAGCGGCAGATGGTGGGTCACCAGGGCCGCGTCCGCCCAGCGATGCAGCAGCAGGCCCGGCGGCTCCAGGCGGAAGCGCGACGGCGCCGCTTCGCGCAGGTCCAGGTCGACCTGGTGCGACACGCCGGGACAGACGCAGGCCAGGGTGCCGCCGAAGCGGCGCTGGATCAGCCGGTGCAGATGACCGCAAAGCAGCCGCTCCACCTGAGGATGGCGGCGGATCACGGCTTCCAGTTCAGCGCCGCCGTCCAGGCCGATGCGATCCATATGGCCGATGCCGACCGGGAACGGCGGATGGTGCAGGAGCACCAGGGTCGGCTGGTCGGGTGCCTGGCTGAGCTGGTCGTCGAGCCAGGCCAGTTGCGCGGCGTCGAGACGCCCCCCGTGCTCGCCGGGGATATGGGTATCCAGCCCGATCAGCCGTAGCGGGCCGCAGTCCTGCTGCCAGTCCAGGGTGCCCCGGGCCGGCAGATAGGGGTGATCGGCGAAGGCCGTGCGCAAGGCGGCGCGGTCGTCGTGATTGCCGGGGATGACGAAGAAGGGCATGGTCAGTTCGGCCAAGACCTCGCGCAGGGTGGCGTATTCCTCGGGGGTGCCGAAGTCCACCAGGTCGCCGGTGATGACCAGCGCATCCGGGCGCGGTTGCAGGGCGTTGAGGCGGTCCACCGCCAGGCGCAGGGCGCCGAGGGTATCGACCACCCCGTAGGACAGCCGGCCGCCGGCCTTGATGTGCAGGTCGCTGAGCTGGGCCAGCAGGAAGGGCGCGGACATGAGGATCTCCTAGGAAGCGAGGGTGAAGAGCGCGTCGGGACGCACGTTCAGGTGCAGCAGGTCGCCTGGTTGCGCCTGCAGGGGCTGGGCGGTGTCCACCAGCAGCGGCTGGCCGGTGCCCACTTCCACCAGCAGCCGCGAATGGGCGCCCTGGAAGAATTGCCCGACCAGGATGCCGGTGAGGTGCGCGGGCGTCGTGCTCGGCTCCAGGTGTTCCGGGCGACAGAACAGGGTGCTGGCAGCGCCGGTCCAGGGCAGCCGTCCGCCGGCGACCGCCACCTCGGCGCCGCTCTGGCCGCGCACCTCGAAGCGGTTGAGCTGGCCGACGAAACCGGCGACGAAGCGACTGGCCGGGCGCTGGTAGATCTGCGTCGGGGTGCCGATCTGGGCGATGCGGCCTTCGCCCATCACCACGATGCGATCGCCCAGGGCCAGGGCCTCCTGCTGGTCATGGGTGACATAGACCGCGGTGGTGCCGAGTTCGCGCAGCAGGGCGCCGATGTCGGCCCGCAACTGCTCGCGCAGCTGGGCGTCCAGCGCCGCCAGGGGTTCGTCGAACAGGAGCACCCGGGGGCGCGGTGCCAGCGCCCGGGCCAGGGCCACGCGCTGGCGCTGGCCACCGGACAGCTGCTGGATGCGCCGCTCGGCCAGGGCCTCCAGCTGCATCATGGCCAGCAATTCGGCGACCCGGGCATCGCGCTCGGCGCGCGGCAGGCCGCGGATCTTCAGGCCGTAGGCGATGTTGCCGGCCACGTCCAGGTTGGGAAACAGGGCGTAGTTCTGGAACACCATGCCGACGTCGCGCCGCTCGATGGGCAGGTCGGTGACGTCACGCTCGTCGAACAACACCTGGCCGCCGGCATCGGGCTGCTCCAGGCCGGCGATCAGCCGCAGGGTGGTGGTCTTGCCACAGCCGGACGGGCCAAGGAACACCAGGGTCTCGCCCGGGTGGATGTCGAGGTCCAGGGGCTGCAGCACCTGGCGGCCTCCGGCAAAGGTCTTGGCGCAGTGGCGCAGGCGGACGGCGGTACCTTGGGTCATCGCAGGGCTCCACGGGAGAGACGGGCGCTGAGGGCCTGGAGGGCGACCAGCAGCGGCACGATCAGCAAGAGGAAGATCAGGGTGTAGGCGGAGCCCACCTCCAGCCGCGCCGAGGCGTAGCTGTCGGCCAGGCCCACCGGCAGGGTCTTGGTCAGGGGCGTGTGCAGCATCCAGGTGAGGTTGAATTCCCCCAGCGAGAGGGTGATCACCATGAGGCTGCCGGCGAGGATGCCGGCGCGGGCATTGGGCACCACCACGCCGAAGAAGCGCCGCCAGGGACCGGCGCCCAGGCTGGCTGCGGCTTCCTCCAGCTGCGGCAGCTGGCTGCGCCTGAGCACCGCCATCACCGGGCGGATCAGGAAGGGCAGGGTGAACAGCAGATGGCCCACCAGGATGATCGCCGGGCTGCGGCGAAAGCCGCCGAGATGGCCGTAGGTCAGCAGCAGCGCCAGGGCCGAGGCGAAGCCGGGCAGGGCCACGGGCAGCACCAGCAATTCCTCGAAGGCGCGAGCGAAACGGTTGTCCAGCCGGACCAGGGCATAGGCCGCCGGGACGCCGAGCACGACCGCGAGGACCGCCGTCCCCAGCGCCAGTTGCAGCGACAGCCAGACGGTGGGGGCATAGGCCTGCCAGACCTGCAGCACCCAGTCCAGGGTGAGGCCGCTGGCGAGGCCCTGGAAGTAGTTGCGGGTGAGGCCGGCCAGTACCGAGAGCAGCACCGGCACCAGCAGGAAGGCGGCCACCAGCAGGGTGAACAGCAGTTGCAGCCAGAAGCGCAGGGGGCGATTCATCGCAAATCTCCCTGGACACCGCCGAGGCGCCGGGCCAGCAGCAGGACCAGCCAGGTGACGAGGCCAAGCACCACCGAGAGCGCCGCGGCGACGCCGAAGTTGGCGAAGTTGGTGAAGGTGTCGTAGATGGCGATGGGCGTTACCGCCAGGCGCGTGCCGAGGGTGAAGGCGGTGCCGAAGGCGCCCATGGCGGTGGCGAAGCACAGCGCGCCGCTGGACAGCAGCGCCGGGGTCAGGCCGGGGATCAGCACATCGCGCACCACGGCGAAGAGCCCGGCACCCAGGGAGCGGGCGGCTTCTTCCAGACTGGTATCGAGGGTCTCGCAGGCCGCCATCACCGTGAGGATCACCCGCGGAATGGAGAAATAGAGATAGCCGAGAAACAGCCCGAACAGCGAATAGGCGAACACCCAGGGCTCACCGAACAGGCCGCGGCCAAGGCTGGCGAACAGACCCTGGCGACCGCCCAGCAGGATGATCAGGAAGCCCACCACCACGCCGGGAAAGGCCAGCGGAAAGGTCAGCAGCGCCACCAGCAGGCTGCGCCCAGGGAAGGCATGGCGCGCCAGGAAGCAGCCGGCGAGGCCGGCCACCAGCAGGGTGGCCAGGGTGGTGACGGCGGCCAGGGCCACCGTCTGGGCCAGTCCGGACAGATAGCCGGCGCTGGTCAGCACCTGCCAGTAGCCGGAGCTGCCGGCGGCGTCCGGGCGGGCGCCGAGCACCAGCAGGTGGGTCAATGGCAACAGCCAGAAGGCCAGCAGGAAGGCGCTCGCCGGTGCCAGGGCGACCAGCACCGGCCAGGGCAGCCGGCGCGGCACCCGGCGGCGCCCGAAGGAAACGGCGAGGCCCTGCATCTCAGCGCACCTCGGCCTGGTAACGCTTGGCGAAGGCTTCCTGGACCGCGGCCATGTGACCGTAGTCGACGGTGCCGGCGCGGGCATAGTCGGCGGCGGGCAGGAAGCGCGCCTTCACCTCGGCCGGCAGCGGCACGTCCCGCACCGGCCGCAGATAGGCCTGGGCCCAGAGCGCCTGGCCCTTGTCCGACAGCACATAGTCCAGCACCTTCTCGCCATTGGCGCGGTGCGGCGCGCCCTTCACCAGGCTCATGGTGTAGGGCACGGTCAGGCTGCCTTCCTGGGGAATGACGAAGGCCACCGGGGCGTTGTCCTTGTAGCGGGCGCGGTAGGCGTTGAAGTCGTAGTCCACCAGGATCGGGATCTCGCCGGAGAGCAGGCGGGCATAGGCGGTCTGCTTGGGCACGATGGGATCGTTGGCCGCCAGTTTCTTGAAGAAGGCCATGGCCGGACCGAAGTCGTCGAGGTTGCCACCCAGGGCCTGGTTGAGCGCTACCGCGGTGACGTAGCCGACGAAGGCGCTGGACGGATCCAGGTAGCCCACCAGGCCGCGGTACTCGGGCTTGAGCAGGTCGGCCCAGCGCTGTGGCACCGGCTTGCCGCCCAGGGCCTGGGTATTGACCATGAAGCCGAGGGTGCCGGAATGGATGGCGGTCCATTCACCCTGGGGGTCCTTGAGGCCGGTCGGAACCTGGTCCCAGTGCTTGGGCTGGTAGGGCTGCAGCACCCCGGCCTTGTCGGCCTGGATGCCGAAGGTCACCCCGTAGTAGACGACGTCGGCCACCGGGGCTTCGCGTTCGGCCACCAGCTGGGCCAGCGACTGGCCGGAATTCTTGTTGTCCTGGGGGACCTCGATACCGGTGTCGGCGGCGATGGCCTTGAGCTGGGCACCCCAGTCGGCCCACTCCAGCGGGCAGTTGTAGCAGATGGCGGTTTCGGCGGCCTGGGCGCTGGCCAGGCCACAGGCCAGGGCGACGCCGGCCAGGAGACGACGCAAGGGGAAGGGTGATTTCATCGGTAGGGCTCCTTCAAGGGGCCGGCACTGGTGCCGGGACGGACGAGGCAGGGCAGACACTGCTGGTGGGTGGCACTGCCGGCGATCAGCGCCAGCAATTCGGTGACGAGCACGGCGCCCAGGCTCTGCAAGGGCTGCATGACGCTGCACAGGCTGGGTTCGAGACGGGCGCCCATGGCGATGCCATCGAAACCCACTACCGAGAGTTGATCAGGCACGGGCACCCCGTGGCGCTGCAGTTCGGCGATGACGCTGATGGCCAGCAGGTCGTTGGTGCAGAGCAGGGCGGTCGGGGCGTGACGCTCCAGCAGCGGCGCCAGCTCCGCCCAGTCGGCGTCGGTGTGGCTGGCCAGCTCCAGGCGCGGCAGCGTCGGCAGGCCGGCGGCGGCCATCGCCTGGCAATAGCCGGCGAAGCGGCGCTCGCTGCGATCCGACTGCTGGGCCGGCCCCGAGACCAGGGCGATGCGGCGGTGCCCCAGGCCAAGCAGGTGCTCGGTGGCCATGGCCATGCCCTGGCGGTTGTCCACCGCCACCGCCGCATAGGGACGCTGGGGTTCGTGATAGGCCAGGATGAAGGGCGTCCGCTCCTGGCTCAGCTCGGCCAGCACCTCGCTGCGGTCGGCGTCGGCCACCGTCAGTACCAGGCCGGCGACGCGCTGGCGCAGCAGTTCCTCCACCACCGCCGCTTCGCGCTCGGGCTGGTAGTCGGTGGTGGCGATCACCAGCGAATAGCCCTGGCTGCGCGCGGTGCGCTCCATGGCGTGCAGCTGTTCGGCGAACACCGGGTTGAGCAGGCTGGGCACCACCACGCCGATCAGCCGGGTGCTCTGCTGACGCAGCTGGCGGCCCAGCAGATTGGGACGGAAATTGAGACTGCGCGCGGCGTCCAGCACCCGCTGACGGGTGCTCTCGCGCACCTGCTCGGGCGTGGCGAAGGCGCGCGCCGCCGTGGCCCGGGAGACCCCCGCCTGTTGCGCTACCTGTTTCAGATCGGTCATGCCGGCCTCGTTTGAGATCGATCTCATTGGCGGTAGACAATGCCGGCGGCAGATGTCGGGAGGATGACAGCGAGATGAAGCTTCTGCTCTGGCGCCGGGCCCGGGCGCGGATGGCAGCAGGCGAGGGCGGGCCTGGGCGGGATATACCTTGGTATAGCCAGGCGTCCTTCGTTTCGATGGCTGGGACGGGATGGCGAGCCTAGATTAGCCCGGTGTCCGGACCCTGCGCGGCAGGGCCGGACACTCTCCCAAGGCCCCCTGCAAAGAGGTACGCCATGAAGACCCTTCCTGGCCTCTACACCCCCGCCGTGGCGCCGCGCTCGCTGCGGCAACGTCCCGCTTCCCTGTGGGCCGATGCCCTCTGCCTGGCCCTCGGGCTGATCGCCCTGGCGCTGATCTGGCATGGCGTCGCCGAGATGCGCGCGCCCCTGGCCGTGCTCGACGCCGATCCCATGACCCTGGACCTGGCGCGGCTGCCCGAGTACGCCCTGCGCACCACCCTGCGCATGTTCATCGCCCTGGGCGCCTCGCTGCTGTTCACCTTCGTCTTCGCCACCCTGGCGGCCAAGAGTCGCAAGGCGGAGCTGCTGATCCTGCCGGCCATCGACATCCTGCAGTCGGTGCCCATCCTCGGCTTCCTGACCTTTACCGTCAGCTTCTTCCTGGGCCTGTTCCCGGGGCGGCAACTGGGCGCCGAGTGCGCCGCCATCTTCGCCATCTTCACCAGCCAGGCCTGGAACATGGCGTTCGGCTTCTACCAGTCGCTGCGTACCGTGCCCGAGGACCTGCAGCAGGTGAGTCGCCAGTTCGGGCTGTCGCCCTGGCGGCGGTTCTTTCGCCTGGAGCTGCCGTTCGCCATCCCCGGTCTGGTATGGAACACCATGATGTCCATGTCCGGCGGCTGGTTCTTCGTGGTGGCCTCGGAAGCCATCACCGTGGGCGACAACACCATCAACCTGCCGGGCATAGGCTCCTGGCTGGCGCTGGCCATCGCCCGGCAGGACATTGCCGCCATCGGCTGGGCGGTGCTGGCCATGGGACTGGTGATCCTGGTCTACGACCAGCTATTCTTCCGCCCGGTGGTAGCCTGGGCCGATCGCTTCCGCGTCGAGCAGACCGCCAGCCAGCAGGTACCGCGCTCCTGGGTCTACGACCTGGTCCGCCGCGCGCGCCTGGGCCGCATGCTGGGTGGCTTCGGCAGCTTCTGCATCCAGCTCGCCACCCCGCGGATCCGCCGCCCCTGGCCGCACTGGCACCTGGCGCCGCAAAGCCGCGCCTGGCTGCAACGCGGGCTGGACGTGCTCTGGTACGGCGCGCTGCTGCTGGTGCTGCCCTATGGCATCTATGCGCTGTATCGCTTCATCGCCGCCGACGTCTACTGGGTGGAAGCGGTCTCGGTCCTGGGCCTGGGTCTGCTGACCATGGCCCGGGTGCTGTTGCTGATCGCCGTCGCCAGCCTGATCTGGGTGCCCATCGGCGTCTGGATCGGCCTGCGCCCGGGCTGGTCGCAGCGTTTGCAGGCGGTGGCCCAGTTCCTCGCCGCCTTTCCGGCCAACGTGCTGTTCCCGGTGGCGGTGGTGGGCATCGTCAGCTTCCACCTCAATCCGGACATCTGGCTGTCGCCGCTGATGGTGCTGGGCACCCAGTGGTACATCCTGTTCAACGTCATCGCCGGCGCCAGCGTGCTGCCCAACGACCTGCGCGAAGCGGCCCGGCTGTTCGGCCTCAGGCGCTGGCAGTGGTGGCGGCAGCTGGCCCTGCCGGCGATCTTTCCCTACTACGTCACCGGCGCCCTGACCGCCGCGGGCGGTTCCTGGAACGCCAGCATCGTCGCCGAGGTGGTGAGCTGGGGCAACGAGCGCCTGCAGGCCCATGGCCTGGGTGCCTACATCGCGCAGATGACCACCGCCGGCGACTTCCCCCGGGTCGCCTTGGGCATCGTGGTGATGTCGATCTTTGTCCTCGGTTTCAACCGGCTGCTCTGGCGGCCCCTGTATGCCTACGCCGAACGGCGTCTGCGGCTCGATTGAGAGGAGAACCGCCATGAACCTGACCACCCTGAACCCGCGTCCGCTCATCGACGTGCAGAAGGTCCGCCAGCTGTACGGCAACGCCGGTGGCCCGGCCCGGGTCGTGCTGGACGAAGTGTCCCTGACCCTGCACGAAAACGAGATCGTCGGCCTGCTGGGGCGCTCCGGCTCGGGCAAGTCGACCCTGCTCAGATCCATCGCCGGGCTGCTCACCCCCAGCGGCGGCAGCGTCGCTTTCCCGCCCAAGGACGACGGCCAGCGCGCCCGGGTCAGCATGGTGTTCCAGAGCTTCGCGCTGTTTCCCTGGCTCACGGTGCTGCAGAACGTCGAGATCGGCCTGGAAGCCCTGCACGTGCCGCTGGACGAGCGCCGTCGCCGCGCCCTGGCCGCCATCGACCTGATCGGCCTGGACGGCTTCGAGAGCGCCTATCCCAAGGAGCTCTCCGGCGGCATGCGCCAGCGTGTCGGCCTGGCCCGTGCCCTGGTGGTGCACCCGGACGTGCTGCTGATGGACGAACCCTTCTCGGCGCTGGACGTGCTCACCGCCGAGACCCTGCGCACCGACCTGCTCGACCTTTGGGTCGAAGGGCGCATGCCGATCCGCTCGATCCTCATGGTCACCCACAATATCGCCGAGGCGGTGCTGCTCTGCGATCGGGTGCTGATCTTTTCCAGCAATCCCGGCCGCGTCGCCAGCGAGATCCGTATCGACTTGCCGCAGCCGCGCAATCGCCATGATCCGGCTTTCCGCGAACTGGTGGAGGAAATCTATGTGCGCATGACCGGCGAGACCACGCCGGCACCCCACGAAGGGGGCGTTCCCGGCAACGGCCTGGGCATGCGGCTGCCGACCGTGTCCACCAATGCCCTGGCCGGTCTGCTGGAGGCGGTCCAGGCCGCGCCCTACGACGGTCGCGCCGACCTGCCGGAACTGGCCGGCGGGCTGGGCTATGCACTGGACGAGCTCTTTCCCCTGGCCGAGGTGCTGCAACTGCTGCGCCTGGCGGTCCTCGAAGGTGGTGATCTGCGTCTGCTGCCGGCCGGGCGCGCCTATGTCGAGGCGGGGGTGGACGTGCGCAAGCAGCTGTTCGCCCGCCAGTTGCTCAACTTCGTGCCCCTGGTGGCCCATATTCGCCGGGTGCTGGACGATCGCCAGGGTCACACGGCGCCGGCGCGGCGTTTCCGCGACGAGCTGGAGGACTTCATGGACGAAGCCGACGCCGCCCGCACCCTAGGCAGCGCCATCCAGTGGGGGCGCTACGGTGAACTCTTCGCCTATGATCAGGCGGCCGATATGTTCAGCCTGGAAAACCCGGGCTAGGCACGCCTTCGAACGAGAGACTGGCCATGGATCGACGACCCTTCGCCACCACCACCCACTGGCTGCGGCTAGGGGGCCTCTGCGCCCTGGCGCTGGGCATCGCCCTGCTGGACACCTTCACCGACCGGGAGATCGCCATCGGCGTCTTCCAGGTGGTGGTGGTGCTCCTGGCGGCCGGCTTTCTGTCGGCGCGCGGGGTCACGATCACCGCGCTGGGCTGCACGCTGCTGGTGCTCTGCAGTTATATCGCCACCCGGAGCGGGGATCAGGAGGCTGGGCTGGTCAACTGCATCATCAGCCTCCTGGCCATCGTCGCGGTCGCCGCCCTGTCCCTGCGCCTGGAGGCCGCCAAGCGCGCCGCTGACGCGGCCCGGACACGCCTGGCCCAGGCCGGGCGCCTGAGCCAGCTGGGTGAACTGGCCGCATCCATCGCCCATGAGGTGAACCAGCCGCTCACCGCCATCGCCGCCAGTGGCAACGCCTGCCAGCGCTGGCTGAGCAATCAGCCGCCGCAGGTGGAGCGCGCCGTGCAGGCGGCGCAGCGGGTCATCGACGACGCCCACCGCGCCAGCGCGGTGATCGCCCGGGTGCGCAGCCTGGTGCGCCAGGCGCAGGTGGCCAAGGATTGGCTGAACGTCGCCGATACCGTGGAGCAGGTGCTGGATTTCGTCCGCGCCGAATTGAGCCAGCGTCAGGTCGCCGTGGAGGTCCGCCTGCAGGAGGGTCTGCCGCCGCTGCTGGCCGACGAAAGCCAGCTGCAGCAGGTCATCCTCAATCTGCTGCTCAACGCCCTAGACGCCCTCGAAGGGATGCCGCCCGAGCAGCGGCGGGTGGTCATCCAGGTGGGACAGGACACCGCCGGCGCCATCCGCCTGGGCGTGGAAGACAGCGGTCGCGGCTTGACGCCCATGGCGCGCGAGCAGATGTTCGAGGCCTTCTACACCACCAAGGCGCAGGGCATGGGCCTGGGACTGGCGCTCAGTCGCTCCATCGTCGAAGCCCATGGCGGGCGGATCTGGGCCACCTCGCTGCCGGAAGGCGGCACTGGGGTCTACTGCAGCCTGCCCAAGGATCCACAACCATGACCTCTCAAAGCCTGACCGACCAGACCCAGTCCGCGCGGGTCCACCTGGTGGACGACGACGCCTCGGTGCGCGCCGCCGTGGAAGACCTGCTGGCGTCCGTGGGGCTCAGCACCCGCAGCTATGTCTCGGCCGCCGATTTTCTCCACCGGGCGCGGCTGGACGAACCGGGCTGCCTGGTGCTGGACGTGCGCATGCCCGGCATGAACGGCCTGGACCTGCAGCAGGAATTGCAGCGGCGTGGCCTGGCCCTGCCGATTATCTTCATCACCGGCCATGGCGACATCCCCATGTCGGTCCGGGCGATGAAGCAGGGCGCCCTGGAGTTCCTCACCAAGCCGTTTCGTGACCAGGACCTGCTCGATGCCATCGACCAGGCGCTGCGCAAGGCGCAGGACGCCCATGCCCAGCGCCGGCAGTTGCAGGCCCTGCAGACCCGCCTCGACACGCTTAACGAGGGCGAACGGGCGGTGCTGGCGCGGGTGGTGACCGGCCTGCTCAACAAGCAGATCGCCGCCCAGCTGGGGGTCAGCGAGATCACCGTGAAGGTGCGCCGCGCGGCCCTCATGCGCAAGCTGCAGGCCGGCTCCCTGGCGGAACTGGTCAAGATGGTGGAGCGGCTGGAGGCGTCACGCGGCTAGGTCATTGCGACGCGCCATGCAGCCGCTGGACAGCCTCCGCAGCTTTCTTGTCGCGCCAATCGCTGACGCGCTAAAGAAAGGCATTAGTCAGTCGATACGGGCTTTAGAGGATCGCCTTCCGCCGATCCAAGGAGCCCGTCTTGAATCTTCGTCAGCTACGCATCGCCCCCCGCGCCACCCTCTGCTTCGGTGCGGTCACCCTGTTCGTGATGCTGCTCGGCGCCTTCGCCCTGGTCCAGCTCAAGGCCCTGCGCGCCACCGAGCAGGCGATGGAAGCCGAATGGCTGGCGAGCGTCCAGACCACCGATGACATTCAGGTCGCGCTGCTGCACACCCGCCTCGAAAGCATCCGGCTGCTGGCCAGCGAGGACAGCGCGGCCATGGCCCTCGCCACCCGGCAGATCCAGGTGAATCGCGATCTGATGAACGCCCGGACGGCCTATTACCGCGACCACCTGATTTCCACCGCCGAGGAACGCAGCAACTTCGACCAGGCCGCCCTGCAGATGAAAGGCTATCTGGACGGACTGGATCGGGTGGTGACCCTGGCCGCCAGCGATCGCGCTGAAGCCCTCAAACTGGCCAATGGCGAGCAGCGCCAGCGCGCCGAAGGCTATCAGGAGCAATTGACCCGGCTGCGCGAATTCAACGGCGAAGGCGCCCGCCATGCCGGGGAAGCGGCGACGGGCATCTATGACCAGAGTGTCAGGATCGTGGTCGGCATCATGCTGCTGGCGGTGCTGGTCACCCTGCTGCTGGCCTGGCGGCTGACCCGTAGCCTGGCCCAGCCGATCGGCGCTTCCCTGGCCGTGGCCAATGCCATCGCCCAGGGCGAGCTGACCGGCAAGATCGATCCCACCGGCAAGGACGAAGCCGCCGGGCTGATGCGCGCCCTGGCGCAGATGCAGGACAACCTCAAGGACACCCTGCACGGCATATCCAGTTCTTCCAGCCGCCTGAGCGACACCGCGCGCACCATGCACGCTGTCACCGACCAGGCCAGTCGCGCTCTGGCGAGTCAGAACGCCGAGATCGACCAGGCCGCTACCGCGGTCACCGAGATGAGCGCCGCGGTGGAAGAGGTGGCCCGCAACGCCTCGTCCACCTCCCAGGCCGCGCGGGACTCCAGCGCCGCCGCGGAAAGCGGTAATGCCAAGGTTGGCCAGGCCCTCGATGCCATGCAGCGCCTCACCCAGCAGGTGCAGTCCACCTCGGTGCAGGTCGAAGGCCTGGCCGGACAGGCCCAGGACATCAGCCAGGTGCTCAGCGTGATCGGCGCCATCGCCGAGCAGACCAATCTGCTGGCGCTCAACGCGGCCATCGAGGCCGCCCGGGCGGGCGAACAGGGTCGCGGTTTCGCCGTGGTCGCCGACGAGGTCCGCGCCCTGGCGCATCGTACCCAGACCTCGACCCGCGAGATCGAGCAGATGATCCAGGCGATCCAGAAGGGCTCGGCCGAAGCCGTGGATTCCATGCAGCTCAGCTCCACCCAGGCCCAGGCCACCTATGCGGTGGCCCAGGAAGCCGGGGCGGCGCTGAGCGACATCCTCCAGGCCGTGCGCCTGATCGACGAGCGCAACCTGCAGATCGCCACCGCCTCCGAAGAGCAGGCCCACGTCTCTCGCGAGGTGGACCGCAACCTCATCAGCATTCGCGATCTGTCGGTGCAGACCAGCGACGGCAACCGCGAAACCGTGGGTGCCAGCGAGCAACTGTCGGAACTGGCCGGCGAACTGCAGACGCTGGTGCGACGCTTCAAGCTGGCGTGAGGGGAGGGCGCGCCGTCTGGTATCGCGCGCCCCGAAGTTACAGACAGTTACCTCTGACCACTGTTTTTTGCCAGCTCATCGGCGCGGGCAGGCTGGATGCTTCCCTGGATGATGGCATTTTGGTATCAATGGTTATTGTAATACCTATTAAATCCCGCCCACCGACGTGCTTGCCGAGAAGCCATGGCGCTGCCCCAATACAGCATCAGAGTGCCCGTGTCCCAGTTGCAGCTGGGCATGTACGTCTGCGAACTGGATCGGCCCTGGGAAGGCACGCCCTTCCTGTTCCAGGGATTCCCCATCCAGAGCGTGCAGGATCTCCGCACCCTGCAGGACACCTGCGAGTTCGTCTGGGTGGACCGGCGCCAGAGTCCTGCCGTGACGCCGCTATCGGCTAACCTGTCCGCCAACCTGGCGGCCAGCGCTCAGGCCAAGACCTATGCCATCGACTACCGGGGTGAGGTCAAGACCACCGAACCGGTGTGGCGCGAGGCCCGCGCCGTATCGATGCGGATGCTCGACGCCGTCAAATTCGGCAAGGAACTCAACGTCAGCGAAGTCCGGCGGGCGGTCGGCGAGTGCGTCGAGAGCGTGCTCAAGCACCCCGCGGCCAGCCTCTGGCTGGCGCGCATCAAGCAGCGTGACCACTACACCGCGGAACACTGCCTGCGCGTCTCGCTCTATGCCATCGCCCTGGGCAAGGCGCTGGGCATGCTGCCCCTCGAACTGGAAGAACTCGGGGTGTGCGGCATGCTGCACGACGTCGGCAAGATCAAGGTGCCCGACGAGATCCTCAACAAGCCAGGCCGCCTGACCGAGGAAGAATTCCGCATCATGCAGGCCCATACCACCTACGGCTATCAGTTGCTGATGGCCAACAGCGAGGTGCCGCCCGCCGCCGTCGACGTCGCCCATACCCACCACGAACGCATGGATGGCAAGGGCTACCCCCGCCAGTTGCCAGCGCAGCGCATCCCCTTCAAGGCCAAGATCATCGCCGTGGTGGATGCCTACGACGCCATCACCAGCGATCGCCCCTACAGCGAGGGCCGTTCCAGCCTGGAAGCCTTGCGCGTCCTCTTCGAAGCGCGGGGCACGCAATTCGACGAAGTCGTCGTCCTGGCCTTCATCCAGCTGATCGGCGTCTATCCGCCGGGCGAGATCGTCGAGCTGAGCACCGGCGAGGTGGGCATCATCATCGGCTTCGACGCCGGCAGCAAATTGAAGCCGCGGGTGCTGATCGTGCTGGACACCAGCAAGCAGCCGCGACCGGAGCAGGTACTCGACCTGGCGCGCAATCCGCTCGATGAGCAGGGGCGCCTCATCAGCGTCCGCGCGGTAAAACCCTCGGGTGCCTATGGCATCGATATCGACGCCTACCGCGCCAAGGGGTTGGTGGTGCCGGGCTGAGTGGGCGTGCGGGTCGGCCGCCAGCGGTTGGCCATCAGAGGGTCTTCAGACCCGTTGGCGTCTCCAGATAGGCCAGCAGGTCGGGTCTCTCGCCAGGCATCACCGCGACGGGCCCGGAAAAACCGATCGCCTCCAGCTGCTGCCCGAGCACTGCGGCAGCGGGATGCATGAGTTCCAGACGCTGCAAGCAGCAGCCCTGGTCGATCAGCCCTGACGCGGGGTGCCGGGCATCGCCCCAGTCGATCAGGCTGGGCAGGACACCACCCAGCCGCAGCTGTCCATCGGCGTGGATCGATATCTGCCAGGCCAGCGTGCCGCGGCTCATCGACTCGATGCGGCCGAAGGTCTGCGTGAGGCGCGCATCCGCCTCAGCCAATCCCCGGGTCCTGGCCACCCAGTGCGCCAGGCGGGGCTCGGCATCGGGGCCCAGCTCATCCAGCCCGAACCAGCGCGGTCTGGTCGGCGGTGGAGCGTCGGGGTCCGGGGCTATGACTTCCAGGTAGCAGTCACCCAGGCGCAGCAGGAGGTTGTGGGTGCCCATGCGCGCGTGTTTGCCGCCGGGCTGCAGCGCCACGCCCAGGCGCTGCTCGACATGCAGAGCGCCCGCGGCGAGGGTCGGGGCCACGATGACCAGATGATCCAGGCTGGAACGTCTCATGGGTGCGACTCCTGAGTGGGTGAGGTGCGAGCACGAAAGGGGCGGCAGGGTCCGTTTGGCGTTCACCAGCCAGGCCTGGGTCACGATGGCAGCCACCGCGGAACGCAGTGGCTGCCCTGGCGGTTCCATTCAGGGCCGTGGGTCTTCGTCAATTGGCTCGTCCGGCATGGGCCTTGGCGATTGCCACGCCGGCTTCTCGTGAACTCGCTCATCGAAGGCACGGCGCGCGGCGCGGAAGTCTTCGACATTCTCGATGACCCAGGTCCAGATGGGCGTCATCCGGATCAGCAGACTCAGGCCCAGCGGCGTCAATTCGTATTCGACCCGGGGCGGGACTTCGTCGAAGTCGTGGCGCAGCAGCAGGCCGTCACGTTCGAGGGCGCGCAGGGTCTTGGTCAGCATCCGCTGGGTGATGCCCGAGAGTTGCCGCGCCAGCTCGGCATGCCGCATGACGCCATAGACCCCAAGCGCATGCAGGACCCCCAGGGACCAGCGACTGCCCGCATGGGTCAGCACCTCCCGGCGTACGCCGTCTTCGTCCCGCCTGAGCGTCTGGCAGATGGCTTCGGACTTTCGGAGGATCTCCAGATCGGTCATCTCGTCCCCTGGTATCACGCGTGTGCCTTCTTCTGAGCGCCGCTGGCGTCTGCCAGCATTCGCTCATCTTACACCTGACGTCTGGAGGCATGATGACTGCCCAATTCCCTACCGCTACCCAATCCATTCTCGTACTCGGCGCCGGCGAACTCGGTCTGCCGGTGCTGCGCAATCTCGCCCGGCTCTCCGGGCAAAAGCCGGGCTCGCGGATCAGCGTGCTGCTGCGCCAGGCCACGCTCGACAGCCAGGAGCCTGGCAAGAAAAGGGAGATAGACGAGCTGCGCGCGCTCGGCGTCGAGCTGGTTGCTGCCGACCTGGTCAGGGATTCCATCGAGCAGCTGGCGGCGGTCTTCGCCCAATTCGATACCGTCGTCGGTTGTGCCGGCATGGTGGCAGGACGGGAAACCCCCATGAAACTGGCGCGTGCAGCACTCGCCTCCGGCGTGAAACGCTACTTTCCCTGGCAATTCGGGGTGGACTACGACGTCATCGGTCGGGGCAGTCCCCAGGACCTGTTCGATGCGCAACTCGATGTGCGTGAACTCCTGCGGGCCCAGCACCAGACCGAGTGGGTGATCATCTCCACCGGGATGTTCACCAGCTTCCTGTTCGAACCCGTGTTCGGGGTGGTCGACCTCGTAACGGCTACCGTGAATGCACTGGGCAGCCTGGATAACTGCGTGACCCTGACCACCCCTGACGACATCGGCAGGCTGACCGCCGAGATCGTCTTCCTCGAGCCACGTTTCTGCAATGAAATCGTCTATCTCGCGGGTGATACCCTGGCCTATGGCGAGCTGGCCGAGCTGCTGGAGCGGGTATTGAAGCGTCCCTTCAAAACCAATGTCTGGTCGGTTCCCTACCTGGTGGACGCCATGGAGCAGGAGTCCGACGAGGATGCCAAGCACATCAAGAAGTACCGTGCCGTCTTCGCCCAGGGCCGCGGCGTCGCCTGGCCGATGGAAACCACCTTCAATGCCCGGCACGGTTTCGCGGTGACCAGCGCAGAGCAGTGGGCGCTGGAGCACCTGGGCGAGGCCGGGCGTGCCGAGTGAGCCTGGCCGGGCCGGGACGTAGCCCGGTCAGGTAGGGCGGTGCCCCCGCTGTACTACCGGGCTCAACCAGTCTTCAGTAATAGGCAGGAGTGACACCACGGAGCGGAAGGATGGCCTCTCGGGCGGAGATGTTGCCCCGAGACATCACGTCAGTCCGCCAGGATCACTCCCACACGCCGCCCTGATCTCCCTGGCCAATTCCAGCAGCACCTCGGCATAGCGCTCCTCGATCTCCGCCTCCGACAGCGGGGTGGCCAGGCTGATGTTGAGGGCATGGGTGCGATAGCCGGGGAGGCCGAGGGGGGTGGCGATGGCGACCACTTCGGGTTGCCAGGCAGCCAGGCAGTAGCCCTTGCTGCGGACGCTGGCGAGGGCGGCGCGGATCTCCTGTTCCAGTGGCGCCCGGCGTGCCTCGCAGCGGCGGGCGCAGAAGGTGGCGATCAGCGTTTCGCGCTGGGCTTCGCCCAGGCCGGCGAGGCAGGCGCGGCCCAGGGAGGTGATGTCCATCGGCAGGCGCTGGCCGACCAGGACGTTGCGCGGGGTCTTGCGTTGACTCAGGCGAATCGACTCCAGGTAGATCATCTCGTCGCGGTCCGCCGCCGCCAGACTGACGTTGACCTGGTGCTCCCGCGCCACCTTGATCATCAGCGGCGAGGCGGCCTGCAGGAGGCTGCTGCCCTGGTGCATGGCATGGGCCAGGCCGAGAAAGGTCGGCGCCAGGCGATAGGCGCTGCGGCCGCTGTCGTAGTCCAGAAAGCCGGTACGCACCAGGGTCTGGGTCAGGCGGCTGACGGTGGACTTGGCCAGGCCGAGGAGGTCGCTGAGGTCGCCATTGGTGAGGTATTCGGTGCCCGGACGAAAGGCGCGCAGGACATCCAGGCCACGCTCCAGCGAGCGGTTGGCCGGTGCCTTGCCCTGGCCAGGCATGTCGGCGGCGTGCGGCTCGGCGACGGCGTGTTCCACCTGGTGGAATGGCTGCGTTGTCATGACAGGTCTCCTCGCGCAGATTGATTTCAAGCCTGGCGCAGATCCGGGCAGCCAATCAACCCAAGAATAAGAGAGGCCTCCCATGACGACAGCTCCCGAATCCTCGACCCCCATCGAGCTGACGGTGACCCAGGGCATCGCCACCCTGACACTCAACCGCCCCGAAGCGCGCAATGCCATCAGTGACGACATGCGCACCCTGCTGATCGAGCACCTGGAGCGCATCGCCGCCGACAGCGCGATCAAGGCGCTGATCCTGACCGGTACCGGCAAGGGCTTTTGCGCCGGCGGCGACATCAAGGGCATGCAGGCGCGCATGAGTGCGCCGGCCGGTTCGGTGGCCTTCAACGGCTGGAAGCGCCAGCAACGGGTTCACCATGCCGTTTCGCTGCTGCACAACCTGCCCAAACCGACCATCGCCGCGGTCAACGGCGCCGCCACCGGGCTGGGCTGCGACATGGCGCTGAGCTGCGACTTCATCATCGCGTCCGAGCAGGCGTCCTTCGCCATGAGCTACATCGCCCGCGGCCTCATCCCCGACGGTGGTGGCCTCTACTTCCTGCCACGGCGGGTCGGCCTGAGCCGGGCCAAGGAGCTGATCTTCACCGGTCGCACCGTCGCGCCGGGCGAAGCCGAGCGCATCAACATGATCGACCGGGTGGTGCCCCACGATGCTCTGCTGCCAGCGGCCCAGGACTGGGCGCTGCAACTGTCCGCCGGTTCCGCCACGGCGCTGGGGCTGAGCAAGTCGATCCTCAACAATACCTTCGAACTGACCCAGGGCCAGATCTCGGCCATGGGCAGCCAGGCCCAGGGCATCTGCTACACCTCCAGCGAACACCAGGAGTCGGTCGCCGCCTTCCTGGAGCGCAAGAGCAATGGTGGCCAACGATGAGCGCCCTCGACCGTCTGCTCAGTCCGGCCAGCGTCGCCGTCATCGGCGCCTCGGGCGACGCCCGCAAGACCTCCGGCCGGCCCATCGCCTTCCTGCGCAAGCATGGCTTCCAGGGACGCCTCTATCCGGTCAATCCGCGCTACGAGGAGATCGACGGCCAGCGCTGCTATCCCTCTATCGCCGAGTTGCCCGAGGTGCCGGACGTGGCGGTCATCCTGCTGGGTGCCGAACGTGCCAATCAGGCGGTGGCCGAACTGGCGGCGCTGGGCTGTGCGGCGGCCATCGTGCTGGCCGGCGGCTATGGCGAAACCGGGGAGAGCGGCATCCGCCGCCAGGCGGAACTCCAGGCCGCGCGCGGCGGCATGCGTATCCTCGGCCCCAATACCATCGGCCTGGTCAACGTCAGCGAGCGCATCACCCTGTCCGCCAGTGGCGCCCTGGACATGGACGCCCTGCTGCCGGGCAGGGTGGCCCTGGTCTCCCAGAGCGGCGGCATCCTCGGTGCCTTGCTCTCTCGCGGCGTGGCGGCCGGCATCGGCTTTTCCAAGCTGATCTCCACCAGCAACGAGGTGGATCTGGACGTCGCCGACTTCGTCGACCATCTGGCCGGCGATCCGGCCACCGCGGTGATCGCCCTCTACCTCGAAGGGCTGCGCGACACCGCCAGGTTCACCCGCGCCGTGGGCCGGGCCCGCGCCGCCGGCAAGCCGGTGGTAGTGTTCAAGGTCGGCCGTTCGGAAGCCGGCGCCAGCGCCGCGGCCTCCCATACCGGCGCCCTGGCTGGCTCCGACGATCTCTATTCGGCCTATTTCCGCCAGCTCGGGGTGATCCGCGCCGAGACCTTCGCCGACCTGCTGGACATTCCCTTCGCCCTGGCCAGTGGCCGGGTCATGCAGGGCACCCGGGTAGCCATCCTGACCTCCACCGGTGGCGCCGGTACCCTGATCGCCGACAACCTGGGCGTCAACGGCTTCCAGACCCCGCCGCCCGGCGCGGAGACAGCGGCGCGACTGCGCGCCCTGGACGTCGGCGACCAGGCGGTGCTCGACCGCAATCCCATCGACCTGACCCTGGCGGGTCTGCAACCGGAGGTGATGCGTGGCGCCATCAGCATCCTGCTGGACAGCCCCGACTATGACGCGGTGATCAGCGTGGTGGGTTCCTCCGGGGTGGCCCAGCCGCACCTGATGGCCGATGCCATCCGCGACAGCCTGGCCCATTCGACTAAGCCGGTGCTGGCCTATATCAGCCCCCATGCGCCGGCGGCGGCGCAGCGCATCAACGGTTCGGGCGGGGTGGCCTTCAGCGCCCCCGAAAGTTGTGCCGGAGCGCTCAAGGCGCTGGCCTTGCAAGGCAGCTATGCAAGGCAGCGGCCGGGGCAGCTCGGCGCCGCTCCCTTGGCCGAGTCGGTGGCTCTGGCGGACCTGCAACCCGGCCCGCTGGACGAGGCGCGCAGCAAGCAGCTCTACGAAACCTTCGGCATTCCGGTGACCCGCGAGCGGGTAGTGGGCGATGCGCGTCAGGCCGAGGCGGCGGCCCGCGAACTGGGCGGCGAGGTGGTACTCAAGGTGCTCTCGGCGCGCATCCCGCACAAGAGCGAGGTGGGCGGCGTGGCCCTGCGGCAGCGACCCGAGGGGATCGGTGCACGTCTGGAGCGGATGCGCGACGAGGTGACCACCCAGGTCGGCTTCGATCCCGAGGCCTTCCTGGTGCAGGAAATGGTCAG
Source organism: Pseudomonas flavocrustae (assembly GCF_029872515.1). Lineage (NCBI taxonomy): Bacteria > Pseudomonadati > Pseudomonadota > Gammaproteobacteria > Pseudomonadales > Pseudomonadaceae > Pseudomonas > Pseudomonas flavocrustae. Next base: position 533,572 of record NZ_JAPDIQ010000003.1, on the reverse strand, counting down.
CGGCGGCGAGGAGCTGATCCTCGGCTTCACCCGTGATCCGCAACTGGGCCCGGCGCTGCTGCTAGGCATGGGTGGCGTGACCGCCGAACTGTTCCAGGACACCACGCTGCGCCTGCTGCCGGTGACCCTGGAGGATGCCCGGGAAATGCTCGCTGAATTGCGTACCTATCCCTTGCTGGACGGCTATCGCGGCCGACCCAGGGCCGACGTCGAGGCGGCGGCGCACTGCATCGTGGCGTTCTCCGACATGGCCCTGCGCCTGGGCGAGCGCCTGCAGGAAGCCGAGATCAATCCGCTGCTGGTCAGGCCACACGGGCAGGGCGTGGTCGCCCTCGATGGGCTCACCGTGCTGAGCTGAAGCGGTGCTGTTCCACAGGGTGGAATAGCACCATTGCCGCTCAGGTTCACCCTTGCATAATCCAAGAACGCTTCATTTCTGACTCATAACAATAAGTAGGTCACTATGAACAGCTTCCAGATCAATCGCCCATGGTGTGCATCCCTACCGTCAGACGCCGTCGCGTCGTTCATGAGTCCTGAACCCGACGCCACGTCCTCGAACCGGGAGTAACGCCATGTCCGCCGTACTGAAGAACGCCAGCCCTCGCGAGCCGATCGGCAGCATCGCCCCGGCGCCCACCGTGATTTCCTTTCGCAACGTCGCCAAGGCCTTTACCGTCAAGGGCGTGGCGAAACAGGCTTCCCACAGCATCAACGTCGACATCCAGCAGGGCCAGGTGGTGACCATCGTCGGTCCTTCCGGTTGCGGCAAGTCGACCCTGCTCAACATGGTGGCCGGCCTGTTCGCCCCCACCGAAGGCCAGGTGCTCTACAGCGGCCAGCCAGTCAAGGGCATCAACGGCCGCACCGGCTACATGACCCAGAGCGATCACCTGCTGCCCTGGCGCGACGTAGTCGGCAACATCGCCGTGCCCTTGGAGATCCGCGGCGTGGGCAAGGCCGAACGCCAGGCACGCATCCGCGAGCTGGTGGCCCTGGTCGGCCTGGAAGGCCACGAAAAGGCCTACCCGAGCCAGCTTTCCGGGGGCATGCGCAAGCGCGCCGCGCTGGCCCGGCTGCTGGCCTACGATCCCGAGACCCTGCTGATGGACGAGCCCTTCGCGGCGCTCGATGCCCAGCTGCGCATGCGCATGCAGACCGAGCTGTTCAAGCTCAGTCGCCAACTCAAGAAGACCGTGCTGTTCGTTACCCATGACCTGGACGAGGCGGTGGCCCTGGGCGATCGCTGCCTGATCTTCTCCGGCCGTCCCGGCACCATCGTGCGCGACGTGACCATCCCCCTGGGCGACGAGCGCAACATCCTGCAGCTGCGCAAGGACCCGCGTTACCACCAGCTCTGCGGTGACCTCTGGGAATTCATCACCCCGAGCCAAGACGCCTGAGCGGCCCACCCCTGGAGAATCCTGCTATGAACATCTTTCTCGGCCGCGTCGCCATCTTTGCCGTCATCCTGCTGTCCTGGCAGTTCGCCTCGGGACCGCTGGTGGATCCCTTCTTCGTCAGCTCGCCCAGCGAGATCGGCGGCCGCTTCGTCGAGCTGGTCGCCAGCGGTCGGCTGTTCGCCCATGGCTGGATCACCGTCGTCGAGACCCTGGCCGGCTTCTTCTGCGGCGCCTGCGCCGGGATCAGCGTCGGCCTGCTGCTGGGTCGCAACGAGACCCTGGCCAAGCTGCTCGATCCCATCCTGATCTCCATCTACAGCCTGCCCAAGGTGGCCCTGGCGCCGCTGTTCATCATGTGGTTCGGCATCGGCATCGAGATGAAGATCATCCTGACCGCCACCATCGTGTTCTTCCTGGTGTTCCTCAACACCTACAGCGGCGTGCGTGCGGTGGAGCGCGAGCAGTTGGAGATCCTGCGGCTGATGGGCGCCAAGGAACATCACCTGATCGGCAAGGTGGTGCTGCCCTCGGCCATCCAGTGGGTGTTCACCGGGCTCAAGCTGTCGGTGCCCTATGCGCTGATCGGCGCCATCGTCGGCGAGATCATGGCGGCCAACCGCGGCCTGGGCTACCTGCTGCAGGACGCCGCCGGCCAGCTGGACACCGCCGGGGTCTTCGCCGCGCTGCTGGCGATCATCTTCCTGGCGCTGCTGCTGCAGGCAGCGGTGCGCAAGCTGGAAACCGCGCTGATGCCCTGGAAGAAGGAACAGGACGCCCGCGAACTCTCGATCTGATCGCCCCCACTACCCATTACAAGAAGAAGAGAGGTCTTTGCCATGTCGTTCAAGCGTCTGTTTTCCGCCCTCGGCCTGAGCGCCGCGCTGCTTACCGCCACCCCCGCCGTGCAGGCCGATGAAGCGGTCAAGGTGGCCATAGGTACCGAAGGTTTCGTGCACATGCCGCTGTTCGTGGCGCTGGATGCCGGGCTGTTCAAGAAGCACGGGCTGGACGTCAGCCTGGTCAAGTTCAAGGGTGGCGGCGCCGCCGCCTCCGGGCTGGTCAGCCGCTCGGTGGAGTTCTGTTCCTGCGCCATCCAGAACGCCATCAACGCCAAGGTGAAGGGCGCCGACGTGACCCTGCTGGGGCGCATGGTCGGCCAGTATGCGAGCAACGTGGTGATCCGCCAGGAGGTGGCCGACCGCCTGGGGCTGAACGCCAACTCCACCGTCGAGCAGCGCCTGGCCGCCTTCAAGGGGCTGCGCCTGGCGGTCAGCGGTACTGGCGGCAGCGCCGACTTCCTGGTGCGCTTCCTCGGCCAGGAAGCCAAGCTGCAGTCGGAGAAGGATTTCACCCTGCTGTACCTGAACAATGGCGGCGCCATGCTGGCCGCCTTCGCCCAGGGCCGCATCGACGGCTTCGCGCTGTCGTCGCCAGCGTCGGACAGCGCGGTGATCGAGCAGAAGGGCTTCACCCTGCTGGACATGTCCGAGGGCCAGGTAAAGGCCCTGGACGGCTATCCTTCCATCGCCCTGAGCGCTCGCCGCGAGTGGTCGCAGGAGCATCCGGACACGGTCAAGGCCTTTCTTGCCGCGCTCAACGACGCCACCCAGCTGATCAGCCAGCATCCGGACGAGGCCGCCAAGGCCGTACGTACCCGCTTCGAGGGCGTCAACGACCAGGTCTATGCCGCCGCCTGGAAGAACAACCGCAAGTCCTTCCCCGCGACGCCCTATCTCACCGATGAGGACGTCCAGCGCGCCATTACCTTCCTGGGTCAGATCCAGAACACCCAGATCCCCGGTACCGCCGCCGACTACCTGACGCAGGTGCGCTGAACCGCACGCTTCCTTCCATCCCCCCTGGTACGCCGCGGGCGGCTAGGGTTCGGTAGAGACCTCCTATGCACAGGCATCATGACAAGCCGATCCTGGCGGCAGGGCTGGGTATTGCCCTGCTGTCGCCCCTCACCTATGCCGACGGCTTCCTCGAAGACAGCAAGGCCACCCTGGAGCTGCGCAACTTCTACATGAATCGCGACTTTCGCGACGGCAGCGGCCAGTCCAAGCGCGAGGAGTGGGGCCAGGGCTTCATCCTCAAGTACGAATCCGGCTTTACCCAGGGCACCCTTGGCTTCGGCCTGGACGCCCTGGGCCTGTTGGGGTTGAAGCTCGATTCGGGCCGTGGCCGCACTGGCACCGGTCTGCTGCCGGTAGACGACGAGGGCCGCGCGCCCGGCGAGTACGCCAAGGCCGGGGCGACCTTCAAGGCGCGTCTCTCCAAGAGTGAGTTGCGGATCGGCACCCTGCTACCGCGCTGGCCGACCCTGGTCACCAACAATGGCCGCCTGCTGCCCCAGACCTTCGAGGGCAGCCAGTTCGAATTCAGGGAGATCAAGGGACTGACCCTGACCGGCGCCAACATTCAGCGCACGGTCTATCGCGACAGCTCCGGGGCCGACGGCCTTTCGCTGAACAACAAGAATCGCCGTTTCAGCGGCTCCCTCGAGGGGAGCGATTTCAATGTCGTCGGCGCCCTCTACCGCTTCGGCACCACCACCGATGTGAGCGCCCAGTACGCCGTGCTGGAAGATGTCTATCGCCAGCGCTTTCTTGGTCTGACCGACCGCCGCAAGGGCGACTGGGGCGCCTTCCTCACCGAGGTGCGGCTGTTCGACAGCGACGACGAGGGTAGCGCCCGCGGCGGACGCATCGACAACCGCGCCTTCAGCGCCCTGGGTACCTACAAGCGCGCCGGCCACTCCCTGGGCCTGGGCTATCAGAAGATGTCGGGCTCGACGGCCTTTCCCTACGTCAATGGCACCGACCCCTATCTGGTCAACTTCGTCCAGGTGGGCGATTTCGCCGAGACCAATGAGCGCTCCTGGCAGGCGCGCTACGACTACGACCTCGGCCAGCTGGGTATCCCCGGCCTGAACTTCATGACGCGCTTCGTACGCGGCAGCCAGGCCGAACTGCGCGGCGGCGCGTCCGGCGCCGAACGGGAACTGGATGTGGAGCTGCAATACGTGCTGCAGGGCGGCTCGCTCAAGGGCCTGAACCTGCGTCTGCGCAGCGCCACCTACCGTTCCGATTTCTCGCGGGACGCCAATGACGTCCGCGTCATCGCCAGCTATCCGCTGTCGCTGCTCTGACCCTTCGGGAGACCCTACATGACCACCGTGACTCTGCAACGGATCGACGCCCTGGGCGTCATCACCCTGGACCATCCACCGGTCAATGCCCTGTCCCGCGCGGTGCGTGCGGGGCTCCTGGCACGGCTGCAGGAGGCCCTGGCCGATGATGGGATCCAGACGCTGGTGATCACCTGCGCCGGGCGGACCTTCGTCGCCGGCGCCGACATCCGCGAATTCGACCTGCCGCTGCAGGAGCCCCATCTGCCGGAGGTACTGGCGGCCCTCGAAGCCTCGCCGAAGCCGGTGATCGCCGCGCTGCATGGCACGGTATTGGGCGGTGGGCTGGAGTTGGCATTGGCCTGTCATTACCGGGTCGCGGCGACCGCTGCCACCTTCGCCTTGCCGGAAGTCAGCCTGGGCTTGATCCCGGGCGCGGGCGGCACCCAGCGCCTGCCGCGCCTGGTTGGCGCGCCCCTGGCGCTGGACATGATCGTGGGCGGCACGCGCCTGGATGCCAGCGCGGCGCTTGGCGCGGGGCTGATCGATGGTCTGGGCGAGGGTGAACCTCTGGCCCTGGCCCAGGGCTTTCTGCGTGATCATCCTCCCTTGTCGCCACGGCCGACGGCGGTCCAGACGGTACCCCCGTTCGACCCCGACGCCTTCGAGGCCCAGGCCCGCGGGCTGCTGCGCAAGTTGCCGGGACAGGAGGCACCGGTGCTGGCGCTGGACGCCTTGCGCGGTGCCTGGCAGCTGCCGCTGTCCGCCGCCCTGCAGCGCGAGCGTGAGCTGTTCGTTGCCCGGCGCGAGTCCGCCCAGGCCCGGGCCCTGCGCCAGGTGTTCTTCGCCGAGCGCGCCCTGGCGGGTCGTAATCGCGCCCTGGCCAAGGCGGCGCCTCCCGTAGCGTTGCGGCAGGTGGCGGTGATCGGCGCGGGGCTGATGGGCAGCGGTATCGCCCTCTGCCTGGCCAACGCCGGCCTGGCCACCGTCCTGATCGATACCCAGCCGCAGGCCTTGGAACGGGGCCGCGCCACTATCGACAGCTATTTCTCCGGGGCCCTGGCCAAGGGCCGCCTGACGGCGGATCAGGCCAACGCGCGCGCCGCCCTGATCCGCTGTGAAACGACGCTGGACGCGGTAGCCGACGCCGATCTGATCATCGAGGCGGTGTTCGAGGATCTGGCGGTCAAGCAGGAAGTCTTTCGTCAGCTCGATCGCCTGGCCAAGCCCGGCGCCATCCTGGCCACCAACACCTCCTATCTCGATATCGATGCCATCGCCGGGGTGACCGGCCGACGGGAGGCGGTGATCGGCATGCACTTCTTCAGCCCGGCCCAGGTGATGAAGCTCCTGGAGGTGGTTCGGACCCGCGCGGTCGCGCCCGCCGTACTGGCCACTGCCCTGCAACTGGGCGAGCGCCTGGGCAAGACCACGGTGGCGGTGGGCAACTGCCATGGCTTCGTCGGCAATCGCCTGCTGGCGGTACGCGAACGCGAGGCGACCCTGCTGGTGGAAGAGGGCGCCGCCCCCGAACAGGTCGACCGGGTGCTGCGTGAATTCGGCTTTCCCATGGGTCCCTTCGAGCTGCGTGACCTGGCCGGGATCGACATCGCCTGGCGCAATCGCCAGGGGCGGGGTGAATCCCTCAGCCCTGCCGAGCGGGCCTGCGACCTGATCGAGCAGCTGCACGCCCGCGGCCGTCTTGGCCAGAAGTCCGGCGCCGGCTACTACCGCTATGAGCCGGGTCAGCGCCAGGGCCAGGCGGATCCCCTGGTCGCCGGGTTGCTCGCCGCCCACCGTCAGCGCCGGGGTCTCACCCCGCGCAGCCACAGTGATACGGAGATCCTCGAACGCTGCCTGTTCGTGATGATCAACGAGGCAGCCTGGCTGCTGGAGGAGGGCATCGTCGAACAGCCGGTCGACATCGATCTGGTCTGGCTGCACGGCTACGGCTTTCCGCGCTATCGCGGCGGGCTGCTGTACCACGCCGACCAGTGCGGGCTGGAGCGAATCGTCAGCACCCTGGAAGGCTGGTCCGCCGCCCTGGCCGAGCGCGGGACGCGAATCTCTCCGCGGCTCAGGCAGCTGGCGGCCGAGGGGCGGAGGTTTCTGGACTCCTGAGTCGCGAGGAGCACCCTGAACGACGCTGCATATCCGAGAGCGCCCGGTTCTTTGACCTTTCGTTCGCGGGCACCTAGGGTCAGGCGGGGCGCATTCGTCTGACGATTGCGCTTCTTCGGAATACCAATTCAGGCAATGGGAGTGTCAGATGTCTTTTGCTCGTTCGGCCTTGGCCAACCGCTTTTCCGCTCTAGTGCTTACCGCAGCGACCGCCACCCTGGCGTTGCCCCTGGCCGCCGCGCCGGGCGTCGAGGGTTCCCTGTCTGCCGTCCAGGGCGATGCCCGGGTCACCAAGGCGCTGGACGCGCTGCGCGCCGATGACGGCCGCACCTTCACGGAACAGAAGCATATCGCCCAGATTCCCGCGCCGCCGTTCAAGGAAAAGGTGCGCGCCGATTATTACCTCAAGCGATTCCAGGAGCTGGGTCTCAAGGACGCCAGCATCGCCCCGGAAGGCTATGTGATCGCCACCCGCAAGGGCAGCGGCCAGGGTCCGCAGCTGGTGGTCTCGGCGCACCTGGATACGGTGTTTCCCGAGGGCACCGACCTGACCCTGAAGGAAAAGGACGGCAAGACCTACGGCCCTGGCATCGGCGATGACGCCCGGGGCCTGGCGGCGCTGCTGTCGGTGATCGACGCCCTGAACAAGAGTGGCATCGAGACCGTGGGCGACCTGATCTTCGTCGGTACCGTGGGCGAGGAGGAGCTCGGCAACCTGCGCGGGGTGAAGGCCCTGTTCAAGGATCGCCAGGGCATCGACGGCTTCATATCGGTGGACGGCATCGACGTGCGGCGGATCGTCAATCGCGGCACCGGCAGCCACCGCTACGAGATGACCTTCAAGGGCCCGGGTGGCCACAGCTTCGCCGAATTCGGGCGACCCAGCGCCATCCACGCCATGGGTCGCGCCATCGCCAAGATCGCCGAGGTGCGGCCGCCCAAGGAGCCCAAGACCACCTTTACCGTGGGCACGGTGCAGGGCGGCACCTCGGTCAACGCCATCGCCGGCGAAGCGCGCCTGACCCTGGACATGAGATCCAACGAGGAGGCCGCGCTGCTGGCGGAAGAGAAGGAGATCCTGGCCCTGGTGCAGGACGCGGTGAAGGAGGAGAACAAGCGCTGGGACACCGATCAGATCTCGGTCGACATCAAGCTGATCGGTGACCGTCCGGCCGGTGGCACCGCGGAGGATTCGCCCATGGTACAGACGGCGCAGCGCTCCATCGCCGCCGTGACCAACGGCGCCAAGGTCACCTTGAGCGGTGGCAGCACCGACTCCAACACCGCCATGTCCCTGGGCGTGCCGGCCATGACCATCAGCGGCGGCGGGGAGGGCGGCAGTGCCCACTCGCTGGCGGAGTGGTACAAGCCGGTGGATGCCTACCAGGGGCCGCAGAACGTGCTGCTGACCAGCCTGACCCTGGTCGGCGTCAAGGGCGTCAGCGAGCCGGTGCTGCAGGCCCACGGCAAGTAGCGGCAGGCAGACCCTGGCGTCCGCAACGGACGCCAGGGTACGGATAGCTACGCGGCAGCCGGTTTCAATTTCAGGCAGGCCAGGGAGCTGATCAGGATGGCCAGGCCGGACAGCGGATACAGCAGGGTCGAAGGCACCAGGGGGATGAGCACGCCCGCCAGCAGCGGCCCCACGCTGGCACCCACGTCGCGCCACATGGCGTTGGAGGCCAGCGCCGGCAGCCGGGCCTGGCCGGGATGGCGGGTGGCGACCAGGGTCACCGCCAGGGGGATCTGCAGGGCGCGCAGGATCAGTACTCCGCCGGCGCCGAGGATCAGCCAGTGGAAGCCGAAGGCGATCAGGAACAGCGCGGTCAGCGTCGAGCAGACCACCAGCATGGGCGCCGCGCCATAGCGATCCGCCGCTCGACCGCCGAGCGGGCTGAGCAGCATGTCGGACACATAGCGCAGCGCCATCAGCAGCCCGGCCACCAGCACGGCATCGCCGCCCAGTACCGCCTGGGAAAAGGCCGACAGGCCAAAGATGAACAGGCCGTCCAGGGTCACGCCCTCGATGAAGGACCAGGTGACGATGCGATCCGGCCAGCGCAGGCGCCGCCCGGGCGCCGGCAATTCGTGACCGGCGCGCGGCAGCCCCAGGGCCAGCAGCAGGCCGATCAGGCAGAGACCGCTGCTCAGCAGCAGCACCGCCCGCGGCCCGTATTGCAGGGTGAGCCAGGCACCCGCGGACAGAGCGAGCATGGGGCCGATGGCGATCAGCGCCCGGGAGGTGCCGGTGCGCCGGGCGGCGCCGGCCGGGTCGGCGGTGGCCAGCACCTGGGTGGACAGGTTGAAGGTGGCGAAACTCAGGCCCCAGGCCAGGCGTAGCCCCAGCAACGCCCAGAAGCCCGAGAGGTTGGCGTTGCCCAGGGCGCAGAGCGCGGCCACCACGGCGGCCACCACCAGGCTGCGCCGATCCCCGCAGCGGGCATAGAGCTGCACCACATAGCGATAGCCGACGATGCGGATCACCCGGTTGGCGGCCAGCAGGATGCCGGCTTCGATCAGGGTGATGCCGAAGACCGGGGCGTACATGGGCAGGACGAGGTAGAGCAGCACGTCGCTGGGCAGGCAGCAGGCGAGGACGATGGCCGCGCGCCGGGAGGCCTGGTCGACGGACCGGGAAGAGGTCATGCGCGAAAGATTCCTGTGGACGAGGTGACGTCCAGCCCTTCGGTCGGCAGCTGGACAGCGGGTTGCACGGGCGGCATTGCCGGACAGGCGCCTGGCAGAGGCCGTGGCTGCAACGAGACTGTCATTATCTCTTCTTTTGCAAGAGGTGTCCGCCAGGCGAAGCGGCTGAACTAACCCCGGGCGCGCGCAATCCTTTTCAGTGCGTCTTGCGTTGCGCAGTGGCCGCCCGGCCCTGCCACGTCCCGTCTAGAAAAGGAGTCGTCAGTGACCGTAGCTGCCCACCATTACCACCCTGTCCGGCCCGGCCCGCTGCACGCGCTGCTGCTGGCCGGCTCCGTCCCGCTGTTCATCGGCGGCCTGCTCAGTGATATCGCCTACTACCAGACGATGCAGATCCAGTGGGCCAACTTCGCCGCCTGGCTGATCGCCGGGGCGCTGTTGCTGTCCGGGCTGGCCCTGCTGTTCGCCCTCGGTAATCTGTTCGGTGCGCGCTTCCGCGGCCGCCGGCCGGCGGCCTATTTCCTCCTGCTGCTGCTGGCCTGGGTGCTGGGGCTGGTCAATGCCTTCGAACACGCCAAGGACGCCTGGGCGGTGATGCCCGCCGGACTGATCCTCTCGGTGGTGGTCTCGGTGCTGAGCCTGGTGGCCGCCTGGATCGCACTCTCCAATCTGCGTTCGGAGGTGGTTCGATGAGCACTCCAAGAGCCTTGAGCGTCCTTGGTCTGGCCGTGCTGCTGGCCGCCTGCGGCAACGAAGGCGGTGCCGACACCCAGGCGCGCGGACCCGATCCCAAGCTGCCCGAACCCCAGCGCGGCCTCCTGCCGAGCATGAAGATCGCCGAGCCGGCCCCCTGGGGCGATCGCACGCCCACCGTGCCCCAGGGCTACACCATCACCGCCATCGCCACTGACCTGCGCATTCCGCGGCAGATGCTGGTGCTGCCCAATGGCGACATCCTGGTGGCCGAGGGCCGTGGCGGCAACGCGCCCAAGCTGAAGCCCAAGGACGTCATCGCCGGCTACATCAAGGCCCAGGGCAACACCCAGGTGAAGGGTGGCAATCGCCTGACCCTGCTGCGCGATGCCGACGGCGATGGCAAGTACGAACTCAAGACCGTGTTCGCCGAGAACCTCAATGCGCCCTATGGCCTGGCCTTCGCCAATGGACGGATCTATGTGGCCAACCAGGACGCCCTGGTCAGCTTTCCCTACCAGGACGGCCAGACCCAGGCCAGCGGCGCGCCGGACAAGCTGGTCGATCTGCCGGCGGCGATCAATCACCACTGGACCAAGTCCCTCGCCGCGAGCGCCGATGGTCGCTATCTCTATGTGGGGATCGGCTCCAACAGCAACGTCGGCGAGCGCGGCATGGATGTCGAGGTGGATCGCGCGGTGATCTGGCAGATCGATGCCCAGAGCGGAGCGCACAAGAGCTATGCCACCGGGGTGCGCAATCCCACCGCCCTGGCCATCCAGCCCGACAGCGGCCAGCTGTGGGCGGTGGCCAACGAGCGCGACGAAATCGGCCCGGACCTGGTGCCGGACTACCTGACCTCCATCCGCGAAGGCGGCTTCTATGGCTGGCCCTACAGCTACTGGGGGCAGAACGTCGACACCCGCGCCCAGCCGCAGAATCCGGCCAAGGTGGCCGCGGCCATCAAGCCTGACTACAGCCTCGGCTCGCACGTCGCCGCCCTGGGCGTGACCTTTGCCACCGCGGCGGTGGGCGGTCAGTTCACCGATGGCGTCTTCGTCGGCGAACACGGCAGCTGGAACCGCGACAAGCCGGTGGGCTACCGCGTGGTCTTCGTGCCCTTCCAGCAGGGGCGTCCGGCCGGCGAGCCCATCGACTTCGCCACCGGGTTCTTTGGCGACGATGGCAAGACCCGCGGCCGACCGGTCGGGGTGGCGGTGGACCAACGTGGCGGCGTGATCATCGCCGACGACCTGGCCAATACCGTCTGGCGGGTGACGCGCACCCAGTAAGGTGGGTGACGATCCGGTTGCCGTCTTTCGGGACGGCGACCGTTATCAACCCATGCGGTGATGAAGATTGCCCAGCACGATCAAACTACCCACCACCATCAGCACCAGGATCAGGCTGGTGAACAGCAGCAGATAGAGGTCGTGGCGGTGCGAACGCCCCAGGCTGATATGCAGAAAGCAGCGCAGGTGCACCAGGATCTGCAGCAGCCCCAGGCCGAAGATGACGCCCAGGGTGGTCCCGCGCGGCCAGGTCGGGAAGAGCACCAGGCCGATGGGAATCAGGCTCAGCGTCACCGCCAGCACCAGGCCGATCACATAGCTCGCCAGTTCGCGGCGATAGTCGTCACGCTTCATGGCAACAGCCCCTGCAGGTAGACCACCGACAGGATGGCGACCCAGACGATATCGAGAAAATGCCAGAACAGCCCCAGGCGCATCAGCCGGGTCTTCACCGGCGTATCCAGGCCGAACACCCTGAGCTGCACCAGCATCACCACCAGCCACAGGCAACCACTGGCGACGTGCACCCCGTGCATGCCCACCAGGGCGAAGAAGGCCGAGAGAAAGGCGCTGCGCTGGGGCAGGGCGCCCTTGTCCGCCATGCCGAGGAAGTCGTGCACCTCCAGGCCGAGGAACACCAGCCCCAGGGCCAGCGTCACCAGCAGCCAGGTCACCAGGGGCCGCAGGCGACCCTCGTGGTACTTCATCGCCAGCGACGCCAGGCCGTAGGTGAAGCTGCTGGCCAGCAGCACCAGGGTCTGGACGGTGACACTGCCGATCTCGAAGACGTCCCGGGCCACCGGTCCCCCGGCGGTGGCGTGCTGCAGCGTCGCATAGATGGCGAACAGCAGCGCGAACACCAGGGCGTCGCTCATCAGGAAGATCCAGAAGCCGAATAGCGAGTATTCGGCCTCGGCGTGGGTTGCGTGGTCGGTGTGACCGACGTTTAGGCCGGCGTGGTTCATATCACGCGAACTCATGGCGCCATCTCCGCCAGGCCACGATTGCCCGGCCCGGTTTCCTCGTCGCGCGTGACGGGGCGGGTCGCGGCGACCTCATCCAGCCAGGCCTCATGCTCGCGCCGAACGTCCGCCGCCGAGATCAGTCGCTCGGTATCGCGCTGGAAGCTGCGGGCGATCACCGCGCCCCAGGCCACCAGCAGCCCCAGTACGGCCATCCAGCCGATGTGCCAGACCAGGCCGAAGGCGCAGGCGAAGCCCGCCGCGCCGACGATGGCCGGTACGGCGCTGTTCCTGGGAAGCACCAGATCGGCATAGGTCCGCGGCCGGTCGTAGGCCAGGCCCTGTTCCTTGAGCCACGTGAAGGGGTCGCGGTCGTTGATCGGCAGCGGCACGGCGAAGTTGTACTCCGGCGGCGGCGCGGCGACCGCCCATTCCAGGGTCCGGCCGTTCCAGGGATCACCCGCCGGCACCCGCGCACTGTCGCGGCGCCGGATGCTCACCACCAGCTGAATCACCAGGCTGCCCAGGGCGGCCAGCAGCACCACCGCGCCGAGTTCGGCGACCCACAGCAGCGGGGCGAAATCGGGGTTGTGGATCGCCTGGCTGCGCCGCGGCAGACCGGAGACGCCCAGCACATACAGGGGCATGAAGGCGAGGATGAAGCCCAGGCCGAAATTCAGCGCGGCGATGCGGCCCCAGCGCTCGTCGAGGCGAAAGCCAAAGGCCTTGGGAAACCAGAAGTGGTAGCCCGCCAGCATGCCGAACAGCATTCCCGGGATCAGCATGTTGTGGAAGTGGGCGACCAGGTAGACGGTGTTGTGCACCTGGTAGTCCACTGGCGGCGTGGCCAGGGTGATGCCGGTGAGGCCGCCGATCACGAACAGCATGATGAACATCACCGCGTAGATCAGCGGCGTGGTCAGGCGGATGCGACCGCGGAACATGGTCGCCATCCAGTCGTAGATCTTCACCCCGGTGGGAATGCCGATGAGCATGGTGGCGATGCCGAAGGCGGCGTTGATCCTGGGGCTCTGGCCCATGGTGAAGAAGTGGTGCAGCCACACGGTAAAGGACAGCACGGCGATCACCAGGGTGGCCCAGACCAGCGAGTGGTAGCCATAGAGCCGCTTGGTGGAAAAGGTGGCGAAGACCTCGGAAAACACCCCGAAGGCCGGCAGGATCAGGATGTACACCTCCGGGTGGCCGAACAGCCAGAACAGGTTGATGTAGTTCATCAGGTTGCCGCCCTGGGTATTGGTGAAGAAGTGGAAGCCCAGGTAGCGGTCCAGGGCCAGCAGCAGGGTAGCCACGGTCAGCGGCGGCATGGCGAAGATCATCAGGATGCTGGTGCATAGTGCCGTCCAGCTGAACAGCGACATATGGAACAGGCGCATGCCCGGCGCACGTTCCTTGTAGAGGGTGACCGCGAAGTTGAGGCCGGTGAGGGTGCTGCCGAGGGAGCTCAGGGTCAGCGCCCAGATCCAGTAGTCGGGGCCGACGCCGGGCTGGTAGTCGATGCCGGTATAGGGCGGGTAGCCGCTCCAGCCACCGGTGGAAAAGCGCCCCAGCACCAGGGACACCATCACCAGGGCGGCACCGGCCACGGTCAGCCAGAGGCTGATGGCGTTGAGCAGGGGAAAGCGCACGTCGCGGGCGCCGATCTGCAGCGGCATGACGAAGTTGATCAGCCCGGTGAGAAAGGGCATGGCGACGAAGAACACCATGATGGTGCCGTGGGTGCTGAACAGCTGGCCGAAGTGTTCCGGCGGCAGGTAGCCCGGCGCATCGATGGCCAGCGCCTGCTGGGTACGCATCATCACGCCTTCCACTACGCCGCGGCTGAACATCACCAGCGCCAGCACCACATACATGATGCCGATGCGCTTGTGGTCCAGGCTGGTGAACCACTCCTGCCAGAGATAGCGCCATTTGCCGAACCAGGTGATCACCCCGGCCGTAGCGAGGGCGCCGAGGATCACCACGCTGGCGCCGCAGGTGGCGATCAGGCTGTAGAAGGGCAGGGCGTCGTAACCCAGGCGGCCGAACAGCAGGTGCCAGAGGGCCGAGGAATCAGTCATGGGCGGCTCCGGTAAAGGTGGCACAGGTGGGTACCGGGTCCTGGCGATAGCGCGCCAGCACCCAGGCGAACAGGGCAGGTTGGGTCAGGCGCCACTCGGCGGCCTGCTCCAGGGTGCCGGGGCGGGCCAGCACCTGGTAATGGGCGCAGTCCAGGGCTTCGCGGGCCTGACCGACCTGTCGGGTCCAGGCCTGGAAATCCGCCTCCGCCAGCACCCGGATCGGGAAGTGCTGGTCCTGGAAACCTTCGCCGCTGTACTGGGCATTGCGGCCCTCGAACTGACCGGGCGCCGGAACCTGCAGATAGCGCTGGGTCTGCATGCCGGCCATGGCGTAGATCTGGCCGCCCAGGCGCGGCAGCAGCAGGGATTGCATCACCGTATCGCTGGTGAGCCTGAGCTGTACCGGCCGCCCCGCCGGCAAGACCAGCTCATTGACCGTGGCGATGCCCTGTTCGGGATAGAGAAACAGCCACTTCCAGTCCAGGCCGATCACCTGGACCTCCAGCGGCGCCTCGCCGGGCGTCGGCGAGCGATAGGGGTCCAGACTGTGGGTGCGGGTCCAGACCAAGAAGGCCAGCACCGCGACGATCAGCGCCGGTACGCCCCAGGCGAAGACGTCCAGCAGCCAGGAAAACTCCCAGCGTGGCCGGTAGGCGGCGCGCGTGTTGCCGTGGCGATAGCGCCAGACGATCAGCGGGGTGAGCAGGATCACCGGCAGCACCACCACCAGCGCCAGGCCGACGATCCACAGCAGCAGGTCGCGTTCGCCGCTGGCGGCGAGGCCGGCCGGGGCGAGAAAGCCGTGTTGCAGCGGCGAACAGCCCGTGAGCGAAGCGGCGAGCACCAGGCCGGCCAGCGCCCGGACGCCTGAGCAGTGCCGCGAGGTGCTCCCCGGGCGAGGAGTAGAAGGACGCGATATTCGCGCTAGGGACATGAGCGGACCTGACCGTAACCAGTTGTTGCAGCCAACAGACCGCCCAAGGGGACGCGACGTTCACTGGATACTGGCGCTTGGCCGCTTCTGTTCAGGAAAGGGGCGCGTGCATGGCGCGGACTAGGGCTGTTCGGTCTTCCACTGGCCGAGCAGGATGGCAACGAATTTTTCTGCGGCGGGCGACAGCGAGGCACCGCGGCGCGAGACCAGGCCGAGGGTACGGGTCACTTCCGGATCGGTGAGGGGCACGCTGACCAGGGTCGGGTGGTCGGCGTCCGGCATGGCCAGGCTGGGCATGGCCGAGACGCCGAGGCCGGCTTCCACCATGCCCAGGGAGGTGGACAGGTGCTGCACCTCGTAGAACCACTTGGGGCGGATGCCGCGCGCGGAGAGGGCATGGTCGAGCAGCACCCGGTTGCCGCTGAGGCGGCCCACGCCGATCAGCCGGTGCTCGACCAGCTCGGCCCAGCTGATCGACGGGCGTCCGGCCAGTTCGTGGTCACGCCGGCAGGCCAGCACGAACTGCTCCTGCACCAGGGGTACGAATTCGATGTCCGGGTGCTGGCCGCTGAGCATGTTGATGCCGAAGTCGGCCTCGCCGCGCAGCACGGCCTCCAGGCCGTCGTTGGCGCTGAGGTCCAGCAGCCGGATGCGGATCTTGGGGTATTGCTCGTTGTACTGGCGGATCACCGAGGGCAGGAAGTAGAAGGCCGCGGTGGGGATGCAGGCCAGGGTGACCTGGCCGGTCTGGCGCTCGGCCAGTTCGCGGATGCTGAGGATGGAATCCTCGAAGTCGTCCAGCAGCCGCCGCGCCTTGGGCAGGAAATCGCGGCCGACGCTGGTGAGTCCGACGCGACGAGTGGTGCGTTCGAGCAAGGGCGTGCCCAGGCCGTCTTCCAGCTTCTTGATGCGTCGGCTCAGGGCCGGCTGCGACAGGTGCAGGGCGTCGGCGGCCTCATGGAAGCTGCCCAGTTCGGCGATTTTCACGAAAGATCGAATGTCTTGCAGCTCGTAGTCCATGATTGCCCTGCTTCGGAACCTCGACGTAATTGATTATCCAAGTGGAATAATAGCGCTGATATTTGCATTGGATAGATTTATATCCGGCTGCCAATCTTGCCTGCAGAACATCAATAACCGCTATTGATCAACAAGAGTCAGCAGTCATGCAACGTATTCCCTGCGTTCTCATGCGAGGCGGCACCTCCAAGGGTCCCTTCTTCCTTGCCAGCGACCTGCCCAGCGATCCCGTCCAGCGCGACGAGATGCTGATCGACCTCATGGGTGCCGGTCACGAACTGGAAATTGACGGCATTGGTGGCGGCAGCCCCCAGACCAGCAAGGTCGCCATCATCAGCCCGTCCAGCCATCCCGATGCCGACGTGGACTATCTCTTCGTCCAGGTGATGGTCGCCGAGCGCCGCGTCGATACCGCGCCCAACTGCGGCAACATGCTCTGTGCCGTGGGTCCCTTCGCCGTGGAGCAGGGGCTGGTCGCCGCTGAAGACGGCAAGACCCTGGTGCGCATCCGCAACCTCAACACCAACAGCTTCGTCGATTCGCTGGTGCACACGCCGGGCGGCCTGGTGCGCTATGAAGGCGACACCGCCATCGACGGCGTGCCCGGTACCGCCGCGCCGGTGCAGCTGACCTTTCTTGACGCCGTGGGCAGCAAGACCGGCAAGCTGTTTCCCACCGGCCAGGCTACCGATGTCTTCGACGGCGTGCCGGTGACCTGCATCGACATGGCCATGCCGATGATGATCGTCGACGCCCGCCACCTGGGCGTGACCGGCAGCGAGCGGCCGGCCGAGCTGGACGCCAACACGGCGCTGCTGGCGCGGCTGGAAGCCCTGCGTCTGCAGGTGGGTCGGGCCATGGGCCTGGGCGATGTCAGCGGCAAGGTGATCCCCAAGCCGGTACTGGTGTCTGCACCCCAGCACGGCGGCACCCTGCAGGTGCGCTATTTCATGCCGCACAGCTGCCACCGCGCCCTGGCCATCACCGGTTCCATCGGCCTGGCCACCGCCTGCGTCACCGCGGAAACAGTGGTGATGGCGCTGCTCGGCGAGTCGACGCGTGACCTGACCCACGTCCGCCTGGAGCATCCCAGCGGCGGGATCGACGTCGTGCTGTCGCGCGGCGGCGCGGACGGCACTACCATCCAGGCCTCGGTCGTCCGGACCGCGCGCCGCCTGTTCGCCGGCCACGTGTACGCGCCCACCGCGCGGAGGCTCGCCAGCTAAAGCGATATCCCCCCAACCACCAGCGCATCCGCACAACTTCAATAAACGGTGATGCCCCATGAAACTTGCCAAATCGCTGTACTTCCAGATCCTCTGCGCCGTGGTCCTCGGGGTGCTGGTCGGTCACTTCTGGGCGCAACAGGCCGTCGCGCTCAAGCCCCTGGGTGATGCTTTCATCAAGCTGATCAAGATGATGATCGCCCCGGTGGTGTTCTGCACCATCGTCACCGGCATCGCCGGCATGACCGACAAGAGCACCCTGGGTCGGCTGATGGGCAAGACGCTGCTGCTGTTCCTGGTGCTCACCGTCATCAGCCTGTTCATCGGCCTCGGCGCGGTCTATCTGTTCCAGCCCGGCGTGGGCATGAACATCGATCCCGCGACCCTGAGCACCGCCAGCATCGCCCAATACACGGCGTCGGCGGCCAAGCTCAGCGTGGTGGACTTCTTCATGCACATCATCCCGGACACCTTCATGGGGGCGTTCAACAAGGGTGAGGTGCTGCCGGTGCTGTTCATCGCCGTGCTCTGCGGCTTCGCGCTGTCCGCCATGGGCGAGCGCGGCCGGCCGGTGCTGGAGGTGCTGGAGTCGGCGTCGCAGATGGTCTTCCGCATCTTCGGCTACCTGATGCGCTTCGCGCCGGTGGGTGCCTTTGGCGCCCTGGCCTTTACCGTCGGCCAGTACGGCATCACCTCACTGGGTTCCCTGGCCAAGCTGATCGCCACCCTCTACATCGCCTGCGCCTTCTTCGTCTTCGTGGTGCTGGGCGCGCTGTGCCGCTCGCGCGGCTTCAGCCTGTGGAAGCTGCTGCGCTACTTCCGCGAGGAATTCCTGGTGGTGCTCGGCACCTCGTCCACCGAGCCGGTGCTGCCGCGCATGCTGCAGAAGCTCGAAGGCCTGGGCTGCAAGAAGGGCGTGGTCGGCCTGGTGCTGCCCACCGGCTACTCCTTCAACCTGGATGGCACCGCCATCTACCTGTCGCTGGCCGCGGTCTTCATCGCCCAGGCCTGCAACATCGACCTCACCATCGGCCAGACCCTGACCATGCTGGCGATCATGCTGCTGTCCTCCAAGGGTGCGGCAGGGGTGACCGGCAGCGGCTTCGTCGCCCTGGCCTCGACCCTCACCGTGATCCATGACATCCCCCTGGCCGGTCTGGCCCTGCTCATCGGCATCGACCGCTTCATGTCCGAGGCCCGCGCCCTGACCAGCCTGGCCAGCAACGCCGTGGCCACGGTGGTGATCGCGCTGGGCGAGGACGCCTGCGATCGCGACAAGCTGATGCGTGCCCTGGCCAGTGGCAAGGCCGAACCCCTGGCGCTGCCCGAGGCCGCCGAGTGGACGGCATCGGACGCCCGTCCCCACGCCTGATCGTTCCAACCCCGCTTCCGCTGCACTCCCACCTCCGCGCCGTCAGCTGGCCGGAGGCGGGGATCGGCTGGCCCGCGTCTGGCCAGACCCACAACAAGAACAAGGGATATGCCTATGCTCGCGCTTCTCGGTCTGATCATGGTGGTGACCTTCACCTACCTGATCATGAGCAAACGTCTGTCGCCCATCGTGGCGCTCACCGTGGTGCCCATCGTCTTCGCCCTCATCGGTGGCTTCGCCCCGACCACCGGCAAGATGATGCTCGACGGCCTGAAGATGGTGGCGCCCTCGGCGGCGCTGCTGCTGTTCGCCATCCTCTTTTTCGGCCTGATGATCGATGCCGGACTGTTCGATCCGCTGATCCGCAAGATCCTCAAGCGCGT
This sequence comes from Pseudomonas flavocrustae, assembly GCF_029872515.1. NCBI lineage: Bacteria > Pseudomonadati > Pseudomonadota > Gammaproteobacteria > Pseudomonadales > Pseudomonadaceae > Pseudomonas > Pseudomonas flavocrustae. The sequence continues at coordinate 514,312 of NZ_JAPDIQ010000003.1, read as the reverse complement.
CAACGGTGACCCGGTGAAGATCGCCATCGGCACCGCGCTGCTCTCGCTGCTGGTGGCCCTGGACGGCGACGGCACCACCACCTACATGATCACCTGCGCCGCCATGCTGCCGCTGTACAAGCGCATCGGCATGAATCCCATGGTGCTGGCGACCGTCTCCATGCTTTCGCTGAGCATCATGAGCGGCATGAGTCCCTGGGGCGGCCCGGCCACCCGCGCCATCGCCGCGCTGGGGCTGGACGCCACCGCCTACTTCATTCCCATGCTGCCCACGGTGATCGGCGGGGCGGCCTGGGTGGTCTTCACCGCCTTCCTGCTCGGTCGCCGCGAGCGCGCGCGGATCGGCAACGTCGCCCTGGAAAGCGGCGGGGCGGCGGGCGGCAAGTGCTATATCGAGGAGATACTCGGTGACTCGCCGAACAAGCGCCCCCGCCTGGCCTACGTCAATCTGGTGCTGGTGATCGCGGTGATGACCGCCCTGGTCATGGGCGTGATGCACGCGGCCATCCTGTTCATGATCGGCTTCGTGCTGGCGCTGATGATCAACTACCCGCAGCTGGAGTTGCAGAAGGAGCGCATCCTGGCGCATTCCGGCAACGCCATGACCGTGGTGCTGCTGGTGTTCGCCGCGGGCATCTTCGCCGGCATCTTTTCCGGCACCAAGATGGTCGATGCCCTGGCACAGACCCTGGTCGACTGGATTCCGCCGGCCTGGGGCCACTGGTTCCCGCTGGTGGTGGCCATCACCAGCATGCCGCTGACCTTCGTGCTGTCCAACGATGCCTACTACTTCGGCGTGGTGCCCATCCTGGCCAATGCCGCCGCGGCCTATGGGATCGACCCGGTGGAGATCGCCCGCGCCTCGGTGCTGGGCCAGCCGGTGCACCTGATGAGTCCGCTGGTGGCCTCGACGCTGCTGCTGGTGGGCATGGTCGACCGCGACATCGGCGATTTCCAGAAGGCCACGGTCAAATGGGCGGTACTGACCTCCCTGGTCATCACCGTACTCGCGCTGGCCACCGGCGCCATTTCCTTCTTCGTCTGACGCCGGCGGCCTGGCCCTTATTGCTGGGCGGGGATGGGCTTGAGACCGCTGTCTTGGATGGCCTTGGCGGCGTCCTTCGAGGCCAGGTACTGCAGCAGGGCGCGGGCCGCATCCGGGTGCGTGCTCTTGCTGACCACGGCGCCGGAATAGAGGGTCATCTTCTGCGCCTGGTCGGGGATCAGGCCGACAATGTCGATGCCCTGCACCGGCTTCAACTCGCTCAGTTGCTGGAAGCCCAGCTGTGCGTCACCGCGGGCGACGACTTCGCCCACCGGCTCGGCGGGGATCATGCGCGCCTTGGCCTTGAAGGCATCGCTCAGCTGCATGCGTGGGAACAGGATGTGCGACAGGTAGACGCCGCTGGCGCTGTCGGAATAGGCCACCGACTGGGCGTTCTCCAGGCTCTGCTTGAAGGCGTCCATGGTGGAGATGTCCGGCTTGGGCGCGCCCTTGCGCACCGCCAGGGCGATGAACGACTGGCCCAGGTCGACGCGGCTGTCCTTGAGCGCCTGGCCGTTGGCGACCAGCTTGTCCAGCGCCGAACCCACCATCAGCACCACGTCGGCCGGCTCGTTGCGGGCCAGGCGCTGGGGGATGGCCTGGGGCGTGTCGCCCATGGACGGCGCGGCGGCGATGTCCAGTTTCACGCCGGTGGCCTTTTCATAGGCCGGGGCGACTTCGCGGATGGCGCCCATGATGCCGCCCGAGCTCAGCACCGTGAGGGTGGTGACGGGTTGCGCGGCCAGCAGCGGCGTGGACGCCAGCAGCAGGGCGCCAAGGGCGAGGGTGGGCAGACGTCGAAACATGGTGAGGCCTCCAGGGTGAAAAGACCGACGATAGACCGCGGGCAGGGCGGAAGCGCGTTAGTCCGAATGAAGAAAAATTTAATTTACCGGCCTGGGCGTTTTCCCTAGGGTGTCCGGTCCGCCAGACCGGGCGCCAGATCCAGAGGCCATCATGACCCAGGCTTTGGTCATCGAAGACGACGAGGTGACCGCCCACGCCATCGCCAGCGAATTGCAGGCGCAAGACTATCAGGTACGCTGGGAACGCACCGGCCGCGACGGCCTGGCCGCGGCCATCGCCGGCGGCCACGACATCATCACCCTCGACCGCATGCTGCCGGACTTCGATGGCCTGACCATCGTCAGCACCCTGCGCGGCCTCGGCATCGCCACCCCGGTGCTGATGCTCAGCGCCCTGTCCGATGTCGACGAGCGCGTTCGCGGCCTGAGATGCGGCGGAGACGACTACCTGACCAAGCCCTTTTCCCTGGTGGAGATGATGGCCCGCCTGGAGGCGCTGCTCAGGCGGCCGGCCGCCCAGTCCGCCAGCCACCAGTTGCGGGTGGGGGAGCTGACCCTGGACCTGATCGACAACACCCTGACCCGTGCCGGCGAGGCCATCGCCCTGCTGCCCACCGAATTCAAGATCCTCACCTACCTGATGCGCAACACCGGGCAACTGGTGACCCGCACCATGCTCTTCGAGCAGGTCTGGGGCTATCACTTCGATCCGGGCACCAACATCATCGACGTGCACATGGGGCGGCTCAGACGCAAGATCGAGCGAGCGGGGCGGCCGCTGGTGCATACCGTCCGTGGAGCCGGCTATGTCCTCGTCGTCCCGGACTAGGCGCTGGCGCTCGGGCAGCAGCCGTCTGCTGGCGCTCTATGCGCTGCTCTTCGTGGCCTGGGGTGCGGTCTTCACCGGGGTGCTCTACTGGCAGATCTCAGGCTACCTGGGCGCCGTGGCGGAGCGCACCCTGCTGCAGCGGGCGCACTACTACGGCAAGGTGGCCGACGCCGACCTGCTGGGGGAGTTGCAGGCCAGCGAGGTCTATTCCATGCCCGGCATCGACGCCTACGGCCTGTTCGAGGCCGATGGCCGCTATGTCGCCGGCAACCTGGTCAAACTGCTGCGCAACCTGCCGGACGACGGTCGGGTGCACTACCTGCAGCGCGGCCTCAGGACCACCGACGCCCTGGACGAGACCCGCAGCAGCCACGCCTTTCTGCAGCGCCGCGCGGACGGCCGCATCCTGGTGCTGGCCCGCGATGGCGGTTCCATTTCGGCGGTGGGCGGCATCATCGGCCAGGCGCTGTTCTGGGGACTGTCGCTGACCCTGATTCCCGGGCTGGTCGGCTGGCACCTGCTGCGGCGACGACCGCTGCGACGGGTGGAACGGCTGCAGCGCAGCCTGGAGCGGATCGTCGCCGGTCACCTGGAAGAACGGCTGCCGCTGTCGCCGCGGCACGACGAGCTGGACATGCTGGCCGACGCGGTCAACACCACCCTGGCGCAGCTGGAGCGCTCGATGCACGAGGTGAAGGGGGTCTGCGACGGCATCGCCCATGACCTGCGCACCCCGCTGACGCGGCTGCGGGCGCGCCTGCATCAGCTGCAGCAGCTGCCGCTGGCCGAACCCCAGGCCGATAGCCTTGGCGAGGCGCTCGCCGAGACCGAGGCCATCATGTCGCGCTTCCAGGGCCTGCTGCGCATCTCCGAGCTGGAGGACACCCGACGGCGCATGGCCTTCGCGCCCCTGGACCTGGCCGCGCTGCTGCGCCAGGCCCATGACTTCTACGAGCCCCTGGCCCAGGAAAAGGCCCAGACCCTGAGCCTGGAACTGGGTGAGGCGTTGCCGGAGGTGCAGGGCGACGCCGAGTTGCTGTTCGAGGCGCTGGTCAATCTGCTCGACAACGCCCTCAAGTTCGCCCCCGCGGGGGGACGGGTGCGGCTGGTGGCGCGCGGCGTCGGCCTGGCGGTGCGCATCGAGGTGATCGACGACGGCCCCGGCATTCCCGAAGCCGAGCGCGAGAGTGTGCTGCGGCGGCTCTATCGCGGCGATGCCAGTCGCCAGCAGCCCGGCTACGGTCTGGGCCTGTCCCTGGTGGCGGCCATCGTCCGCCTGCATGGTTTCAGCCTGAACATCGAGACGGCCGAGCCGCTGGGCGCCCGGGTGGTCATCACCAGCGCCGGCTGAGGCGCGGCTTCCTAAATTTTTCTTCACTTTCCTTCATTTGAGACCGGGGCAGGGCTCTCCCAGGATGGCGGGCCCCACTGCCATACCGGATCTGCCGCTCGTGAAACACCCCTTGCTCTGCCTCGGTCTCGCCGCCCTGGGTCTCGCCTGGCTCGGCCAGGTCGAGGCTGCACCCGCCGCTGCGCCCGCCGCCAATGTGCTCATTCCCTCGCCGCCCCAGCTCTCGGCCAAGGCCTGGGTGCTGATGGATGCCACCACCGGCCAGGTGATCGCCGAGGAGGGTTCCCACGAGCACCTGCCGCCGGCCAGCCTGACCAAGCTGATGACCGTCTATGTGGCGACCCGTGACATCCAGGCCGGCCAGCTCAAGGCCGACGACAAGGTCACCGTCAGCGAGCACGCCTGGCGCACCGAGGGCTCGCGGATGTTTCTCGATCCGCGCACCCCGGTGGCGGTGCACGATCTGCTGCAGGGCATCGTCATCGATTCGGGCAACGACGCCAGCGTGGCCCTGGCCGAGCACATCGCCGGCAGCAACGAGAGCTTCGCCAGCCTGATGAACGCCACGGCCCAGCGCCTCGGGCTGCACGACAGCCACTTCATGAATCCCACCGGACTGCCCGATCCCGAGCACTTCTCCTCGCCCTACGACATGGCGCTGCTGGCTCGCGCCATCATCCAGGACGAGTCGGCCTACTATGAGCTCTATGCCAGGAAGTACTTCACCTGGAACGGTATCCGCCAACCCAATCGCAATCTGCTGCTCTGGCGCGATCACACCGTGGACGGCCTCAAGACCGGGCATACCGAGGCGGCCGGCTACTGCATGGTGACCTCGGCGTTGCGCGACGGACGCCGGCTGATCACCGCGGTGTTCGGTTCCAACTCCATCAACAACCGCGCGGCGGACACCCAGAAGCTGCTGACCTATGGCTACCGCTTCTTCGACAACCTGACCTTCGACAAGGCCGGCGTTGCCCTGGGCACCCCGGCGGTCTGGGAAGGTGCGCAGTCGACGTTGCCGGTGGGCGTGACCCAGGACGTAGTGCTGACCCGCCCCAAGGGTCAGCAACCGCCCGAGCGCCGTCTGGTGCTGGACGAGCCACTGGTGGCGCCCATCGCCCAGGGCGCCGTGGTCGGCCGCCTGGAGCTGCTGGAGGGTGACCGCATTCTGCAGACCCGCCCGCTGGTGGCCCTGGAGGCGGTGGAGCAGGGCGGCTGGTGGTCGCGCTGGCCGCAGCACCTCTACCGCCTGGTGCTGCACTGGTTCGGCCGGATCTGACCCGCGGCGGCGGACTCAGGCCTCCTGCTGCAGCTGCTCGCGCAGGAAGGCGTTCATCCGCTCCAGCGTCCAGCGCACACCTGGCAGCACCCCGAGCATCTCGATGAAGCCGTGGATCATGCCCGGCAGCTCGTGGTACTCCACGGCGTTGCCGGCACCGATCAGCGCCTGGGCATAGAGGCGCGCATCGTCGCGCAGGGCGTCGCATTCGGCGCCGAAGATCAGCGCCGGCGGCAGGTCGGCGTGGGAAGGGGCATAGAGCGGCGACACGCGGGGGTCGCGTGTGTCCACGTCGCGCAGATACATCCCGGAGAAGTAATCCATCATCGGTCGGGTCAGCGGCGGGACCTCGGCATTCTCGATACGCGAGGGGTGATTCCAGGCTTCGGGGGTGTTGTCGACGCCGGGATAGATCAGCACCTGGGCCTTGAGCCTGAGCGGTCCCTCGCGCAGGTGCAGCGCGGCCATGGCCGCCAGGCCGCCGCCAGCGCTGTCGCCGGCTACGGCGACGCGGTCGAGATCGAGGTGCAAGGCGCTGCCGGCCTCGGCCAGCCAGTGCAGGGCGGCCAGCACATCGTCGGGGCTCGCCGGGGCCGGATGCTCGGGGGCGAGGGCATAGTGCACCGCCAGCACCGCATGGCCGGTACCCAGGGCGATCTGGCGACAGAGCGAGTCATGGCTGTCCAGGTCGCCGATCACCCAGCCACCGCCGTGCAGATAGACCACCAGCGGGCGGGGTCGATCGTCTTCCGCATAGGGGCGGTACAGGCGCAGCGGGATGGGACCGAGCGGACCGGGCGCGTTGAACTCGTCCACCCGCGTCACCGCTGCCGGCGGCAGGCCGAGGGCGTGATTCAGCTGCACATAGGCGGCGCGCGCCTGCTCCGGGGTGAGGCTGTCCAGCGGCGGCTGCGGGTGGGCGGCCAGCTGCGCCAGCAGGCCGGCAACCTCGGGAGTGAGGCGCGCGAAGACGTCGGGCATGGGGCTTCTCCTGTGGTCCCGGGCGCCAGGATGGACGCCGGGTCGCCGCCAGCCTCGCCGGAGCGCTCGGGTGGGTCTATCGATCAGATGAACGATGGCGGCGGGCATTGGACCCCGGTTCGCGCGCGGCCGTTGCGCGGACGCGCGGGTGAGGGCGGCCTATCCTGCATCTGAACGATAGGCGCGCCGCAGCGGTACGGTAGACTCGGACCCAAGCCAGGCCCCGTCAGGGGGCCGGCATCCTACCCAAAGACAATCAAAACAATGGGGGTAGCATGGATCAGTCAGCCGTCGTTTCCTGCAGCGTGCCCAGCGCGGTGGTCGCTCGCTTCAGCCAGGTCGTCCTGGCGCTGCAAGCCCGCCTGCGTGGCGGGGCCATCACCGAATTCCATGCCCAGGCCCTGGAGCAGCTGCAGTGCCTGGTCGCCTTCGACAAGGCCTGGTGGGGAAATTCCGCCTGGCGCGACGGCGCCCCCGTGGCGCACAGCACCTTCCTGCTGGGGCTGCCGCGCAGCTATACCCGGGAATGGGATGCCCTCAAGGCCGACGACCGCGCCCTGGGCGACCTGCATCAGGAGCAGGGCCGCTGTCAGCTGTTCGATTGCCGGGACCAGACGGCCGCGCCGGCCCTGGCCGCCCTGGGGCAGCGGTATGGCCTGGCCCATGGCCTGCGCATCGTGCTCACCGACGACCAGACCCGCCTGGGCGTGCACCTCACGCTGTTCCGCGAAGATCCCGCCACGCCTTTCACCGCGCTGGAATGCCAGCTGGTGGAATGGCTGATGCCCCACCTGCTGCATGCCGAGCGCGAGAGTTGCCTGCGCACCCTGGCGACCCTGAGAGACAGCCAGGGCAGCTTCGACGAAACGGCCCTGGCGGTGTGCGATCGCTATGGCGTGCTGCTGTCCATGGAGCCCGGCTTCGCCGCCCTGCTGGCGGGGGAATGGGAGGGCTGGCACGGCAATCGCCTGCCGCCCGCCTGTGATCCCCAGGGCACCTACCAGGGCCGCACCCTGCAGCTCGATGCCCAGCCGCTGGGCGATCTGCTGCTGCTCAAGGCGCGCCGGCGCAGTTCGGCGGAGCGCCTCAGCGCCCGTGAACTGGAAGTGGCCCAGTGCTTCGCCCTCGGCCAGACCTACAAGGAAGTCGCCCGCAACCTGGGCATGGCGCCGGCCACGGTCCGCCATCACCTGAGGCGCATCTACGAGAAGCTCGGCGTCAACCGCAAGGCGCAGATCGCGCAACAGGTCGCCGCCGCGCCGGACTGATCCTCCCCTGATCCCTATGCCAAGACCGGGCGCTCACGCACCCGGTGAGGCCTCGCTCGCCCGCTCGAATGCCCCGGAGGAATCCCGCCATGCCGTCTTTGCCCGGAATGCTGACCCGCGCCGCCGTCCTGTCGCTCGCCGCACTGGCCGCCACCACCCATGCCACCGAAAAGGGCATGCCGACCACCGCGGCCGGGGTGCAGGACTTCGGCGCCGGCTTCATGCCGCCGTCGACGCCCGTCGGCACCTTCGGCATGCGCTTCAGCGACTACCAGGCACGGGTGATCAAGGACAGCCATGGCAAGGACGATGGCAACGATTTCAACATCAATGTCCTGGCCATCGGCCTGGCCTACCTGCGCATGACCGACCAGCAGCTGTTCGGTGCGCGCTACGGTTTCGGTGCGGTCTCGGTGTTCTTTCGCATGGACGCCGATCTCGGCATCAACGCCGGTGGGCAGCGGGTGTTCAGCGACAGCGCCGAGCTATTCCGTCCCGCCGACCTGCAGCTGATTCCGCTGATCCTCGCCTGGGAGCCGGCGCCCGGCGTCGGCATCAACACCCAGCTGTCGATCCAGGCGCCGACCGGCGACTACGACAAGAATCGGCTGGTCAGCCCCGGGACCAACCACTGGACGGTCTCGCCGATCCTCAACGCCAGCTACATCAGCCCGAGCGGACTGGAGCTGTCGTCCAGCTTCCAGGTCGACATCAATGCGCGCAACGCGGCCACCGACTATCGCAGCGGGGTGGAGTATCGCCACGAATTCGCCGTCGGCCAGCATTTCGGCCCCTGGACCGCGGGGCTGGGCGGCTACTACTACCGCCAGCTCAGCGACGACGACGCTCCCGGCCTGACCCGCGGCAACCGTGCCCGGACGCTGGCGCTGGGGCCGGCGCTCAGCTTCTTCGATCCCTCCTCGGGATTGCCGGCCATCTGGCTGCACGCCTACAAGGAATTCGAGACGCGCAACCGGGCCGAGGGCTATACCGTGGCGCTGAAAATCGGCGCCAGCTTCTAGGGCGGCATGCTAGACGCCTAGCATCTCGCGTACCCGGGCCGCCAGGGTGTCCATGGCAAAGGGCTTGGTGAGGATTTCCATGCCCGGGTCCAGATGCCCGTTGCCGATGGCGGCATTCTCGGCATAGCCGGTGATGAACAGCGTCTTCAGGCCCGGACGCGACTGGCGCCCCGCTTCAGCCATCTGCCGACCGTTCATGCCGCCGGGCAGGCCGACGTCGGTGATCAGCAGGTCGAGCGACACGTCCGATTGCAGGATCTTCAGGCCGGTGAGGCTGTCGGCCGCTTCGATCACCGCATAACCGAGGTCTTCGAGGATATCCACGACCAGCATCCGCACCGTCGGTTCGTCGTCGACGATGAGCACCGTTTCGCCCTGGGTGCTGCCGGCCACCTCCCGGCGCGCGGTCAGGCCTTCGTCGGTCGGCGCCTCGCCCAGGTAGCGCGGCAGATAGATGCACAGCGTGGTGCCCTGGTTGATCTCGGAGTAGAGCCGTACCTGGCCGCCGGACTGGCGCGCGAAGCCATAGATCATCGACAGGCCCAGACCGGTGCCCTGGCCGATGGGCTTGGTGGTGAAGAAGGGCTCGAACACCCGGGCCGCGACCTCCGGCGCGATGCCCACCCCGGTATCCGTCACGCACAGCGACAGGTACTGACCTTCCGGTAGATCCTGGGCGCGGGCGCTCTCGCGATCCATCCAGCGGTTGGCGGTCTCGATGGTGATGCGACCGCCCTCGGGCATGGCGTCGCGGGCATTGATGCACAGATTGAGCAGTGAATTCTCCAGCTGGCTGGGGTCCACCAGGGCCGGCCAGAGGCCCGCGGCGCCGACGGTCTCCACCTGGATGCCAGGACCCACGGTGCGCTGGATGAGTTCGGTGAGGCCATCGATCAGCTGGTTGACGTCCACCGGCCGCGGCGCCAGGGTCTGGCGCCGGGAAAAGGCCAGCAGCCGGTGGGTGAGGGCGGCGGCGCGCTTGGCCGCGCCCTGGGCGGCGATCAGATAGCGATCGAGTTCGCGCAACCGCCCCTGGGCGATGCGCGTCTCCATCAGTTCCAGGGCACCGGAGATACCCGCCAGCAGGTTGTTGAAATCGTGGGCGAGACCGCCGGTGAGCTGGCCGACCGCTTCCATCTTCTGCGACTGACGCAGCTTTTCCTCGGCCTGCATCAGTTCGGCCGAGCGTTCGGCCACCCGGATTTCCAGGGTCTCGTTGAGGGTACGCAAGGCGGCCAGCGCCTTGTCCCGTTCGGCTTCGATCGCCCGCCGCTCCTCGACGTCGATGAGCACCCCGGGAAAACGCAGCGGGGTGCCGTCGGCAGCGTGATCGACCCGGCCATTGGCCTCGATCCAGTAGTAGTTGCCGTCGGCGCGCCGTACCCGGTACTGGTGGGCGAAGGGACCGCTCTGGGCGATTACCCCGTCGATGGCGTGGGCGAGACCGCCCTTGTCGTCGGGATGGACGTTGGTCACCACCTGGGCCAGGCTCAGACCTTCGCGACCCAGGCGCGGATCGAGACCGAAGACCGTGGCGAAGGCTTCGTCCACGGTAAAGCGGTCGGTGGGCAGGTCCCAGTGCCAGGTGCCGATGATGGCGCCGGCGGACAACGCCAGCTGTACCCGCTCGATGTTTTCCCGCGCCAGGGCCTCGCTGATGCGCAGCCGTTCCTCGGCGTTGCGCCGCTCGGTCACGTCGCTGAAGAGGATGGCGATCTGGCGCTCGTCGGGATCGCCCACCCGTACGGCGCGGACATCGAACCAGCGTTCGAAGGTGTTGGCGTAGTTCTCGAAGGTCGCCGGCTCGCCGGTCTTGGCCACGTGGCCATAGGTATCGAACCAGAACTGCTCCAGGTTGGGGGCGAATTCGGTCACCCACTTGCCACGCAGGTTGACCCCGGCCTGGCGTTCGAAGGCCGGGTTGGCTTCCAGGAAGCGATAGTCGATGGGCTTGTCGTCGGCGTCGAACTTGACCTGGACGATGGCGAAGGCCGAACCGATGGTCTCGATGATGGCGCGAAAGCGTTCCTCGCTCTTGCGCAGGGCGGTCTCGGCCGTCTGCAGCTGGCTCATGTCCAGCAGGGCGCCGATCATCCGCAGCGGGCGACCGTAGCTGTCGCGGATCACCCGACCGCGGTCGAACACCAGCGCATAGGAGCCATCAGCGCGCTGGAAGCGGTATTCATCGGTCCAGACCAGGCCGTCGCCGTCGATCACCGCGTGGATGGAGGCCGCGATACGGGTGCGATCGTCCGGGTGGATCCGGTCCAGCCACCAGTCGCTGGTCGATTCGACCGCGGTGGGGGTGTGACCATAGGCCGTGTGCAGCGCCTCGTTCCAGAGCACCGCCCCGGAGGCGAAGTCCCAGTCCCAGATGGCATCGTTGGTGGCTTCGGCGACCAGGCGATAGCGTTCCTGGGTTTCCTTGAGCGCAAGGCCCGCCAGGTGTTCTTCGGTGCGGTCACGCAGGATCTTGACGAAGCCGAGGGGCTCGTCGTCGTCATCGTTCAGCGCCATCATCTCGCCGGAAGCCCAGAAGCGCTGCCCGTCCTGGCGCAGGTGCCGGCGCTCGTCGATGGCGCTGCCGTCGCGCAGGGCCTTGGCCATCTCGTACTCGGCACGACGGTTGGCACGGTCCTCCGGGGTGAAGAAACGCGAGGCATCCTGGCCGATCATTTCCTGGGCGGTCCAGCCCATGACCTGCTCGGCACCGGGATTCCAGTCGGTAATGAGCCCCTCGGAGTCGCAGACCACGATGGCGAACTGGGTGGTGCTCTCCAGCACGGCGCGGCTGCGTGCCTTGCTGGGCCGGCGGATGGCGCCGGTCGGGGCCACGGCGCGGTCCTCGGTGGACCGCAGGGCGGCGCGCAAACGCAGGACTTCGGCTTCGAGTTCCTCGCGCGTCAGCGTTGCCAGGGGTGCCTCACTCATCTTGCAGGGGATCCTCGGGAAAAAGGGGTCTGAGCATCGTTCGACCACGAAAGCGGCAGAGTGTGGCGGCCTCGTGCGACGCAGGATAGGCCTTGCCGCTGATCGGCAGGCTGGGCGGAAGGAACGGCCCGGCTACTGCCCGTATTGCGGCTGCGACCAAGCGAAGCGGCCAGGGCGTAGAGGTCGCCGGGATAGAGCGGGGCAGGGGAGGCGGCCGACGGCAGCGGCTGGCACGCGGCTGTTGGGTGGCGCTGAGGAAACGACCCCTTGCGCCAGGGGAGGAGCGATGGCACCTCGGAACCCGCTTGCCGTCGGCGACCTCTACGAAAGCAAGCGGCGGCCCTTGGGATCGCCAGAATCCTTCCCGAACGGACCGCGCAGGAGCACTTCGAGCATGACCATGGAATCCTCCCCTGCAACCGCGACGCTCAAACGCGCCATCACCCTGCCCATGCTGCTGTTCTTCATCCTCGGCGACGTCCTGGGTGCGGGTGTCTATGCCTTGGCGGGTACCATCGCCGGGCGGGTTGGCGGCGCCATCTGGGCGCCCTTGCTAGTTGCCTTGCTGTTCGCCCTCCTGACCGCGGCGTCCTATGCCGAGCTGGTCACCAAGTACCCCAGGGCGGGGGGCGCGGCGGTGTTCGCCGAGAGAGCCTTCGGGCGGCCCTGGCTGTCCTTCCTGGTGGGCTTCTCGATGCTGGCCGCCGGGGTTACCAGTGCCGCAGGGTTGGCGGTGGCCTTTGCCGGTGGCTATCTACAGGCACTGGTGCCCTGGCCCGCCAGTTGGGTCTGCCTGGCCTTCCTAGTGCTCATCGGCCTGCTCAACGCCCGGGGCATCAGGGAATCGCTGTCGGTCAATCTGGTGATGACCCTGATCGAGCTGTCAGGCCTGGTGATCGTCGTCGCGGCGGCGGCCTGGTTCGTCGTCCAGGGACAGGGCGAGCCGGCGCGGCTACTGGAAGTGGATGCGCCCTCGGCCACCGTGGCCATCCTCGGTGCCTCGCTGCTGGCCTTCTATTCCTTCGTCGGCTTCGAGACCTCGGCCAATCTGGCGGAGGAAGTGCGTGACGTCAGCCGCGTCTATCCGCGAGCGCTGTTTGGCGCTCTGGTCATCGCCGGCATCGTTTACATGCTGGTGGGCGCCGGCGCCGCCCTGGTGCTGCCGGTCGACCAGCTCAAGGCGTCGGGCGCACCGCTGATGGACGTGCTCGGTGCCTCGGGCCTGGGGGTGCCGACCCGGGTGTTCGCCGTCATCGCCCTCATCGCCGTGGCCAACGGCGCACTGCTGACCATGATCATGGCCAGCCGCCTGGCCTATGGCATGGCCCGCCAGGGCCTGCTGCCGCCGGTGCTCGGCCGGGTGCTGCCACGGCGACAGACCCCCGGGATCGCCATCCTCGCCACCACCGCGGTGGCCATCGCCCTGACCTATACCAGTACCCTGGATGTGCTGGCCGAAACCGTGGTGCTACTGCTCCTGGTGGTGTTCATCAGCACCAACCTGGCGGTGCTGGTGCTCAAGCGCGACCGGGTCGAGCATGCGCATTTCCGCGTCCACTGGCTCTTTCCGGTACTGGCCCTGGGCTCCTGTGCGCTGCTGCTGGCCCAGCAGGGCGCCGCGACCTGGTGGCGCGCCGGGCTGATGCTGCTGGTGGGTGTGGCGCTCTATGGGCTGACGCGGCTGGCCGGTTCGCGCCGGGTCAACGCCTAGGCGCCCACCAGGGCGTAGAGGGTCCGCATGTCGGCCGGCTTGGTCAGGTGATGATCGAAGCCGGCCGCCAGGGCCTCGGCCTGGTCCTGGGGCTGGCCCCAGCCGGTCATGGCGATCAGCCTGACCCCCTGGCCGGCCGGGGTCGCGCGGATCGCCCGGGCCAGCTGGTGACCGGTCAGGCCGGGCATGCCGATGTCGGAGATGACGATCTCGGGGCCATAGCTCTGGAACAGTGTCAGGGCTTGCTGGCCATCGTAGGCGACCCGCACTTCGTGGCCATCCAGCTCGAGGAGTTCGGCGATGGTGTCGGCGATGTCGGGGTTGTCGTCGGCGACCAGGATCCGGCGAGTGGCGGACGCTGCCGAGGCGGCGGCCACGGTCTCCAGCGCGCTGGTGGGTGGCGCCACCGTCAGCGGCAGGCTCACGGTGAAGCGGCTGCCCTGACCCAGGCCGGCGCTGGTCACGGTGATGTCGCCACCCTGCAACCGCGCCAGTTCGCGGGAAAGGGCCAGGCCGATGCCCAGCCCGGGCGAGCGCTCGGTAAGGCGCGGATCGAGCTGGCCGAACATCTGGAACAGGTCCGCCAGGCGCTCGGGGGCGATGCCGATGCCGTTGTCGGCGATGTCTACCCGCACCTCGGTCTCGCTCGCCTGCACGGCGAGGGTGATCCGGCCTCCTGCCTGGGTGTAACGGGCGGCGTTGCCCAGCAGATTGATGAAGATCTGCTCCAGGCGCAGCGGATCGGCATGCAGCCAGAGGGGCGCCTCAGGCAAGTGCAGCGCGAAGGTCTGGCGCTTCTCCTGCATGGGCGCCAGGGTCGCCTCGGCGGCGGCCTGGAGTACCGTCTGCAGGGTGACGACGGCGTTGTGCAGGGTGATGCGGCCAAAGGTGATGCGCGAGATGTCCAGCAGATCGTTGAGCAGGGCGCCCATGCGTTCCACCTGTCGCTCGATGGTCTGGCAACTGCGCCGCTGCTGTTCGGCCGAGGCCTGGGGCGCGGCGATCAGCGCCGCCGCCTGGCGAATGGGGGCCAGCGGATTGCGCAATTCATGGGCCAGCACGGCGAGGAATTCGTCCTTTTGCCGGTCGTTGTCGTGCAGCTGTTGCTCCTGGCGCTTGCGCTCGCTGATGTCGAGAAACCAGACCGCCACGTTGCCGTCGAAGGGCGTGGCGCTGATCTGCAGCCAGCAACTGGCGCCGCTGGCATCGGCACCTTGCACTTCCACGGACCAGGCCGCCTCACCGGCCTGGTGCTCCGCACAGAGCTGCAGGATCCGCGCACTGGCCCAGGGCAGGCGGGCGTTCGCAGCGCTGCCGTCGAGGTCCAGGGTGGTGGCGCCGATGGGGTTGAGATAGTCCCAGTTGAAGGCACCCGCGGCAGCGGGCACGGCGATGCCGAAGGAGACCTGGGAGCTTTCCAGGGCCACCCGCAACCGGCGTTGCGAACGCAGGGCGGCCTCCTGGATGCGGGCGCGGTCGATCACCAGCACCGCCTTGGAGGCGCACAGGTCGGCCAGGCGCTGCTGGCGCGGCGTGGGTTCCCGGGCTTCCGGCAGGTGGACGGTGATGGCGCCGAGCGTGCCGTGCAGGGTACTGCGCAGGGGCACGGCATGCAGGGCGGCGAAGCCCAGGCGCTGGCCCAGGGCGGCCAGGGCGGCGAACTCGGGTGCGGCCGCCAGCGCCGGCACCACCACCCGGGCATCGCTGCGCAGCGCGGCGGCACAGGCGCTTTCCGCCAGCGGCAGGGTGGCCAGCTGCGCCTGATCTTCCGCCGAGAAACCGGCCGCGAAATACAGCTGCGGCGGCTTGTCGTCTTCCAGTAGCGAGACGCAGCCCAGGGACGTCTGGTGGAAGCGACAGAGGACCGCGAGGATCTCCTGCAATTGCTGCGGCAGCGAGGGCAACTGCAGCAGACGATGATTGAGCCGCTGCAGGACCTCCAGATCGGCGACCTGCAGTTGCAGCTGCTCCTGGCTCAGTTGCAGGTTGCGCAGGTAGTCGTCGCGTTCCTCTTCGATCAGCCGGCGGGCTTCGGCCGCGGTCAGCAGCGCTTCGCCCACCTGGCGGATCTCCAGCACGTCGCTGTCGGGCAGCACCGGCGGCAGGCGCTGCCCCAGCGCCTGGGCGGCCTCTTGCAGTGCCTGCACCGGCCGGCTGATCCGCCGCGACAGCAGCAGGGCCATCGCCCAGGCGAAGACCACCGACAGCACCAGGCCGCCGCCATAGAGCGCGAAGGAGCGATTGGCGGCTGCGGCCACCTCTTCGGTGGGGATCGCCGTGGTCACGGTCCAGCCGGAATCGGGCAGGCGCACGAAGGCCGTATAGACCTCGTGACCTTCCCGGGTACGGGCGGTACCGACGCCTTCTTCGCCGGGCTGGGCCAGGATCTCGGCCAGAGCTGGCAGGGCCGGCTCGCCCAGGCTCTCCTCGTGCAGGCTGGTACGGGCGACGCGCAGGCCATGGCGATCGAATACCGAGCCCACCCAGTCCTTGGGCAGGGCGCGGGCCATGCGCGCCGCGCGGATGCTCTCCGGTGTCATCACCGCGGTCAGCACGAAATTCAGCCGACCTTCGCGCAGCACCGGGACCCGGATCGGAAAGGCCAGCAGCCCGGCGGGTCCGCGGCCCAGTTGCCCGATCACCGGCCGGCGCTGGGCGAGCACCTCGGCAAAGCTGTCCGGTTCGGCGAGAGGACCGCCTGCGGGCCGGTTGACGCTCGATATCCGCCGGACGACCTCGCCCTCCGGCGTGGCGAGCAGCACCGTTCGCCAACCTGGCACCAGCGGCAGGATGCGCCCGACCAGGGTGTCGAAATCGCTCAGGTCACCCGTCCGCAACAGGGGCGACTCGGCCAATGCCTGGAGAATGGTCACCGAGCGGCGCAATTCGCTTTCGATGGTGGTGGCCGCCTGGCGGCTGGACTCCAGGGCTCGCTGTTCGGCTTCGTGCTGCTGGTGTTGGACGAGCAGCCAGAGCCCCAGGCCGGCCACCAGCGCCAGGGGCACGATTCCGGCGAAGGCGATGGCCAGCAGGCGATTGCGCAAGGGGACCAGACGCGCAGGGCGAAGCTTCGTCGGCGGCATGGGGATTTCGATTGAGGAAAAGGCTCATTCTAGCCCGACTGCGCATGGCAATTGGCCAGGGCGGCGGCTGCTCGTCAGCTTGCTGCATCGTCCTGGAGCCCGCGTCGGCTCTAGCCTGCAGCTCCTGGTGGGTGCGCCGTCGATCGCCGATGGGTGGCTATTCAGCCAGTGACGGTAGCGCCGACCAGAAGGGGTGAACATGCCTTTCCTGCCTGGAGTCGCGCCATGCGTACCCTGAAATTGTCGGCCCGCTCGGCCGTGTGCTTTGCCGCCGTTACCCTGTTGCTGCTGGTGCTGGCGGCCACCTCGGCCGTGGGCCTCAACGCGCTGTACAAAGCCGAGCAGGATGTCGAGACCAACTGGATGGCCAGCATCGCCCAGACGGCGAAGATAGACTCCCTCGTGCTCAGGCTGCGTCTGGAAACCCTGCGCATGGTGGCCTCTGAAGACGAGCAGATGAAGCAGACCGCCGCGGCGACCATCGCCCAGGCGCGCGGCCATCTGCAGCAGGAGGTGGCGGCCTACCAGGCCCTGGTGGCTTCACCTGAGGAGCAGCGGTTGGCCGATGCCGTGTCCGCCGGCGCCAAGGCCTACGATGCGCGCCTCGACGAGATCGTCACCCTCGCCCGGACCCGTCCGGCCAGCGAAGGGACCGCCTACGTCAATGCCAACATCCGGCCGCTGACCAACGACCTGCAAGAGAAGATCGTGGCCCTGGCGGACTTCAACCAGCGCGGCGCCAAGCAGGCCGGCGAACTGGCGACCCAGACCTACAGCCATAACCTCTGGCTACTCGGGATCATTTCCGCCGTGGCCGTGGTGCTCACCGTGGTGCTGGCCACGCTCTATACCCGCAGCATCCTGCAGCCGCTGCGCCAGGTGCTGGCCGTCAACCGCCGCATTGCCGAGGGTGATCTGCGGGTCGCGGCCCAGGCCGACGGCCGCGACGAGATGGCCGACCTGATGCGCGCCACGGTGCAGATGCAGCAGACCCTGCGCGACACCGTCAGCCACATCGGCGAAGCCTCGACGCAGCTGGCTTCCGCCGCCGAAGAGATGAACGCCGTGACCGAAGAGGGCAGCCGTGGGCTGCAACGGCAGAACAGCGAAGTGGAGCAGGCGGCTACCGCGGTCAACGAGATGACCGCCGCCGTCGAGGAGGTGGCGCGCAACGCCGCCTCGGCCTCGACGTCCGCGCAACAGTCGGAGCGCTCGACCGGTCTGGGCGCGGCTCGCGTCACCGAGACCGTCAACGCCATCCAGTCGCTGACCGGCACCGTGTCCCATACCAGCGAGCAGATCGTCGCCCTGGCCGGGCAGGCGCAAGGCATCGCCACCGTGGTCGACGTGATCCGCGGCATCGCCGAGCAGACCAACCTGCTGGCGCTGAACGCCGCCATCGAGGCCGCCCGGGCTGGCGAGCAGGGCCGTGGCTTCGCCGTGGTCGCCGACGAGGTGCGGGCCCTGGCCCACCGGACCCAGGAATCCACCCGCGAGATCGAGCAGATGATCGGCGGCATCCAGAGTGGTTCGGAAGGCGCTGTCCAGGCCATGCAACGCAGCCGCGACGAGGCTACCGCCACCTTGAAGATCGCCAACGAAGCGGGCGCGGCCCTGGAGGAGATCGCCCGCTCCATCACCGAGATCAACGAGCGCAATTTCCTCATCGCCACGGCCTCGGAAGAGCAGGCCCAGGTCGCCCGGTCGGTGGACCAGAATCTGGTCAGCATCCGCGACCTGTCGATCCAGACCTCGGCCGGGGCGCACCAGACCGCCGCCGCCGCCCATGAGGTCTCGCGCCTGGCGGTGGACATGAATCGCCTGGTCGGCCGCTTCTCGGTCTGATCCGACTGAACGGTGGTGAAAGGCCCTGCCGAGCGCTCCTCGGCAGGGCCTTTGCATTTCTGGCATGCGGGCAGGGGATCAATGGACGGGAACCCGCCTGGGGGCCCAGTGGGTCTGCAGCCCACTACTCCAGGAGAGATGGCCATGTACCTCGTCCAGTTGCTGCTACCCCTGAACGACAATGACGGCCAGCGCCTGTCCGGGGCGCTGTTCCAGGAGGTGCGCGAGGAACTGGTCGCGCGCTTCGGCGGGCTGACCGCCTTCAGCCGGGCCCCGGTGGAGGGCCTGTGCCAGGACGAGGCGCAGTGCGTCGAGGACGACGAGCTGCTGGTCTACGAGGTCATGACCGAGGCCCTGGATCGAGCCTGGTGGGAAGGCTATCGGCACCGTCTGGAAAAGGCCTTTCGCCAGCGCGAGATCATGATCCGCGCCCAGCCGACGGAGCGGCTCTAGCCGTCCGCCAGCACCACCCGGGCCCGCCCGGCGCGCTTGGCCTGGTACAGGGCGCCATCGGCGCGGCGGATCAGTTCGTGGACGTTGAGGCTGCCGGCGGTGCCGTGGGCGATGCCGATTGAGGAGGTGGTCGCCAGGCGGATGTCCTGCAGCGTCCAGGGCTCCTGCAGGGCCAGGCAGAGGCGCTCGGCCAGTGCCAGGGCGGTGGTGGCGGAGGTGTCGCGCAGGAAGACGATGAATTCGTCTCCACCGATCCGCCCGAGCAGATCGTCCGGGCGCAGGCAGGCGCTGACCCGGGTGACGAAGGCCACCAGCAGCCGATCTCCCACCTCGTGGCCGAATTCGTCGTTGATCGCCTTGAACCTGTCCAGGTCGAGGTAGAACAGGGCGCACTCCGCCTGGGGGGAGGCGACCGCCAGGTGACCGACGATCTGGTCGAGGATGCTGCGTCGATTGGGGATGCCGGTCAGGGCATCCAGGTAGGCCAGGGACTTGAAGCGTCTTTCGCTGTCCTGCAGGGCGGTCTCCGCCAGTTTGCGCTCGGTGACATTGCGACTGACGATGGTCAGCAGCTGGCGTCCGCCCTGGGCATCGAAGTGAGGCGTCTTGATCACTTCCCAGGTATTGATGCGTCCATCCGGCCCCATGAAGGACTTCTCGATCTGCGTGGCCACACCATTGCGCCAGGCGCGCTCGTCGGTCTCGATGTTATAGGCGAAGGCCTGGGCATGATCCGGAAACAGCTCGATCAATTCGGCATCGGTGATGCCCACGTAGTCGAAGCCGAGCATGGCGTAGGCCTCGAGCACGATGCGATTGACGAATAACCAGCGCCCGCGGCCATCCTTGGCGATGATGAATTCCTGGATCGAATCGAGGAGGGCGCGCAGATCGACATCGGAATCGGCAGGAGACATGGGCAGGGCCTGGCAGTCGCGTGGGTTTTCAGGCTATCGGCCCGCCAGCCTGGAAAATGAGGCCCTTCATCAGGTCACCCGTCGCCTGGCGCGGACCGGCGACAGGCGCAGTGGCGCGGAGCGGCTGCCGACGAATGGCAGCGGTCGCCAGGTACTGCCTTTGACGGCCGCAAGCGGAGCGGCACCGTTCCGGCGCGGGCTCGGCCAGGAACCAAGGCCTTTTCCGCGGGCCGAACGAGGTATTCATCAGCTGCCAGATGTGCCCTTCATGCAGACCACGACAAGAGCCGTTACCGGCCAGTACGCCGCCTCGAACCCGCTCAACCTGCAACCGGCCCGATCGCTCTATCAGGAATTGCTGGTGGAGCAGCCGGGCGTCAGGACGCAGGAAAGGGCTCGACGCTTTCTCGACGACCAGCTGCAGGCGGTATCTGGCATGACCGCCGACCTGCCGGAAGACCCCGAGGGCCTGGAAGCCTGGGTGCTGGAGAACAACGCCCGGGTCGGCGCCCGGTACCAGGACTACCTGGCGGCCCGCAAGGCTGGTGCGCCGCGCCGCTACTTCGGCAGCAAGGCCCATGCGCTGTACTTCCTGCGTGGCGTGGCGCCTACCAAGCTGGTGGATGGCGCCTGGCTCTATGGCACGCTCGCCCACTGGGATGACCTGCGCTATCGGGCGGCCATCCAGATCTATCTGGAAGAACTGGGCGACGGCCAGCCGGACAAGAACCATGTGGTGCTCTATCGCAAGCTGCTGGCCAGTCACGGCTGCGAAGATTTCTTGCAGCTGAGCGACGAGCACTATGTCCAGGGCGCGATTCAGCTGGCCCTGGCCCATAACGCCGATCACTACCTGCCCGAGGTGCTCGGCTTCAATCTGGGTTACGAGCAGTTGCCGTTGCACCTGTTGATCACCTCTTACGAGCTCAACGAGCTGGGTATCGACCCCTATTACTTCACGCTGCATGTAACGGTCGACAATGCCGGCACCGGTCATGCGCGCAAGGCGCTGCAGGCGGTGCACGACGCCATGCCGGCCGAGGGCCGCGCCGCCTTCTACCAGCGCGTGGTGCAGGGCTACCTGCTCAATGAACTGGGCGCTGGTACCACCTCGGTGATCGGCAGCTTCGATCTGGAGCAGGCGGTGATCGAGGTGCTGGCGGAGAAGAGCACGGTTGGCCGCTATGTACATTCGGACTATTGCCGCATCGGTGGCCGCAGCGTCAGCGACTGGCTATGCGCTCCGGCGCAGATTCCCGACTTCCTCCGGGTGATGCAGGAGCAGGGCTGGATCAAGCGTCACGAGGACCCGGTCAACAGCCGCTTCTGGCGGCTGATCCAGGGCGAGCGTGCCGAGATGTTTGGCGTCTTCACCGCCTACGAGCAGCAGTTGATCCATGACTGGATCGCCGGTGACTTCGTGCACAGTGGGGCCCGGAACCCGGCTGCCACCGAGCGGGTGGCGGTGTTGCCGCGGCGCGAGGTGAGCTTTCGCGCTCGCCAGCGTCAGCAGGAGCGCCTGTGTCCGGCGCTGGAAGCCGAGCAGGGTACGGCGGCCAATGCCAGCAAGGCCCAGGCGAGCGACTTCGATCGTGATGAGGTCGCGCTGGAGCAGCGGCTGGCGAGCCAGCCCAGTCGCGCGGCCGCCATGGCGCTGCTGGTGGAGCAGCTGTCACCGGCGCGCCATCACAGCCGTGCCGGCCTGCTGGCGACGCGGCTGTTCGTCTCCCTGTTGGACTGACCCCTATTCAAGGACCCGCGAGGGTCCTTTTTCATTTCGACTGTCATTGAAGGAACCACCCGTGACGGCCATGGAACATCCCGAACGCACCGCGACCAGCCCTGCCGCGGCCGCTGCCCTGAAACTGCTGATCGAAACGCTGCGCGCAGCGGACTATCACTTCATCACGCCCACCCCGGCCTCCCACGCGCGGGTCAATGCCCGGCCAGGCAACGCCTGGGCGCGGGATCTGCAGGGCATCTTCGGCTGGAGCCGGCCGTTTTCCCCCGAGCTGCTGCCCGGTTCTCTGGTCGCCATACTGGCGGCCGCCGAGCTGCTGACCGCGGTGCCGAGTGGCTGGCGCAGCCGGGTGCGGGTGTCGAGCCTGGGCGACCAGTTGTTCGTGCATTCCGCCTATCCCACCGAGGACGCCGATGCGGTGTTCTTTGGCCCCGACACCTATCGCTATGCCAATGCCCTGGAAGCCCAGCTGCGCTTCGAGACCGGTGACATCCGCCGCGCCGTGGACATCGGCAGCGGTGCCGGTCCCGGCGCCATCCTGGTCGCCCTGGCGCGGCCCGATGCCGAGGTGCTGGCGGTGGACATCAACGAGCGCGCCCTGGCCCTGACCCGGACCAACGCCGAGCTGGCCGGGGCCGACAATGTCAGCGCGTGCTATAGCAACCTACTGAACGATGTGGTGGGCGACTTCGATTTCATCCTGTCCAATCCGCCCTATCTGGTCGATCCCGGCGAGCGTGCCTATCGCCATGGTGGCGGTCCCCTGGGGGCCGGTCTGTCCCTGGCCATCCTGGACACGGCGCTGCAGCGCCTGGCGCCGGGCGGTACCCTGCTGCTCTATACCGGCGTTGCCATGGTCGATGGCCGTGATCCATTCCTCGAAGAAGTCCGCACCCGCCTGGATGGCCAGGACGTGGCCTGGCGCTATCGCGAGGTGGATCCGGATGTCTTCGGCGAGGAGCTGGAGAGCGGCGTCTATGCCCATACCGATCGTATCGCCGCCGTGGTCCTTACGGTAACCCGGTCGCACTGAAGGCGTACGCCAACGGCTACACTGGCGGGCGCTGCTATTACCCGCCCGTGTCCCGGAGTCCGCCATGCAACTGCTGCTGAACCAGACCTCGCCCTATGCTCGCGCCGCGCGCGTCACCGCTTTGGAAGCCGGCTTTGGCGAGCGACTGGCGCTGGTGTGGAGCGACCCCTGGAACGAGGACGCGCAGCTGTTGGCCGCCAATCCGGCCAACAAGGTGCCGGTGCTGATCACCGATGAGGGTGTGACCCTCGGCGAGACTCTGCTGATCTGCATCCATTTGCACCAGCTGGGCGGCGGCAACCCGCTTGCGGCCGAACGCCTGCAATTGGCCGGCCTGGGCCAGGGCCTGATCGACGCCGCCTTCGGCACGGTGATCGCCCGCAAGCAGGGCGGTGCGGCCCAGGGTGAATCGGTGCTGGGCGCTCGCCGGCTGGCGGCCATCGGGCGCCTGCTGGCGCGCCTGGACCAGTCTTCCACCCTGGATGCAGAGGACCTTGATTTCAGCCACTACCTGGTAGCGGTCGGGCTCGACTACCTGAGCTTTCGGCTGCCGGAAATCGACTGGTCCGCGCACCCGCGGCTGGTGGCCTTTCACCAGCGGCTCCTGGCGCGTCCCAGCTTTGCCGCGACGAGCTTCCAGTAAGGCAAAAAGCCCCACGCGGCGGCCCCCGCCAACCGCGTGGGCAAGCCCTAGAGCTCGATCAGGATCTTCAGCTGGGTCCCGGCCTTGTCCAGCAAGGCTTCGAAGCCCTGTTCCACCACGTCGTCCAGCGCGATGTGGCGGGTCACGACCTTCTCGGCCGGCAGTTGGCCGCTGGCGATCAGGGCCGCCACCTGGGGCCACATCAGCGTCGAGTAGCACCAGGAGCCGCGCAGGTCGACGTCCTTGTAGGTCAGGGTGAAGCCATCCAGCGCCGGGGGCTTGCCCTGCATCCCCACCTGGACCACCACACCCTGGCGGCGGACCGCCTCCAGGCACAGCCCCAGCGGTGCCTCGGCGCCCACGCATTCGAAGGCCACATCTACCCCCACGCCCCCGGCGGTGCGGGCACGCACCTCGCGCAGCACATCGGTGCTGCCGGGATTCAGGGTGATGAGCCCCTCCACCAGGCGGTGGGCCATCTCCAGGCGGTTGTCGTTGAGGTCCACCAGGAAGATCCGCGTGGCACCCGCCGCGCGGGCAGCCATGACCTGCAGCTGGCCAATGGGTCCGGCACCGGCCACCAGCACGCTGTCGCCAGGCTTCACGCCGCCCCGGTGAGTGGCATAGACGGTCACCGCGGTGGGCTCGATCAGCGCCGCGTGCGCGGTGCTGAGATCGTCCGGCATGGGGACGGCGTTGTAGTCCTCCACCAGGGAGTACTCGGCCATGCCGCCCCAGGGATGGGACAGGCCGATGATGGCCAGTTGTTCGCTGAGCTGGTACTGGCCGCGACGACCGTAGTAGTCGTCCCGTGGCGAGACCATGGGCTGGATGGAGACCCGGTCACCGGGTTTCACCGACGTCACTTCGCTGCCCACGGCCTCCACCACGCCGGAATACTCATGGCCGAGGATCTGCGGCACCTGGCCGCCGGTGTAGCTGTGCGGCGCGGTGGGAATGAAGATGGGACCGCCGAGGTACTCGTGCAGGTCGGTGCCGCAGATGCCACAGAACTGGTTTTTCACCAGGACCTGGGTGGGGCCCGGCTCGCCGGGGGCTGGGACGTCTTCCACCCGGATGTCGCGGGCGGCATGGAAACGGGCTGCTTTCATCGTGAGGCTCCTCTAGCGTTCGCAGCGGGGCAGGAAGGCCTGGATCAGGGCATTGACCCGGTCCGCGGCCTCCATCTGCACCATATGGCCCTGGCCCTCCAGGATCTCGACCTGGACGGTTCTGGGCAGGCCTTCGGCATGCTGGACCGGAATGATGGCGTCGGCCTTGCCCCAGATCACCAGGGCGGGCAGATCGCCGTCGAGTGCCTGGCGCAGCACCTGGGCCTGCTGGCCATTGGGGAACAGTGTGCCGGCCAGTCGCTTCAGAGCCTGGTCCACCCCTTCCAGGCGCTTGTACTTGAGCAGGTCTTCCAGCAGTGGCCGGGTGACCAGCCCGGGATCGCTGAACAGCAGGCTGACCGGTCCCTTGAGCTGGTTGCGGCTGGTGGCGGCGACGAAGCCTTCCAGGTAGGCGCCATTGATGTCCCGGCCCAGTCCCGCACTGCCGATCAGGACCAGGCCGGCGACCCGCTGCGGCGCCGTCTGCGCCAGTTGCAGGGCCACGGCGCCACCCATGGAGTGGCCGACGAGCACGGCGCGGGGGATGTCCAGATGGTCGAGCAGAGCCAGCACGGCGGCGCCCAGCTCGGCGAGATCCGCCGTGGCGAGCGTCTTGCCGGACTGGCCGTGACCCGGGAGGTCCAGGGCGATCACCCGGCGCCCGGCGGCCAGCGCCTCGTGGTTGAACAGCCAGTTGTCCAGATCGCCGGAAAAGCCGTGGATCAGCACCAGCGGCAGGCCGCCTGCACCGCGCTCCAGATAGCGCAGCGGCCGGCCGTCGAGTTCGATGCGCTGGGCCTGGGGACCGGCATCGGCGGCGTCTTCGCCACCAGGCACGAACTCCTCCTGGAAGCGCGCGATCACCGCCTCGATCTCTTCGTCGCTGGCCTCGCCTTCCACCACGATGGCCAGCAGGGCGCCTACCGCAAGGGTCTCGTCCTCGCGGGCCAGGCAGCGGCGCAGGGTGCCGGAGAAGGGCGCCTCGACGCTGCTGCTGATCTTGTCGGTCTCGACATCGAGCACCTCGTCGCCCTTGGTGATGCTGTCGCCTTCGGTCTTGAGCCAGGCGTTGACCCGACCTTCGCTCATGGACAGGCCCCACTTGGGCATGGTCAGGGTATGGATCTGGCTCATGCGGCCTGCCTCCCTTGGGTGATCTTCAGTACGGCGCACTCGATCTTGGCCGCATCGGGGATATAGAGGTCTTCCAGCGCATCGGAGAAGGGCACCGGGGTGTGCGGCGCCGTGACCAGCTGTACCGGGGCGCGCAGGTCGTCGAAGGCGTGCTCGGCAAGCAGGGCGGCGATGTCGGTGGCCACCGAGCAGCGCGGATTGGCCTCGTCGATGACCACCGCGCGGCCGGTCTTCTCGACGCTTTCCAGGATGCTGTCGCGATCCAGCGGGCTGGTGGTACGCAGGTCCAGCACCTCGCAGGAGACGCCCTGGCGCGCCAGGTTGCTGGCGGCCTCCATGGCCAGGTGCACCATGCGGCCGTAGGTGATGAGGCTGACGTCGTCGCCCTCACGCAGGAAGCTGGCCTCGCCGAAGGGGATGGCGTAGGACTCCTCTGGCACCTCGCCCTGCATCCCGTAGAGCAGCTTGTGCTCGCAGAAGATCACCGGGTCATTGTCGCGGATGGCCTGGATCAGCAGGCCCTTGGCATCATAGGGGGTGGCCGGGCAGACCACCTTGAGGCCGGGGATATGGGTCCACCAGGAAGTGAGCATCTGCGAATGCTGGGCGGCGGCGCGGAGGCCCGCGCCGACCATGGTCCGCAGCACCAGCGGGGTGACCGCCTTGCCGCCGAACATGTAGCGGAATTTGGCCGCCTGATTGAGGATCTGGTCCAGGCAGCAGCCGGCGAAGTCGACGAACATCAGTTCGCATACCGGCCGGGTGCCGCGGGCGGCGGCGCCCACCGCCGCGCCGACGTAGCCGAGCTCCGACAGCGGGGTGTCCAGCACCCGCCCGGGAAATTTGTGGTAGAGGCCCTTGGTGACCCCGAGCACGCCGCCCCAGGCGTCCTGCTCGCCAGGCGCGCCCGCACCGCCGGCGTTGTCTTCGCCCATGAGGAAGACGGTGGGGTCGCGGCGCATCTCCTGTTCCAGGGCTTCGTTGATGGCTTGCTGGTAGCTGATCTTTCTGGCCATGGTGGCGCTCCTTGTTGTTTTCCGATCAGGCGTAGGTGACGTAGACGTCGGTGAGCAGGTCTTCCGGGCCGGGCTTGGGATCGGCCTTGGCCTTGCGCACGGCGTCTTCGATGAGCTGTTCCACCTCCTGGTCGATGCTGTCGAGCAGGGCGGGCTGGAGTTGGCCGGAGCGCGTCACCCGCTCGCGGAATTGCATCAGGCAGTCGCGCTGCTCCCGGGCCTGCTTGACCTCGTTGGGATCGCGATAGGTCTGGGCGTCGCCCTCGAAGTGGCCGAAGTAGCGGGTGAACTTCACCTCGATCAGCGAGGGGCCTTCGCCGGCCCGGGCGCGGGCCACGGCGGCCGCGGCGGCTTCATGGACGGCGAAGAAGTCGAAGCCGTCCACCGTCACCCCGGGCATGCCGAAGCCGGCTGCGCGATCGGCGATGTGGTCGCAGGCCACCGACCAGTTCGAGGCGGTGGCCTCGGCGTAGCCGTTGTTCTCGGCGACGAAGATGCACGGCAGATTCCACACCGAGGCCAGATTCATGGCCTCGAACACCGCACCCTCGTTGGAGCCGCCGTCACCGAAGAAGGCCACGGCAACGGCGTCGCTGCCCTTGAGCTTGGCGGCCAGGGCGGCGCCGGCGGCCAGCGGGGCGCCGGCCCCGACGATGCCGTTGGCACCGAGCATGCCCTTTTCCAGGTCGGCGATGTGCATGGAGCCACCCTTGCCCTGGCAGACCCCGGTCTTCTTGCCGTAGATCTCGGCCATCATGCCGTAGACGTCCACGCCCTTGGCGATGCAATGGCCGTGGCCGCGGTGGGTGGAGGCGATGCTGTCCTCGTGGCCCAGGTGGGCCATGACACCGGCGGCCGAGGCCTCCTCGCCGGCATAGAGGTGGACGAAGCCGGGAATCTCGCCGGTGGCGAATTCCACGTGCAGCCGCTCTTCGAAGACGCGGATGGTGCGCATCACCCGGTAGGCATGGCTCAGGTTTTCGACGCTTACGGTCTCGCTCATCTTATTGTTCTCCAGGATTGCCGAGGGCCGACGCGGGCAGGCGGCGGACCAGCAGGCGCTGCTGCGCCGCCAGCTCCAGTACCCGCTCCACGTCGATGCTCAGGGGGCCGTCGAGGTCCAGCGTCACCTGCGGACGCTCCTCGGGGCCGAATTCGATTTCCCGCTCGCCGTCCAGCGCCAGGGTGCCGGTGGCCAGCGACAGCATCCGGGGTTCGCCGGGCAGCAGCAGGCCACTGGCGGCGATGCCGGCCTGGGCCAGCACGCCGGGGGCGAGGGGAACGGTCAGTTGCGCCGGGGCTTCCGGCTCCAGTCGCACCCAGCCGCCATGGGGAGCGCTGCGCGCGACGGGGTGCCAGAGACCGCAGAGGGCCGACAGGCCGATGGCCCAGGGCTCGGCGAAAGTGGTGAAGACTTCCGCGAGATCCTCCACCCGGGTCACCGCGCGGGCACCGAGATAGGTCTGGCGACAGACCGCCACGTCCACCAGCGCCCAGTCGCGGATGTCGCGTTCCGGCACTTCCACCCGCAGCCGCTTGTTGCGCCGCAGCGCCAGGGCCGGGTCGATGCGGCCGCTCGCCACCAGGCCACCGGCCAGGCCGGCGCTGGTGGCCTCGCGCAATTCGGGAAAGGCATTGTTGGTGCCGGTGGACAGGGTCAGCAGCGGCAGGTCGCCCACCTCGGCGGCCACCGCCTTGTGGGTGCCGTCGCCGCCGAGCACGGCGATCACCGCCGCGCCCTGGGCCAGCAACAGCCGCGCGGCGCGCCGGGTGTCGTCCACGGTCTGGGTCAGCGGCAGGTTGAGAAACCTAAGCTCCGGCCAGCGCTGCTCGCGGGCCTGGCGACTGCCGCTGGCCTTGAGCACGGCGGCCGCGATGCCGGTCATGTCCGGCGGCAGCAGCACCCGCTCTACGCCGGTGGCGCCAAAGGCCGCCAGCAGGCGCATCACCACCCCGGCCTTGTCGGTGCTGGAGGTCAGGGCGGCGTTGCCGGTCAGCCGGCGCAGGTCACGGCCCGAGGCCGGGTTGGGCAGGATGCCGACGGTTACGGGCATGGCTGAGCTCCGAGGCACGGGCCGGTGGTCAGGGCAGCCGTGCGGTGATGCCAGGGTGCGCTCATGGGTCTGGCCCTCTTGTCGTTGTGATAGGCGCCTCGCAGAGCCCTGAGCAAGGCCGGTGCCAAACCGTGATGAATCCGCTGCAGTGCAGGCAAGGCGCGGGTTTGAATGGAGGCGACTGGTCGTAGGAGGGGCGACTCCGCGCGCCGGGGCGTCTCACGCCTGCGACGGGAGGGCGAGACGCTGAGACGATTCGTCTCACGACGCGGCGGACTTGAAGGCCGGGGCCAGGGGGCGCTAAATGAAGGGCAGAACAATGACCGGCCTTCCATGCCATGACCGGAATTCAGGGAGAGACGTCCATGTTGTCTACCCAGGCCCGCTATCACGCCCGCGCCATCGACCAGGCCCTGCGCGCGCCCTTGCGCGCGGCCAGTCCGCCCGGGCGCATCCTCGATTCCTGGCGCCGTTCCTTCGAGCAATATCAGCTCGACCCGGGCTCTCTGCGGGGGCCGCGCATCCTTTCGCGCTACGAATTGCGCCAGCACCAGCAGGCGGCGGAAGACTTCCTGCGCGTCGCCGATGGCGAACTGGGCGCCCTGCATGCGCGGGTCGAGGCGGCCGACTACTGTGTGCTGCTGGCCGACGCCCAGGGCCATACCCTGGATTACCGGGTCAGCGACCGGCTCGATGAGGAATGCCGCCGCGTCGGGCTCTATCTGGGTACCTGCTGGTCCGAGCAGGAGGAGGGTACCTGCGGCGTGGCCGCGGTACTGACCGACCGGGCGCCGGTCACGGTGCACAAGGCCGATCACTTCCGCGTGGCCTTCACCGGACTGACCTGCACCGCGGCGCCGGTGTTCGCGCCGAGCGGCGAGTTGCTCGGCGTGCTGGACGTCTCGGCGCCGCGCTCGCCGGACGACCGGCGCAGCCAGCTGCTGATCCAGCAATTCACCCGCGACAGCGCCCAGCGCATCGAGAATGCCTACTTCATGCACAGCGCCCGGGGCGACTGGGTGCTCTGCGGCCATGCCCAGGCCAGTTATCTCGATACCCAGCCGGAATTCCTGCTGGCCTGGGATTCGAATGGCCGCCTGACCGGTCTGAATCGTCCGGCCCGGCAACTCTGCCTCAATCAGCTGGGCTACCTGCCGGAGCGCCTTGACGAGGTGTTCGGTCGCGACGCCTCGGCCCGTTTAAAGGAGGACGATCCTGAACCCCTGCGCCTGGGCGAGGCGCAGCTCCACGCCCGGGTCCGGGCGCCGCGGCCGCGCACGGGTGTGGTGATTCCCCTGGTGCGCGAAGCCCTGGAGACCGAAGACGAACAGGAGCCGCAGGTCAGCCAGGCGCTCGCGACCGCCCTGCGTCTCTATCGCCACGGCCTGCCGATCCTGGTGACCGGGGAGACCGGCACCGGCAAGGAGGTCTTTGCCCGCGGCCTGCACCAGGGCGGCGATCGCAGCGCGCGGCCCTTCATCGCCCTCAATTGCGCAGCGCTGCCGGAAAGCCTGATCGAGAGCGAATTGTTCGGTCATGCCGCGGGGGCCTTTACCGGCGCCCAGCGCCAGGGTCGCGACGGCCTGATCGTGGCGGCCGATGGCGGCACCCTGTTTCTCGACGAGATCGGCGACATGCCCCTGGCCCTTCAGACGCGCCTGCTGCGGGTGCTGGCCGAGGGTGAAGTGCTGCCGGTGGGCAGCGCCCAGGCGCGGCGGGTCGATGTACGGATGGTCTGCGCCACCCACCGCGACCTCCAGGCGCGGGTCGCCGCCGGACTGTTTCGCGAAGACCTGTTCTATCGCCTCAATGGCGCCGTCTTCCAGCTGCCACCACTGCGCGAACGTGCCGACCGCCTGGCGCTGGCGCGACGGCTGCTCGAAGAGGAAGGCGGCGAGCGTCCTGCGCCGGCGCTGACGCCCCAGGCGCAGGAGGCCATCCTGGCACATGACTGGCCGGGCAACGTGCGCGAGTTGCGCAACGCGCTGCGTTACGCCTGCGCCCTGTGCGACGGTGCCCGCATCACCCTCGATCACCTGCCGGCCAGCCTGCGCCCCGGACGCGCGTTGCTCACCGAACCTGAGCCCCAGGTCGACAGCCCGGAGCGACGGTCGATCCTGGCGGCCCTGGTGCGGCACCGCTGGAAGGCCATCCCCGCCGCCCGTGCCCTGGGTGTTTCCCGGGCCACCCTCTATCGGCGGCTCAAGCTGCACGGCATCGTCATGCCGCATCGCCAGACCGAAGACTGAGCTCTTCCGCCGAACGGTCGTGGGGCACGGCGGCTGCCCTGGCGCGGCGATCCCGGCGATCAAGCGAAGCGCTTGCCGTCGGCGCGCCGGGCCCCGGTCGTCCCAGGCGGGACGTCAGTGCGGTCGGCCATGGGTCACACCTCAGACACAGAACCGAGGAAGATCCCTGATGCGTACCCTGCCACTGCTCCTTGCCCTGCCTGCCGCCCTGGCCCTGTTGAACCGCACCTCGCCCCGGCGTTCCGGGCGGCCTGATCACCCGCAACTGAGCGGCCGGACCATCGTCGTCACCGGCGCCTCCAGTGGTGTCGGTCGTGGCGTGGCTCTGGCGCTGGCCCGGCACGGTGCCAATCTGGTGCTGGCAGCGCGGCGCAGCGAGGCGCTGGAAGCCCTGGCGGTCGAGGTCCAGGCCCTGGGCGTGGCCGCCCTGACAGTGCCCACCGATGTCGCCGACATGGCGCAGATGACTGCCCTGGCCAAGCAGGCCGAGCAGCGCTTCGGTCGCATCGACGGCTGGATCAACAATGCCGGTGTCGTGGCGGTGGGCCGCTTCGAGGAGATCCCGCTGGACGATCATCTGCGTCTGCTGGATACCAATGTGAAAGGCGTGGTTATTGGCACTCACCTGGCCCTGCAGCGCTTCCGTCGCCAGGGCTATGGCCGGCTGGTCAATGTGGCGTCGGTCGACGGCGAGATCCCCCACGCCTATCAGGCCTCCTATTCGGCGTCCAAGGCCGCGGTGCTCAGCCTTGGCCGGGTGCTCCAGCAGGAACTGCGGCGTGGACGCCAGCCCAACATTCAGCTGTCGACGGTGCTGCCCTGGGCGCTGGATACGCCGATCTGGGGCCATGCGGCCACCTATACCGGCCACCGTCCCGATCTGCCGACCAAGGACGCACCGGACAAGGCGGTGCAGGCCATCGTCAAGGCGCTGGTGCAACCGCAAAAGGAAATCACCGTAGGCTACAAGGCGAAGCTGGCCTACTGGGGCCATCGCCTGGCGCCGGAACTCAATGAACGCTTCACCGCCGATGCGGTGCAGCGCGCCGAGATCGACTGGAACCCGGTCAAGACCGCTACTTCGGGCAACCTGCAGCAGCCCGATCAGGCGGGGCAGGGCGTACGGGGTACGAATTTCTGAAAGGTGACCGTCCGAGCTAGTGCCAGGATGCGTACCGCGCCCCATCCCGTGTTTCGGGACCCATAATGGTCAGCTCTCCCTGGGACGCAAGGGCGGTCTGCAGCGCCCTGGCCAGGGCCGGCTGGGTGCAGAGCAGGGCGGTCGGGGCGATGCCGGCCAGGCTGGCGGCAAGCTCCGGTCCGTACGCGGGAGCCGCCGGATCGAGCTCCAGCCGCGGCAGCAGCGGTAGCCCCTCCGCCAGCATGATCTGACAATGCGCCTGCAATTCGGCGTCGGCCTCAGCGACCGACCGTTGCCGGGCGGTCACCAGGAGGATCTGACGATGCCCGAGCGCTATCAGATGCCGGGTGGCCAGGGCGATGCGTTGGCCATGCGCTTCGGCGTGACGACAGCGGATTGTCCCGGCGGCCAGCGCCACGCCTACCGGGGGAGAGATTGCAGGGGTACGCAGGTGGAGGGCGGGGCGGGTATCCATGGATTGGCCTCTGCCACGAAGGTGCGGTCAAGACACCCAGCGTGCCGGGCGCCGATGGCAGCTTCGTGACAAAACCTATCCGCTTTCTGACCCTGGATCCTTCATTGACCTCGGCATCACGAGCGACCGCAGACGCCTTGCGTTCTCTACCGCGGCGGCTAGCCTGAAGGGAGTGACGTTCCTTCGGGAGCCTGCAGATGAACAGGTTGCATGAACGCTTGGCCCAACTCGATCCACCTGTGCGCCATGAGCTGGAGCGGCGCAGTGACGGCCTGCTGATCACGCTCATCGAGGCCGATCACAATGTACGGGTGTCGCGGCTGCTCAGGGCGGACGACATGCGCGAGGTCGAGCAGGTGAATCTGATCCTGCTGCATGCCATCAACGAACTCAGACGCAAGGGTGCCCAGGTGCCCCTCGACAAGGACACCATCCTGCTGACACGCCTGCCCGGCGCGGGTGTCGGCACCCGGGTTGAGCCGTGCGGCTAGTCCGTCAACTCCAGATCCAGCAGCGCCGCGCCAAGACCCTTGCCGTGGGCATCCAGCGCCAGCGAGCGGGTGACGCCGCCGCGCAGGGCGCCGGGCAGCACGAAATTCAGCGCGCCCAAGGCGGGCAACTCGTAGCGGCGCACAGGCGCGGCGTCGGCGGGTCGGCTGTCGGCGAACCAGGCGGCGACCCGTTCCGCGGTCAGCGCCTGGCGCAGCCGGTCGAAGTCTTCGTGGCGATAGGCGATCACCGCCATGTTCGAAGTGTCTCCCTTGTCGCCGGTACGGACGTGGGCGATCTCGCGCAGTTTCATGGCAGCGTCTCCAGCTCCAGGGTAGGGATGACGGCCGCACGCGGCCACAGCAGCGAGGCCACGGCGATCACCTCGCGGACCGCCTTGGTGGCGCCACCGCCGCCGGCCGGGCCATTGGTATAGAGGGTTTCCACCTCGTTGCCGATCTGCACCGCCGCCGCGCGGGTAGCGCAGCGCCCGACCACCCGCAAGCGGACCTCCCAGGGTTCGCCGGTAGCGCGCGTGGCCAGCGTCGCGCCGTGCAGGGCGTCGCAGCCGATCAGTTCGCAGCGCAGCTCCTGAACCGGTACGTCGCAGAGTCGCAGACGCTCGCGCACCACCTCAGCCGCCAGGCGGGCGCGGGCCAGGGCGCCTGGTCCGGCGTAGGACAGCTGGCCTTCGCCATGCCAGCCGTCGCGATAACCCACCGAGACCTTGAGCTGCGCGGGTCGTGCCTTGCCTCGGGCTCCGCTGACCGCGACCCGGTCCGGCGCGGACTGCTGCAGGGCAACGCCGGAAAAGTCGGCGGTGACGTCCGGCGTCAGATAGGCCGCCGGGTCGTGTACCTCATAGAGCAGTTGCTCGCTGCAGGTCGCCGGCGTCACGCAGCCGCCGGAGCCCGCGATCTTGGTCAGGGTCGCCTGGCCC
Organism: Pseudomonas flavocrustae; assembly: GCF_029872515.1. Classification (NCBI taxonomy): domain Bacteria; kingdom Pseudomonadati; phylum Pseudomonadota; class Gammaproteobacteria; order Pseudomonadales; family Pseudomonadaceae; genus Pseudomonas; species Pseudomonas flavocrustae. Next base: position 480,761 of record NZ_JAPDIQ010000003.1, on the reverse strand, counting down.
TCGGCGTCCACCTCGGCCAGGGGAAAGCCCAGGCGAGCGAGGTCGGGGACGTCCTTGTAACCGGGATCGGCGAAGTAGCCGCCGGTGACCTGACCGGCGCATTCCAACAGATGACCGACCAGGGTGCCGCGCCCGCGACGTTCCCAGTCATCCGCCGCCCAGCCGAATTCATGCACCAGGGGTGCGAGGAACAACGAGGGATCGGCTACCCGGCCGGTGATGATGACATCGGCATCCGCTTCCAGGGCCTGGACGATGCCTTCCACGCCCAGGTAGGCATTGGCCGAGATCACCCGGTCGCCCAGTTCGGCCAGGGTCTGGCCGCTGTCCAGCAGGGCGTCGGCGGGCAGCTGGGCCAGCACGTCGTCGCCGGCCACGGCAGCGATCTTCAGCCCGGTGACGCCCAGCTCTCGCGCCAGGGCCGCGACCTTGCGCGCCGCGGCGGAGGGATGGGCGGCGCCCATGTTGGTGATCACCCGCAGGCGCGGACGATCCGCCTGATTCAGCAGCGGCAGGATGCGCCGCATCCGTGCCTCCAGCAGCGGATCGAAACCGGCCTCGGGATCGGCCAGCCGCGCCTGTTGCGCCAGGGCGATGGTGCGTTCGGCCAGGCATTCGAACACCAGGTAGTCGAGGCGGCCATGCTCGGCCAGCTCCACGGCGGGTTCGATGCGATCACCGGAGTAGCCGGCGCCGCAGCCGATGCGAAGAAGACGGCTCATCTAGAAGACTCCCAGGAGCAGGGCGGTCAGGGTCATCAGCACCGAGGCCGCGAACAGAAAGGGGATGGTGAAGCGCTGGTGATCGGCCAGGTCCAGCTTGCACAGGCCCACCAGCAGGAAGGTCGCCGGGGTCAGGGGGCTGACCGGGAAACCGGTGGTGTGCACCCCGAGCAGCGAGGCCTGGGCCACCTGCACCGGATCGACCCCCAGGTTGCGGCCGACCTCGGCGATCACCGGCATGACGCCGAAGTAGAAGGAATCCGGATCGAACAGCAGGCTCAGCGGCATGGACAGGAAGCCCACCACCGCCGGGATCAATTGCCCGTGGCCAGCCGGGATGCCCGCCACCGCCACCTGGGCCATGGCCTTGAGCATGCCGCTGCCCTGCATGATGCCGGTGAAGACCCCGGCGGCGAAGAGGATGCTGGCCATGGTCAGGGCGGTCTTGGCATGGGCGTCGATGCGCGCCTTCTGGGCGTCCACCGAGGGGTAGTTCAGGCACAGCGCGGCGACGGTGCCGAGCATGAACATCACCACCGGATCGACCCAGCCCGCGATCATCACGCCCATCACCACCAGCGTCAGCAGCAGGTTGATCCAGAACCGCCCGGGGCGACGCAGGGCGCGCTCGGCATCGCTGAGTACCCGCTCCGGTGCAGCGCCCGCGCCGCTAGCGTCCAGCCAGGGCGCCTGGCCGGCCAGGGTCAGGCGCTTCTCCTCGCGGCGACCGAGCCACCAGGCACTGGCGAAGACAAAGGCCAGACCCACCAGCTGCACCGGGATCAGTGGCTGGAACAGATCGGCCACCGGCACATGCAGGGCGGCGGAGGAGCGCAGCACCGGGCCCGTCCACGGCAGGAAGTTGACCCCGGCGGCCATGGCGGCCACGCAGGCCAGGATGCGCCGGTCCAGCCCGAGGCGGGTATAGAGCGGCAGCATGGCGGGGATGGTCACCAGGAAGGTCACCGCGCCGGAGCCGTCCAGGTGCACCAGCAGGGCGAGCAGGGCGCTGCCGCAGACGATGCGCGTCGGCCGGGTGCCGACGGTGCGCAGGATGCGGTCGATGATGGGATCGAGCATCCCGGCGTCGGTCATGATGCCGAAGAACAGGATGGCGAAGACGAACATGCCGATCACCGGGGCGACGCCCTTGATGCCGGCGATGATGAAGGCGCTGGTGCCCAGGCCGAAGCCACCGATCAGGGCCGCGGCGATGGGAATGACGATCAGGGCGACCAGGGGCGAGACGCGTTTGCTCATGACCGCGACGAGCAACGCAAGAATGGTGACGACACCGAGCAGGGCGAGCATGGCGGACTCCTTGGACCGTGGCACGGCAGGCGGGCGCACGGGAGGTTTTGTTGTTGTGGGTCCAGTATTCGAAGACGCCGGATCTCCTGTAAATTGGAATCTTTCGAAGCAGCGTTCAGAAAAACAAAATGAAGAATCTGCTCCAGCACGTGCAGGCCTTTCTCGCCGTGGCCCGCCAGGGCTCCTTCGCCCGCGCGGCCGAGGAGTTGCACCTGTCCCCTCCGGCGCTCACCGTGCAGATCCAGCAACTCGAAGCCTGGCTGGAGGTGCAACTGCTCGAACGCACCCCGCGAAGGGTTCAGCTCACCACCGCCGGTGAAGAACTGCGTGGGCCCCTGGAGCGCATCCTGGTGGACCTGGGCGATGTCCAGACCCATGCCCGGGACCTGGCGGGCCTGCGCCGCGGGCGGATCACCCTGGCGGCCTTGCCGTCCTTTTTCATGGGCCCCTTTCCCGAATTGCTGAAGACCTTCCAGGCCCGCCATCCGGCCATCGAGGTCCGCCTGCAGGACGTGGTGGCCGGTAGAGTCGAGGCGCTGGTCCGGGAAGGGCAGGTGGATCTGGGCATCGGCGTCCGGCCACGGGCCGTGGGCCTGGAGTTCCAGCCGCTGTACGTCGATCACCTGCAGCTGTTCGTCCCTCGCGACCATCCCTGGGCAGGCCGCGCCGAAATCACCCTGGGCGAACTCGACGCCATACCCCTGCTGCTCACCGGTCGCGACAGCAGCGTGCGCGAATGCCTGGACTTCGCCTTCGCCGCCGCCGGCCTGCGCCTGGTGGCGGCGCTGGAAGCCAACTACATGAGCACCCTGCTGGCCCTGGTGGCGGCCGGCCAGGGCCTCGCCCTGCTGCCGGAATCGGCGGGCGGCGAGGCCCCGGTGGTGGCCCTGCCGGTCCGCGGCGAAAGCCTGGCCCGGCCGCTGGGCATCCTGACCCCCAGCGGCCGCAGCCTCACCCCGGCGGCTCAGGCCTTCGTCGCCTTGCTTCGGCAGCGGCTGCAGGCAGGCTAATAGTCGAAGGGCTGCCCCAGTTCCTGTTGCAGCCAGTCGAGAAAGCGCCGCACCCGGGCGTAGCGCGAGTGCGCCCGGGGAAACACCAGGTGGTGCGCGGCCACCGGCAGGTCGTCGTCCTGGGGCAGGACCCGCACCAGATCGCCGCGGGCCAGATAGTCCGCCGCCAGCACCGTGCTCTCCAGGGCGAAGCCCAGGCCATGGCGGGCGGCTTCCAGGGTCATGTAGGAGCGATCGAAACTCAGGGTGTAGGGACGTTCCGGCAGCGCCAGGCCCTGCTGGGCGAACCAGTTGGGCCACTTCATGAGGGTGGCCTCGGACAGGATCAACTCACTGTGCAGCAGATCCGCCGGCGACCGGACCGGGCGTTTTTCCAGCAACTGCGGCGCGGCCAGTACCGCCAGGCGTTCGCGCTGCAGGGTGCGGATCTCCAGGTTCGGCCAGCTGGGCAGGCCGTGGCGGATGTCGATGTCGACCTTGTCGCGGCTGAAATGCAGGGATTCGTAGGAGCAGGAGAGATTGATCTGCAGGTCGGGATGACTCTGGCGAAACAGCTCCAGCCGCGGCATCAGCCAGAGCAGGCCGAAGCTCGGCGCCGAGTGCAGGCGCAGGCATTCCAGGCCGGCATCGCTGGCCGCGCGATCCGTGGCCATGGCCAGCCGGTGCAGCACCTCGCTGACCTCTTCCAGGTATTGCTCCCCGGCCGGGGTCAGGGTCATGCCGCGCGCGCCGCGGACGAAGAGGGCGCGACCCACCAGGGCTTCCAGCTTGGCCAGCTGATGGCTGACCGCCGAGGGCGTCAGCGCCAGTTGCTCGGCGGCGCGGGCGACGTTGGCGAAGCGGGCGGTCTGCTCGAAGGCTTGAAGGGCTTTCAGGGGTGGCAGGGAAAGCGTCTTGGCGGAATCCATGGGGCGCGGCTTCTGTGGCCAGTTCGAGGCTGATTGTCGACAGGCCTGGCCGATCTGCCAAGCCACAGGCATGAATTTTTTTCAGCACGGTCTGACGCAGGCTGCGTTGCTGGGGCCCTGGGGCAGGGGCACTCTGGCCCTCAGCGACAGCCCTCCACAACAACAAGAAGGATAGCGTCATGCCCCTGAATGCCCTGCTGCTGCAAGACAAGATCGCCCTCATCACCGGCGCCGCCTCCGCGCGCGGCATCGGTCGCGCCACGGCCCAGGCCTTCGCCGCCCAGGGCGCGCGGGTCATCATCCTCGACCTCGATGCCAGTGCCGCGCGGGATGCCGCCGCCAGCCTTGGCGAAGGTCACCTGGGCCTGGCGGCCAACGTGGCCGACGAAGCCCAGGTCAAGGCCGCGGTCGACCAGGCGCTCGCCCAGTACGGTCGCCTCGACGTGCTGGTCAACAATGCCGGCATCACCCAGCCGGTGAAGACCCTGGAGATCGGCCGCGCCGACTACGACCGCATCCTCGACGTCAACCTGCGCGGCACCCTGCTGATGTCCCAGGCGGTGATCCCGGCCATGCGCGCGCAGGGCGCTGGCAGCATCGTCTGCCTGTCCTCGGTGTCCGCCCAGCGTGGCGGTGGCATCTTCGGCGGACCGCACTACAGCGCCGCCAAGGCCGGGGTGCTGGGCCTGACCAGGGCGATGGCGCGGGAATTCGGGCCGGACGGTGTCCGCGTGAATGCCCTGACCCCAGGCCTGATCCAGACCGACATCACCGGCGGACTGATGCACGACGAGCGCCGCCAGTCGATCATCGACGGCATCCCGCTGGGTCGCCTCGGCGAGCCCAAAGACGTGGCCAATGCCGCGCTGTTCCTGGCCAGCGATCTCTCCGGCTACCTGACCGGCGTCACCCTGGACGTCAACGGCGGCATGCTGATCCACTGATCGCCCCCTCGTTTTCAACGCTCTGCATCGACAAGGGCGCCCGCGGCTGCGGCGCCCATAACAACAAGAGATCAGACCATGACTACGCTCACCCTGGCAGCGGCCACCTCGGCGCGCGCCAATGCCTATCGCAAGACCGCCTGGCGGCTGATGCCCTTCCTGATGCTGTGCTACTTCTGCGCCTATCTGGACCGGGTCAACGTCGGCTTCGCCAAACTGCAGATGATGAACGACCTGGCGCTGAGCGAAGCCGTCTACGGCCTCGGCGCCGGCATGTTCTTCATTGGCTATTTCCTCTGCGAGGTGCCCAGCAACATCATCCTGCACAAGGTCGGCGCGCGACGCTGGATCGCCCGCATCATGATCACCTGGGGCATCCTTTCGGGGCTGTTCGCCTTCGTCGAGACGGCCTGGCAGTTCTATCTGCTGCGCTTCCTGCTCGGCGTGGCTGAGGCGGGCCTGGCGCCCGGTCTGCTGCTCTATCTCACCTACTGGTTTCCCACCTACCGCCGCGCCCGCATGACGGTGCTCTGGTTCGTCGCCATTCCCCTGTCGGGCGTGATCGGCGGCCCGCTGTCGGGCTGGATCATGAATCAGTTCGCCGGCGTCCACGGCTGGGCCGGCTGGCAGTGGATGTTCGTCATCGAAGCCATCCCCACGGTGCTGGTGGGGGTGTTGGTGCTCGGCTATCTCAAGGACGGCGTGCACCAGGCGACCTGGCTGGACGACGAGGAAAAGGCGCTGATCCAGAAGGAACTGGCCGAGGACAACCAGCACAAGACCGAGCACGCCAGCGTGCGCGACTTCATCCGTGATCGCCGGCTGTGGCTGCTGGCCGCCATCTACTTCTGCGTGGTCATGGGCCAGTACGCCATCACCTTCTGGCTGCCGACCCTGGTGCGCAATTCGGGGGTCGCCGATCCACTGCACATCGGCCTGCTCACCAGCCTGCCCTACATGTGCGCCATCGTCGCCATGCTGCTGGCCGGGCGCAGCGGCGACCGGCACCGCGAGCGCCGCTGGCACCTGGTGATTCCCATGCTGCTGGGCGCCTGCGGCCTCAGCCTCGCCGCGGTCTTCGGCCACAACGTCACCCTGTCGATCCTCAGCCTGTGCCTGGCTGCGGCCGGCGTCCTTTCGGCGTCCTCGCTGTTCTGGATGCTGCCCACCACGCTGCTGGGCGGGGTCACCGCCGCCGCCGGCATCGCCGCGGTGAATAGCTTCGCCAACCTGGCCGGCTTCTGCTCGCCCTACCTGATCGGCTGGATCACCACCAGCACCGGCTCCAGCGCCATCGGCATGTTCCTCATCACCGGGGTGCTGGTGATAGGCGCCACGCTGGTCCTGCGCATTCCTGCCGCCCTGGTCAATCGCTAATCGAGGTACAGATCATGACCGCTTCTTCGCCACAGCTCGCACCGCTCTCGCTGGCCGAGCGCGCCCACAACATCCGCCGCCATGCCCTGCGCATGGGCCAGATCCAGGGCCAGGGTTATGTCGGCCAGGCCCTGGGCGTCGCCGACGTCCTGGCCGTCGCCTACTTCCACGCCCTGAGCTACCAGCCACAGGACCCCGAGTGGGAAGGGCGCGACCGCTTCTACCTGTCCATCGGCCACTACGCGATAGCCCTCTACGCCGCGCTGATCGAGGCCGGCGTCGTGCCGCAGGAAGAGCTGGAAACCTATGGCTGCGACGACAGCCGCCTGCCCATGTCGGGCATGGCCGCCTACACCCCGGGCATGGAGATCACCGGCGGTTCCCTCGGCCAGGGCCTGGGCATCGCCGTGGGCGCCTGCCTTGGTCTCAAGCGCAAGCAGTCCGGCGCCTTCGTCTACAACCTGCTGTCCGATGGCGAACTCAACGAGGGCGCCACCTGGGAAGCGGCCATGTCGGCCTCCCACTGGCAGTTGGACAATCTCATCGCCCTGGTGGACGTGAACAACCAGCAGGCCGACGGCCATTGCCGCGAGATCCTGGCCTTCGAACCCCTGGCCGAGCGCTGGCAGGCCTTCGGCTGGTTCGTCCAGCGCGTCGACGGCAACGACCGCGCGGCACTGGTTGCCGCCTTCGATCGCGCCCGCCAGCACCCCGGCCGACAGCCCCGGATCATTCTCTGCGATACCCGCATGGGCAAGGGCGTGCCCTTCCTGGAAACCCGCGACAAGACTCACTTCATCCGCGTCGAGGCGCACGAATGGGCCCTGGCCCTCGACGCCCTGGATGCCGGGAGGGACTTCTGATGACTACCAGCACCGCCACCAAGCCACGCCTGACCACCTCGGCGATGATCGCCAGCATCGCCGCCGAGGGCCAGCCGACGCGACCGGCTCCGTTCGGTCACGCCCTGGCGGCCCTGGCCGAGCAGCGCCAGGACATCGTCGGCCTCACCGCCGACCTGGCCAAGTACACCGACCTGCACATCTTCGCCAAGGCCCATCCCGAGCGCTTCTACCAGATGGGCATGGCCGAGCAGCTGCTGATGAGCGCCGCCGCCGGCCTGGCCCGCGAAGGCTGCGTGCCCTTCGCCACCACCTATGCGGTATTCGCCTCGCGCCGCGCCTACGACTTCATCTGCATGGCCATCGCCGAGGAGAATCTCAACGTCAAGATCGTCTGCGGGCTGCCGGGGCTGACCACCGGCTACGGCCCCAGCCACCAGGCCACCGACGACCTGGCGATCTTTCGCGCCATGCCCAACCTCATGGTCATCGACCCCTGCGACGCCCTGGAGATCGAGCAGGCGGTGCCGGCCATCGCCGCCCACCAGGGGCCGGTCTACATGCGCCTCCTGCGCGGCAACGTGCCCCTGGTGCTGGACCGCTACGACTACCGGTTCCAGCTCGGCAAGGCCCAGGTGGTGCGCCCCGGTCGCGACGTGCTGGTGGTGTCCACCGGCCTGATGACCATGCGCGCCCTGGAGGCCGCCGAGGCCCTGGCCGCGGATGGCGTGGACGTCTCGGTGCTGCACGTGCCGACCATCAAGCCGCTGGACGAGGCGACGATCCTGGCGGAAGCCCGCAAGCCGGGGCGGCTGGTGGTGGCGGCGGAGAACCATTCGCTGATCGGTGGCCTGGGGGAGGCGGTGGCGACCACCCTGCTGCGCAACGGCGTGACGCCCACCTTCCGCCAGATCGCATTGCCCGACGCCTTCCTCGACGCCGGGGCGCTGCCGACCCTGCACGACCGCTACGGCATCTCCACCACGGCGGTCTGCCAGCAGATCAAGGGTTGGTTGTAGGGCCGGGAGGAGGCGCCTGGTTACCCTCGGGATTGCACCGAGGGAGCCAGGCGCCGCCAGGGCGATTCGAAGACTCGACGCCGCCCGCCCATCCGGGCAAGGTGGGCAGCTGTCTTCCATCGCCTGCTGGCTGCCATGTCCGATACCGATGAACTCACCCTGCGCAAGCTGGAGATCTTCCTGGCCTTCATGCGCAGCCGGAACCTGGCGCGGGCCGCCGCCGAGCTGGGTACCAGCCATGTCAGCGTGCACCGCGCCATCCATTCGCTGGAGAACGCCCTGCGCTGTCCGCTGTTCAAGCACGAGGGGCGCACCCTGACGCCGCTGGATGGCGCCTTCGTGCTGGAGGCACGGGCCGAACGACTGATGCAGGACCTGGCCGAGACGGTACGCCTCACGCGGCAGGCGGCCGGCTTTTCGGCCGATCGCTTCCGCCTGGGCGCGCTCTATTCGCTGACGGTCAAGACCGTGCCCCAGCTGATCATGGGCCTCAAGCTCAGGCGCAGCGAACTCAACATTGACCTGGTGCTGGGCTCCAACGCCGACCTCGCCGTGCAGCTGCACGACTTCAAGCTGGACGCCATGCTGGTGGCCCTGGACGACGCCGTGGTGGATGCTGACTGCGAGAGCGTCGAGCTGTTCAGTGACGACATCTTTCTCGCCGCGCCCAGCGACTCGCCCTTCGCCGACCAGGCCGAGGTGGACCTGCGCGACCTCGCGGGGGTGCCCTTCGTGACCCTGACCCAGGGCTTCGCCACCTTTCGCGACGGCCGCCAGGTGTTCGCCCAGGCCGGGTTCGAGCCGGAGGTGATCATGCAGGTCAACGACATCTTCTCGCTGATGAGCATGGTCAGCTCCGGGGTGGGCTACGCGCTGTTGCCCGGGCGGGTCGAGGCGGTCTACCAGAGTCGCCTCAAGCTGCTGCCCCTGGCGCCGCGCTACCGGCTGCAGCAGCGCATCGGCGCGGTGTTCCTGCGCAGCCGCGAGCGCGATCCCAATCTGCTGGCCTTCGTCGCCGAATGCCGGATGTACGCGCGCGGCTGACTCCGCGTCTCAACCGCCGACGACGGCGCGGGTCGCCAGGAACAGCAGCGAAGGGCCGAGCAGACATCCCAGGGCCGTGTAGAAGGCCGCCGTCAGGCAACCATAGGGCACCAGGCGCGGATCGGTGGCGGCGAGGCCTCCGGCCACGCCGCTGGAGGTGCCCATCAGGCCGCCAAAGATCACCGCCGTGCGCGGATTATTCAGGCCGATGTAGGGCGCCAGGAAGGGCGTGGCGATCATCACCACGATGGACTTCACCAGGCCGGCGGCGATGGACAGCGCCATGACGTCGGAGCTGGCGCCGATGGCCGCGCCGGTGACCGGACCGACGATGTAGGTCACCGCGCCCGCGCCGATGGTGGTGAGGCTCACGGCGTCGGTGTAGCCAAAGGCCAGGGCGATGGCGACGCCAGCGATGAAGGAAGAGAACACCCCCATCAGCAGGGCGATGACTCCGGCGATGCCCGCTTCGCGCAGCTCGCGCATGTTGACGCCAAAGGCCGTCGCGGCGATGGCGAAGTCGCGCAGCATGGCGCCGCCGAGCAGGCCCAGGCCGCCCAGCAGCGGCAGGTCGACCAGGCCCTTCTGGCCACCGCTGACGACCCCGCCGACATAGGCGAGCAGCAGGCCGAGAAAGATGGCGATGGCCGAGCCGTGCAGGCGACCGCGGGTGAGTTTGTCGGAGAGCCAGTAGGAAACCCACATGATGACGCCGATCACGGCGAAGGAGGCGATCAAACCGTAGGACTGGGTGGTCTTGCTCAGGGCTTCGATCAGCATGGCGGTCACCGGGCGGTCTGGCTAAGGGAAGCGGGGGTGGCTGTGGCAGGCTTCTTGCGACCCAGGCGATCGAGCACCGGCACCAGGGCGAAGGCGATACCCACTGCCGTCAGGCCGGCGAGGATGGCCATGGGGCCGCTGTGCAGGGCTCCCACCACGTTCTGCTGCGCCGCCATGGCGACCACGATGGGGATGTAGATGGCACTCCAGAACTCCACGCCCTGTTCGGTCTTGGGCTTGAGGCCGGTGCCGCGATTGCTGATCCAGCTGCTGAAGAAGATCAGCAGCAACATGGCGATGCCGACACCGCCGACGTTGGCGGGCACGCCGATGAGCCGGCCCAGGACTTCGCCGGCGAAGATGCCGGCCAGGGTGCAGAGGGAAAGTAAAGCGACACCGTAGATGATCATTGTTGTTGTCCTCGGTTGTGCTTGGGGGTGGGGTGAAGCCTGGCCGCTGCTCGCGCTTTTACCCCCTCTCCCGCGGGGAGAGGGCGGGGGTGAGGGCAGCCGCCGTATGGGGAATGTTCAGTCCGGTCGCGCCGCCTCCTCGCGCCGCAGCGCGTCCAGGGTTTCGGGGTGGGTATCCTGCCAGGCCAGTACGCCGCTGGCGGGCAGTACGCGCCTGGCCAGTTGGCTGAGCACGCTGCCCGGCGCCAGCTCGATGGCCAGGCGCACGCCGCGCTCGCGGGCGGCTTCCAGGGTGGCGTGCCATTCGATGGTCCGCGCCATGTTGAAGGCCAGGTCGTCGCGCAACTGCTCGGCACGCACCAGCCGTCTTGCCGAGGTACCGCTCAGATAGGCCAGCCGGGGCGCGCGTAGCTCGACCTCGGCAAAGGCCTTATTCAGAGTCTGGGCTGCTTCGGCGAGGAGCGGGCAGTGGGACGGCACGCTCATGGCCAGGCGCTTGGCCGCTGCGGCACCCTGGGCGCGCGCGGCTTCGGCCAGCGCGGCCAGGCCGGCATCGCTGCCCGCGACCACGTATTGCTGCTCGGCATTGGCATTGGCCAGGTACAGCGGCGCGGCAGGGCGATGGTGGTCAGCGACCAGGCTCTCCACCGCGCCACGCCCCAGGCCCAGGATCGCCAGCATGCCGTAGCCGGACGGGTAGGCCGCCTGCATCAATTCGGCGCGACGGGCCACCAGGCGCAGCGCATCGGCGAAGTCCAGGGCCTCGGCCACCACCGCGGCGGCATAGGCTCCGATGGACAAACCCGCCACCAGCTGTGGCGCCGGTCCGCGGCTCAGCAGCAGGCGCGCCGTGGCGACGCCGGCGATCAGCAGGCAGAGCTGCACGGCGCGGGTATGTTCCAGGGCCTGGACGGAGTCCAGGTTCAAGGGATCGAGGTCCAGCACCGCGGCGGCTTCCGCCAACGTCCGCCGGACCTCGGCGTCGTCGGGCAGGGCATGCAGCATGCCGGAACGCTGGGCACCCTGGCCGGGAAACTGGAAGAGGGTACTCATGCGGCGCGTGCCTCTGGCCAGGGATCGCCTACCAGCTGGGGACCGGCAGCGGTCTTGAGCAGCACCCTGGGCGCGTTCGCCGCCCAATCCGCCAGGGCCACGCCGCCGAGCGGGGTCTCCAGCAGGATGTCCAGGCGACAGAGCGCCTGTGTTTGCAGGGACGCCAGCAGGGCCCGCGCCTGCTCGCGTGGCAGCGGGGCTGCGCAACGGATCAGCAGATCCAGATCGCTCCTCGCATGCAGGGCTGGCCAGCCAGAGGCCAGTTCGTAGCCCGCGGCGCCGGTGGGGCCCCAGGGCAGGCCCAGGTCATCCAGCCGGGTTTGTAAGCGGCCAAGGGTGTCGAAGACGGGCAGATCGCGGCAGCCGTTCGTGATCCGCAGCGCCTCGGGAGACCGCCGCTGCAGCACGACAGCAGGCGCCAGCCAGGCCGCCAGCCGCTCGGCGCGGGTGGTGCCGCGCAGGCCGACCGGGATGCGGCCGGGCTCAGGTGTCGCGCGGCGGACGACGACGGGCAGGCCGGTTTGGGCGACCTGGTGGGCCCAACTGGGGGCGCGCGCGGGCAGGGCGTCCGGGGTGAGGCCCCAGAGGAGGTCGTGGGGCCGGTGTTGGGCTTCGCTGCGCTCAACCCAACCTACCTGAGCCTCGCAGGTTGGGTTGAGCGCAGCGAAGCCCAACGATCCCACCATCCGCCCGCTCATCACGCGCTCCATCCCGCCCGCAGGCGTTCACGTACTGCGCGAGAGGCCGCGCGGTTGGCGCCGTCCAGCCGGAGTTTGAGATCGGTGGTACCGCTGGCGAGCACATCGGCCTGGGCCTCGACCAGGGCCTGGCGTACCTGCTGCAGATCTGCAGTCGAGGGCTGGTCGGGCTGGGCCACCTCCAGCTGGCGCCAGAGCAGGCCCAGGGAGGCATAGCTGTCCAGGTCGTAGGCCATGGGGGGGATGTCCGCCGCCAGGCGTTCCAGCTCCTCGACACTGCGCAGGGTGACCCGCGCGGCCGAGGCCTTGCCCATGGCATGCACCTGCACCTGGGGATCGCGCAGGGCCAGCAGGCGATTGGCCTGGTAGCCATGGGCGAGAAAGCCGCCGGACATGGCCTTGCCCACCAGCAGGCCCAGTACCGGGTGGCCGGCCAGGCGCGCCTCGGCGTAGGCCCCGGCGGCCCCGGCCAGGGCCTGGTGGATGCCATAGGCTTCCTCGCGGCGACCGTAGGCCTGGCTGGGCACGTCCACCAGGGCGATCAGGGTGCGTTTCACCGCGGCGTCACGATCCTCGGCAATGGACTGCTGGATGGCCCGGGCCAGGCCCCAACCCTCCAGCAGACCGACCTCGCCCTGGCGGGCCCGGGGAAAGGGATTCTCGGCATCCGCTACCACCGCCAGCCAGCGCGCGGGGCGTCCGGCCAGTTCGAGGTCGGCGACGCGCAGGGAGGCGGGCAGGCCGGCGACGGCCTCACCCTGGCCGGCCAGGGCCTGGAACCAGGTCAGGCCGCGTTGCGAAGGCTGGGTGCTCATGGCTGGTCTCCGGCATAGAGGTGGCGGACCGCGGCGGCGTCCGCCTGGGGACGGGTGTCGAGATCCTCGAGGCGCGTCAGGTAGTGTTCGGCTTGCTGGCTGCGGTAGGCGTCGGCAGCGCCCTGGGTAAAGCTCTGGCGGATGGCGGCAGTCACGGCGGCGCTGTCGTCGGCGACGAAGACATCGGCCAGGCCCGTGGCGACCCGCTGTTCGCCGCCGGTCAGACTCCAGATGAAGGGGCGGTCGCGGGAATCGTATTCCTCGATGCCGGCTTCCTGTTCGATCACCTGGGGCCCATTGAGTCCCAGGCGGGCCTCGCGGGTGACGATCAGCTGACTGCACAGACCCGCGGCGATGGACATGCCCCCAAAGCAGCCGACGCTGCCAGCGATGACGCCAATGACCGGCTGGTGCGCGCGCAAGGCGACGATGCCCGCCTGGATCTCGGCGATGGCGGCCAGCCCCAGATTGGCTTCCTGCAGGCGCACGCCGCCGGTTTCCAGCAGCAGCACGGCGCGGGTCGGGGTGCCGGCGAGATTGTCTTCCAGCGCCAGCTCCAGGGCACCGGCGATCTTGGCGCCGCCCACTTCGCCCATGCTGCCACCCTGGAAGGCGCCCTCGATGGCGCAGACCACCGCGGGCTGGCCGTCGATCAGCCCCTTGGCCACCACCACGCCGTCATCGGCCTGGCAGACGATGCCCTGCTTGGGCAGCCACGGCGACATCAGCCGTTCGAAGGGACCGACCAGCTCGCGAAAGCTGCCGGCATCGAGTACCACACGGGCCCGCTCGCGGGCGCCGAGTTCGACGAAGCTGCGGCTGTGCAGCAGCTCCTGGACATCGGGAAGGGTGGCTTCAGCCATGGGTGCTGTCCTCCAGGTCGAGGGTTTCCAGACCCTGCTCCAGGCGCAGGCGCACCACGCCCGGGGTGGCGCCGAAGTCATGGATGTCGAGGGTCAGGGCCGGCAGGTCCTCACGGGTGGCGAACAGCCGGTCGAAGAGGGCACGCCAGCGCGGTTCGCTGCCGTTGACCGAGGTGGTCACCTTGAGGGTGAAGTCGGCGTTGGCGGGTTCGAGGAGGACTTCCAGGTCCCCCGAGCCGACGCAGCCCACCAGGGCACGGCCCTGGCGGCGCTGGCTGGCCGGATAGCGGCAGGTGAAGTGTTCCATCAGAGGTCTCCAGGGAGCCATGGCTCCAGGCGATCGACGAGAAGGGTAGCGGCCAAGAGATCGGCGGCGCCGCCGGGAGAGGCGTTGGCGGCCAGCAACTGGCGATCCAGGGTCAGCAGCTGGCGCCGCCCGGCGAGACTGGCGCTGCCCCCGGCCTGCAGCACGGCGCGGGCGCCCTGCTGCATGGTGGTGAGGGCCGCCGGGCCGCCCCGGTGCAGCACGCAGGTATCGTCCAGCGCGGTCATGATGGCCAGGAGCGCATCCAGGCGAGCGTTCTGTTCGCCCGCACCGGCCTGGCGGCTGGCGCGCAACTGCGGCAGACCGCGCTGGTGGATGGCAGGAAAGCCCGCGGCGGCCTCGGCCCGGGCGCCGCCGACGCCATAGCGCTGGGCGACGCGCTGGCCATGGCTGGGCGCTGCCTGGGGCACGTCCGGATCGGGCAGGCTGGCCAGGCGCCCGGCCGCCAGGCACAGCGCCTGGGCGGAAGTCGGACGTTCATGCACGGTCGCCGTCACCAGCAGCCCCAGCGCCCAGATGGCGCCGCGGTGAGTGTTGACCCCGTGGGTGACCTGCAGCATGGCGGCTTCGCCGTCACGCCCCAGTTGGCCGATCAGGCGGCGCAGTTCGGCGGCGGGCAGCCCTCGCTCTGCGGCTTCGGCCATGGCCTGGAAGCAGGGCTGCAGGGCCTGGGCCGAGGTCAGCATTAGGCCAAGGCTGAGATCACTGTGGGCGCCCTGGCCGCGGCGATCCACCAGGGCCGGCTTGGGCGAGAGTTCGGCTTCGTCCACCAGGGCGGATACGGCCCACTCGGCCAGGCGCTCGGCGGGCGATGAGGTACGGCGGGCGAGGGCGCGCATCACCAGCTCCTGAACTTGGCCGGGGGTTGATAGAGGCCGCCGGACCATTCCACCAGCTCGCCGATGCTCTTGGCGGCGAGCAGCTCGCGACTGGCATCGGTGCGGCGGATGCCGAGGTCCTCGGGCAGGGCCACCAGGCCTTCCTGGCGCAGGCGGCGGGCCTCGGCCGGATCGCTGCGCAGGCCGATGGCGGTGACCCCGGCCACGGCGGCGATCATCGCCCGGCGCTCTTCCAGGGAGCGGGCGCGGTAGAGATAGGCGATGCCTTCCTCGGTGAGCAGGTGGGTGACGTCGTCGCCATAGACCATGATGGGCGCCAGCGGCATGCCGCTCTTGCGCGCCACCTCCACGGCGTCCAGGGTGTCGACGAAGGTGGGCTTGCCGCCTTCCTGGAAGGTCTCGACCATCTGCACCACCAGCTTCCTGCCGCGTTCGAGCAGGGCCGGTGCGCCGTCGCCGGTCTGCTGCCGCATGTCCAGCCAGGCCGGGGTGGGGTGACGCCGACCGTGCGGATCATGGCCCATGTTCGGCGCGCCACCGAAGCCGGCCAGGCGCCCCCGCGTCACGGTGGAGGAATGGCCGTCGCCATCCACCTGCAGGGTGGCGCCGATGAACAGGTCCACGGCGTACTGACCGGCCAGCTGGCAGAGCAGCCGGTTGGAGCGGAGCGAGCCATCGCGACCGGTGAAGAAGACGTCCGGGCGCTGGGCGATATAGCCCTCCATGCCCAGTTCGGTGCCGAAGCAGTGCACGCTTTCCACCCAGCCGCTCTCGATGGCCGGGATCAGCGTGGGGTGGGGATTGAGCGTCCAGTGCCGGCAGATCTTGCCCTTGAGGCCCAGGCGCTCGCCGTAGGTGGGCAGGATCAGCTCGATGGCCGCGGTGTTGAAGCCGATGCCATGGTTGAGCGACTGCACCTGGTGGCGTTCATAGATGCCGCGGATCGCCATCATCGCCATCAGCACGTGCACCGGCTTGATGTGGCGCGGATCGCGGGTGAACAGCGGCTCGATATAGAAGGGCCGGTCGGCCACCACCACGAAATCCACCCAGTCCGCGGGGATGTCGACTCGCGGCAGTTCGGACACGTCGTCCACCAGCTGGTTGACCTGGACGATGACGATGCCGTCGCTGAAGGCCGCCGGCTCGATCAGCGCCGGGCTGTCCTCGGTACTGGGACCGGTGTAGATATTGCCGGCGCGATCGGCCATGAAGCCGGCGCTGAGTACCACCTTGGGAATCAGGTCCACTAGCAGCCGGGCATAGAGTTCGATGTAGGTGTGGATGGCGCCGACTTCGAGCAGCCCGTCCTCCAGCAGCTGGCTGATCCTCAGGCTCTGGGTGCCGGCAAAGGAGAAGTCCAGCTTGCGGGCGATGCCGCGCTCGAACAGGTCCAGGTGCTCGGCGCGACCGACGCTGGGCATGATCATGTGCAGGTCGTGCAGCCGGGCCGGATCGACCTGGGCAAGGCTGCGGGAGAGGAAGTCGGCCTGCTTCTGGTTGTTGCCTTCCAGCACCACACGGTCGCCGGGGGCCAGCAGCTGTTCCAGGGCCGCGACGATGGAGGCGGTGGGCAACACCTTGCCATCGGCCAGCGTGGCCACCCGGTCCAGGCGCTGCTGCTTGTCGCTGCGGCGCCTGGCGATCCGAGCCGGTGGGGAGGATGTCGTTGTCATTGGAATCTCCACGAATCACCTGTCGTGGAGTCACCCTAGACCTCGACTGCCGGGCGTTCAATCAACCTGAGGACGGAATCGTTACGCTGAAGTTAACGATTCCATTGGCCTCAGGGGTCTGCGCCCGGCTCAGGTCTTGTCGACCGGGGTGAAGACCGTGGTGGTCCTGGAGAACCAGCTGCTGGGGGTCACGTCGACATTGGCGTTGTCGAATCTCAGGCTGTTCTGCACCTGCTTGAGCGTGAGGTTCGCCTGCCAGTATTGCTCGTGGCCCAGCTCCTGGTTGGCCCTGTGCACCAGGTCCAGGGTTTCCTGGGCCGGCAGCACTGCGGTGGAGTAGTCGACGTCGACGCCGGCCACCTTGAGGATCGCGCCAGCGCCCTGGGTGTCACCCTGCTGGATCTTCTCGTTGGCCTGGGCCACGGCCTGATTCTTGGCCGGGGTGGCGACATAGTCGTCACGCAGCGCCATACCGCTCCAGATCGGCAGCCAGGACGTGGCCTTGGCGTCCTGCGCGGAGACCTGCATGAGTTTGCCGTCCTGACCCCGCAGGTCTTTGGCCGACTTGAGATAGGCGGTCTTGTCGGTCTGGGCCGTTTGCAGGGCGCTCTCGGCGGCACCCAGCTGCTGCTTGGCCTGATCGACGTGACCTTCGAAGAGATCCTGGCGCGCGGCGATCACGTCCCTGAAGGCCGATTGGCCCTGCTGGGATATCGCCGGCAGGGTGGCGACCTGCTGGGTGGCGACATCGGGTCGGGTGTCGGCCAGGGCGGCGGTGGAAAACACCGAGGCGATGGTCAGGACGAGAAGGCTCTTGGCGATACGACGATTGAGGTTCATGTGCTTCTCCCGGATACGAAAGTGACTGGAACCGCGGGGTATCGGGCGGGGCTGCGAGATACCTTGGGGTTAGTGTCGATCCGGTGAGCTTAACGATCGCTTAGCAGGCTATCGGTAGGTGTAATCCGATGTGTCGGACGCTGAAACGGAAGCAGCGCCCGCCCCGGAGATTCCGGAGCGGGCGCTGCTGGCGGGCTGGGGCGTCTCAGCGCACCAGGCAGGGCTTCTTGTTATCGAAGGTCCAGTTGGGCGAGAGGAATTGCATGGCCATGGCGTCGTCCCGCGCGCCCAGGCCCTTGGTCTTGTACAGCTCGTGGGCGCGGGCGAGGGCGTCCAGATCCAGCTCCACGCCAAGGCCACCCTGCTGCGGCACCGCGACCAGGCCGCCCTTGATCTCCAGCGGCTGGCGGGTGAGGCGTTGACCATCCTGCCAGATCCAGTGGGTATCAATGGCGGTGATCTTGCCCGGCGCCGCGGCGGCGACATGGGTGAACATGGCCAGGGAGATGTCGAAGTGGTTGTTGGAGTGCGAACCCCAGGTCAGGCCCCAGTCGTTGCACATCTGCGCCACCCGCACCGAGCCCTGCATGGTCCAGAAGTGCGGATCGGCCAGGGGGATGTCCACCGATTGCAGCTGGATGGCGTGACCCATCTGGCGCCAGTCGGTGGCGATCATGTTGGTGGCGGTAGGCAGGCCGGTGGCGCGGCGGAATTCGGCCATCACCTCGCGTCCGGAATAGCCGTTCTCGGCGCCACAGGGGTCCTCGGCGTAGGCCAGCACCTGGTGCTGGTCGCGGCACAGGCGGATGGCTTCCTTGAGCGACCAGGCGCCATTGGGGTCCAGGGTCACGCGCGCCTCCGGGAAGCGCTCGGCCAGGGCGGTGACCGCCTCGATCTCGGCATCGCCACTGAGCACGCCACCCTTGAGCTTGAAGTCCTTGAAGCCGTAGCGGTCATAGGCGGCCTCGGCCAGGCGCACCACGGTCTCCGGGCTCAGGGCCTCTTCGTTGCGCACGCGGAACCAGGCGTCGTCGCTGTCGGCTTCGCTGCGGTAGTCCAGCGTGGTCTTGTTGCGGTCGCCGACATAGAACAGGTAGCCAAGCATCTCCACGGCATCGCGCTGCTGGCCTTCGCCGAGCAGGGCGGCTACCGGAACCTCCAGGTGCTGACCGAGCAGGTCGAGCAGGGCGGCTTCGATGGCGGTCACCGCATGGATGGTGACGCGCAGGTCGAAGGTCTGCAGGCCACGACCGCTGGCATCACGCCCGGCGAAGGCCTGGCGGACCTGGCCGAGGATGCGCTGGTACTGGCCCAGTGGCTGGCCGATCAGGAACTGGCGGGCGTCTTCCAGCGTCTGGCGGATGGTCTCGCCGCCGGGCACCTCGCCGACGCCGGTGCGACCGGCGTTGTCCTTGAGGATCAGCACGTTGCGGGTGAAGTAGGGACCGTGGGCGCCGCTGAGGTTGAGCAGCATGCTGTCCTGGCCGGCGACGGGCACGACTTCCAGCGAGGTGACCACCGGGGTGCCGGTGTGCAGGGCAGGCGTGGCGTTGAATTGCGTCATGGTCGGGCTCCTTGGTGATCAGCGAGGGGTTTCAGCGGCGAGCGGGGCTTCGGCGGGCGGCGTGGGCACACCGCGCAACTCGACACGCTTGATCTCGCCGACGACGAACAGGTAACTGATGGCCGCCACCAGGGCGTTGGCACCGACGAACACCAGGGCCATCTTGAACGAGCCGGTGGCGGCGATGATGTAGCCGATGATGATCGGGGTGGTGATGGAGGACAGGTTGCCGATGGTGTTGAACAGGCCACCGGAGAGGCCGGCGATCTGCTTGGGCGAGGTGTCGGAAACCACCGCCCAGCCCAGGGCGCCGATGCCCTTGCCGAAGAAGGCCATGGCCATGAAGCCCACCACCATCCAGTCGGCGTCGACGTAGTTGCAGAGGATCATGCTCATCGACAGCAGCATGCCGGCGACGATGGGGGTCTTGCGCGCCACGCTCAGGCTGCTGCCGCGGCGCAGCAGGTAGTCGGAGATGACCCCGCCGAGCACGCCGCCGATGAAGCCGCAGATGGCCGGCAGGGAGGCGATGATGCCGGCCTTGAGGATGGTCATGCCGCGTTCCTGCACCAGGTAGACGGGGAACCAGGTGAGGAAGAAGTAGGTGAGGGCGTTGATGCAGAACTGGCCCAGGTAGATGCCGGCCATCATGCGATTGGTCAGCAGCTGGCCGATGTAGCTCCACTTCGGGCCTTCGCTCTTCTTGCCGGGAGTGTCCAGGTCGACCAGGCCGCCGTTGCTGGCGATGTAGTCGATCTCGGCGGCATTGGCGCGGGGATGTTCGCGGGGGCTGTAGATCACCGCCAGCCAGACCGCCGAGAAGGCGATACCCAGGGCGCCCATCACCACGAAGACGTGCTGCCAGCCGAAGTGGTAGACGATCCAGCCCATCAGCGGCGCGAACAGCACGGTGGCGAAGTACTGCGCCGAGTTGAAGATCGCCGAGGCGGTGCCGCGCTCCTTGGTGGGGAACCAGGCGGCGACGATGCGGGCGTTGCCGGGGAAGGAGGGTGCTTCGGCCAGGCCGACCATGAATCTCAGGGCGAACAGCAGGAATACCGCGGTGCCGATGCCGAATTCACCGATGTAGCCTTGCAGCATGGTGAACACCGACCAGGTGAAGATGCTCGCCGCATAGACCTTCTTCGAACCGAAGCGATCGAGCAGCCAGCCGCCGGGGATCTGGCCGAGCACATAGGCCCAACCGAAGGCGGAGAAGATGAAGCCGAGAGAGACGGCACTGATGCCGAGGTCTTTTTGCAGGGCGGAGCCGGCGATGGAAATGGTGGCGCGGTCGGCGTAGTTGATCGTGGTCACGACGAACAGCATGAACAGGATCAGATAGCGGACGCGCGTCTGCTTGGTTTCGTGCATGGAGAGCTCCCACTGGTTTGTTTTTGTGTGCGGGCTGACATCGTGTAGCGGGCTTATGTTGTAAGTCGTCTGACAACGATAGCGCTATCATTAAACAGATAACGTTATCATTCAACCGCTAAATCTGTGGCCGCGTGCAAAAAATCCGCTAGGAGCTCTGCCGCTCGATCAGGGCGAAACCGGTATCGAGACTCACCGCGGTCTGCTCGCCCGCGAGACGGTCGAGCAGCGCCTGGGCGACCCGCTGGCCCATGGCGTCGGCATTGACGCTGACCGTGGACAGCGCCGGGGTAGCGAAGCGGCCATTGGTGGTGTCGCCGAAGCCGACCACCGCCAGTTGCGCGGGAATGCGCAGGCCGCGGCTGCTGGCCTCGGCGACCACGCCCAGGGCCAGGGTGTCGGAGCTGCACAGCACCAGCTCCGGCGGCTCGGGGCGTTCCAGCAGGCGCGCCAGGCCGATCCGGCCGACTTCCCAGGTGGCGGGCAGCGGCAGCACCTCCATGGGCAGTTCGGGGATGCCCAGCGCCACCAGGCGGGCCTGCAGGGCCAGGTTGCGGCGCATGGCGCGGGGATCGTCCACCGAGATCACCCCGAAGCGGCGATAGCCACGGGCGACGAAGTGCTCCGCCAGGGCGACGCCGACCTGCTCGTGGGAAAAGCCCACCTGCATGTCCAGGGCCTCGGCGCTCAGGTCCCAGGCTTCCACCACCGGGATGTTCAGCGCCGCCAGCCGTGCGCGACTGGCTGGGGTGTGCAGGGTGCCGGTGAGGACGATGCCATCGGGGCGGCGGCCAAGGATGGCTTCCAGCAATTCCTCTTCCTTTTCCGGCGAATAGCCGGTGGGACCGATCAGCGCCTGGTAGCCCGCCTCGGTGAGGCGATCCATGATCGCCTGCACCACGGTGGCGTAGATGGAATTGGCGATGGTGGGCAGGAGGATGGCCACCAGCCGGCTCTTGCTGGAGGCGAGGCTGCCCGCCAGCAGATTGGGCACGTAGCCCAGCTCCTTGACCACGGCCAGGACATGCTCGCGGGTGGCGGCGCTCACCAGGCTCGGTCGGTGCAGGGCCCGGGACACGGTAATGGGCGACACCCCGGCGGCGAGGGCGACCTCGCGCACGGTGAGGGGCAGCTCGGTGGTGCCATCGAGCTGGGCGAGTTCGCGTCGGGACTTCCTGGCCAAAGCGGGTCCTTGGGTGAGAGAGGCCGCCATTATGGGAGCAAGCCCCGGCGGTTGCCATGGGCGCTCGCCAGCGCCCCTGCTAGTCGACCGCTCGCGCCGCCCGGGCGCGGCCGACCCGCGACTGATTGGATCGACCCAGCAGGGCGGAGACGTCCTGCCCGGCCTCGACCAGTCTGGCGAGGTCGACGCCGGTCGCCAGGCCCAGGCCATCCAGCAGATAGACCAGGTCCTCGCTGGCGACATTGCCGCTGGCGCCCCGGGCATAGGGACAGCCGCCCAGCCCGGCGACGGAGCTGTCGAACACCGCGATGCCTTCGAGCAGGCTGGCGTAGACGTTGGCCAGGGCCTGGCCATAGGTGTCGTGGAAATGCCCGGCCAGGCGGCCGAGCGGCACCTCCCGACCGACTCGCTGCCAGAGCGCCCGGGTGCGGCCCGGGGTGCCGACGCCGATGGTATCGCCCAGGGAGACCTCGGCGCAGCCCAGCTCCAGCAGCTCGCGGGTCACGCTGGCCACCTGGTCCGGGGCGATCGCGCCGTCGTAGGGGCAGCCCAGCACACAGGACACATAGCCGCGGACCCGGATGCCCGCCGCCCGCGCGCCCTCGACCACGGGCACGAAGCGCGCCAGGCTCTCGGCGATGGAGCAATTGATATTGCGCTCGGAGAAGCCCTCCGAGGCAGCGGCGAAGACGGCGATCTCATCCACTCCCGTAGCCAGGGCGGCCTCGAAGCCCTGCATATTGGGCACCAGCACCGAACGGACCACGCCCGGCGGCCGCCCGAGTCCCGCCAGTACCTCGGCGGTCCCGGCCATCTGCGGCACCCAGCGGGGCGAGACGAAGCTACCCACTTCCAGATGCTGCACGCCGCTGGCGATTAGCGTCTTGCACAGCTGGATGCGCTCGGCGACGCCCAGCGCCCGGGGCTCGTTTTGCAGGCCATCGCGTGGCCCGACCTCGACCACCCGCACCCGGGACGGCAGGGCCTCGCTCATGGTGCGGCCTCCTCCAGTTCCACCAGGGCAGTGCCCTCGGCCACCAGTTCGCCAGGGCTGCAGAACAGCGCGGCCACGACGCCCGCACGGGGCGCGCGGATGCTGTGCTCCATCTTCATCGCCTCCAGCACCACCAGCGGTGCGCCGGCTTCCACGGTGTCGCCGACGGCCACCGGTACGGCGACCACGCTGGCGTTCATCGGTGCCGTGAGTCCGCCTGCATCGGCCTGGCGCTTGGCCTCGGCCAGCGGATCGGCCCAGGTGACGGCTTCGAGGCGGTTCTGCCACTCCATAAACAGCGTTTGCCCACGGCGATGGATGTGTGTGCTCTGACGGATGCCCTCGGCCTGCCAGTGGAGGCGATCACCATTCAGCTCGACCGCCGCCGAACCGGGCAGGGCGACGGCGCGCACCTCTCCGCGACAGGCCAGGCGTAGCGAGACAAGTGATGGCCCACCCAGGCGCCAGCCCTGGCGGGAAGCCCAGGGTGACGTCGAATCGGCATGGGCCGGCAGCGTTGCCAGCCAGGCCTGGGCCGCCAATGTCCAGAAGGCGTCGGTCAGCTCTCCGGGTGCGGGCAGCAAGGCATCCCGGTGACGCTCGATGAAGCCGGTGTCCAGCTCGGCCGCGGCAAAGGCCGGATGGGCGAGCAGGCGCTGCAGGAAGGCGAGGTTGGTGGCGAAGCCGCCCACCGCGGTGTCGTCGAGCATGGCCAGCAAGCGCTTGCGCGCCTGTTCGCGGTTGTCGCCCCAGGCGATCAGCTTGGCCAGCATGGGATCGTAGAAGGGCGACACCTCGTCGCCTTCCTCCACGCCGCTGTCCACCCGCCGCCCTGGACCGGCCGCCGGCTCGCGATAGAGCTGCAGGGTGCCCGAGGCCGGCAGGAAGCCCTGGTCGGTGTCCTCGGCATAGAGCCGTACCTCGATGGCATGGCCGTGCAGCGGCACCTGGGCCTGGGTGAGGGGCAGGGGCTCGCCAGCGGCCACGCGCAGCTGCCAGGCCACCAGGTCCAGACCGGTGATGGCCTCGGTGACCGGGTGCTCCACCTGCAACCGGGTATTCATCTCCATGAAGAAGAAGTCGCCGCGGGCGTCGAGCAGGAATTCCACGGTGCCGGCGCCGACGTAGCCGATGGCCTGGGCCGCCTGCACCGCCGCCTCGCCCATAGCCCGGCGCAACGCGGGCGTAAGACCCGGCGCGGGGGCTTCCTCGATCACCTTCTGGTGACGGCGCTGGATGGAACAGTCGCGTTCGTTGAGATAGAGGCAGTGGCCGTGCCCGTCGGCGAAGACCTGGATCTCCACGTGGCGCGGTTGCAGCACGTATTTCTCCACCAGCATCCGCGCATCGCCAAAGGCCGCGCGCGCTTCGCGCTGGGCCGAGGCGAGGCCTTCGGCCAGGTCGGCTTCGCGCTCGACGATCTTCATGCCCTTGCCGCCGCCGCCGGCGGTGGCCTTGAGCAGCACCGGATAGCCGATGCGCGCCGCGGCGTCGCGAAAGCTGGCCAGGGACTGGTCCTCGCCGTGATACCCCGGCACCAGGGGCACTCCGGCGTCGGTCATCAGCGCCTTGGCCGCGGACTTGCTGCCCATGGCGCGGATCGCTGCCGCGGGTGGCCCGACGAAGACCAGCCCGGCCGCGGCCACCGCCTCGGCGAAGGCGGCGTTCTCGGAGAGAAAGCCGTAGCCGGGATGGATCGCCTGGGCGCCGGTGGTCAGGGCGGCGGCGATGATGCGCTCGCCCAGCAGATAGCTGTCGGCCGGCTTGGTCCCGCCCAGGTCCACCGCCTGGTCGGCCTGGCGCACGTGACGGGCGCCAGCATCGATGGCGCTGTGCACGGCGACGGTGCCCAGGCCGAGGGCCTTGGCGGTGCGCATCACCCGACAGGCGATCTCGCCGCGGTTGGCGACCAGCAGACGGTCGAAGGTCATGGCGAGTTCTCCTGCCAGGCGGGGCGACGTTTTTCCAGGAAGGCCTGCAGGCCTTCCTGGGCTTCGGGGGTGACGCGCACGGCGGCGATCAGGCTCTCGGTGAACGAGCGCACCTGGGCGCTGGGTGTGCCTTCGCCAGCGCCGTCCAGCAGCCGCTTGCAGGCGCGCAATGCCTGGGGGCCATTTTCCAGCAGCCGGGCGATCCAGGCCTCGACCAGGGCCTCCAGGTCGGCGGTCGCGGCGGTCTCGGCCACCAGGCCCAGCTCGGCGGCGCGTTCGCCGGAAAAGCGCTCGGCGCCGAGCATGTAGCGCCGCGCTGCCCGCTCGCCCAAGGCGCGGATCACGAAGGGGCCGATGACCGCCGGCACCAGGCCGATGCGCACCTCCGACAGGCAGAAGGTAGCGTCACTGGCGGCCAGGGCCAGGTCGCAGCAGCTGACCAGGCCCACGGCGCCGCCAAAGGCCGCGCCTTGGACCACCGCCAGGGTGGGCAGCGGCAGGGCCTGCAGGCGATACATCACCTCGGCCAGCCGCTCGCTGTCGGCGCGGTTGGCGGCGGCGTCCAGATTGGCCGAGGCCTGCATCCAGGCCAGGTCGGCGCCGGCGCAGAAGTGCCGCCCGCGGCCGCGCAGGAGCAGGAAGCGCAGTTCCTGATCGCTGGCGATCTCGGCCAGCACGGTGCCCAGCTCGGCGATCAGCTGCGCATCCAGGGCATTGTGGCGATCCGGACGGTCGAGCCAGAGGGTGGCGAAGCCGCGCGGATCGCGGATCAGTTCCAGGGTGTGGAAGTCAGTCATGGCCTACATCCGGAAGATGCCGAAGGTCGTCGGCTCGAGCGGGGCGTTGAGACTGGCCGACAGGGCCAGGGCGAGGACCTCGCGGGTCTGGGCCGGGTCGATCACCCCGTCATCCCACAACCGCGCGCTGGAGTAATGGGCATGGGCCTGGCGCTCGTACTGCTCGACGATGGGGCCCTTGATGCGCGCCGCCTCTTCGTCGTCGAAGGCCTCGCCGGCCCGTTCGGCCTGCTCGCGCTTGACCTGCACCAGCACCCCGGCCGCCTGCTCGGCGCCCATCACGCCGATGCGCGCGTTGGGCCACATCCACAGGAAGCGTGGATCGTAGGCGCGACCGCACATGCCGTAGTTGCCGGCGCCAAAGCTGCCACCGATGATCACGGTGAACTTGGGCACCCGGGCGCAGGCCACCGCGGTAACCAGCTTGGCACCGTGCTTGGCGATGCCGCCTTCTTCATATTTCTTGCCGACCATGAAGCCGGTGATGTTCTGCAGGAACAGCAGCGGGATGCGGCGTTGGCAGGCCAGTTCGATGAAGTGCGCGCCTTTCTGCGCCGATTCGGCGAAGAGGATGCCGTTGTTGCCGAGGATGGCCACCGGATGGCCGTGCAGATGAGCGAAGCCGCAGACCAGCGTGGTACCGAATTGCGCCTTGAATTCATCGAAGACGCTGCCGTCCACCAGCCGCGCGATCACCTCGCGCACCTCCAGCGGCTGCTTGGGATCGACCGGGACCAGGCCGTGCAGCTCCTCGGCCGGATACAGCGGTGCGCTGGGCGTCTTCAGTTGCAGCTCGCCCAGCTTGCGCCAGTTGAGGTTGGCGATGCAGCGCCGCGCCAGGGCCAGGGCATGGGCGTCGTTCTCGGCGTAGTGATCGGCCACGCCGGAGGTACGGCAGTGGACATCGGCGCCGCCCAGTTCCTCGGCGCTGACCACCTCGCCGGTGGCGGCCTTCACCAGTGGCGGGCCGGCGAGAAAGATGGTGGCCTGCTGGCGCACCATGATGGTCTCGTCGCTCATGGCCGGCACATAGGCGCCGCCGGCGGTGCAGGAGCCCATGACCACGGCGATCTGCGGGATACCCTGGGCGCTCATGGTCGCCTGGTTGAAGAAGATCCGCCCGAAGTGCTCGCGGTCGGGGAAGACGTCTTCCTGGCGCGGCAGGTTGGCGCCGCCGGAGTCCACCAGATAGAGGCAGGGCAGGCGATTCTGCAGGGCGATGGCCTGGGCGCGCAGGTGCTTTTTCACCGTCAGCGGATAGTAGGAGCCGCCTTTCACGGTGGCGTCGTTGGCGATGATCATGCACTCGACGCCCTCGATGCGGCCGATGCCGGCCACCACCCCGGCGGCCGGTACCTCTTCCTCGTAGACGTCGAGGGCGGCCAGGGCGCCGATCTCCAGGAAGGGCGAGCCCGGGTCCAGCAGGAGATCGATGCGCTGGCGGGGCAGCAGCTTGCCGCGCGCGGTATGGCGCGCCTGGGCCTTGGTACCGCCGCCTTCGCGGATGCGCGCCAGCAATTGGTCGAGCCGGGCCAGCTGCGCTGCCATGGCGGCGGCGTTGCGCTGGTAGTCCGGGGTGCGCCGGTTCAGGGTGGAGGTCAGCACGGTCATTAAGGCGTCCTCACCGGGTTTCGTTGAACAGCTCGCGGCCGATCAGCATGCGGCGAATCTCACTGGTGCCGGCGCCGATCTCGTAGAGCTTGGCGTCGCGCAGCAGGCGGCCGGTGGGGTATTCGTTGATATAGCCGTTGCCACCCAGGATCTGGATGGCTTCCAGCGCCATCTGGGTAGCCTTCTCGGCGGTATAGAGGATCACCCCGGCAGCGTCCTTGCGGGTGGTCTCGCCGCGGTCGCAGGCCTGGGCCACCGCATAGAGATAGGCGCGGCTGGCGGCGA
Organism: Pseudomonas flavocrustae; assembly: GCF_029872515.1. Lineage (NCBI taxonomy): Bacteria > Pseudomonadati > Pseudomonadota > Gammaproteobacteria > Pseudomonadales > Pseudomonadaceae > Pseudomonas > Pseudomonas flavocrustae. Next base: position 453,546 of record NZ_JAPDIQ010000003.1, on the reverse strand, counting down.
GGCCGGTGTAGAGGTCGGCCACCTTGCCCTGGATCAGCTGGAATTCGCCGATGCTCTGGCCGAATTGCTTGCGGTCATGGACGTAGGGCAGGACCACGTCCAGGCAGGCCTGCATGATGCCCACCGGGCCGCCGGCGAGGACCACGCGCTCGTAGTCCAGGCCGCTCATCAGCACCCTGACCCCGCCATTGACCTGGCCCAGCACGTTTTCCTCCGGCACCTCCACGTCGTCGAAGAACAGCTCGCAGGTGTTGGAGCCGCGCATGCCCAGCTTGTCGAACTTGCTGCCGCGGCTGAAACCGGTCCAGTCACGCTCGACGATGAAGGCGGTGATGCCATGGGCAGCCTTCTCCGGCTCGGTCTTGGCATAGATGACATAGGTGTGGGCATCGGGCCCGTTGGTGATCCAGGTCTTGCTGCCGTTGAGCACGAAGCGATCGCCGCGGCGGTCGGCGCGCAGCTTCATGGAGACCACGTCCGAGCCGGCATTGGGTTCGCTCATGGCCAGGGCGCCAATGTGCTCGCCGCTGACCAGCCGGGGCAGGTAGCGCGCCTTCTGCTCGGCGCTGCCATTGCGGTGGACCTGGTTGACACAGAGATTGGAGTGGGCGCCATAGGACAGGGCGACCGAGGCGGAGCCGCGGCTGATCTCCTCCATGGCCACCGCATGGGCCAGATAGCCGAGTCCGGAGCCGCCGTATTCCTCGCCCACGGTGATGCCGAGCAAGCCCAGGTCACCAAAGGTGCGCCACAGGTCCATGGGAAAGCTGTTGCTGGCATCGATCTCGCCCGCGCGAGGCGCTACCTCGCGGGCGACCAGGGTGCGCACCTGATCGCGCAGCAGATCGAGGGTCTCGCCCAGGGCGAAGTTGAGACTCGGGTAGCTCATGGGGTCACCTGTTGTTGGGATTGTCGGGTGAGAGCGGTCGGCCGATCGGGCGCGCATGGGGCGGCCACCCGGTACGGCGCGGAGCTGAAAGAAACAGGACGGGGCAGCGCTGATGGCCAGGCGCGGGCGTGGCGCGCAGGTGGACGCTGGAAAACCGTCGGGCAGGGCGGCCGACGGCAGGACAAGGGTGCGCACGGAGCGCGGCTGAGGAACGCGGGCGCCAGGGCGCGCATGGTCCGTCCTCCTGTTCATTATTCTTGTCATGGCGACCGCGAGAGGAAGGCGGCGCGCCTGTGCCTCTGAGTCTAGGAGAGGAAATGCGCTATCGTGAAACGATAAAAATAGAATCCAGGTATTGGAAAATCAGATGGCAGTGCTCAAGGATATTTCGATGCGGCAGCTGCGCTACTTCGTCGCCGCCGCCGAGAACAGCCAGTTTTCCCTGGCCGCCAGCGCGGTCAACGTCAGCCAGTCGGCGGTCACCACGGCGGTCAGCCAGCTGGAGGCGCTGCTCGCCGTGCGGCTATTCGAGCGCCTGCCCCACGGCGTCAAGCTCACGGCCGAGGGGCATCAGTTCTATCACCATGCCCGGCACATCCTCGACACCCTGCAGGACGCCGTCAGCCAGCCACTGTTCCAGAGCCATGCCCTGACTGGCCAGGCGCGCGTCGGCGCCTCCTATGCGGTGCTCGGCTACTACCTGCCGACCCTGCTGGCGCGCTTCAAGCGCAGCTATCCGCAGATCGACATCGACCTGCGCGACATGGACCGGCCCAGCATCGAGGCCGGCATCACCGATGGCACCCTGGAGCTGGGCCTCACCGTCATCTCCAACGTCGACGCCACCCAGCCCTTCGAACGTCATCTCCTGATGCGCTCGCCGCGCCAGCTCTGGCTGCCCAGCGCCCATCCGCTGCTGGCAGCGGAGCGCGTCACCCTGGCCGACATCGCTCCCTATCCCTACATCCTCGCCACGGTGGACGAAGGCGAGACCTCGACCCTGCGCTACTGGCACGCGGCGGGTCTTGCGCCCAACGTGGTGTTCAAGACCTCGTCCATGGAGTCCCTGCGCGGCCTGGTCGCCCATGGCTTCGGCGTGACCATCCTCTCCGACATGCTCTATCGCGGCTGGTCGCTGGAAGGCCGCAAACTGGAAGCCCGGCCGGTGGCCGACGCCATCCCGCCCATGGAGTTGGGCCTAATCTGGAGTCCCGAAGACCGCCTAGGGGCCGGTGCCCAGGCGTTTCGCCAGTTCCTGGTGTCGGCGAGTGGCGAGGCCCGTGAACGTTAGGCGCACCCCGCAACAGGGCTTCCGTCGGACCGGATGAACGTGGCGCTGGCGGAGACAAAGGACGACGCCTTGAATGTCGGTTGGTATACCATAATCCATCTATTGGGTGGTTCAGCCGGGGCTTGCCAAGAGCCTCGCTTCGATAAGGAGATGGGTATGCGCACCTGGTTCAAGGATCTGAAGACGACCCTCAAGCTGGCCCTGGGTTTTGGCAGCGTCCTGCTGCTGACCCTGGCCATCGCCGCGACCGGGTGGAGCACCATCGGCCTGCTGGCGCGCAGCGGCGACCGCCTGGCGGCCATCGGTGAACTCACCGAGGCGGCGAAGGACCTGGGCATCGCCCGGCAGGCCTATGCCCAGGCGGTCGGCGAAGCCGTGGCCCAGCCGGTGACGGCGCGTCTGGCCGCCTTGCGCGAGCAGCAGGCGGCATTGCAGCGGCTGGGCCTGGACGCCGCCAGCCAGCACCTGCTCGACGCGCAGAGCGAATTGGCCGCTGCCTATGCGCAGACCTTTACCGCTCAGGTGAGCGCCTATAAGCGGCGCGGTGAAGCGGCGACCCTGCTCGGCACCCGTGCCGACGAAGCGTTGCAGGGCGTGGGTGAGATCGAGCAGAACCTGGCCACCAACGAAGCACCCGAACTCTATCCCGGCCAGCGACTCGGCCAATTCCGGGCCATCGGCGTACTGGAGCGCCGCCTGCGCGAGGTGAGGTACAGCCTGCAGCGCTACCTGCTCGGTGGCGATCCCGCCCAGGAGGCCAAGGCGAATGCCGACATGACGGCCACGGTCGCCGAACTGCAACGCCGCCTGGCCAGTGCCTCCAGCCGCGACGCGCCCATCCTGCGGCGGGCCGAAGAGGCACTGCTGCATTACCAGGACTCCATAGGCACCTTCCAGCAGGCCAACCAGCAGGCCGCCCAGGCCGCCGAGGCACTGCGCGGCCTGGAAGACCGCCTGCTCGACACCGGGCGCCAGCTGGTGCGCCAGACCATCGTCCAGCGCGAGGCGGCCAGCGAGCAGGCCTATCGCTGGCTGGCGCTGATCAGCGTGCTGGCGTTGCTGGCCGGTCTGCTGGCCGGCTGGCTCATCACCCGCCAACTGATGCAGCCGCTGCGCGCCTCGCTGCAGCAGGCCCGGCGCATCGCCGGTGGTGATCTGTCGTCCGTGCCGCCGGTGACGCGGCGGGACGAACTCGGTCAGTTGCAGGCCAGCATGGGCGAGATGACCGCCGGCTTGCGCGAGCTGGTCGGCCAGGTCCGGGAGAGCACCACGCAGCTGCAAGGCGCGGCTCAGGGGCTCACCGGCAGCGCCGAGCGGACGCGTGACGGAGTGGAACGCCAGGGCCAGGAAACGCGCCTGGTGGCTACCGCCATCGTGCAGTTGACCGCCAGTGCCCAGGAGGTGGCCACCCATGCCGAAATGGCGTCCCAGACCTCTCGGCAGGTCGAGCGCGCGGCGGACGATGGCGATGCACGGGTACGCCAGGCGATCACCGCGGTTGACGCGCTGGTGCAGGAGATGGTGCAGGCCGCCACGGCGATGGATGCGCTGTTGCGCGAGAGCGAGCGTATCGGCACGGTCACCGGGGTCATCAAGGCGGTCGCCGAGCAGACCAACCTGCTGGCGCTCAACGCGGCCATCGAGGCGGCCCGCGCCGGGGAGGCCGGACGTGGCTTCGCGGTGGTGGCGGACGAGGTGCGCAACCTGGCTCGTAGCACCCAGCAGTCGGTCACCGAGATCGAGCGCAGCGTCGCCGATCTGCGTGGCCGCGCCGCTCAGGCCGCGGCGCGCATGGACGCCAGTCGTTCGCAGACCGGCCAGGCGGTGACCCTGATCCAGCACGCTGGCGAGGCGTTGCAACTCATCGGCAGCCAGGTCACGAGCATGCAGGCGATGAACCTGCAGATCGCGGCCGCCGCCGAAGAGCAGAGCCGGGTCGCCGGTGAGGTCGGGCAGAGCGTCGCCGTCGTCGAGGCCCTGGCGGAAGCCAGTGTCAGTTCCAGCCAGGAGATGTCCGCGGCCAGCGCGGAACTGGGACAGCTGGGTGCGGAATTGACCGCCCGGATCAGTCGCTTCCGCCTGTAGGCACGTCAAAGGCCTCGACCCTCCACAGGGGCGGATGAGGCTCGCCGGGCGAAGGCGGCTGCGGCGAGCGCTCTCCTCGCGAACGTCAGTGCGGGTCCTGGCCTTCGCCAACCCGCTGCCGGCGATCCGGCGTGCTGCGCGCGCCCGGATCCGGACGCGCGAGGTGGGTCATGCAGGGAGGAACGCCGCGCGCTGGGAGGTGAGGCCGCTGACCTGGCCGGTCGGATCGCGCTCGGCGGGTAACGAAGGCAGGGCGGCGATCCGCGCTGCCATGCAGGGACTTCAGTGCGCGGCGGCCTTGCTCAGGTCGGCTTCGTTCCACTCGGTATAGACGCAGGCATCGCTGGCCGCCCAGCGCAGCCGTACCACCTGGCCAGGCTGCAGGCCCTGGGCATGGGCCAGCGACTTGACCATCAACTGGGCGCCCCCCGCGGTCTGCAGCATGCAGCTCTGGCTCTCGCCCAGGAACAGTGCCTCGCCGACCCGTGCCGGGATCTCGTTCCAGCCCGCCGGCATGGGCAGGGTCGCGGCCTGTTCGGTAGTCAGCAGCTGCAGCTTTTCCGGTCGCAGCATCAGCAGCAACGCCTGCTCCGGTCTGAAGCCGGCGGTCGGGCGCATCGCCAGCTCCTGACCTTCGAAGGTGCAATGGGCCTGGGCCCGGGCGGTGACCTTGAGGAAGTTGGAGTTGCCGAGGAAGGCCGCGACGAAGGCATTCGGCGGATTCTGGTAGAGGTCGTAGCCACTGCCCAGGCCGACGATGCGCCCGTGACTGAAGATGGCGATGCGCTGCGACAGCCGCAGGGCTTCTTCCTGGTCGTGGGTCACGTAGACGATGGTGATTCCCAGTCGCCGGTGCAGCTGGCGCAATTCGTCCTGCAGGTCTTCGCGGAGCTTCTTGTCCAGGGCGCCGAGGGGTTCGTCCATCAGCAGGATGCGCGGTTCATAGACCAGCGCCCTGGCGATGGCCACCCGCTGCTGCTGGCCGCCGGAGAGCTGCGCCGGCCGCCGATGGGCGAAGGCATCGAGCTGCACCAGGCGCAGCATGGCGTCGACCCGCTGGTTGCGCTCGGCCGCGCCGACCTTGCGGATGTCCAGGGGGAAACCGATGTTGTCGCGCACCGAGAGGTGCGGAAACAGCGAATAGCGCTGGAACACCATGCCGATGTCGCGCTGGTGTGGCGGCACCCGCAGCAGCGAGCGACCGGCGACGCTGATGGCGCCGGAGCTGGGGGTCTCGAAGCCGGCCAGCATCGACAGGGTGGTGGACTTGCCGGAACCGCTGGAGCCGAGGAAGGTGAGGAATTCACCCTCCTGGATGTCCAGCGTGAGATCGTCCACGGCGGTGAAGTCGCCGTAGTGCTTGTTGAGGTTCTGCAGGCGGACCAGCGGGGCCGCGGGGGTGTGGTTCTGGAGTACGGCGCTCATGGCAGGCTCCGGGAGCTCAGCGGGAAAGGGGTTGGCGGCGGCGCAGCAGGGCAGCCGCGAGCATCACCAGCAGGGAAAGGCCGATCAGCACGGTGGAGGCCACGGCGATCACCGGCGTCAGGTCCTGGCGCAGGGTCGCCCACATCTTCACCGGCAGGGTCTGCAGGTTGGGGCTGGCCATCATCACGCTCAGCACCACCTCGTCCCAGGACACCAGGAAGGCAAATAGAGCCCCGGCGAACACCCCCGGCCAGATGCCAGGCAGGGTCACCCGGTAGATCGCCTGCAGGCGCGAGGCACCGCAGATCACCGCGGCATCCTCGATGGACTGATCGAACAGCTTGAGCGAATTGATGACGGCGATCAGCGCGAAGGGCAGGGCGACGATCACGTGGCTGACCACGAAGGCCAGCAGGGTGCCGGTGTAGCCCAGACGCAGGAACAGCGCATAGATGGCCACGGCGATCACCACCAGCGGCACGATCATCGGCAGGGTGAAGACCGCATAGAGCGTCTTGCGCCCGGGAAATTTGCCGCGTACCAGGGCGAAGGCGCAGGGTACCGCCAGGGCCACCGAGACCAGGGTGGTCAGCAGCGCCACCTTGAGGCTGGCCAGCGCCGCCTGCATCCATTCCGGGTTGGCGAAGAATTGCTGGTACCACTTCAGCGTCCAGCCCGGTGGCGGGAAGACCAGCCACTGGGAGGAGCCGAACGACAGCAGCACGATGAAGACGATGGGCAGCAGGAGCACCGCGGCGATGGCGCCGGTGACCAGCAGCAGGCCACCGCGCAGCCGCCAGCCGAGGGCACTTGGAGTGAGCAGCATGGGGTTACCTCGCGTTCTGGGGGTCGACCGGGGATTCCGGTTGCAGCCTGAGATAGAGGGCGAACAGCACCAGGGCGATGACGATGAGCAACGCCGCGGCGGCGCTGGCCAGACCCCAGTTGAGGAACGACTGCACCTGCTGGATGATGAATTCCGGCAGCATCATGTTCTGCGCCCCACCCAGCAGCGCGGGGGTGACGTAGTAGCCGAGCGACATGACGAACACCATCAGCGCACCCGAGCCCAGGCCGGAACGGCACATCGGCAGGAACACCTTGCGGAAGTTGGTCCAGGGACTGGCGCCGCAGATGGCGCCGGCCTGCAGCACCATGGGGTCCATGGCCTGAAGGGTCGCCTGCAAGGGCAGCACGATGAAGGGGATCATGATGTAGGTCATGCCGATCACCACCCCGGTCAGGTTGTTGACCATGGCCAAGGGCTCGTCGATCAGCCCCATCGCCATGAGCAGCTTGTTGATCACCCCCGAACCCTGCAGCAGCACCAGCCAGGCGTAGGTGCGGGCCAGCAGGCTGGTCCACATCGACAGCAGCACGATGTTGAACAGCCAGCGGCCCCAGCCGCGTGGCATCAGGGTAATGGTCCAGGCCAGCGGAAAGCCGATCAGCACGCTGAAGAGCGTCACCAGCGCGGCGACGCCGAAGGTGTTGAGCAATACCTGGGCATAGGCACCGTTGGCGAACAGCGTCTGGTAGTTGCCGAGGCCCGGCACGGGTTCGAGGAACCCGCGCAGGAGCAGACCGATCAACGGAACCAGGAAGAACAGGCCGAGGAACAGCAGGGCAGGGACGAGGTGACTCGCCCCCTTCCAGCGTACGGCGCGTTCACCCCGGGTCCGCGCCGGGTCGCTCAGCGGACGCGGGGTGTCCTTGGCGGAGCCGAGCACCGCCCGGCTGGAGCTGGAGGCGGACATGTCATTTCACCAGCCATTCGTTCCAGCGACTGGCGATCTCGCCACCGTGCTGGGCCCAATAGGCGAAGTCCAGGGTGACCTGCTCGCTGCCGTAGGCGGTGGGCAGATTCTTGGCCAGGTCCGGGGTCAGTTTGGCGACGCTGTCGAGGTTGACCGGCGCGTAGGCGGTGAGGTTGGCGAACTCGGCCTGGCCGCGGGCGCCGCTGGCCTCGGCGAGAAATTTCATCGCCGCCTCCTTGTTCTTGGCCCCCTTGGGCACCACCAGCATGTCGGCCATGACCAGATTCTGCTTCCAGCTCACGCCCACCGGCGCGCCGTCCTGCTGCAGGGCATAGACCCGGCCGTTCCAGAACTGCCCCAGGGTCGCTTCACCAGAGGCGAGCAGCTGCTGCGACTGGGCGCCGCCGCCCCACCAGACGATGTCCTTCTTGATGGTGTCGAGCTTCTTGAAGGCGCGATCCAGGTCCAGCGGATAGAGCTTGTCCTTGGGCACCCCATCGGCCAGCAGGGCCAGTTCCAGCACGCCGGGGCTCGGCCACTTGTAGAGTGCTCGCTTGCCGGGATAGGTGGTGGTGTCGAACAGCGCCGACCAGTCCTGTGGCTGCTTGCTGCCCAGCTTGCCCTGGTTGTAGCTGAGCACGAAGGAGAAGAAGAAGGAGCCCACGGCATGATCGTTGACGAAGCGCGGATCGATCCTGCTGCGGTCGATGGTCTTGAAGTCCAGCGGCTCCAGCAGGCCCTGCTGGGCGGCGCGCAGGGCGAAGTCCGCCTCCACGTCGACCACGTCCCATTGCACATTGCCACTCTGCACCATGGCCTGCAGCTTGCCGTAGTCGGTGGGGCCGTCCTGCACCACCTGGATGCCGGTCTGCTGGGTGAAGGGGCCGGCCCAGGCTTTCTTCTGAGCGTCCTGGGTAGTGCCGCCCCAGCTGGTGAAGTTGAGGCTTTCCGCCTGGGCCTGGACGCCCAGGGTGGCGAGCAGGCCGGCGACGGCAATGGATACGACTTTGCGCTTCAGCAACATCTTGATGCCCTCTCTGTTATTGGATCGACGCGGCAGGGATGCCTCGTCCGTTCTAAGAGCAGTGCGGCCAGGGGCCAGAATAGGGAGGCCTTGGACTTGTTCTATCGAGCCCGTTTGTCACGAGCCCTGGCATAATCCGATATTATGGTATTCCAAACTTTTTACAAGCCTGTCAAAGGCCTCTGAAAGGCGCTTCAGCCAGGGAACGGCAGGGTCTCGACGATCTCCAGTTCGTACCCGGTCAGGCCGGCATAGCGCAGCGGCAGACCCAGGTGGCGGATACGCCCGACGCCCAGGTCTTGCAGGATTTGCGCCCCGGTGCCCACCTCGGCATAGATGCGCGACTGGGAGCGCTCGAACAGCCGCTTGGGTTGGGTCAGCGAGGGCACCCTGGCCAGCAATGCCTGGGAGGATTCATGGTTGGCGAGCACCACCACGATGCCGTGGCCTTCCTGGGCGACGCGTTCCAGAGCAGCCCACAGGGTCCAGCTCGGCGGGCCGCTGTATTCGGCGCCGACCAGGTCGCGCAACGGGTCCAGGGCATGGACGCGGACCAGGGTGGGGGTCTCGCGGTCGATGTCGCCCATCACCATGGCCAGGTGCACGCCGCCCTCGATGCGGTCCTCGTAGGTCAGCAGGCGGAAGGTGCCGTGCACCGTCGGCAATTCGCTTTCGCCGATGCGGGTGACGGTGTGTTCATGGCGCAGTCGGTAATGGATGAGGTCGGCGATGGTGCCCAGCTTGATGCCGTGGCGTTCGCCGAAGCGCTCCAGGTCCGGTCGGCGGGCCATGCTGCCATCGTCGTTCATCACCTCGACGATCACGGCCGAAGGATCGCGACCGGCCAGCCGTGCCAGGTCGCACCCGGCCTCAGTATGGCCGGCGCGAGTCAGCACGCCGCCGTCGCGAGCGCGCAGGGGAAAGATGTGGCCGGGCTGGACCAGATCGCGCGGGGTGGCATCCGGCGCCACCGCCGCTTCGATGGTGCGCGCTCGGTCCGCCGCCGAGATACCGGTGGTGACGCCCGTGGCGGCTTCGATGGACACGGTGAAGGCGGTGCCGTGGACGGTGCCGTTGTCGCTGACCATCTGCATCAGGTTGAGCTGGCGGCAGCGTTCTTCGGTCAGCGTCAGGCAGATCAGGCCGCGGGCTTCGCGCGCCATGAAGCTGATCGCCGCCGGGGTGCAGGCATCGGCGGCGAGCAGGATGTCGCCCTCGTTCTCGCGGTCTTCGTCATCGACCAGGATGACCATCTTGCCGGCACGGAAATCCTCGATGATCGCTTCGATGGGATGGATGGCCACGACAACCTCTCAGGGTTCTGGATTGCTATGTAATCTGGTATACCATGAGACAAATCGCAGCGAAAGAGGCAAGGTGCCATGAAAGGTTATTGGATTGCAGAGGTCGATGTGACCGATCCCGAGGCTTATCGCGGCTATACGGAGCGCGCCCCGGCGGCCTTCGCCCGCTACGGCGGTCGCTTCCTCGCCCGGGGCGGACGCGCCGAGCAGCTGGAAGGCGAAGGCTGGGCGACGCGCCGGGTGGTGATCGAATTCGATTCCTACGAACAGGCCCTGGCCTGCTATCGCTCGGCGGAGTATCAGGACGCCTGCGGGCACCGGCAGACGGCGGCTCGGGCCGAGATCTTCATCGTCGAAGGACTCTGAGAGAGGCGGCCAGGCACGGCACTGCCGCGTCTGGCCGAAGACGGCTAGCGTTCGATGCGCGGCTCGTCCTGCACGCGGGGGATGAACAGCTCGCGCGCCTGTTCGCCCTGGTGCTCCTGCTGCCGCTGCAGGTAGTCGAGGGCCACCTTGGCGGCGGCGCGCACGTGATCCACCGATGCCTGGTGGGCGGCCAGGGCATCACCGCTGCGGATCGCCGCGACCATGCGCTCCATCTCGGCATTGCTCGCCTGACGGCGATTGGCCTGGGAGACCGAGGTGGCTCTCAGGTAGCTGACCCGCGCCTGCAACTGGCGCAGCTGGGTGGCGGCGACGCGGTTGCCGCAGCCTTCCATGAGCACGTCGTAGAAATTCTGCACGGTCTCGATCACCTCCGGCAGTTCGGCGCCCTCCAGGGCCTCGCGGTTTTCCGCCAGGGCCTGTTCCAGCGCGGCGATCTCCTTGGGGCCGGCGCGCAGGGTGAAGAGTTGCACGATCAGGCCTTCCAGCACGCAGCGCAGCTCATAGAGGTCGCAGGCATCCTCCAGCGTGATGATTGCGACGCGCGGCCCACGGGCATCGGCGAATTCCACCAGGCCTTCGGATTCGAGATGACGCAGGGCCTCGCGCACCGAGGTGCGGCTCACGCCCAGGCGGTCGCAGAGATCGCGCTCCACCAGGCGGTCACCCGGCAGCAACTGGAAGTTCAGGATCGCCTGGCGCAGGCGATTGCACACCATTTCACGCAGGGTGACCGGGCTGCGGGTGATCTTGAAGCTGTCGTCTAGTTGCGCGCGTCTCATGGGGCTCTCTGGCGGACCGGTTCTACAGGCGACGACGAGGCACGCGACTACGTGGGGCCTGCGTGCTCGCCAGGGCGTAAGAGGGCAAGTCTAGCATGCCCCCTGCAGGCGTTCATGGGCCCGTCCGCTCAGGCATAGATCGGCGCGGCGCCCATCCGGCCCCGGTGATAGAGCATCGGGATCACCTCCTGGTCCGGTACGATGAGATTCTTCACCGCCCCGACGATGATGGCGTGGTCGCCGCCGTCGTACTCGCGCCACAGCTCGCACTCGATCACCGCGGTGGCGTCCGCCAGCAGCGGATTGCCCAGGGCGCTGCGCGTCCATTCGATACCCTGGGTCTTGTCCTTGCCCTTGCTGGCGAAGGCGTAGGCGATACGCTGCTGTTCGGCGCTCAGCAGGTGGATGGCGAAGCCCTTGCCGTCACGCAGCAGGGGATAGGTGTCGGAGCTGTAGTTGGGGCAGAAGAGCACCAGCGCCGGGTCCAGCGACAGGGCGCTGAAGGCGCTGGCGGTCAGGCCGGCGAGGTTGCCCTCGGCGTCCAGCGTGGTGACCACGGTGACGCCGGACGGAAAGGCGCCCATCACTTGCTTGTAGATTGCGGGATCGATCATGACTGCCAACCTCGTTTAACGCATTACAAAGGGATCGGGCATCGGCGCCTGGGACAGATTGATCCATACCGTTTTGGTTTCGGTATAGGCCAGAACAGAGTCGATGCCGCTCTCGCGGCCGTAGCCGCTGTTCTTGAAACCGCCGATCGGCGCCATGGCCGAGACCGCGCGATAGGTGTTGACCCAGATGATGCCGGAGCGGATATCCCGCGCCAGGCGATGGGCACGACCCAGGTCGCGGGTCCAGATACCGGCGGCGAGTCCCAGCTCGCTGTCGTTGGCCAGGCGCAGGGCCTCGGCCTCGTCCTTGAAGCGGATCACCGCGGCCACCGGGCCGAAGACTTCCTCCTGCATGATGCGCAGCGAGTGCCGGTCGCATTCCAGCAGGGTGGGTTCGTAGTACCAGCCGGCGCTGCCGGTGTCGGGTCGCTTGCCGCCCAGGCGAAGGGTGGCGCCTTCGGCCAGGGCCGCCTCCACCAGCCGCTCGACGATGGCGAGCTGCTGCTCGGTGGCCATGGGGCCCATCTCGCTGGCGTCATCCTGGGGATTGCCGATGCGGATGCGCTGGGCACGCTCTACCAGTCGGGTGATGAATTCGTCGTAGATCTCGTCCTGCACCAGCAGCCGCGAGCCGGCCACGCAACTCTGCCCGGAGGCGGCATAGATACCGGCCACCGCGCCGTTGACCGCGCTATCGAGGTCGGCGTCGGCGAAGATGATGTTGGGCGACTTGCCGCCCAGCTCCAGGCTCAGCTTGGCGAAGTTCTCGGCGCTGGCGCGGACCACATGGCGGGCCGTGGCGGCACCGCCGGTAAAGGCGATCTTGCGCACCAGCGGATGGCGGGTGAGGGCCGCGCCGGCGCCCGGACCATAACCGGTCACCACGTTGAACACGCCCGGCGGAATGCCGGCTTCCAGGGCCAGTCGCGCCAGCTCCAGGATGGTGGCCGAGGCATGCTCGGACGGCTTGATCACCACGGTGTTGCCGGCGGCCAGGGCCGGGGCGACCTTGATGGCGGTCAGGTACAGCGGGCTGTTCCAGGGCACGATGCCGGCGATCACGCCCAGCGGTTCGTGCACGGTGTAGGCGAAGAGGTCGGTCTTGTCGAGGGGCAGGGTGCCGCCTTCGAGCTTGTCGGCGAGGCCCGCCGTGTAGTGGAAGAATTCCGGCAGGTAGCCGACCTGGCCGCGGGTCTCGCGGATCAGCTTGCCGTTGTCGCGGCTTTCCAGCTGGGCCAGGGCTTCCTTGTTGGCGGCGATGAGATCGCCCAGCCGGCGCAGGAGCTTGCCGCGGGCGCTGGCGGTCAGGCCACGCCAGGCCGGCGCCTCGAAGGCCCGCTGGGCGGCCTGGACCGCGCGGTCGACGTCGTCGGCATCGGCGTCGGGCAATTCCGCCCAGGCTGTCGCGGTGGCCGGATCGAGACTGGCGAAGGTACGGCCCGACTGGGCCGCGGTCCATTCGCCGTCGATGCACATCTGAAAACGTTGCAGGGTCATGCCACGTATCCCTTGATGGAAGTGGAAGGGGCCTTGGCCAGGGCGTCGTTGAGGAAGTCCAGTAGCAGGGCGTTGACCAGCTTGGGTGACTCGACCGGCATCATATGGCGCTGGTCGGCCAGCACGGCAGTGCGCGCGCGCGGAATCCGCGCGGCCAGCTGGCGCGCCATCTCCGGGGTCGAGCCGCTGTCCAGTTCGCCAGTGGCCACCAGGGTGGGTACCTGGATGCTGTCCAGGCGCTCGGCGCCATAGCGGTCCTGGGTGGCGAACAGGGCATAGGTGGTCAGATAGCCCTGGGGGTCATTGCTGGCGAAGGCCTGCCGCAGCGCCTGGATCTGCGCCGGGTTGGCGCCCTGGTACTCGCGGCTGAACCAGCGCGCCAGGGCGCTATCCAGGTTGGCGTCGGGGCCTTCGAGTTCGGCCTGGCGGGTTCGCTCCAGGACCCCGCTTCGCTGCTCCACCGAGCGATTGAACACGCTGTTGAGGATCACCAGGGCGTCCAGTCGCTGCGGATGGCCGAGGGCGAAGGCCCGGGCCACCAGGCCGCCCATGGAGAAGCCGACCACCACGGCCGTTGCCAGCCCCAGGTGATCGAGCAGTTCGGTGAGCTGCGCGGCATAGTCGTCGAGCGTCGCCTGCGCCGCCGGGCGCTGGCTCTCGCCATGGCCGAGCATGTCATAGGCGATCACCTGGTAGCGCGGCGCGAGGCCCGCGAGTTGACCGCCCCACATCTCCTTGCTGAGCCCCACGCCATGGATCAGGACGAGCGGGCTGCCATCGCCGGCGATGCGGTAGGCAGTGCCGGCGGGGGTCTTGGCGTCTGTAGACCGGATCATTCGCGGATTCTCCTCAGCGCGCCTTTTCAGCCGCGAGTTCCTCGAGGTCGATATAGCGGTTGCCGATGCGCGGATGCAGGCGGCCACCGTCGGCGGCGCCCAGCACCACCACGATCTCGTCGGCCCGCGGTGCGTCCTCGATGCGCATTTCCAGGGTGATGTAGTGGGATCTCAGGCCCTCGTCATCCTTGTGCATCATGGGGATCTGGATGGAAGTGCCCGGGGCACCGCGCTTGTTGGTGAAGCTCAGGTAGCTCTTGGCCTGGACCGCCTCGCGGTAGTGGTTGCCGAATCTGAGGGTGTGGATCACCGCCGAGGCGTGTTCGATCTCGCCGTCGGCGCCGACCACCGCCGCCTTGCCATAGGCCTCGATGCGCTCGGCACCGCCGATGGCGCGGGTCAGGCGCTCGACGATGAAGGCGCCGAGGTCGGAGCAGTGGGCCTTGATCTCGGGCTTGAGGTCTTCGACGAAGCCCTGGCCAGCCCAGGGGTTGCGGATCACCACGGCGACGCCGGCCATGGTCACCGGCTTGTCGGTGGTCTTGCCCCCTTCGATATGGGTTTCTTCGAGATAGGTGACGACCTTGCGGATTTCGAAACTCATGCTGACTCCTGGGATGTCTGTTGGATGATGGTATGCCACGCACTTGAGCGTGTTGAGGGCCGCGTCACTACGCAGCCCGGGGATCAGGCGAAGGCGGGCGCCACCTTGTCGATGAACAGTTGCAGCGACTTCTTCTTCTCGGCGAAGGGCAGGCTGTTGTCGCACCAGAAGCTGAATTCGTCGACGCCCAGTTCCTCGTAGTGACGCAGGCGGGTGATGACCTCGTCGGGGGTGCCGATCATGGTGTTCTTGCGGATGTTCTCCAGCTCGAACTCCGGGCGGCCGGCGAACTTTTCTTCCGGACTGGGGGCGAGGAAACCGTTGACCGGGGTTTCCTTGTTACCGAACCAGGCATCGAAGGTGCGGTAGAAACGGCCGATGGCCTGGGCGCCGATCTTCCAGCCCTCGGGTTCTTCCGCCGCGTGCACATGGGTGTGGCGCAGCACCATCAGCTTGGGCCGGGCTACGCCGGGGTTGTTGGCCAGGGCGTTGTCGAACTTGTGCTTGAGGTCCACCACTTCCTCGTCGCCCTTCATCAGCGGCGTGACCATGACGTTGCAGCCGTTGGCCACCGCGAAATTGTGCGAATCCGGATCCCGCGCGGCGATCCAGATCGGCGGGGTGCCGATCGGCTTGGGCACGCTGGTGGAGGTGGGGAATTGCCAGACTTCGCCATCGTGGGCGTAGTCGCCTTCCCAGAGCTTGCGCAGCGCCGGGACCAGTTCGCGCAGATGCTTGCCGCCAGCGGTGGCGGGCAGGCCGCCGGCCATGCGATCGAATTCCACCTGGTAGGCGCCACGGGCCAGGCCCACTTCCATGCGGCCTTCACTGATCACGTCGAGCAGGGCGCATTCGCCAGCCGCACGCAGGGGGTGCCAGAAGGGCGCGATCAGGGTGCCGGCGCCCAGGCGGATGGTCGAGGTACGCGCCGCCAGGTTGGCCAGGATCGGCATGGGGCTGGGGGAGATGGTGTATTCCATCGCATGATGCTCACCGACCCAGACGGTGCAGAAACCGCCGGCTTCGGCCATCAGGGTCAGTTCGGTCAGCTCTTCGAACAGCTGCCGATGGCTGACGCTTTCGTCCCAGCGTTCCATGTGCACGAACAGGGAAAATTTCATAAGAAGCCTACCTCTTGTCTTCCACCTCGGCCCAGGGCTCGGGTGTCTCTTGTTGGCGGTACGCGACGGCTCGGCCAGTCGATGTTTTTATTGGTATACCATAATACGTGAACTGGCAAGCAGAGATGTGACGAGATTCGGCGGTAGCCCCCAGACGTCACTTCCACAAGCCAAAAGGCGGTTGTGTAATCTGGTATACCGTAATACTTTCTGCTCACCAGGACGACCTGTCCAGCAGGCGTCTTCCACAACTACAACAATGGAATTCCTGGATGTCCGCAGCCCCTCGCTCTGCCGTCGCTATCGAAACCCATACCGTGGATCACGTCGCCCCGGCCGAACGCCACGGCCATAGCCGCGATCTCTTCACGCTCTGGTTCAGCACCAATATCGCGCCGCTGCCCATCGTTACCGGCGCCATGGTGGTCCAGTCCTTCCACCTGAATCTGGCCTGGGGCCTGCTGGCCATCGTGCTCGGGCATCTGCTCGGCGGGGTGGTGCTGGCCCTGGCCTCGGCCCAGGGGCCGCGCCTGGGCATCCCGCAGATGGTGCAGAGTCGCGGTCAGTTCGGTCGCTATGGCGCCCTGCTGATCGTCTGTGTCACGGCGCTGATCTATGTGGGCTTCTTCACCTCCAACGTGGTGCTAGCCGGCAAGTCGATCCAGGGGCTGGTGCCGGTCGTACCCATGCCGCTGGCCATCGTGCTCGGTGCCCTGAGCGCCACGGCCATCGGGGTGATCGGCTATCGCTGCATCCATACCCTCAATCGCTGGGGCACCTGGGTGATGGGCGCCGGACTGCTGGCCGGCTTCGCCATGATGCTGAGCCAGCCGCTGCCGGCGGATTTCCTGACCCGGGGCGGCCTCAACGCCAGCGGCTTCATCGCCACCCTGTCGCTCGGGGTGATCTGGCAACTGAGCTTCTCGCCCTACACCAGCGACTATTCGCGCTATCTGCCGGAAGCCGTCGGTATCGCGCGCCCCTTCTGGGCGACCTATCTCGGCGCCACCCTGGGCACCATCCTGGCCTTTTCCTTTGGTGTGGTGGCGGTACTGGCGGTGCCGGCCGGCGGCGACGCCATGGCTGCCGTGGCCCAGGCCACCGGCTGGCTGGGTCCGGTGCTGATGGTGCTGTTCCTGCTCAACATCATCAGTCACAACGCGCTCAACCTCTATGGCGCGGTGCTCGCCATCATCACCTGCGTGCAGACCTTCGCTGCTGGCTGGACGCCGGGTGTCAGGGTCAAGGTGGTGCTGTCGAGTCTGGTGCTGGTGGGCTGCTGCGGGGTGGCGCTGATGGCCTCCGCCGATTTCATCGAAAGATTCATCGGCCTGGTGCTCGCCATGACCATGATCCTGGTGCCCTGGGCCTCCATCAATCTGATCGACTTCTATCTGATCAAGCGCGGCGACTATCACATCCCCTCGCTGTTCGCCGCCGACGGCGGCCGCTATGGCCGCTTCAACGGCCATGCCATCGCCGCCTATGCGGTCGGCATCCTGGTGCAGCTGCCGTTCGCCAACACGGCGCTGTTCAAGGGGCCCTATGCCGACCTGGTGGCGGGCGCCGATCTGTCCTGGCTGTTCGGGCTGCTGGTGACCTGCCCGCTGTATTTCTGGCTGGCCTACCAGGGCTCGCCGGCCCAGGCCGCCCGGCTGCAGGCTACCTCGGCACAATGATCGGCGGCGCTGTCGAAAACCACCTTCAATCCCCTCCCGAGGAACCCCGCTCATGTTGCAAGACGCTTCTCTGTTTCGCCAGCAAGCCTATGTCGACGGCGCCTGGATCGACGCCGACAGCGGTGCCACCGTCACCGTGGACAACCCGGCCACCGGTGAGACCCTGGGCACCATTCCCAAGCTCGGCCGCGCCGAGACCAAGCGTGCCATCGACGCCGCCAATCGCGCCCTGCCGGGCTGGCGCGCGCTGACCGCCAAGGAGCGTTCGGCCAAGCTGCGGCGCTGGTACGAGCTGATGATCGAGAACCAGGACGACCTGGGCCGGCTGATGACCCTGGAGCAGGGCAAGCCGCTGGCCGAGGCCAAGGGCGAGATCGTCTACGCCGCCTCCTTCATCGAGTGGTTCGCCGAAGAAGCCAAGCGCATCTATGGCGATACCATCCCCGGCCACCAGGCCGACAAGCGCATCCTGGTGATCAAGCAGCCCATCGGCGTCACCGCCGCCATCACGCCGTGGAATTTCCCCACCGCGATGATCACCCGCAAGGCCGGTCCGGCCCTGGCCGCCGGCTGCACCATGGTCATCAAGCCCGCCAGCCAGACCCCGTACTCGGCCCTGGCCCTGGTCGAGCTGGCCGAGCGCGCCGGCATTCCCAAGGGCGTGCTGAGCGTGGTCACCGGCTCCGCCGCCGAAATCGGCGCCGAGCTGACCGAAAGCCCCATCGTGCGCAAGATCTCCTTTACCGGCTCCACCGAGATCGGTGCCAAGCTGATGGAGCAGAGCGCGCCCACCATCAAGAAGCTGTCGCTGGAACTGGGCGGCAACGCGCCCTTCATCGTCTTCGACGACGCCGATCTGGACAAGGCCGTGGAAGGCGCCATCGCCTCCAAGTACCGCAACGCTGGCCAGACCTGCGTCTGCGTCAACCGCCTCTATATCCAGGACGGTGTCTACGACGCCTTCGCCGAGAAATTCAAGGCTGCAGTGGCCAAGCTCAAGGTCGGCAACGGCCTGGAAGAGGGCGTGACCATTGGCCCGCTGATCGACGCCAAGGCGGCGGCAAAGGTCAAGGAACACATCGACGACGCCGTGAGCCAGGGCGCCCGGGTCATCGCCGGGGGCAAGGCCCACGCCAACGGCGGCAGCTACTTCGAGCCGACCATCCTCGCCGACGTGCCCAGGAGCGCCAAGGTGTCCAAGGAAGAGACCTTCGGCCCGCTGGCGCCGCTGTTCCGCTTCAAGGACGAGGCCGAGGTCATCGAGCTGGCCAACGACACCGAATTCGGCCTGGCCTCCTACTTCTATGCCCGCGACCTGTCCCGCGTGTTCCGCGTGGCCGAGGCGCTGGAGTACGGCATGGTCGGCATCAACACCGGCCTGATCTCCAACGAGGTCGCGCCCTTCGGTGGCGTCAAGGCCTCGGGCCTGGGCCGCGAAGGCTCCAAGTACGGCATCGAGGACTACCTGGAGATCAAGTACCTCTGCCTGGGGATCTGATCGCTCTCGTTGGGCTTCGCGGCGCTCAACCCAACCTACCAGCCCCCGTAGGTTGGGTTGAGACGGTTTTATCGTCGAAGCCCAACGGGCGCACCGAGTTTGGACGTGTTGGGCTTCGCGGTGCTCAACCCAACCTACGATCGAGGTAGGTTGGGCTGAGACGGCTCCATCGTCGAAGCCCAACAGCTCCCGGCGCCATCAACCCAAGGGATGCAACTGCCCGGCCTCGGCCGTACCGAAATAGAGGCCATGCTGACCCTGCGCCTGCTCGTGCAGACGGCGCTCCAGGATCTGCTGGATCGAAGGATAGGCCAGTTCGGCCCAGGGCAGCTCGTCCGGGGCGAAGAAGCGGCGCTCCAGGGTCTCGACACCGGCGTCGGCGGCGATCTCGATCAATTCGGCGCGAAAGATCAAATAGACCTGATTGACCGTCGTGGCGTTGAAGATGGAATAGGGTGCCAATATTCGCGCCCGCACCCCGCTTTCTTCCCAGGTCTCGCGCAAAGCCGCCTGCTCGGCGCTCTCGCCGTTCTCCATGAAGCCCGCGGGCAGGGTCCAGTAGCCAAGCCGCGGCTCGATGGCCCGGCGACAGAGCAGATAGCGGCCCTGATGCTCCACCAGGCACCCGGCAATCACCCGCGGATTGTCATAGAGTACATGGCCGCAGGCGGTGCACAGCAACCGTTCATGGCTATCGCCCGCAGGCTGGACACGACGCAATTCGGCGCTGCCGCACTGGCAGCAGAAACGTGGGGAAGGGCTCATGCTGACCTCGGCCTGGTCACTGCTCTGATTATTCTGGTCTTACGGTATACCATAACGTCTCAGCGGCCTAGTCGGAACGTCGGGCGTCCGCGTGGGGGCGGTGTCCCAGCTCGGTGGCGATCCGCGCAGCGGTCTCGGCCAGCAGGGCGCCGCCCCATTCCCGCGTCGCGGCCGCATCCATCACGGCATCGGGGCCGGAGACGTTGAGCGCCGCCACCAGTTGGTCGCGATGATCGCGGATGCCGGTGGCGATGGCGGTGGAGTAGTCGGAGCGGTGCAGGACCCAACCCTGACGGCGGTCTTGCTCGACCAGGCGCAACAGCTCCGGCAGGGTACGGGGCGCGGGCGGTGGCTGGTCATCCAGCCGCTCGTGCTGGTAGAGGGCGCTCAGGGCCTCGGCGTCGAGGCCGCTGAGCAGCACTCGGCCCAGGGCGGTACGGGTGCAGGGTAGCCGGGTGCCCACCGGGACGTTCACCGTCAGCCGCTGGCTGGCCATGGCGCGGTAGAGATAGACCACCTCGGTACGATCGCGGATGCCCAGATGGCAGGACAGCGAGGTGACGTCGCGCAGCCGTTCCAGGTGGGGCTGCGCGATGTCCACCAGGTCGCGGCTGGCCAGGTAGGCGAAGCCCTGGCTGACCACCTTGATGCCCAGGCCGTATCCGGTCCTGGACTGACGCTCCAGATAGCCCAGCTCGGTGAGGGTCATGACGATGCGGTAGACCGACGAGGTCGAGCCGCCGAGACCCTCGGCGATCTCCTGCAGGGTCAGCAGGCGTCGCTTCGCGTCGAACAGTTCCAGGACCCTCAGGCCACGCAGCAGGGCGGGCACCCGATAGTCGCCGTCCGCCTCGACCGCCGTCGCTTCGACGACGGTCATGGGATGCCCGCCTTGAGCAGCACCGCGACCCCCAGCGCACCGCCGTCGAACTCTTCCAGCGCATCGAGCAGCACGTGCCAGAGGTAATGGGCGCTGGCGCGGTCGCAGAGCAGGTGGACATGCGGCAGAGTACCGTCGCCGGCATTGAGCAGGATGGCGTTGAGTCTGGCTACCGAGGTCTGCACCACCTGGCCGACCGCGAAGGGCTTGCCCAGGTCCACGCCACACAGCTTGGCGAACAGCGCGGGCAGCTGGGACCCGGTGAGGATCAGCCAGGCGTGGGAGTCCTGGCGCGGCAGCGGGTAGCAGCCGGGGCCAAGTTCGGCGGCAGCCGCTTCCAGGGCGGCGACCCGGGCCCCGCCGTCGCCCAGGGCGCCAAGCAGCAGGTATTCGCTCGGCGACAGCCGCAGCAGCCATTCCCCGGTCGCCTGGCGCAGCGCCTGGTTGGGCCGCTCCGGGAGGACATAGCCCTGGGCCCGCAGCTGGTCGCCGGCGGTCGGGCCGCGCAGGCCGAAGCGCGGCAGATTGCTCAGGTCGGCCAGGCCACCGCGGCGGAGCAGCGCCGCTTCGTCGCCAGCACTCAGACGCTCGGCAAAGATCCGTCCCTGATGCTGCAGTACGGGTGTATCGAGCTGCAATTCGACCAGCGGGCTGCGTTCGTCGAACTCCACGGGATTCAGCGTCATGCTCCCATCTCCTGGCGTTGGGCTTGGGGATCGTAGAAGGGCAGGCGTATCACCGTGGCCTGGACGATCTCGCCCCCTTCGACGCGGATCGGCAGGGACATGCCGGGCTCGGCCTGGTCGGCGGCGGCATAGGCCAGGCCGATGATGCAGCCCAGGGTGGAGGAGAATTCGCAGGAGGTGACGTTGCCCGCGATGTCGTCGCCGCGCAGCACCAGGTGGCCTTCCAGCGGCTGGCTGGCGGTGGCCGGCAGGGTGAAGCCGACCAGCTTGCGGCGCAGTGGCTGGCTTTCGAGGATCTCGATGGACTTCTGGCCGACGAAGAAGGGCTTCTGGCGACCGATGGCCCAGCCCATGTCGATCTCGGCCGGATGGGTCATGCCGTCGGTGTCCTGGCCGATGATCACGTGGCCCTTCTCCAGCCGCAGCAGGCGCTGGGCCTCGACGCCGAAGGGACGGATGCCGAAGCGGGCGCCTGCCTCCATTAGGGCATCCCAGAGGCGCTCGCCGAAGCGTGCCGGCACATGGATCTCGTAGCCCAGCTCGCCGACGAAACCGACCCGTAATAGCCGCGCGGGAATCCCGGCGACGCGGCCCTCGCGCACGGCGAGGTAGGGGAAGGCCTCGGGCGTCAGGTCCAGCTCGGGGCAGAGCTCGCGCAGCACCTCCCGCGAGCGCGGACCGGCCAGGTTCACGGCGGCGAAGGCGGCGCTGACGTTGGCGATGTCCACGTCCAGCCGCCATTGGGCGTTCCACTTCAGCAGGCTGCGATAGACGCGGTCGACGCCACTGGTGGTGGCCGAGACGTAGAAGTGCTCATCGCCCAGGCGCGCGGCCACGCCGTCGTCGATCACCACGCCGTCTTCGGCGGTCATCAGGGCGTAGCGGGTACGCCCCACGGGCAGCTTGCGGAAGCCGAAGGTGTAGACCCGTTCCAGCAATTCGGCGGCATCGGGGCCGCGTACGTCGAGCCCACCCAGGGTGGAGACGTCGATCAGGCCCACGCCCTCGCGGACCTGGCGGACCTCGGCCTGGATGCACCGCTGGCGTTCGCTGGCCGGGCCGTAGAAGGCCGGCCGTTGCCAGACACCCGCCGGCATCAGGCTGGCTCCCAGTTCCAGGTGGCGCCTGTGCATGGCGGTGCGCCGATAGGGATCGAAGGCCCGGCCGGCGACGTGGGCGAGCTTTTCCGCGGTGAAGGGCGGGCGGGCGGTGGTCACCCCGGTGTCGCTGACACTGCGCGCCGTGGCGGCAGCCACCAGGCGCGCGGTGGGTAGCGCCGAATGGCGACCCTGGGAGGGGCCCATGCCGACGGTGGAGAAGCGCTTGACCAACTGGACGTCGCGATAGCCGTGGCGGGTGGCGTTGACGATGTCGGCGATCTGCAGATCCTCGTCGAAGTCGACGAACTCCTTGCCCTGGGGATGGGCGAACATCGGCCAGGGGAAGTTGACCTGGCTGTCGTCGGCCTGGGTCTGCTCGGTGGTGAGCGGGGCGAGATCCAGTTCGGCCAGGGCGCGGGACGCGGCGGCGCGGCCGTCGGACAGCACCCGCTCCAGCGCATGGCGGCCATTGACCGAGCCGGCCAGGTGCAGGCCCCGCGGCAGATTGCCGAGGCTGAAGGCGGCCTGCTCGTCGACGTAACCCAGGGTGCCGCCGGCCTGGCAGGCCAGCTGGTAGACCGGCATGTAGCCGGCGGACATGCACAGCAGGTCGCAATCCAGGGTCAGGCCCGCGGGGCCGACCTGGCCCTGGCCGACGATGGGCCGGACATCGACCCGCGCCAGCTGGCGGCCAGCGGCATCGGCGTGGGCCTCGTACACCGTATGGCCCAGGTGTACGGGAATGCCGCGTGCGCTTACCGCCTGCTGCAACTGCGCATCCCGCGGCGCCGCGCGCAGATCGAGCAGCGCGGCGACGGTGACCCCCTGCTCCTGCAGGTCGAGGGCCGCCAGATAGCCATCGTCGTTGCCGGCCAGGACCACGGCACGCTGGCCCGGTCGCACGCCATAGAGACGCATCAGGCGTTGGGCGGCGCTGGTCAGCAGGATGCCGGGCAGGTCGTTATTGCGGAAGATCACCGGTTGGTCGAAGGCGCCACTGGCGAGGATAGTCTGCCGCGCCCTGACCTTGAACATCCGGTTGCCCTGGATGACCGGCAGATAGTGGTCGGCGAACCAGCCGTTGCACACGGCGGCCTCCAGCACCCGGATGCGTGGTTCGGCGCGCACCGCGACCACCAGTTCCTCGCGTAGCCCTTCACCCTGGCCGGCATCGAGGCCGAAACGACCCCAGGCCAGGGCGCCGCCGAGCAGCGGCTGCTGTTCGATGAGCAGCACCTCGGCGCCACCCTGGGCCGCAGCCAGCGCTGCGCTGAGGCCAGCGGGACCGGCGCCGATCACCGTCACGTCGCAGAACAGATAGGCCTTGTCGTGGTAGGTGGGGACGAAGGTCAGGTCGAGCACGCCGAGGCCGGCCTTCCTGCGGATCAGCGGCTCCCAGCGCTTCCACATGCCCTTGGGCTTGTAGAAGGCGCGATAGTAGAAGCCCACCGGCATGAACCTGGAGAAGGTGCCGAGCAGGGCATCGCGGTCGCGCTCGAGGCTGCCGCTGACGTTCTGCGCCGTGGCGCTCAAACCTTCGCGCAGCGGCAGTTCATCCGCCAGCACATTGGGCTCGTCCGGCAACTGCACCAGGGTGTTGGCGTCCTGGCCAGCCAGGGTCAGGGGCCCGCGGGGCCGGTGATACTTGAAGGAACGCGACAGCAGCCAGCGACCCTCGCCGAGCAGGGCGCTGGCCAGGGTATCGCCGGCATAGCCGTGACAGGTCTGGCCTTCGAAACGGAAGGCGAGCGGACGGTTGCGATCGATCAGCAGCCCCATGGGGGCCGGCAGGCGGGTCATGGGCGCACCTCCGCAACGGCGAAGTCGACACGCTGGGTGAACAGCTCGCGGGGATCGAAGGTGCGCAGCACCTCGTCGGTGCCGGTGTGGCGTTCGGCCAGGAACCAGTAGCTGGAGGCATTGTGCAGCCACCATTCGGTGACCACGCCGCGGCGATTCCCGCAGTTGAACACGTAGTCGGCCCATTCGGCGGTGCTGCAGGCCCGGGGATCGGGCATGGCCTTGAGTTCGCCGCCGTAGGTGAATTCGCTGATGTTGCGCGGCCCGTTGAGCGGGCAGGTGAGAATCTTCATGACAGCTCCTTAATGGCTGGCCGCGGTGGCGCCCATCTCGTTGACCTGCTGGAAGCGGCTGAACCGGTCCAGGCCGAAGGGGGCGATGAGCTCGGGCACCCGCCCGCCGCTGGCCACCAGTTCAGCCATGGTCTTGCCGCAGATCGGCGTGGCCTTGAAGCCCCAGGTGCCCCAGCCGGCGTCCAGGTAGTAGCCATCGATCGGCGACAGGCCCATCAGCGGGCTGTAGTCCGGGGTCATGTCGGTCATCCCGGCCCATTGGCGCATCAGCTTGGCGTTGGCCATGAAGGGGAACATCTCGATGGCGTGGGCCAGCAGGCTTTCCTTGAGCTCCAGGGTGGAGCGGGTGTGGTACAGCGGATAGGGGTCCGAACCGCCGCCGAAGACGATCTCGCCGCGGCTGGTCTGCTGTACGTAGCAGTGCAGGGCGCTGGAACTCACCAGGGGGTCGAGGAAGGGCTTGAACGGCTGGGTGACCATGGCCTGCAGCGGGTAGGTGTGCAGCGGCGCGCAGATGCCCAGCTTGTTCATCAGCAGCGAGCTGGTACCGGCCACCGCCTGTACCGCGCAGCCGCAGCGCACCGTGCCGCGGTTGGTCTTGAGGGCGGTGATTCTATTGTTCTCCACCACGAAGTCCTGCACCTCGGTCAACGGGTGGATCTCCACGCCGCGTTTGGCCGCCTGCTTGGCGTAGCCCCAGGCCACGGCGTCGTGACGGGCGGTGCCGCCATCGATGTGCCACAGCCCGGCCAGCACCGGCAGGTGGCCGGGATCGAGGTTGAGGCAGGGCACCAGTTCGCGGATCTGCTGGCGGTCGATCAGTTCGGTGCGTCCGCCGAAGTGCTTGTTGACCTCGGCGCGCTGGCGGAAGGCGCGCACCGTGGTGTCGGTGTGCGCTAGGGTCAGCTGGCCCCGCTCGGAATACATGATGTTGAAATCGAATTCGTTGGACAGCTCTTTGAACAGCCGCACCGACTCGATGTAGAACTTCACCCCTTCGCTGGTGAGGTAGTTGGAGCGAATCACCGCGGTATTGCGCGCCGTGTTTCCGCCGCCCAGGTAGGCCTTCTCCAGCACCGCGACATTGGTGATGCCGTGGTACTTGGCCAGGTAGTAGGCGGTGGCCAGGCCATGGCCGCCACCACCGATGATGACCACGTCGTAGCTGGACTTGAGTTCCTTGGGTGGCGGCAGGTCGACCTCCACCGGGTAGTCGGCGGACAGGCCGTATTTCAACAGGCTGAAAGGCATGGTGGGCTCCCGGTCAGGTCGCGACGGCGTGGGGGTGCTGGCGCTGGGCGGCGCTCAGAGTGTTGTGCAGCAGCAGGGCGATGGTCATGGGCCCGACCCCACCCGGCACCGGGGTGAGGGCACCGGCCACGGCCGCTACCTCGGGGGCGACGTCGCCCACCAGCCGGGCGCCGGCGGCGTGCTCCACGCGATTGATGCCGACGTCGATGACCACCGCGCCGGGCTTGACCCAGTCCACGGTGACCAGACCGGGCTGGCCGGCCGCGGCCACCAGGATGTCGGCCTGGCGGCACAGCGCGGCGGCGTCGCGGCTGCGCGAATGCACCAGGGTCACCGTGCAGTGCGCCTGCAACAGCAGAGCCGCCATGGGCTTGCCGACGATGTTGGAGCGGCCGACCACCACCGCATGGCGTCCGCTGAGATCACCCAGCTGGTCCTGCAGCAGCCGCAGGCAGCCGGCCGGTGTGCAGGGCACCAGACCGGGTTGGCCCAGGGCCAGGGCGCCAACGTTCTCGCGGTGAAAGCCATCGACGTCCTTGTCCGGGCGAAGCGCCTGGAGCACCGCCGCCTCGTCGATCTGCGGCGGCAATGGCAGTTGCACCAGGATGCCGTGCACTTCCGGGTTGGCGTTGAGCGCGGCGATCAGGGCGAGCAGCTCGATCTGCTCAAGATCCGCCGGCAACTCATGGCTGAGCGAGCGGATGCCCACTTCGGCGGCACGGCGGAGCTTGTTGCGCACATACACCTGGCTGGCCGGATCGCTGCCCACCAGGATGACCGCCAGGGCCGGCTGGATACCCCGCGCGCGCACCTCGGCCACATCTTGGGCGACCTCCTGCAGCAGGCGGGCGGCGGCGGCCTTGCCGTCGATCAGTCGGGCGCTCATCGAAACACCACCACGCGATTGCCATTGAGGAACAGCCGCCGCTCGATGTGGTACTTCACCGCCTTGTACAGGGCAACGGTCTCGGTATCCCGGCCGATGGCGACCAGGTCTTCGGGACGATAGCCGTGGTCGACGCGTTGCACCTCTTGCTCGATGATCGGGCCTTCGTCGAGGTCCGAGGTCACGTAGTGGGCGGTGGCCCCGATCAGCTTGACGCCACGCTCGAAGGCCTGGTGGTAGGGCTTGGCGCCTTTGAAGCCGGGCAGGAAGGAGTGGTGGATGTTGATGGCGCGGCCGGCGAGCTCCTGGCAGAGCTCGTTCGAGAGGATTTGCATGTAGCGCGCCAGCACCACCAGTTCGGTCCCGGTCTCCTCCACCAGGCGCAGCAATTCGAGTTCCTGCTGACGCTTGCTGTCCTTGGTCACCGGCAGGTAGACGAAGCGGATGCCTTCCCGTTCGGCCATGGGGCGCAGGTCCAGGTGATTGGAGACGATGGCGGTGATCTCCATCGGCAACTCGCCCTTCTGGTGGCGATAGAGCAGGTCGGTGAGGCAGTGATCGAACTTGCTCACCATCAGCAGCACCCGCGTGGGGCGGGCGGTGCTGTACAGCGCCCACTGCATGGCGAAGTCGGCCGCGACTGCCGCGAAGCCGTCGCGCAGCGCCTCGATGCCGGTACTGGCGCCCGGGTTGAAGCGGAACACCGTGCGCATGAAGAAGCGCTCGGTGAAATCGTCGTCGAATTGCGCCATCTCGGCGATGTAGCAATTGTTGCGGGCGAGATAGGTGCTGACGGCGGCCACGATGCCCGAGGTGGCCGGGCAACTGACATTGAGGATGTAGGTGGGCAAGGTTTCCATATGCGCGTCCGGATTTCACCAGTGGAGGAACATTTCGCTGCGGCGTTATTTCCTGTTGGGAATATAAAATTCACGGATGCTGTTATAGGGCAAGCGCAGGCGCTCGTCCAGAGTCGAGTAATAAAAATTTCCTACCAGTTATAAGGCGGTCTTTTTACCGGCGAAATTCCCTTTCACCGGCGAGCCGGGCGCGGCTCAGTCGTCCTTGAAGGTCATGATCGACAGCAGCTTGATCGGCACCTGGTTCAATCGCTCCGGGCCGTGGGGGACGTCGCTGTCGAAGGTCAGGCTGTCGCCCGGGCCCATTTCATAGAGGTGGTTGCCGTGGCGATAGACCAGGCTCCCTTCGAGCAGGTGGATGAACTCGGTACCAGGATGGGAAAAGGTGGGGAATTCCTCGCTGGCATCGTCCATGGAGACCAGATAGGCCTCCAGGCTCTTCTTCGGCCCGCGGGAGTGGTTGAGCAGGTGATAGGTGTGTCCCTTGTCGGTCCCCCGGCGCACCACCTCGAGACCTTCGCCCGCCTTGACCAGCAGGGCGTCGCGTTCCTGCTGGTCGTACTGGCTGAACAGCCGCGACAGCGGCAGGCCCAGGGTGTCGCACAGCCGGCCGAGGGTTTCCAGGCTGGTGGAGACCTGGGCGTTCTCGATCTTGCTCAGCATGCCCTGGCTGATACCGGCCATGCGCGCCACCTCGGCAGTCTTCAGACCCTGATCCTGGCGCTGGCGACGAATCTGGATGCCTATGTACTGCTCGATCTTCAGGCGTGGTTCACGACTCGGGGATTCTTGCATCATTTTAGTTTTGGGAATAAAAAATTCGCACCAGTAAAGTGCAGGAAGGAGGGCGGATACGCGCGGGCGTCCGATGGGGCTCCCATCATGCCGGAAAAAATCCCCGCGGGCTGCTGCCGGGATTCTCCTTGGGATCCGCAGGGTTAACTCGCTGACGGGAAGGTTCTGGCATAGCGGTCGGCAAAGCGGACGCGACTTGGCAAAGTCTTTGCTTTCCTGTTGGGAAGAATAAATTCCCATTGGGAATATAGTGGATCTCAGCCAAGGAGCCCGTCATGTTGCCCAGCGAAACCCAGCATCTCATCGACCAGCACGGTATCCGCTACGTGCTGGCCCAGTTCGTCGACATCCATGGTTCCGCCAAGACCAAGTCCGTGCCGGTGGCCGGCCTCGCCGCCGTGGCGGAGGAAGGAGCGGGTTTCGCCGGTTTCGCCATCTGCGGCATGGGCATGGAGCCCCATGGACCCGACTTCATGGCCCGGGGCGATCTCTCCACCCTGATTCCGGTGCCCTGGCAGGCTGGCTACGGGCGGGTGGTGTGCATCGGTCATGTCAACGGCAAGCCCCATCCCTATGACAGCCGCTACGTGCTGCAGCGCCAGGTAGCGCGCCTTGGCGACCGCGGCTGGAGCCTGAACACCGGGCTGGAACCCGAGTTCTTCCTCATGCGCCGCGACGAGGTCGGCAAGCTGTCCCTGGTGGATGGCAGCGACACCCTGGACAAGCCCTGCTACGACTACAAGGGTCTGTCGCGCTCGCGGCTCTTTCTGGAAAAGCTCACCGAAGCCCTGCAGCCGGTCGGTTTCGACATCTATCAGATCGACCACGAGGACGCCAACGGCCAGTTCGAGATCAACTACACCTACAGCGAGGCGCTGGAGTCGGCGGATCGCTTCACCTTCTTCCGTATGGCCGCCGGCGAGATCGCCAACGAACTGGGCATGATCTGTTCCTTCATGCCCAAGCCCGATCCCAAGCGCGCCGGCAACGGCATGCATTTCCACCTGTCGCTGGCCAGCGCCACCAGCCGCAACCTCTTCCACGACGACAGCGATCCGCGCGGCATGGGCCTGTCGCGACTGGCCTACCATTTCCTCGCCGGCCTGCTGGCCCATGGTCCGGCGCTCTGCGCCTTCGCCGCGCCCACGGTGAATTCCTACAAGCGCCTGGTGGTGGGCCGCTCGCTGTCCGGCGCCACCTGGGCGCCGGCCTTCATCGCCTACGGCGCCAACAACCGCTCGGCGATGATAAGGGTGCCCTATGGCCGCCTGGAATTCCGCCTGCCCGATGCCGGCTGCAATCCCTATCTGGTCACCGCCGCCATCATCGCCGCCGGTCTCGACGGCATCGAGCGCGAACTGGACCCGGGCGCGCCCTGCAACGAGAACCTCTACAACCTGAGCCTCGAGGCCATCGCCGCGCGGGGGATCGAGACCCTGCCGCAGAGCCTCAAGGAAGCCTGCGACGCCCTGGACGCCGACCCGCTGTTCCGCGAGATGCTCGGCCCGGAAATCGTCGACGAATTCATCAAGCTGAAGCGCATGGAGTGGGTGGAATATAGCCGCCACGTCTCCGACTGGGAGATCCAGCGCTACACCGAATTCTTCTGATCGCCCCCTCTTTATCGATCGATCTTCGGGCGCCCCCGGTACGCCCCTGCCTGCGAAGGAGTGACACCCATGTGTGGAATCGTTGGACTCTATCTGAAGAACCCGGCGCTGGAGGCCCAGCTCGGCAGCCTCTTCGAGCCCATGCTCGAAGCCATGACCGACCGAGGTCCGGACAGCGCCGGCTTCGCCATCTACGGTGACGAGGTGGCCGAGGGCTGGGTCAAGCTGACCCTGCAGGCCACCTCCGACGGCTATGACTTCGCCGCCCTGGTCACTGCGTTGCAGCAAAAACTTGATGCCGAGCTGGACTGGTTCCAGAACGCCAGCGCCCTCGTGCTCAAGATCCGCGCGGCGGAAGCCGAGGTCCGCGCCGTGCTGGCCGAGCTGGCGCCTGAGCTACGCATCATGAGCGCCGGGCGCAGCATCGAGATCCTCAAGGGCATGGGCCTGCCCCAGGAGATCGCCAGCCGCTTCGGCCTGGCCGGGATGCAGGGCAGCCACATCATCGGCCACACCCGCATGGCCACCGAGAGCGCCGTGACCCTGGAGGGCAGCCATCCATTTTCCACCGGCGCCGACCTCTGCCTGGTGCACAATGGCTCGCTGTCTAACCATTCGCGGCTGCGCCAGAGCCTCAGGCGTGAGGGCATTGCCTTCGAGACCGAGAACGACACCGAGGTCGCCGCCGGTTACCTGACCTGGCGACTGCGCGAGGGCGACAGCCTCAAGCAGGCACTGGACCGTTCCCTGGAGGATCTGGACGGCTTCTTCACCTTTGCCATCGGCACCCGCAACGGCTTCGCGGTGATCCGCGATCCCATCGCCTGCAAGCCGGCGATCCTCGCCGAAACCGACGACTACGTGGCCATGGCCTCCGAGTACCAGGCGTTGTCGAGCCTGCCCGGCATCGAGCGGGCCAAGGTCTGGGAGCCGGCACCGGCCACCCTGTACGTCTGGGAACGCGAGTTGGCCTGAGGAGCAGCGCAGATGAAAACCTTTGATCTCACCCAAATCGCCGTGCGCGAGCTCAACCAGGCCCTGCACGACGTCGCCCAGACCGCCACCGAGCGCGAGTGGGTGGTCACCCATCCCAATGGCGCCCACAACCTTGCCGTGGGCGTGAACGCTGCCGTGTCCGTGGATATCAACGGGCACGCCGGCTACTACTGCGCGGGCATGAACCAGCATGCCGCCATTACCGTACATGGCAATGTCGGCGTCGGCTGCGCGGAAAACATGATGTCCGGCGCGGTACGGGTCAAGGGCAGCGCTTCCCAGGCCGCCGGCGCCACCGCCCATGGCGGCCTGCTGGTCATCGAAGGCGACGCCGGCGCGCGCTGCGGTATTTCCATGAAGGGCGTCGACATCGTCGTCGGGGGCAGCATCGGCCACATGAGCTGCTTCATGGGCCAGGCCGGGCGCCTGGTGGTCTGCGGCGACGCCGGCGACGCCCTGGGCGATTCGCTGTACGAGACGCGTATCTATGTGAAAGGCCGCGTGGCCTCCCTGGGCTCGGACTGCATCGAGAAGGAGATGCGCGCCGAACACCTGGCCGAGTTGCAGGAACTGCTCGACACCGCCGGCTTCGCCGAGCGTGCCGCCGACTTCAAGCGCTACGGCTCCGCCCGCCAGCTCTACAACTTCAAAGTCGACAACGCCTCGGCCTATTGATCGCGCAGGAGAATCGCCATGACTGACCAGAACACCCCCGTGCTGCGCGAATCGGCCACCTTCGATCGCCTCACCATCCAGGAAATCCAGCGTGCCGCCGAGACCGGCATCTACGACATCCGTGGTGGCGGCACCAAGCGCAAGCTGCCGCATTTCGATGACCTGTTGCTGCTGGGCGCCAGCGTCTCGCGCTACCCGCTGGAGGGTTACCGCGAGAAGTGCGGTACCGACGTGGTGCTCGGTACCCGCTTTGCCAAGAAACCCATCCACCTGAAGATCCCAGTGACCATTGCCGGCATGAGCTTTGGCGCGCTCTCGGCCAATGCCAAGGAAGCCCTCGGCCGCGGTGCCAGTATCGCCGGCACCAGCACCACCACCGGCGACGGCGGCATGACCCCCGAGGAGCGCGGCCAGTCCCAGCACCTGGTCTACCAGTACCTGCCGTCGCGCTACGGCATGAATCCCGACGACCTGCGCAAGGCCGACGCCATCGAGATCGTCCTGGGGCAGGGCGCCAAGCCCGGCGGTGGCGGCATGCTGCTGGGCATGAAGGTCACCGAGCGGGTGGCCGGCATGCGGACCCTGCCCATCGGCGTCGACCAGCGCAGTGCCTGTCGCCATCCCGACTGGACCGGTCCGGATGACCTGGCGATCAAGATCGCCGAGTTGCGCGAGATCACCGACTGGGAAAAGCCCATCTACGTGAAGATTGGCGCCAGTCGGCCCTATTACGACGTCAAGCTGGCGGTCAAGGCCGGCGCCGACGTGGTGGTGCTCGACGGCATGCAGGGCGGCACCGCGGCGACCCAGGAGGTATTCATCGAGCACGTCGGCATTCCCATCCTGCCGGCGATCCCCCAGGCGGTGCAGGCGCTGCAGGAGATGGGCATGCACCGCAAGGTGCAACTGATCGTCTCCGGGGGCATCCGCAATGGCGCCGACGTGGCCAAGGCCATGGCCCTGGGTGCCGATGCCGTGGCCATCGGGACGGCGGCGCTGATCGCCCTGGGCGACAACCATCCGCGGCTGGATGCCGAACTGCGCAAGCTCGGCTCCGCCGCCGGCTACTACGACGACTGGCAGAACGGCCGCGATCCGGCGGGCATCACCACCCAGGACCCGGAACTGGCCAGACGCCTCGACCCGGTGGAAGGCGGTCGTCGGCTGGCCAATTACCTGCGGGTGCTGGTGCTGGAAGCCCAAACCATGGCGCGCGCCTGCGGCAAGTCGCACCTGCACAACCTCGACCCGGAAGACCTGGTGGCCCTGACCATCGAGGCCGCGGCCATGGCGCGGGTGCCGCTGGCGGGTACCAGTTGGGTACCGGGGCAAACCGGGTTCTAGTGGTGTGGTCGTTTCTCTCTGCGACTCGTCCTGAAAGGAGCTGCCTTTTGCTAGCGGTCAGGGTGGCGATAGACCGTAGGTTGGGTTGAGACGGCTCTATCGTCGAAGCCCAACATTGCCGGCCCTCGGGGCGACGTTGGGCTTCGCTGTGCTCAACCCAACCTACGGCCGCTCGCCATGGTGGCGATCGGGCGGTCTGCAACACGTTTCTTCGGCCAGGCAGCCTCGGGCGCCGGGCCGCACGACGACTCACGTTCCCTTTCATCCCTCAGCGAAGGAAGCTCGACATGATCGGTAAAGGCAAGGCGGTTGCGGTTCTGGTGGCAGCCCTCGGGATGCCCGGTATGGCCCTGGCCCAGGAGACCAGGCTCGACAGCGGCGACACGGCCTGGATGATGATCTCCAGCGTGCTGGTGCTGATGATGCTGGTCCCCGGCCTGGCGCTTTTCTATGGCGGCCTGGTGCGGTCGAAGAACCTGCTCTCGATCTTCACCCAGAGCTTTACCGTGGCCGGAGTCATCGGCGTGCTCTGGGTGGTCTATGGCTACAGTCTGTTCGCCGACACCACCGGCATGGTGGCCGGCGAGTTCAACCTCCATAGCCTGATCGGCGGCTTCAAGCACTGGATGCTGCTCGATGTGGTGCGTGACAGCCTGGTGGGCACCATTCCGGAAAGCGTCTTCGCCACCTTCCAGATGACCTTCGCGCTGATCACCCCGATGATCATCGCCGGCTCCTTCGCCGAGCGCATGAAATTCAGCGCCGCCGTGCTGTTCTGTGCCCTCTGGTTCACCTTCTGCTACCTGCCTCTGGCGCACATGGCCTGGAGCGGGCCGGGTGGTCTGCTCTATGACTGGGGCATCCTCGAATTCGCCGGTGGCACCGTGGTGCACATCAATTCCGGCGTTGCCGGGCTGGTGGCCTGTGTGATGCTCGGTCGGCGTCAGGGTTACAGCCTCCAGGCCATGCCGCCGCACAACCTGGGCTTCGCCCTGACCGGCACGGCCCTGCTCTGGGTCGGCTGGTTCGGCTTCAACGTCGGCTCTGCGGTGGCCGCCAGCGCCAGCGCCGGCATGGCCATGCTCACCACCCAGATCGCCGCCTGTGCCGGCATCCTCGGCTGGCTCGCGGTGGAGTGGCTGCGCACCGGCAAGGCCAGCGCCCTCGGTGTCGCCTCCGGCGCCCTGGCCGGCCTGATCGCCATCACCCCGGCCTGCGGCTTCGTCGGTCCGGCCGGGGCCCTCGCCATGGGCTTGCTGACCGGCGCCCTCTGCTACGCGGCGGTGGTCTATCTCAAGCGCACCTTCGGTTACGACGATGCGCTCGACGCCTTCGGGCTGCACGGGATCGGCGGCATCGTCGGTTCGCTGCTGACGGGCGTCTTCGCCAGCAAGAGCCTGGGCGGCTACCAGGACATCGCCATCGCCAGCCAAGTGCTGATCCAGCTCAAGAGCGTCCTCTTCACCGTGCTCTTCTGCGGGGTCATGACGTTCGTGCTGCTCTGCGTCACCCGGGTCCTGACCCGCGGCCTGCGCGTTTGCGAGCAGACCGAAGCTCAGGGCCTGGACCTCTTCCAGCATGGCGAGAAAGCCTACGGCTAAGGCGGCACCGCGCGGCCCGCCAGCCATCGCTGCGGTGGCTGGTTCCGCTCAGCGCTGGGCCCGTGCCTGATCTTGGATTGCGCCTGTTTCGACCCGCGTTCGCCCAGGAACATTCGAGCGAAGCGGGTAGCCACCAGCCTCGACCCCTAGCCCTGCAGATAGACAACCTGGGTGTGGGTGTACTCATAGAGCCCGTGCTTGCCGTCCGCGCCACCGATGCCGGACTTGCGCACCCCGGCGTGGTAGCCCTGCATGGCCTCGAAGTTTTCCCGGTTGATGTAGGTCTCGCCGAAGTCGATCTCGCGCATGGCGTGCATGGCCTTGCCCAGGCTGCGGGTATAGACGGAGGAGGTGAGGCCGTATTCGCAGTCGTTGGCCAGGGCGATGGCTTCGTCGAGTTCGTCCACCACCTGGATCGGCAGCACCGGGCCGAAGATTTCTTCGCGCATGATCGGCATGTCCGCGCGACAGTCCGTCAGCACCGTGGGCTGGAAGTGGAAGCCGCGACCCAGGTCGGCGCGACTGCCACCGGTGACCAGGCGGGCGCCCTGACCGAGGGCGACGTCGACCTTGGCCGCCACCTTGTCCAGGCCGGCGGCGTTGATCAGCGGTCCCATCTCCACGCTGGTGTCGGCCTGGGGGTCGCCATAGCGGGTGGCGGCCATGGCGCGGCCGATGCGCTCGATGAAGTCCTCGGCCACCGCGCGTTCCACATAGACCCGCTCGGCGCAGTTGCACACCTGGCCGGTGTTGATGATGCGCGAGTCACGGATCGCCCGGACCGCCAGGTCCAGGTCGGCATCGGCCAGGACGATGGCCGGCGCCTTGCCGCCCAGCTCCAGGTTGAGCTTGGTCAGATTCGGCGAGGCAGCGGCCATGATCCGCGAGCCGGTGCCGACGCTGCCGGTAAAGCTGACCATGTCGATGCCGGCATGGGCACTGAGCTGGCCCCCCACGGCGCCGGCACCGCTGACCAGGTTGAAGACCCCGGGCGGCAGGTCGGTCTCGGCCACCAGGCGGGCGAATTCATGGGCATTGATCGGGGTTTCTTCGCTGGGCTTGATGACGATGGTGTTGCCGGTGAGCAGCGCCGGCGCCAGCTTGCGCGCGATCAGGAAGAAGGGGAAGTTCCAGGGCAGGATGCCGGCCACCACGCCCAGCGGCTTGCGCAGCAGAAAGATCTGCTCGTCGGGTCGGTCGCTGGTGATGATTTCGCCTTCGATGCGCCTTGCCCACTCGGCCATGTAGTCGAGATAGTCGGCGGTAAAATTGACCTCCACCTCGGCCAGGCCATGGACCTTGCCCTGTTCGGCGACAATGGTCCGGGCCAGCCGCGGTGCGTGCTCACGCAGCTTTGCCGCGATGCGCCGCAGGTAGCCGGCGCGCTCGATGGCTGGTTTGCGCGCCCAGGCCTTCTGGGCACGGCGGGCGGCGGCGATGGCCTGGTCGACGTCCTCGCGACTGGACGCCGGTACCCGGGCCAGGGCCTCGCCGGTGGCCGGGTTATGGACGAGAAAGTCCTCGGCGGCCGGCAGGAAGCGGCCATCGATGTAGTTCTGGTAAAGAGGCAGATCGGCCATGGCGGACTCCGGGTCAATAGGTGCGAGAGGGCGCCTGGGGCGCTTCGAGGGGGCGATAGCGGGCCAGGTTGGCCAGCGCCGCCTGGCGGAACAGGCTGATGTCGATGCCGACGGCGACGAACTGGCAACCCCAGTCGCGATAGCGCCGGGCATCGTCTTCCTGGGGCGCCAGGATCCCGGCCACCTTGCCGGCCGCGCGGGTGGCATCGATGGCGGCGCGGATACGTGCCTGCACCTCGGGATGGCCCGGATTGCCGGCATGGCCGAGGCCGCTGGAGAGGTCGGCGGGGCCGACGAAGACGGCGTCCACGCCCTCCACTGCGGCGATCTCGGCGACGTTGTCGCTGCCCAGCCGCGATTCCACCTGGACGATCAGGCACAACTCGGTGTGAGCGTTGTGCAGGTAGTCGGGTACCGCGTCCCAGCGGGTGGCGCGGGCCAGGCCGCCGCCGACGCCGCGGATGCCGTGGGGCGGATAGCGCATGGCGCGCACCAGGGCGCGGGCCTGCTCGGCGGTCTCCACCATGGGCACCATCAGCGTCTGCACGCCGATGTCCAGCAACTGCTTGATCAGCACCGCATCGCCGGTCACGCAACGCACCACCGGCGCCGTGGGGTAGGGCGCCACCGCCTGCAACTGGGCGAGGATGCTTGGCACCGTGTTGGGGGCGTGCTCGCCGTCGATCAGCAGCCAGTCGTAGCCGGTGCCGGCGGCGATCTCGGCGGCATAGCCGGTGGCGAAGCCGGCCCAGAGGCCGTAGAGGGTGTCGCTGCCCGTGAGGCGGGCCTTGAAGGGATTGCGCGGCAGATCCATGACGGTCGTCTCCAGTGGAATCAGGAAGGGGTGTCGGGCAGGCGCACCAGCAGCCCATAGCTCAGGGCACCGGCCACCGCGACCGCGGCGGCGATGCCGAGGGCAAGGCCGAAGGAGCCGGTCTGCTGGACGATCATGCCGGTGATGACCGGGGCGAAGGCGCCGCCGAAGTAGCCACCGAAGTTCTGGATGCTGGCCAGCGAGGCCACCTGGTGCGAGGGCACCGCGACGCTCACCAGCGACCAGGTGCCGGCTACCGCCACGTTGAGGCTGAACAGTGCCAGGCTGAAGCAGAGGATGACGCTGCCGATGCCGGTCACCCCGGCGCTGCACAGGGCGAATAATCCGGCCGCCGCCAGACCGCCGCAGATCGGCAGCTTGCGGCTGAAGGCCAGGCTGCGCCCGCTGCGGGTCAGGCGATCCACCAGCAGGCCACCACCGATCACGCCACAGGCACCGGCCAGGAACGGCAGGCTGGCGACCCAGCCGGCCTGGGACAGGGACAGGTGGTGAACCCGCTCCAGGTAGGCCGGCAGCCAGGTCAGGAACAGCGACAGCATGTAGATGATGCCGACGTAGCCGATCACCACGCCCCAGGTCAGGCGGCGGCGGAACAACCCCAGCCAGTCGGCAAAGGTCAGCCGCTGGCCGGCGTCCTGGGGTGGCAGGCCGGCATCCAGGTGCGCCCGCTCCGCGGCGTCCAGCACCACCTGCACCCGGTCGCGATAGCTCAGGTACCAGAGCGCCGCGACGGCAACGCCGAGCACCCCCATGGCGATGAACATCTGCCGCCAGCCCAGCCACAGCAGTAGCGCAGTGAGGATCGGCTGGGAGATCGCCGGCCCCAGCGAGGACGACAGGTTGAAGATGCCGGAGGGCAGGCCGCGCTCGCGCACGTTGAACCACTCGCTGACCACCTTGGCGCCGGCCGGGAATTGCGGCGCCTCGCCGATGCCCAGGCCGATGCGGGCGAGGATCATCAGGTGCAGGCTGCTGAGCAGCCCGAGCACGCCCTGGGCGAGCGACCAGAGGCAGATGCCCAGGCCCAGGGTCAGGCGCGCACCGAAGCGATCCAGCAGACCGCCGATGGGCAACTGGGCGAAGGCATAGGCCCAGGCGAAGGCCGACAGCAGCAGGCCCATCTCGGTCGGCGTATAGCCCAGCTCGCCGCTGATGGTCTGGTTGGCGATGGCCAGGGTGCTGCGGTCGAGGTAGTTGACGAAGCCGGCCAGTACCAGCAGCGCCAGGGCGATCACCTGGATCCGCTTGAGACGAGCGCTCTTGGGTGGCAGCGGCGTCGCCGCGGGACGTGCATCCGCCACGGGTGCCGCCAGGGTGTCTTGGGTCGCTTTCATCCAGCCCTCCTGGGCAACGCCTCAGTGGCGATAGGGACGTTCCAGGGCGCACTCCGGATTGAGGCGCACGCCGAAGCCGGGCCGATCCAGCGCCGAGGCGCGCATGCGGCCCCGCACCGGGACGGGTTCGTCGAGCAACTGCGGATGGAACATGGGCACCACCTCGTCGGCCTTGGGCGCCATCATCAGGAACTCGGCGAAGGGACTGTTGGTGCGGGTGATGACGAAGTGGTAGCTGTAGACGGAGGAGCCATGGGGCACCACCAGGGCGTTGTGGGCATCGGCCAGCGCCGAGATGCGGATCAGCTCGGTGAGGCCGCCGCACCAGCCGACGTCCGGCTGGAGGATGTCGCAGCAACCCATCTCCAGCAGCAGGCGGAAGCCCCAGCGGGTGGCCTCGTGCTCGCCGGTGGTGACCAGCATGCCCTTCGGCACGTTGCGCCTGAGTTCGGCATAGCCCCAGTAGTCATCCGGCGGCAGCGCCTCCTCGATCCACTTGAGGCCGTACTGCTGGGCGCCCTGGGCCAGGCGGGTGGCGTAGTTGAGGTCCAGGCTCATCCAGCAGTCGAGCATCAGCCAGAAGTCGTCGCCGACCCGCTCGCGCATGGTCGCCAGGGCCTCAAGATTCTTGCGCAGGCCTTCCTCGCCCTCGGCCGGGCCATGCTGCAGCGGCAGCTTGCCGCCGATGAAGCCCATGTCCTTGGCCAGATCCGGACGGGCGCCGGTGGCGTAGAACTGCAATTCGTCGCGCACGGCGCCGCCGAGCAACTGGTGCACCGGTTCCTGGCGCAGCTTGCCGAGCAGGTCCCAGAGCGCAAGATCCACCCCGGAGATGGTGTTGAGCACGATGCCCTTGCGCCCGTAATAGAGGGTGGAGAGGTACATCTGGTCCCAGATTTTTTCCAGGTCGGTGACCTTGGCGCCCTCCAGGAAGCGTGCCAGGTGCCGCTCGACGATGAAGGCACCCAGCTCGCCACCGGTGGTGACGGCGAAGCCCACGGTGCCGTCGCTGGCCTCGACTTCCACCACCAGGGTGCCCAGCACATTGATGCCGAAGCTGCGGCGGCTCTGCCGGTATTCCGGGTACTTGGCCATGGGCGTGGCGATGTGGTCGTCGATCCAGTGGCCGTCACCCTGGTCGTGATAGTCGGCGCCACCGCCGCGAAGGGTGTAGGCGCGCACCTGCTTGATGGTGGGTAGGGTCATGGCGAAGCTCCCTTAATGACTGGGCGTGAGCTGGGGTTGGGGATCGGCGTGGTCGCGGCGGCGCAGACCGAGGATCAGGGCGGCGGCCACCAGGGTGGTGCCGGCGAGCAGATAGAGGCCGGCGCCGGGATGGGCGAAGGTTACTTCGGCCCAGCGCTTGGCCAGGGGCGCGATGAAGCCGCCGATGGCGCCACAGGTATTGATCAGGGCGATGCCGCCCGCGGCGGCGCTGCCGCGCAACTGGTCGGACGGAAAGGTCCAGAACAGCGGCTGCACCGCGATGAAGCCGGCGGCGGCGAAGCACAGGGCGAGCAGCGCATAGAGCGGCGAGAAGGTCACCGAGGCGGCGATGCCCAGACCGGAAATGGCCAGGGTGGCGGCCGCGGTACGGCGGCGTTCGCCGGTGCGATCCGACCAGCTGGGGATCAGCCAGGCGGCGAGCAGGGCGCAGACCCAGGGAATCGCCGAGACCAGGCCGACCAGCAGCCCGACCTTCTGCCCGAGCAGCCCGGCCACCTGGGTCGGCAGGTAGAAGACCACGCCATAGACGCTGGCCTGGATCAGCAGGTAGATGCTGCACAGCAGGAGGATGCGCGGCTGACCGAGCAGGCGCAGCAGTCCGCCCTGATGCGGCTTGGCGGCGTCCTCGGCGTCCAGCGCCTGTTGCAGCGCCTGCTTTTCCGCGTCGCTCAGCCAGCGGGCGTCGCGCGGTCGGTTGTCCAGGTAGAACCATGCCCAGACACCCACCAGGCTGGCCAGTACCCCTTCGACCAGGAACATCCATTGCCAGCCGTGCAGACCGCCGAAGCCGTCGAATTCCAGCAGCAGGCCCGACAGCGGACTGCCGAAGATGAAGGCCAGGGGCGCGCCGAAGTAGAAGAAACCCAGTGCCCGGGCGCGATAGCGCGAGGGGAACCAGTAGGTGAGGTAGAGGATGACGCCAGGGAAGAAGCCGGCTTCGGCCACCCCGAGCAGGAAGCGCAGCACATAGAAGGATGTCGCCGTGTGGGCGAACATCATGGCGGCGGAGATCAGGCCCCAGCTGACCATGATCCGGCACATCCACAGCCGGGCGCCGACGCGGTGCAGGATCAGATTGCTGGGAATCTCGAGAAAGGCGTAGCCGACGAAGAAGACCCCGGCGCCAAAGGCGAAGGCCGCGTCGGAGATGCCGGTATCGGCCTGAAAGGCGACCTTGGCGAAACCCACGTTGGCCCGGTCGAGAAAGGCCATGACGTACATCAGCAGCAGGAAGGGCAGCAGGCGCCGGGTGACCTTGGCGACCAGCCCCGGTGACAGGGTGGTGTGCATGGCGATCTCTCTTGTTGTTGTGATTCGGCCACGGCTCAAGGTAGTCGCAGTTGCAATGCCTGGATAATCGCTTTTTGTTTAGGACCGATACCCTTAAGGTATCGGTATGCCTTACCCGCCTGGCCAGAGCCGTCGAGCCCGGCTGGACGCCTCCGCTCGCGCCTCCAGGATGCTGCCGATGAACGCTTCCCCCCATGCCCGTGCGCTGTTCGGCCGGCTGCGCTACAAGCACCTGCTGATGCTGGTGACCCTGGCCGGGACCCGCAATCTGCACCGTGCTGCCGAAGCCCTGCACATGTCGCAGCCGGCCACCACGCGCATGCTGCAGGACGTGGAGGAGGCCTTTGGCTGCGTGCTGTTCGAGCGTCAGGCGCGGGGCCTGACGCCCACGGCGCTGGGCGTGGAGATCATCGAATTCGCCCGCCGTGCGCTCAATGGCCTGGATCGCTGCGCCGAAGACCTCGATGCACGTCGCTCCGGCGGTTATGGGCATCTGGCGGTGGGGGCCATCATGGGCGCCTTGCCCGATCTGGTGGTGCGCGCCATCGCCGCGAGCAAGGCGCGCCAGCCCGGCCTGCAGTTGCGTATCCTCGGCGACACCAGCGACCAGCTCACCGAACTGCTCGAACAGGAGCGAATCGATGTGGCCATCGCCCGTTTCACTCAGCCGGCCGACCTCGGTCGCTTCACCTTCGAGCCGCTGGGCAACGAGCACCTGGCGGTGGTGGTGCGCACCGGACATCCCCTGACCGATCGCGCGCCACCCGATCTGGCCGAGCTGGTGGCGGACTGGCCCTGGATCCTGCAACCCGAAGCCAGTCCGGCCCGGGTGGCGCTGGAGGCGGCCTTCGCCCGGCGCCAGTTGCCACCCCCGGCTGATGTCATCGAATGCGGCTCGGTGTTCGCCATGTTGCAGCTGGTACAGATCACCGACGCCATCCTGGTGCTGACCGAGGCGGTGGTGCGCGATCACCTGCGTACCGGACTGCTGGTCTCGCTCGACCTGGAAATCACCGAACCCCTGACACCCTTCGGGATCCTGTTGCGCACCGGCCAGGTACCCAGCGCGGCGCTGGAGGGCTTTCTCGGCCTGCTCAGACGCCAGGCCGCGGGCACCCCTGTCTGAGCGCTGCCCTGACGTGCGCCGCCGCCCTTGCATGGCGAGAAATATTTTCGCTGGCCCTGTTGTTTCTTCCCTGATAAATCAGTATCTTAGCGGCCGCTGGTGCAGAGAACCCCGCTGAACAAGTTCTCGCTAGGTACCAGCGGGATGCCGCAAGGCTTCCATGCGCAGCGGTAGTTCAGTCGGTTAGAATACCGGCCTGTCACGCCGGGGGTCGCGGGTTCGAGTCCCGTCCGCTGCGCCACATACCTCTCGCGAGCTCTGCCTCGCGGGTAACGAAAGAAGCGGCCCTTGAGGCCGCTTTTTTTCGTTCTGCATTTTTGTCGCCACGTCTTGCCGCCGGGAAACCCCAACGCTTCGGTAGCCTCCAATGGTTATCATCGATGCGCGGGAGTGGCCATGAAGATCGCCTGTCTGGGTTGGGGTTCATTGATCTGGAAGGCGGCGGAGTTGCCGGTCGCCTCGGATTGGTTCGCCGACGGACCCTGGTTGCCCATCGAGTTCGCCCGGGAGGGCGACAGCGGCGAGTTGGCCACGGTCATCTGCGAGGGCGTGGCCGAGGTCCAGGTGCTCTGGTCCTATCTGGCGGTCGACACTCTGGATAAGGCACGCGACGCCTTGCGCGAGCGCGAAGGGGTACCGCGGGAGCAACCCGAGTGTATCGGCAGCTGGCCAAGCGGCCCGCACTCGCCGTTCCAGCAGCGCATCGCCGCCTGGGCGGCGGGGCAGGGTGTCGACGCCGTGGTCTGGACCGCTTTGCCGCCGCGCAGCGGCGGCCTCAATCAGCGCATGCCTACGGCGGAGCAGGCGCTGGACTACCTGCGCAAACTCGACCACGAGCGGCAGGCGCATGCGCGCGACTATATCCGCCGGACGCCGGTAGCCATAGACACCGAATACCGGCGAGTAATAGCCCGGACGTTCAACTGGCCGCCCATGATCGAGGCGCAACCCGATCTGGATGCATCCGCCTGAGGGGCATGCCAGAGCGCTTCGCGAAGTCAAAACCTGCAAGTTTCACCAACTTCTGCATGATTATGCAGTTGAACTGAGGGTATGTTTTCAGTTGGCAATGCTTCGATGGATTCGGTTACTGCCAGATTACTCGCGAAGATGCCTATCAAGACCTTGTTGGCGCCAATTCTCCGGCTTGGCTTAAGGTTTTCTTAATATTCAAACTTGCCGTCGCAAGAAGTGGCCGCTATTTTTTTAAAAGGATTACGTGTCGCTGGCATCCGAGGCGTCAATCCTTTATCTTCGCCTGCAACTTTCGCTCGCGGGCGAAGTTTCCATTAGCCTTTTTCAGATTGTTGCCAGGAGTGCCCATGTCCCGTCTCGCCGAATTCCGTGCTGCCGAAGAGCAACTTCGTGCCCAACTGCAACTGCTCGAAGATCTCAAGCAAGACAGTTCCCTGCAGAAAGAAATCGAATTCGAAAGTAAGCTCCAGGCGCTGATGGATGAATATCACATGAATCTGGGTGATATCATCGGCATTCTGGATCCCAACGCTGCCCCCAAGCACAAGGCGCAGACGCCGCATCCGGAAAAGCCGGCTGGCAAGCGTCGTCCGCGCAGCACCAAGCGTTATCAGCATCCCAAGACTGGCGAAATCATCGAAACCAAGGGCGGCAACCACAAGTTGCTCAAAGCCTGGAAAGCCGAACACGGCGCCGATACCGTGGAAGGCTGGCTGCAGTAACGTCTTGCCTGGATTTCGGTCGGTAGCTGCGCAAGGCAGACCTATCGACCGGAATCCTTTTCCCGCCGCTGCAATCTCGGCGCGTCCCGCAATTCCGCCACGTTCAAGCCCATACCAGGGACAATGGTCTTCCTGGTGTAGCTCTAACTGCAGCTACCATTGCATTCATCATATCTTTTAATTCCCTGCGCATTTTCAAGCGAGGCCAAAGCAAGCCGCTTTATGCGGACGGTGAAGGACCGGGCAATGATGGGGGAGGTGGCTTATTTCCGCACTGGGCGAGCGGCATTCAGCCCAGGACGGCTAACCTTCGACCCGCAGGCGATAACCCACGCCGGGTTCCGTGACGATATAGCGCGGCGCCAGCGGATCATCCGCCAACTTCTGCCGGAGATGGCCAATTACGATGCGCAGATAATGACTGTCTTGCGCATGGGTCGGGCCCCAGATATCGATCAGCAATTGCCGTTGGGTCACTACCCGTCCCGGATGGTGGGCGAGGGCGGCCAGCACAGCGTACTCCTTGCGCGTCAGGGCCACTTCGCTGCCACCCAGAGCGACCCGACGATAGGCGAAATCCACTTTC
Source organism: Pseudomonas flavocrustae (assembly GCF_029872515.1). Classification (NCBI taxonomy): domain Bacteria; kingdom Pseudomonadati; phylum Pseudomonadota; class Gammaproteobacteria; order Pseudomonadales; family Pseudomonadaceae; genus Pseudomonas; species Pseudomonas flavocrustae. The sequence goes on along the minus strand of NZ_JAPDIQ010000003.1, from coordinate 409,539 downwards.
AGATCACCCACCTCCAGCGCCGCGACCTGCTGGGTCGCCGTGGTCGGGGTCTGCCGCAGCAGGGCGCGACTGCGGGCCAGGAATTCCTGGATACCGAAGGGCTTGGTCACGTAGTCGTTGGCGCCGGCATCCAGGGCGCGGACCTTCTCGCGCTCGTCCGCCCGTACCGACAGCACCAGCACCGGCACCGCGGACCATTCGCGCAGATCGACCAGCACCTCCTGGCCATCGCGGTCGGGGAGGCCCAGGTCGAGGATGACCAGGTCCGGCTGACTCAGCGCCGCCTGGGCCAGGCCCTCGGTGCCGGTGGCGGCTTCGCTGACCTGGTAGCCCTGGGCCGCGAGGCTGATGCGCAGGAATTTGCGGATCTGGGGTTCGTCGTCGATGACGAGGACGTGAGCGGGCATCTGAGCGGGTTCCACACGAGAAGGCGTCATCATAGCCGCTGCGATTGCCGGGTGGCCTGGCCTTATTCGGCCGGAGGAGCGGGTAGTGGCAGGTGCATGCGCAGCGTGGTGCCGCGACCATCGAGGCCGTCTTCCACGCTGACTCGTCCGCCATGGGCGCCGACCATACCCTGGCAGATCGCCAGCCCCAGACCGGTTCCCTGCCCACCCCGGTCGCCGCGGGCGGCGGTATAGAACATGTCGAAGATCCGCGTGCGATCCTCGGGCGGAATGCCCGGGCCTTCGTCGGCCACGGCCAGCTGCAGTTCATTGCCCTGGCGCAGCACGCTGATTTCCAGCCGGCCGCCGGGTGCGGAGAAGCGGATGGCGTTCTCCAGCACATTGACCAGCGCCTGTTCGATCAGCGCCGGATGAACCCAGAGCAGCGGCAGGCCCGGCTCGATCCGGGTGGCTACCTGCAATCCGCTCAGCAGCGGCTGCAGGCGCTGCAGGGCGCTGGCGAGGATGTCGCCGGGGTCGACCCAGTCCCGCGCCAGCTGCAGGCTGCCATGGCCCAGGCGGGTCATGTCGAGCAGATTCTGGATATAGCGATCGAGGCGTTCGGCCTCCTGGCGGGTGGCGTCCAGCAACTCCTGGCGATCGCTGGCCGGAATCGCGTCGCCCAGGGTCGCCAGGGCATCGATGGAGCCGCGCATCACCGTCAGCGGCGTGCGCAGGTCATGGGAAACCGAGGCGAGCAGGGCGCTGCGCAGCTGTTCGGTCTCGCCATGCAGGCGCGCGGCTTCGAGATCCTCGCTGAGGCGCACCCGCGCCAGGGCCTGGGCCAGCGGCTGCGCCAGGCTGGCCAGCTGGCGCCGCTCGGCGTGGTCCAGGGGCTGGGCATCGTCACGCCGTACGCCCAATACGGCCAGGCTGCCGCCCTCGCCGAGCAGCGGCCACCACCACCAGCCACCGGAGGGCAGGGTGTCGGTGCCGCAGCCGGCCGGCTTTTCCTGCTTCCAGGCCCATTCGGCGGCGATGCGTTCGTGGTCGGCCAGGAGCAGGTCGCCCGGTTGGGGCACCAGTTGCCCCGCCTTTTCCGGCAGCAGCAGGCAGATGTGGCGCGTCGCATCCCCTAATTGCTTGAGGGTGACGCTGACCACCGCCTGGCGATCGCTGGCGGCGCTCAGCTGGCGGGTGAAGTCCAGCAGCGCCAGGGTCTCGCGCTGGGTGCGGCGCAGTGCCTGCAGCTGGCGCCGCTGGCGGGCGGCCAGGTCACCGGTGAGCAGGGCCATCAGCAGGAAGAAGGCCAGGGTGAGGACGTCCTGCTCGCGGTTGATGGTCAGCGAGAAGGCCGGCGGGATAAACAGGAAATCGTAGGCGAGAAAGCCCAGCAGGGCACAGAACAGCGCCGGACCGCGGCTGCTGCGCACCGCCACCAGCAGGACGGCGGCGAGAAAGATCAGCGAGATATTGGGCAGTTCCAGCAGCCCGGACAGGCCCTCGGCGATGACCGCGGCCACGGCGGTGGCCAGGACGGCGGCGCCATAGGGACCGGGCCTGAGCGCCCGGCGTGGCCGGGCGGTGGGCGGCGCGTCGCGATCCAGATCAAGGATGGCGATCTCCAGCCCCTGGGCCAGGCGCAGCAGGCGACTGGCCAGACGGCGTCGCAGGCTGAAGCCGCGCGGGCGGCCGCGACCGATCAGCAGCACGCTGGCGCGCTGGTCGCGGGCATGGCGGACCAGGGCGCGGGCCGGATCGGTGTCTCTCAGGGTCAGCACCTCACCCCCCAGGCGTTCGGCCAGGCGTTGACTGGCCTGGAGGTTGGCGCGGGCGGTATCGTCCAGCGGCTGGCCGGTATCGACATGGACCAGGGTCCAGGGCAGGTGGCGCTGGTCGGCGAGGCGGCTGGCATGGCGTACCAGGCGCTCCGCCGAAGGCGCGGTGCCGGCGCCGACGATGAGGCGCCCCAGCAGTGGTGGCGCGGCCTGGCCCTGCTGGCGGTATCTCAGGGCGAGCGCCGAGTCCACCTGGGCCGCGGCGGTGCGCATGGCCAGTTCGCGCAGGGCGGTCAGATTGGTCTGGCTGAAAAAGGCATCGATGGCCGCGCGCGCCTGCTCGGGCACATAGACCTTGCCCTCGCGCAGCCGCTCCAGCAACTCCCGGGGTGGCAGGTCGATGAGCACCAGGTCATCGGCGTCGAGCAGCACCTGGTCGGGCACGGTTTCGCGGACCTGGACGCCGGTGATGTCGCGCACCTCGTCGTTGAGACTTTCCAGGTGCTGGACGTTCACGGTGGTATAGACGTGGATGCCTGCGGCAAGCAGGTCCGCGACGTCCTGCCAGCGCTTGGCATGGCGACTGCCGGGGACGTTGCTGTGGGCGAGTTCGTCGACCAGCACCAGTTCCGGCGGGTCGGCCAGCAGGCCTTCCAGATCCAGTTCGGTAAGCTTGAGGCCGCGGTGCTCGACCCGCCGCAACGGCTGCTGCGGCAAGCCGGCGAGGAGGGCAGCGGTCTCCCGCCGCCCATGGGTTTCGACGATCCCGGCGCGCACCCGGCGGCCCTGGCGCAGGGCGGTCTGAGCCGCCTGCAGCATGGCGTAGGTCTTGCCTACGCCAGGCGCCGCCCCCAGGAAGACCTTGAGGCGTCCACGGCCTTCGCGGTGTTCGGCGAGCAGCGCCTCGGCGCGCCCGGTGCTGTCGGTCATGGAGCCAGTTCCGCCAGGGCCAGATTGAGAAGCAGGACATTAACCGTTGCCGGCCCGAAGTGCGAGGTGTGCGTCTGCTCGCTCACCAGGGCGTCCAGCCGCTCCGGTGGGAGACCTCGCGCGGTGGCGATACGGGCGATCTGATAGCGGGCGCCGGCCGGGGTGAGGTCCGGATCAAGGCCGCTAGCGGAGGTGGTCACCAGTTCCTGGGGCACCGGGCCCTGGCCGGCCACCTGCACGTCGGGCAGCGCCTTCTCGATCCGTTCGCGCAGCCCCGGCGCCGATTGGGCCAGGTTGCTGGCGCTGCTGGAGACGGTGGCGTAGTCGCCTGCTGAGGGGCGCGGCTGGAACCACTCGGGGCCGGTGAATTTCTGGGCGATCAGGCGTGAGCCAACCACGCTGCCGTTGGCGCGGTGGAGCAGGCTGCCGCCCGCCTGGTCGGCGAACAGCACCTGGCCGAGCACCGTCACCAGCAGCGGGTAGGCGCCCCCGGTCAGGGCGCCGAGCAGCAGCAGCATCAACACGGCGGAACGCAATTGCATGAGCATGGCGGTCTCCTCAGACCAGACCCAGGGCGCCGAGCGCCAGGTCGATAGCTTTAATGCCGACGAAGGGCACGACGATGCCGCCCAGCCCATAGATCAGCAGGTTGCGGCGCAGCAGGGCGGCGGCGCTGGCGGCCTTGACCCGCACCCCGCGCAGCGCCAGGGGAATCAGCGCGACGATGATCAGGGCGTTGAACACGATGGCCGAGAGGATGGCGCTCTGCGGGCTGGCCAGGTGCATCACGTTGAGCGTGTTGAGCTGCGGATAGATGCCGGCGAACAGCGCGGGCAGGATGGCGAAGTACTTGGCCACGTCGTTGGCCACCGAGAAGGTGGTCAGGGCACCGCGGGTCACCAGCAGTTCCTTGCCCACCTGCACCACGTCGAGCAGCTTGGTGGGGTCCGAATCCAGATCCACCAGGTTGGCGGCCTCGCGGGCGGCCTGGGTGCCGTCGTTCATCGCCATGCCGACATCGGCCTGGGCCAGGGCCGGGGCGTCGTTGGCGCCGTCACCGCACATGGCCACCAGCTTGCCCTCGGCCTGTTCGCTGCGGATGCGCTCCAGCTTCTTCTCCGGGGTGGCTTCGGCGATGACGTCGTCCACCCCGGCCTCGGCGGCGATGGCGGTGGCGGTCAGGGGATTGTCGCCGGTCACCATCACGGTGCGGATGCCCAGGGTGCGCAACTCGGCGAAGCGCTCGCGGATGCCCGGCTTGACCACGTCCTTGAGGTGGATGGCGCCCAGCAGCCGGCCTTCGCCGCAGACCAGCAGCGGGGTGCCGCCGCTCTTGGCGATGGTCTCGATCTCCCGGGCTAGTACCTCCGGCAGGTCGGCACGGGTCTGGCCGAGAAACATCAGCACGGCGTCCACCGCACCCTTGCGATACGCGCGGCCCTGCCAGTCGATGCCTGACAGGCGCGTCTCGGCGCTGAAGGGAATGGGCGTGACCTGGGCGCGCGGCGGCTCTTCCAGTGGGTGCAGGTTGCGCAGGTATTCCACCACCGAGCGGCCTTCCGGGGTTTCGTCGGCGAGCGAGGCATAGAGGGCGCCCTCGGCCAGGGCCTTGGGGGTGATGCCCTGGGCCGCGTACAGGGCGCTGCAGCGGCGGTTGCCGAAGGTGATGGTGCCGGTCTTGTCCAGCAGCAGGGTATGGACGTCACCGGCGGCTTCCACGGCGCGCCCCGAGGTGGCGATCACGTTCAGCCGCACCAGGCGATCCATGCCGGCGATGCCGATGGCCGAGAGCAGGCCGCCGATGGTGGTGGGGATCAGGGTTACCAGCAGCGCCACCAGGAACAGCAGCGGCAGCTCGCCACCGGCCAGGGCGGCGAAGGGCTGCAGCGTCACCACCACCAGCAGGAAGATCAGCGTCAGGCCGATCAGCAGGATGTCCAGGGCGACCTCGTTGGGGGTCTTCTGGCGCTTGGCGCCTTCCACCAGGGCGATCATGCGGTCCAGGGTCGATTCGCCGGGGTTGGCGGTGATGCGCACCCGGATCCAGTCCGACACCACCCGGGTGTTGCCGGTGACGGCCGAGCGATCGCCGCCGGATTCGCGGATCACCGGCGCCGATTCCCCGGTGATGGCCGCCTCGTTGACCGCGGCCACGCCTTCGATGATCTCGCCGTCACCGGGGATCAGCTCGCCGGCTTCCACCCGCACGATCTGGCCCTTGCGCAGCGAGCTGGCCGGCACCATGCGCTGCTCGCCGTTTTCCTCCAGGCGCGCGGCGAGATTCTGGCCGATGCCCTTGAGGCTGTCGGCGCGCGCCTTGCCACGCCCTTCGGCGAGGGCTTCGGCGAAGTTGGCGAACAGCAGGGTGAACCACAGCCAGAGGGTGATCTGCGCCGCCACCCCGGTGCTCACGCCATTGTTGGGCGCCAGGCACAGCAGGGTGGAGAACAGCGCGGTGATCTCCACCACGAACATCACCGGCGAGCGGATCTGCTGGCGCGGGTCGAGCTTGACGAAGGCCTGCCGCAGCGCCTGGCGCCACAGGGTGCCAGGGGTAGGAGTGGGCAGGGTGTGGGTCTGGGCATCCATTTCAACGGACTCCGAACAGTTGCAGATGGTCGGCGATCGGCCCCAGGGCGAGCGTCGGCAGGAAGGTCAGGCCACCCACCAGCAGCAGGGTGATCACCAGCAGGGTGACGAACAGCGGCCCGTGGGTGGGGAAGCTGTTGGGGCCGAGCGGCACGGGGCGCTTGGCCGCCAGGCTGCCGGCGATGGCCAGGACCGGCAGGATGTAGCCGAAGCGACCGATCAGCAGGGCCAGGCTCAGCATCAGGTTGTGGAAGGGCGTATTGGCGCTGAAGCCGCCAAAGGCCGAGCCGTTGTTGGCCGTGGCCGAGGTATAGGCATAGAGCAGCTGGCTGAAGCCATGGGGACCCGTGGCGGCGATTCCGGCGACGCCGGCCGGGACGCTGGCGGCGATGGCGCCCAGCACCAGGACGCCCAGCGGCATCACCAGCAGGGTCGCCACCAGCAGCCGCACCTCGGGGGCTTCCAGCTTCTTGCCCAGGTATTCCGGGGTGCGGCCCACCATCAGGCCGGCGATGAAGACGGCGATCAGCACATTGAGCAGCATGCCGTAGAGACCGGCGCCGACGCCGCCGAAGATCACCTCGCCAAGCATCATGTTGAACAGCGCGATCAGGCCGGTCAGCGGCGCCAGGCTGTCATGCATGGAGTTCACCGAACCGTTCGAGGCGGCCGTGGTGACCGTCGCCCAGAGCGCTGACGCAGTACCGCCGAAGCGCGTCTCCAGGCCTTCCAGGGACGCCCCCTGGGTGATCGCCAGGCCGGCCAAGGCGGGGTTGGCGTGGTTCTGGGCAACGATGGCGACAGTGCCTCCAACCACCAGCAGGCCGAACATGGCGGCGAAGATCGCCCAGCTCTGCCGCCGATCCTTGACGTAGTGACCGAAGCTGAACACCAGGGCCGCCGGAATCATGAGGATGGCCGACAGCTCCAGCAGATCGCTCAGCGCCGTGGGGTTCTCGAAGGGATGTGCGGAGTTGACGCCAAAGAAGCCGCCCCCGTTGGTGCCCAGCTGCTTGATGGCGATCTGGCTGGCGGCCGGGCCCAGCGGCAGCGTCTGGGTCGCGCCCTGCAGGGTGGTGGCGTCGACATAGCTCGCGAAGGTCTGGGGCACGCCCTGCCAGATCAGCAGCAGTGCCAGGGGCACGCACAGCGGCAGCAGCACATAGAAGGTGGCGCGGAACAGGTCGACCCAGAAGTTGCCGATCTCCTGGGCGCTGCGGCGGGTGATGCCGCGGGCCAGGGCGGCGAGCACGGCTACGCCCACTGCGGCGCTGACGAAGTTCTGCACGCCCAGGCCGACCATCTGGCTGAAATAGCTCAGCGAGGCTTCGCCGCTGTAGGCCTGCCAGTTGGTGTTGGTGACGAAACTGATGGCGGTGTTCAGCGCCAGGGTCCATTCCAGCCCGGGCAGCTGCTGCGGGTTCAATGGCAGACTGCCCTGCAGCACGAGGATGGCGAACAGCAGCCCGATGCCCAGTCCATTGAACAGCACCAGGGCGATGGCATAGGTGCGCCAGTCCTGGCCGCGGCCATCGGTGCCCACCACCCTTAGGGTCAGGCGCTCCAGGGGTCCGCCGACAAAGGTCAGCCAGGTCCGCTCGCCTTCCAGCGCGCGGTAGAAGTAGCGCCCCAGGAAGGGCGCTGGAAGAAAGGTCAGGGCCAGAAAGGCCAGGATCAGGAACGCGGCTTGGCTGTCCATGCCGCCTCCCTAGGACCGGCCGGCGCGTAGCAGCGCCGCCAGCAGATAGACGAACAGACCCAGTGCCAGGAGCAGGGCCAGAAGATTCCAGGGGGTCATCACGAGTTCTCCAGAGACGGCCGTTGCCGCGTGGAGAAATTGTCGGGAGGAGGGGCGTAAAGAAGCGAGGCGGGGAGCGGTGGCGGAGCGTAAAGAAAGCGTTAAATCGGCCCCGCCCGCCAGTGCGGGCGGGGCCTTGCGACTATTGCTTGGGCGCGGCCTGCTGTTCTTCCTTGGCCTTCTTGTTGGCCTCGTGGTGACCGATGGCGCAGCCCGCCGCGGCACCGGCAACGCCGTGACCACCGGCAACGTGGCCCGCGGCGCCGCCGACCACGGCGCCCTTGACGCAACCGGCGGCGAAGGTGGCTTGGCTGGCGCCGAGCAGCAGAACAGACAGGGCAAGGGTAGGCAGGAGCTTCATGGTGGCGACCTCTCGTGGGTGCGAAGTAATGTCCTGTAACAATTGACCAGGCCGATCCGTATCAGTTCTCTGGCTCTCCCTCTCGGCCACCAGCGTGCCGTGGACGCCACCCATCACCGGCAGCGTCAGCGGGCCATCGATATCGCGGCCATGGGCCGCTCCTACCGCCTCAGGTATGACTGTAGGCGCGGCCCAAGGCCGCGATCCAGGTGCCAGCCGCAACAAGGCTCGGCCTCCGCAAGAATGAAGAGGTTGCGTTGGAGCCGTTGGCAAGGCGTACTTACTCATGTGGTCGCAGATGCAGCACCGCCCAATAGGCCGGCTTTGGCCGCTGCTGGCGATCGAACAGCAGCGGCTGGTCGTCCCCGGGCGCCCCGGGCTGGTGGTTCAGCCAGCTGTGATCATCGGCCACGCCCCACCAGGTCACCGCGGTGACCTCGGGATGGGCCAGCACCAGGGCCATGAGGTCGCGATAGCGCTCGGCCTGCAGGTTCAGGCGCTGCGCCAGTGGCTGCGGCGGCTGGTAGTCGTGATGCTGGTAGAGACTCATGTCCAGCTCGGTGATCTGGTTTTCCAGTCCGAGGCGGGCGAAGGTGGTGAGCGACTGGTCGATGGCCGCCAGGGATGGCCAGTAGAGACTGATATGGGTCTGGTGGCCGATGCCCTGCACCGGCACGCCCTCGGCCAGCAGGCCCTTCACCACCCGCGCCAGGCAGTCGCGCTTGGCCGGTTCCTGGGTGTTGAAGTCGTTGATGAACAGGCGTGCCTGGGGATCGGCGGCATGGGCGGCGCGAAAGGCCACGGCGAGATAGTCAGGACCGACCACCTGCATCCAGCGATCGTCGCGCAGGCAACTGGACTGATTGGGGTCTATGGCCTCGTTGACCACATCCCAGGCATAGACCCGCCCGCGGTAATGGCCGACTACCGTGGCGATATGCTGCTTCAGGCGCTGCAGCACCTGCTCGCGCGTGGCCGGCTGGCCATCGGCAGCCTGCCAGAACCAGTCCGGGGTGTGGCTGCCCCAGAGCAGGGTATGACCCCGCACCGCCAAGCCGTGCTGTTTAGCGAAGGCGACGAGGGCATCGGCCGGTCCGAAGACATAGCGGTCTTCCTGGGGATGAATGCGCAGGGGCTTCATGGCATTTTCCGCCACCAGACTGCTGAATTGCCGGGCCAGCAGCACCCCGTCGGCGTCCGCGAGTTGTTCGGGCTCGACCGCCGCGCCGATTTTCAGCCGGGCGCCATAGGCCGTGGCCAGGGAGCGCGTGGCAGTCGGCTCCGCGGCCAGGGCAGCGGCATTCCAGAGACCCAGCGACAACAGCAGCGCAAGCAGTGGACGCGGCATCCGGATGATCCTCCAGCAGTCGGTCGTGATGGCGGACGGCCAATCAGCCGTGAGCGTGCTGCGCGTCTTCCTTGGCCTTCGCCGCCAGGTGGTGGCCGATGGCACAACCGGCTACGGCGCCGGCGATGGCATGGTGACCGGCGACATGCCCGGCCATTCCGCCGACCACTGCACCCTTGATGCAACCCGCCGCCAGGCTCGCCTGGCTGAGGCCGAGCAGGGAGACCGACAGGATGACGACCGCAAGACGTTTCATGGGCAGACCTCGGCATAAGGGAACCCGGAGCCTAGAACGTCCGGGTTAAGTGCCGCTTAAGGCTTTCGTAGCGTGGAAAACGGCGCAGCCTTTTTTACCGACAGCCACCAAGGCCGCTCCCGGCTTGCTCCGTGGACAGGCTTCGCCTTGTCCACCCCACGGCGAAACCCCCATAAAAAAACCGCCCCGAGGGGCGGTTTTTCAGTACCGAACGCTAGCGTCAGACTTCGACGGCGGCGATACGGGCTTTCTCGGCGCTTTCACGGAATTCGGCGATCTGGTCGAAGCTCAGGTAGCGGTAGACGTCCGCGGCCATGCTGTCGATGCTCTTCGCGTATTCCATGTATTCCTCGACGCTGGGCAGCTTGCCCAGGATCGAGGCCACCGCGGCCAGTTCCGCCGACGCCAGGTAGACGTTGGCGCCGTCGCCCAGGCGGTTGGGGAAGTTACGGGTGGAGGTGGACACCACGGTGGCGTTGGCGGCCACGCGGGCCTGGTTGCCCATGCACAGCGAGCAACCCGGCATTTCCATGCGCGCACCGGCCTTGCCGTAGATGCCGTAGTAGCCTTCCTCGGTCAGCTGGTGCTGGTCCATCTTGGTCGGCGGCGACAGCCACAGACGGGTCGGGATCGAACCCTTGACCTTGTCCAGCAGCTTGCCGGCGGCGCGGAAGTGACCGATGTTGGTCATGCAGGAACCGATGAACACCTCGTCGATCTTGTCGCCGGCCACCTGGGACAGCAGGCGGGCGTCGTCCGGATCGTTCGGGGCGCACAGCACCGGCTCGTTGACCTCGGCCAGGTCGATCTCGATGACTTCGCTGTATTCGGCGTCGGCATCGGCGGCGAGCAGTTCCGGGTTGGCGATCCAGGCTTCCATGGCGCGCGCACGGCGCTCCAGGGTGCGGGGATCACCGTAGCCTTCCTCGATCATCCAGCGCAGCAGGGTGATGTTGGACTGCAGGTACTCGGTGATGGACTCGGGCGACAGCTTGATGGTGCAACCGGCGGCGGAACGCTCGGCGGAGGCATCGGACAGCTCGAACGCCTGCTCCACGGTCAGGTCTTCCAGGCCTTCGATTTCGAGGATGCGGCCGGAGAAGATGTTCTTCTTGCCCTTCTTCTCGACGGTCAGCAGGCCCTTCTGGATGGCGTAGTAGGGGATGGCATGCACCAGGTCACGCAGGGTGATCCCGGGCTGCATCTTGCCCTTGAAGCGCACCAGGACCGATTCCGGCATGTCCAGCGGCATGACGCCGGTGGCCGCGGCGAAGGCCACCAGGCCGGAACCGGCCGGGAAGGAGATGCCGATCGGAAAGCGGGTGTGGGAATCGCCACCGGTGCCGACGGTGTCGGGCAGCAGCATGCGGTTCAGCCAGCTGTGGATGATGCCGTCGCCCGGACGCAGGGAGACACCGCCACGGGTGCGGATGAAGTCCGGCAGGGTGTGGTGGGTCTTGACGTCGATCGGCTTGGGATAGGCCGCGGTGTGGCAGAAGGACTGCATCACCAGGTCGGCGGAGAAGCCCAGGCAGGCCAGGTCCTTCAGCTCGTCGCGGGTCATCGGGCCGGTGGTGTCCTGGGAGCCGACGGTGGTCATCTTCGGCTCGCAGTAGGTGCCGGGGCGTACGCCCTCGACGCCGCAGGCCTTGCCGACCATCTTCTGCGCCAGGGTGTAGCCCTTGCTGCTCTCGGCCGGCTGATCCGGCTTGTTGAACAGGTCGGTCGGACCCATGCCCAGTTCGGCCCGTGCCTTCTCGGTCAGGCCGCGGCCGACAATCAGCGGGATACGGCCGCCGGCGCGGACTTCGTCCAGCAGCACGGGGGTCTTGAGTTCGAAGGTGGCGAGCACCTCGTCGCTGCCATGGCAGGTGACCTTGCCGGCTTTGGGATAGACGTCGATGACGTCGCCCATTTCCAGCTCCGACACGTCGAATTCGATCGGCAGGGCGCCGGCGTCTTCCATGGTGTTGTAGAAGATCGGGGCGATCTTGGAGCCGAAGCAGAAACCGCCAGCGCGCTTGTTCGGCACGTAGGGGATGTCATCGCCGAAGAACCACAGCACCGAGTTGGTGGCGGACTTGCGGGAAGAACCGGTACCGACCACGTCACCGACGTAGGCGACCGGGAAGCCCTTGGCGCGCACTTCCTCGATCTGCTTCAGCGGACCGATGCTGCCTTGCTGCTCGGGCACGATGCCGTCGCGAGCCATCTTCAGCATGGCCAGGGCGTGCAGCGGGATGTCCGGACGCGACCAGGCGTCAGGGGCGGGAGAGAGGTCGTCGGTGTTGGTTTCGCCCGGCACCTTGAACACGGTCAGGGTGTACTTCTCGGCGATTTCCGGACGCTTCCTGTACCACTCGCCTTCGGCCCAGGACTGCAGGACGGCCTTGGCGTGGGCGTTGCCACCCTTGGCTTTCTCGGCCACGTCGTGGAAGGCATCGAACATCAGCAGGGTGTGCTTGAGCTGTTCGGCGGCCACGGCGCCCAGTTCGGCGTCGTCCAGCAGCTCGACCAGGGTGGCGATGTTGTAGCCGCCCTGCATGGTGCCCAGCAGTTCGGTGGCGCGCTGGCGGGAGATCAGCGGGGACTGGGTTTCGCCCTTGGCGACCGCGGAGAGGAAACCGGCCTTCACATAGGCGGCTTCGTCGACGCCCGGCGGTACGCGGTTGGTAATGAGGTCGACGAGAAATTCTTCTTCGCCGGCCGGGGGATTCTTCAGCAGTTCGACCAGACCGGCCGTTTGCTCGGCGTTCAGCGGCTGGGGCACGATGCCCTGGGCGGCACGCTCTTCTACGTGGTTACGATAGGCTTCAAGCACAGGTTGACCCTCATCAGTGGTCCAATATTGCGTCCGGGGGCTGGCGCCCCGGAATGTATCCGGCAGGGTATGACGGGGGAGGCTGCGGGCAGGACCGCCGTCGCGCCGGACGCATTCCGCCGGAAGCTGTTTTCAAAGTTTTACGCCGGCTGCTGAAGAGCTGATCGGCGGCAGGGCGGTTGATGAGGCCGCCGCTGCCGGATCACCGGATACTTTGCTCGTGACGCTTTGAAAACAGCTTCGTATCGGACATTGCGCCTATAAGGCTGCCTAATTCTACGCCAAGCCTCGGGCGAAGTTAAGCGCTGCGTTGTCGCATCTGCTCCCGGTCGTTGGACCCCGGCGGCAGGCTAGCGGCCCAGATGGGCGAAGCGTCCACTGAAGGGCTTGGCGATGGGGTAGGCCAGGTCGCCATGCTTGCTGGTGCCCAGCCCCAGGTCCACCAGGGACTCGGCCAGCTTGACCGCGGCGCTGACGCCTTCGATCACCGGGATGCCGATGGCCTCGCTCAGGGCCTCGCGCAGATCGGCCATGCCGCCACAGCCGAGCACGATGGCGCCGGCGCCTTCCTCGTCGCGGGCGCGGCGACCCTCGGCGGCGATCAGTTCGATCAGGCTGTCATCGGCGGCTTCCAGGGCCAGTACCGGCAGGTCGATACAGCGTACCGAGGTGCACAGTTCGGCGAAGCCGTACCGCTGCAGCAGGTGCTCGGCGATGATGCGGGTGCGGGTGAGGGTGGTCACCACGGCGAACCGGGTGGCCAGCAGACTGGCCAGATGGAAGCCGGCCTCGGCGATGCCCAGCACCGGCCCCCTGGCCATTTCCCGCGCCGCGAGCAGGCCCGGATCGCCAAAGCAGGCGATGACATGGGCCGCGCAGCCCGCCTCGACGCCCTTGCGCATCTCTTCGATCACGCCGACCGCGGCCACGGCCTCGTCGTAGTGACTCTCGATGGACACGGGGCCGGCTTCGGGATTGCTGGCGAGGATGGTGGTGCCCGGACGGGCGATGGCCTGGGCCGCGCGACCGATCTTGGCGGTCATGCTGGCACTGGTATTGGGATTGATGACCTGGATCTGCATGAGGGGCCTCAACTGCGTTTGAAGATGCTGCGGAAATCGGGCTCGGCGGCCGTGGGCCGGTCGATCCGGAGGGATTCGCGGATCAGGCGCAGGTGGCGCGCCATCCAGTCGCTGGCGGCCGCACCCTCGCCCCGGGCGAGCAGGTCCAGCAGGTCTTCGTGCTGGCCGCAATCGCAGCCCAGGCTGTGCCGCGAGCCGTAGATGGCGATCAGTAGCGAAGAGCGGCTGGCCAATTGGGCGACCTGTTCGGTCAGCACCTGATTGTCGGCCAGCGCGGCGAGTTCGACGTGAAAGCGCGCGGACAGCTGGATCGCCAGGCTGTGGCGCCCGCCGTGCTGGGCCTCGTGCTCCTCAAGGCAGAGCTGGCGCAGGGACGCCAGCTGCGCGCTGTCGACCCGGGCGGCCACCAGGGGCATCAGCGCCGGCTCGATCAGCTGGCGCGCGGCGAGGATGTCCTGGGCTTCCTTGGCGCTGGGCTGGGCGACCTGGGCGCCGCGATTGGCGCGCAGGGTCACCAGGCGTTCCAGCGCCAGTCGCTGCAGCACCTTGCGGATGCCCGTGCGGCTGATGCCGAAAGTCTCCGCCAGGGTGTCTTCCGGCAGCCGGGTACCCGGCGCCAGGCGATGCTCGACGATGGCCTCGAGGATGTCCTGGTAGATCCGCTCGTCCCGGGGAGAGGCGGCAACGGCGAGTGACGCGGGTACTGCACTCATGGGCTGACTCCGGCGATTTGCCTGAATTGTATACAAAGTCTGGGGCGCTGACGATGCGCGAATGCGTCGGGATCTGTGCGCCAAGGTAGCGCCTCATTGCCACCTAACGCCCCAGGGGAGTGCATCCCCGGTAACGCTCCGGCGTCTGACTTAGAGCCTCCTTTCCTGGAAATTTCCTATGGAGCCAGCGAGTTAAGACCATTCCGGAGCACCTGGCACGGACTCTGCCTGGAGGGATTGTATACAAAACAAGGCAGGCGCCGTATGCAGGTGCCCGCCACCACGGAGGAGGCGATCCATGAACCAGCAGATTCCCCCGGGCTACAGCCCACGTCTGTACAACGAAGACCTCGGCCCGGTCGAGCAGAAATGGAATTGGTACAACATCTTCGCCTTCTGGATGAGCGACGTGCACAGCGTTGGCGGCTATGTCTTCGCCGCCAGCCTGTTCGCCCTGGGCCTGGCCAGTTGGCAGGTGCTGATCGCCCTGCTGGTAGGGATCTGCATCGTTCAGGTGATCGCCAATCTGGTCGCCCGGCCCAGCCAGCAGGCTGGCGTGCCCTATCCGGTGATCTGTCGCCTGGCCTTCGGCGTCTTCGGCGCAAACATCCCGGCGGTGATCCGCGGCCTGATCGCGGTGGCCTGGTACGGCATCCAGACCTATCTGGCCTCCAGTGCCCTGGTCATCGTGGTGCTGCGCTTCTTTCCCGCGCTGGCGGTCTATGGCGACAGCAGCTTCCTGGGCCTGTCCTCTCTCGGCTGGGGCGGCTTCCTCACCCTCTGGTTCCTCCAGGCCTGCGTCTTCTGGGCGGGTATGGAATCCATCCGCCGCTTCATCGACTGGGCCGGTCCGGCCGTCTATGCGGTGATGTTCCTGCTCGCCGCCTGGATTGTCTGGCGCGCCGGCTGGAGCAACATCAGCTTCACCCTGGCGGAAAAGCAGCTGACCGGCTGGGCCGCCTTCGGCCAGGTGATCGTCGCCATCGCCCTGGTGGTGTCCTATTTCTCCGGGCCCACGCTCAACTTCGGTGACTTCAGCCGCTACTGCCGCTCCATGCAGGATGTGCGTCGCGGCAATTTCTGGGGCCTGCCGATCAATTTCCTGGCGTTTTCCCTGGTCACCGTGGTGATCGTGTCCGGCACCCTCCCGGTGTTCGGCGAGATGATCCACGATCCCATCGCCACCGTGGCCCGCATCGACAACACCACCGCGGTGCTGCTCGGCGCCTTCACCTTCGTCACCGCCACCATCGGCATCAACATCGTTGCCAACTTCGTTTCGCCGGCCTTCGACTTCGCCAACGTGGCGCCCAGCAAGATCAGCTGGCGCGCGGGCGGCATGATCGCCGCGGTGGCCTCGATCTTCCTCACCCCCTGGAACCTGTTCAACAACCCCGAGGTGATCCACTACACCCTGGACGTCCTGGCTGCCTGCATCGGCCCGCTGTTCGGCATCCTGCTGGTGGACTACTACCTGCTGCGCAAAGGCCGGATCGAGGTCGATGCGCTGTTCGACGACACCCCGAATGGCGCCTATTGGTACAGCGGCGGCGTCAACTGGGTGGCGGTGCAGGCGCTGGTTGCCGCGGCGCTGATCGGGTTGTGCTTCACCTTCGTGCCCTGGTTCAAGCCGATCGCCAACTTCGCCTGGTTCACCGGCTGCTTCCTCGGTGGACTGTTCTTCTACGGGTTGAGCCGCCGCAGCGCCAGTCCGGTGGCGAGCCGGGGTGTCGCCGCGGTGTGATCCGCATCCTGTGATCAGGATGGGATTCTGTACGACCGGCGCGGGCCACCCGCGCCGGTCGTTGACGTTTCCGGCTAGACTAGGCGTTTTGCTCCAAGGCTTGCCGCCCATGCCCGCTCCTGTCATCAAGACGCCCTGTGTCGGCCTGTGCTCGACGATGTTCGGCGACCACGTCTGTCGTGGCTGCAAGAGATTCCACCACGAGGTGGTGAACTGGAATCTCTACAGCGAAGAGGAGCGGCGCGCCGTGTGGGCACGTCTGGAGCTGCTGCTGGTGCAGGTGGTGTCGGCCAAGGTCGATGTCTTCGATCCGGCACTGTTGCGCCAGCAGTTGCAGCAACGCAGCATCCGCTTCCGGCCCGATCAGTCGGAGTATTGCTGGGCCTATCAGTTGCTGGCCCGGGGCGCGCGCCACATCCAGCAACTGGATGCCTATGGGCTGCGCCTGCTGCCGGAGTTTCGCGATCGCCCGCTGGCCGAGTTGCGCGACGCCATCGACCGGGAATTCTTCCTGCTCTCCGAAGCCCACTACGACCGCTACATCGCCCCGCGCTTCCTGCTCGAAGGCATCGACAGCCGCGTCTGAACGCCAGCAGGCAGGCGGCGCTGCCCAGGCGCCTGCCTTTCTCTATAATGCGCGGCTTTTGCACGGGAGCACGCTGATGTCCTTGCCCGAGATGAATGAATTCCTCGGTTGCCGCACGCCGGATGCCTGGGTCGAGGCCGCGCTGCAGGACCTGCCGACGCTGCTGCAGGACCACGCCAACAACGAGAAGAAGGCCGCCGGCGCCGCCTTCCACTATCTGTTCACCTATTCCAATCGCGCCGAGCTGTCCTGGAAGATGTCACGCATCGCC
The DNA here is from genome assembly GCF_029872515.1 of Pseudomonas flavocrustae. Classification (NCBI taxonomy): domain Bacteria; kingdom Pseudomonadati; phylum Pseudomonadota; class Gammaproteobacteria; order Pseudomonadales; family Pseudomonadaceae; genus Pseudomonas; species Pseudomonas flavocrustae. The sequence goes on along the minus strand of NZ_JAPDIQ010000003.1, from coordinate 392,876 downwards.
CGCGAAGAGCTGCGCCATTTCGAACAGGTGCTGCAGATCATGAAGCGCCGTGGCATCGAGCACCGCAACGTCAGTTCGGCCCGCTATGCCGGCGCCCTGCGCAAGCTCTGCCGCAACCATGAGCCGCTGAAGCTGACCGACAGCCTGGTGATCGGTGCCTTCATCGAATGTCGCTCCTGCGAGCGCTTCGGTGCGGTGGCGCCCCACCTGGACGCGGAGCTGGGCAAGTTCTACAGCGGCCTGCTGGCCTCCGAGGCCCGGCATTTCCAGGACTATCTCAAGCTCGCCTATCTCTATGGCGAGCGCGACGACGTCGACGCCAAGATCGCCGAGGTCCGCGCCCTGGAGGTGGAATTGATCACCTCCAGCGATCGCGAGTTGAGATTCCACAGCGGGATTCCAACCGCTGCTTGAAGCGCATTATTTGCAGGCCTTGGTCTCGCCGACATAGGGATTGCCGCGCCCCATGATGCAGGCCAGGCGCTGGTTGCGCTGACGCTCCCAGGCCTCCGGCGGATACTGCTTGGTCCAAGCGGTGTAGAGCTGGCGATCCTGCTTGGACAGGCGCAGGTCGTAGCGATCGCTCATGTAGAAGTAGGTACGGGCGACCATGCCGCGGATTTCCGGGCGGGGCATGGCGGTCTTGGCCTTGAAGTCCACCACCATCTGGCAGGCGCCATACTGGTTGGGCTTCTGCGGCAGCCAGCCGAAGGCGAAGTTGCTGCGGTCGCCATTGACCTCGCCGACCACCGGTACCAGGTTGAAGAGGTCGGCCTCGGCCTTCTGGTACACCGGGTCGTTGGCCGTGCAGTTCTGGCGACCGCCTTTCTGCCAGCACTGGCGCTGGTGGCCGATCACCCAGGCGGGGACGATGTGTTCCCACTCGATGCGGCTGGCGCGCTGGGCGCTCTTGCGCGGGACGTAGCCGCAGCTCTTGAGGTCCACGGTCTTGCCGCTGTAGTGGCAGCCGCAATAGAAGTCGACGCCTTGCTTGGCATAGACCTTGGCCGCCACTACCTTGGCTTCGCCGAAGGTACGCGGCGGCTGCGGCGGCTGGGGCGTCGCCAGGGCGCTCAGGGAAGCCAGGCTCAGGCAGAACAGCAGGGCAGGGCGCAACGACATTTAGAATCCGTCCGAAAAAGCGCGGATACTACCGACCCGCTCTTGGTCGCGGTGTGACTGGGTTCACTGGAAGCCGTCCCGCGTCCGCCCGCCAATCAGGCGGAACACGATTCGATATCAATGACTTAGAGGTATGGCATGGCAGCCTGGGACATCTTTTGCACGGTGGTGGACAACTATGGCGACGCGGGTATCACCTGGCGTCTGGCCCATCAGCTGGTCGCCGAGCATGGCCAGCAGGTCCGCCTCTGGATCGACGACCTCTATCCCCTGGCGCGGATCCAGCCGGGGGTCGATGGCACCGCCGAGCAGCAATGGCATCGCGGGGTCGAGGTGCGGCTCTGGCACGCCGACTGGACGGCGGCCGAGCCCGGCGACGTGGTGGTGGAAGCCTTCGCCTGTCAGTTGCCGGAAGGTTTCGTCACCGCCATGGCGCGTCGCGCCGAGCGCCCGCTCTGGCTCAACCTGGAATACCTGAGCGCCGAGGAGTGGATCGAAGGCTGTCACGCGCTGCCTTCGCTGCAGCCCACCGGGCTGAACAAGTACTTCTTCTTTCCCGGCTTTACCGCCAAGGTGGGCGGGCTGCTGCGTGAGCAAGATCTGCTCGATCAGCGTGACGGCTTCCTCCAGGCTGCCGCGGTCCGGGACGACTTTCTCGCTGGGCTGGGCGTGCGGCGCCAGCCCGGGGAGCGGCTGTTCTCGCTGTTCGCCTACGAGAACCCGGCGCTGATCGACTGGCTCGACGCCCTCAGCGCCGGCGCCCAGCCTACCTGCCTGCTGGTGCCGGAAGGACGGGTGCTGGCGAACGTCGCCGCCTGGCTCGGCGTGGACTGGCTCAAGGCCGGCGACGGCCACCGTCGCGGCGCCCTGCGGGTGCAGGTGCTGCCCTTCGTCTCCCAGCAGGAGTACGACCGGCTGCTGTGGTGCTGCGACTTCAATGCCATCCGCGGGGAGGACTCCTTCGTCCGCGCGCAGTGGGCGGCGCATCCCTTCGTCTGGCACATCTACCCGCAGGAAGAGGACGCCCACTTCGTCAAGCTCGAGGCCTTCCTGGCGCGCTATGTGGCGTCTGGCACTCCTGAACTGGGCTCCGCGGTCAGTGCCCTGTGGCTGGCCTGGAACGGTCGCGGCGACCTGGCAGCCGCCTGGTCGGCGCTGGACACACAGGTCGGGGAATGGCGTCTGTTGGCGCGTGACTGGAGCGATCGGATGGCTTCTCACAGCGATCTTGCCGCCAGCCTGGTGCATTTCCATACAGATTGGCTATCATATGGCGCCTCGAAATCCCGTTCTTCCATCCATACGGATAACCGCATGAAAACCGCACAAGAGTTCCGTGCCGGCCAAGTGGCCATGATCGACAACGCTCCCTGGGTCATCCAGAAAGCTGAATACAACAAGTCCGGCCGTAACGCTGCAGTGGTCAAGATGAAGCTGAAGAGCCTGCTCTCCGGCAGCGCGACCGAGACCGTCTTCCGCGCCGACGACAAGCTCGAGCCGGTGATTCTGGATCGCAAGGAAGTGACCTATTCCTACTTCGCCGATCCCCTGTACGTGTTCGTCGACAACGACTACAACCAGTACGAAGTCGAGAAAGACGACCTGGGCGATGCCATCGCCTTCATCGAAGACGGCATGACCGACGTCTGCGAAGCGGTGTTCTACAACGACCGCGTCATCTCCATCGAACTGCCCACCACCATCGTGCGCCAGATCTCCTACACCGAGCCGGCCGTTCGCGGCGACACCTCGGGCAAGGTCATGAAGACCGCTCGCCTGAACAACGGCTACGAGCTGAAGGTCTCCGAGTTCTGCGACATCGGTGACCACATCGAGATCGACACCCGTACCAACGAGTACAAGTCGCGCGCCAAGGTCTAAACCCGGCGTCTCGCTAGAAAGCCCGGCTTGCCGGGCTTTTTGCTGTCTGGCGCTCCGCTGGCGGTGCGCCGGACAACGGTTTCCGAATCTGTTCGCTTCTGGGTAGTGCGCCGTGGAATTGCTGTCTCAGCTCTTGATCGATATCGCCCTCGGGGCGGTGCTGGGTGTGGTGGGTGGGTTGTTCGGCATCGGCGGTGGCTTGATCGCCATTCCGGTGCTGGCCCTGCTGTTCGGCCTCGACCAGCAACTGGCCCAGGGCACCGCCCTGGTGATGGTGGTGCCCAACGTGCTGCTGTCGGTCTACAAGTACAACCAGCGCAATCGCATCGACTGGCAGCGCGCCGGTCTGCTGGCCGCCGCCGGCATGCTCTCGGCCCTGGCGGGTACGGCGCTGGCGGTGTCCCTGGACGCCCGCTCCATGCGCCACGGCTTCGTCGGCTTCCTGCTCGTGCTGGTGCTCTACAACCTCTGGCAACTCTATCGCCGTGGCCAGCCGCCGCTGACGACGCCGAGTCGCCTGGGGCTCGGGGTGCTGGGGCTGGTGGCGGGGCTGGTCGGCGGGCTGTTTGGCGTCGGTGGCGCGGTGATCGCCACCCCCATTCTCGCCGGGGTGATGGGCATGACCCAGGTGGCGGCCCAGGGCATGTCCCTGGCCATGGCGCTGCCGACCACTGGGGTCACCCTGGCCAGCTATGCCTGGCATGGGGAAGTCGACTGGAGCGTGGGTATTCCGCTCGCCCTGGGTGGACTGCTCAGCGTGAGCTGGGGCGTGAAGTTGGCGCACCAGTTGCCGGAGCGGCTGCTGCGTCTGCTGTTCTGCGGTTTCCTGCTGCTGTGTGCGGTGCTGCTGGCGCTGCGCTGACTACTGCCGAAAGCCCTCGGCGATGTGCTCGGCGAGGGTGTCGATGATCGGCGAGGCGCTGCGCGGATTGCGCAGCAGTTCGATGGAGCAGGCCGGCAGGTCGGGCATGCCGTCGGCCTCTCCCAGCCGGCGCAGCTCGCTCGGCAGCAGGCTTTCCAGCTGCGCGGTGACGGCGAGGCCGGCCTTGACGATGCCGAGCAGGGCGGCAAGGCTCGGGCTGCTGTAGGCCAGGCGATAGCCGCGGCCGCGATTGTCCAACGCCCGGCGCGCCCATTCGCTGAGAAAGCACGAGGTGTTGAACATCGCCAGCGGCAGCGGATCGCGCTGGTGGATATCGAAACCCGGCGCCTCCGCCCAGATGAAGCGCTCGCGACGCAGGGGCAGGCCGATCTCGTTGCCCGGTTCACGGGTGACGATGGTCAGGTCCAGGTCCTGGCGTTGCAGCAGGCCGGCGGTGGTCTCGCAATGGACGTCCACCTGCACCAGCGGATAGGCCTTGGCGAAGCCCGCCAGGATGCCGGGAATGAACCTCATCACGTAATCATCGGGGGTGCCGATACGCACCGTACCCACCATGTGCGGTTCGCGCAGGGTGGTCATCACCTCCCCATGCAGCTTGAGGATGCGCCGGGCGAAGCCCAGCAGGATCTGACCCTCCGCCGTCAGGCGCACCTGGCGGCCCTCCCGTTCGAACAGCCGCCGCTGCAGTACGTTCTCTTCGAGCTTGCGCATCTGCATGCTCACCGCCGACTGGGTGCGATTGACCACCTCGGCCGCGCGGGTAAAGCCGCCTTGATCGGCGATGGCGACGAAGGTGCGCAACAGATCGGTCTCTATGCTCGGATAACTCATGGCATCAACCAGGCGAATGGATCGCATCAGAAAGATTCGTTGGATTGATGTTATGCCAGCTTTCAGACTTGAGCCATACCCCCTGGAGCAGGAGATTCACCATGGCTCAGCTCATCGCTCACCAAGATTCGTCTGCGCGTACCCCGGGTGTTCCGGGCGTCATCTTCCGTCTGCGGCAGGTCTGGGCCTGGTTGCGCCGGGCGGTCGAGCTATCTCGTCAACGCCGGGCCCTCTATCGACTGGATGAGGGCGCGCTGCACGACCTCGGCCTGAGTCGCGCCGATGCCTGGCAGGAAGCCGACAAGCCGTTCTGGCGGCAACCCGCAGAGGAGGGCCGCCGCCGATCCTGCTAGGGTGGAAGATCACCTCTCTCTGTCAGGAGCTCGGATGGATAGCCTTTCCCTGCGCGAAGCCCGGCGCCTGGCCTTGCGTGCCCAGGGTTTTGGGAGTCAACCCAAGGGCGGTGCGGGCCTGGCCGCTATGTATCGCCAGGCCGCACGCCTGAATGTGCTGCAGATCGACTCGGTCAATGCCCTGGTGCGCTCGCACTATCTGCCGCTGTTCAGTCGTCTCGGCCGCTATGCCTTCGCCGACTTCGATGCCCTGGCCTGGGGTCAGGGGCGCAAGCGGCAGCTCTATGAATGCTGGGCCCATGAAGCCTCGCTGGTGCCGGCCGAGGTCTGGGCCGAACTGCGCTGGCGACGCGATCAGGCGCGCCAGGGCATTGGCATCTATCGGCAATTGGCGCGGTTCGCCGTCGAGCAGCCGCAGGTCGTCGCCCAGACCCTGGAGGCGGTGGTGCAACGGGGCGCCCTGGGCGCTGGCAGCCTGGCGAAGCGGGTCGAGCAGGCCGGTCCCTGGTGGGACTGGAGTCCGGGCAAGCTGGCGCTGGAGTGGCTGTTCGCCGCGGGTGAGGTGACGGTGGCCGGACGGCGCGGCTTCGAGCGCCTCTATGACCTGCCCGAGCGGGTGCTCCCGGCGGAGATCCTCGCGGCGCTTGCTCCTACGCCGGAAGCCGCGCGCCGGGCCTTGCTGCTGCGCAGTGCCCGTGCCCTGGGCGTGGCGAGCGAAGTCCAGCTGCGCGACTACTTTCGCCTGAGTCCCGCCGAAGCGCGGCAGGGCATCGCCGAATTGCAGGAGGAGGGCAGTCTGCAGCTCGTTCAGGTGCAGGGCTGGTCGAAGCCGGCCTATGTGGCCGAGCCGCCGAATCCCGGGCGTCCGGTGCAGGCGGCGGCGCTGCTGTCGCCCTTCGACTCCCTGGTCTGGGAGCGCGAGCGCACCGAGCAGCTGTTCGGATTCCGCTATCGACTGGAGATCTATACCCCGGCGCCCAAACGGGTCTATGGCTACTACGTATTGCCCTTTCTCTATCGGGAGCGGCTGGCGGCACGGGTGGATCTGCGCGCCGAGCGGGCGCAGTCGCGCCTGGCAGTGCATGCGGTGCATCTGGAGGCGGCAGGCCTGGATGACGAAGGACTGGATGCCCTGGCGGCGCAGTTGCGCTCCCTGGCTGCTTGGCTGGGTCTCGCCGACCTGCAGTTGCACGGGCCGGCGGACGTCTTGCGTGAGGCTGTTGCGCGGCACTAGATCGCGCCGCGCCCTCTGCCTAGCGGCGGATGCCCTTGAGCGTCTCGGCGATCATGAAGGCCAGTTCCAGGGACTGGTCGGCGTTCAGACGCGGGTCGCAATGGGTGTGGTAGCGGTCGGACAGGGCGTCTTCGGTGACCGGGCGGGCGCCGCCGATGCACTCGGTGACGTTCTGGCCGGTCATCTCGATATGGATGCCGCCCGCGTAGGTGCCCTCGGCCTGGTGCACGCCGAAGAACTCCTTGACCTCGCCCAGCACGCTGGCGAAGTCCCGGGTCTTGTAGCCGGTGGAGGCCTTGATGGTGTTGCCGTGCATGGGGTCGGAACTCCACAGCACCTGGCGGCCTTCGCGCTCCACGGTCTGGATCAGGCGCGGCAGGTGATCGGCGACCTTGCCCACGCCCATGCGCACGATGAGATTGAGGCGCCCCGGATCGTTCTCCGGGTTAAGGGTATCGATCAGGCGGATCAGGTCTTCGCTGGTGGTGGAAGGACCGACCTTGACGCCGATGGGGTTGTTCACCCCGCGCAGGAATTCGACGTGGGCACCGTCGGGCTGGCGGGTGCGATCGCCGATCCAGAGCATGTGCGCGGAGCAGTCGTACCAGTCGCCGGTCAGGCTGTCGCGGCGGACGAAGGCTTCTTCGTAGTTGAGCAGCAGCGCCTCATGGGCGGTGAAGAAGTTGGTTTCCTTGACCTGCGGCGCGGTGTCCAGGCCGCAGGCGCGCATGAAGGCCAGGGTCTCGTCGATGCGATCCGCCAACTGGTGGTAGCGGTCGGCCAGGGCCGAGTTGGCGATGAAATCCAGGTTCCAGCGATGCACCTGGTGCAGGTCGGCGAAGCCGCCCTGGGCAAAGGCCCGCAGCAGATTGAGCGTTGCGGTGGACTGGTTGTAGGCCTGGATCAGCCGCTGCGGGTCCGGGATGCGGCTGCCTTCGGTGAAGTCGATGCCGTTGACGATGTCGCCGCGGTAGGCCGGCAGGGAGACGCCGTCCTGGATTTCGTCGCCAGAGGAGCGCGGCTTGGCGAACTGGCCGGCCATGCGGCCGACCTTGACCACCGGGCAGCCCGCGGCGAAGGTCATGACCACCGCCATCTGCAGGAGCACCTTGAAGGTGTCGCGAATCTTGCCCGCGGAGAATTCGAAGAAGCTTTCCGCGCAATCACCGCCCTGCAACAGGAAGGCCCGACCCTGGGTCACCTCGGCGAACTGCCGGCGCAATTCACGGGCTTCGCCAGCAAACACCAGGGGCGGATAGCCGGCCAGGGTGCGCTCGACATCGGCGAGGCGGGCTTGATCGGGGTATTCGGGCTGTTGCTGGATGGGCAGGCTTCTCCAGCTGGTGGGGCTCCAGGGCGCGGACATGATTCTCTCTGAGTGGTGCGACGAAGCCGTCCATGGTAACCGATGACGGGCGCAACGCTCGATAGACAGTGCCCATCGCGGCTACCATGGGCGGCTATAGAGGAGGGTAGTGATGGTCGAGCCGGAAGTGTTGCTGGAAGAGGTCGTCGACGACCATGGCCGGATCCGGGTGGTCGAGGTGGGGCCTTATCGCTTTCTGGAGTTCGGCGAGGAAGTGGAGCAGAGCTGCGTCTTCACCCAGGACCCGGCCTGGCTGGAATATGACTACAACCGCGCCATGCTGCTGGGCGCACTCTGCCACCCGCAGCCACGCCGTGCGCTGTTTCTCGGGCTGGGCGCCGGTACCCTGACTCAGGCCTGCCTCAAGTGGTTGCCCCTGGAGGCGGTGGAGGCGCTGGAGCTGCGCCCCGCAGTGCCGCGCCTGGCCCGCCAGCATCTGGGCCTGGCCGAGGATCCACGCCTGGCGATCCGCATCGGCGATGCCCTGGACCTGCTCGACAGCGCAGCGCCTGCCGATCTGATCTTTGTCGATCTCTACACCGACGTCGGCCCCTCCAGCGCCCATCTGGCCTGGCGCTTTCTGGAAAACTGCCAGGCCAAGCTCAATCCCGGCGGCTGGCTGATGATCAACCAGTGGAGTGCCACCGACGGCAAGCCGCTGGGCGCCGCGCTGCTGCGCGGGCTGTTCCGTCATCACTATTGGGAGTGCCCGGTGGTGGAGGGCAACGTGATCCTGCTGGTACCGGCGAGTCTGGAACAGGAGCTGGACGAGGCGGCTACGCGGCAGCGCGTTCGGGAACTGAGCCTGCGCATCGGCTTCGATCTGGAGTCCTATCTGGACAACTTGCGTGCGGCAACCTGACCTCAAAAGTAGACCAAGGTTCTCTGGAGAAATGTCCAGGGTTCGGGTATTATTCGCCCCGGTCTTTTTGACCTTCCGTTCAGGAACTGCATTCTCCCGGTCCGCCACCATGGCCACCCCGGTCGTGCGTTCGCCCAACGGCGAACAATCCTAGACGCTTCACCCCCTTTCATCCGCTATTTCGCAAAAAGCTCACACCTTGGCTGCCTGGGCGACTTCGGTCATTCGGATAAGCGCAGCTCTTGGCTTTGGGGTCTTTGCGAAGCACACGAGGCAAGACAATGACCCAGGACATCAGCAATTTCGCTGCGCTCAATCTCAATCCCGCCATCCTCGCCGCCATCAAGGCCGTCGGTTACGAAGAGCCGTCGCCCATCCAGTCGCAGTCCATTCCGGTGATCCTCGCCGGCCACGACATGATCGGCCAGGCGCAGACCGGTACCGGCAAGACCGCAGCCTTTGCTCTGCCGCTGCTCTCGCAGCTCGACCCGTCCCGTCGTGAACCCCAAATTCTGGTGCTGGTTCCTACCCGTGAACTGGCCCTGCAGGTCGCAACCGCCTGCGAAACCTATTCCACCGAGATGCCTGGCGTCAAAGTCGTGGCTCTCTACGGCGGCGCGCCCATGGGTCCGCAGCTGAAGTCCCTGCGCATGGGTGCCCAGGTACTGGTCGCCACCCCCGGCCGTCTGTGCGACCACCTGCGCCGTGACGACAATCTGCTGGCCACCGTCCAGCGCCTGGTGCTCGACGAAGCCGACGAGATGCTCAAGCTGGGCTTCATGGACGACCTCGAATTCATCTTCGAAGCCATGCCGGAAACCCGCCAGACCGTCCTGTTCTCGGCGACCCTGCCGCCGTCGATCCGCGCCATCGCCGAACGTCATCTGAAGAACCCGCAACACGTCCGCATCGCGGCCAAGACCCAGACCGTCGCCCGCATCGAGCAGGCGCATCTGATGGTCCATGCCGACCAGAAGCCCGCCTCGGTGTTGCGCCTGCTGGAAGTGGAGAACTTCGACGCCCTGATCGCCTTCGTGCGGACCAAGCAGGCGACCCTGGACCTGGCCGAGCTGCTCGAGCGCCAGGGCTATCGCGTCAGCGCCCTGAACGGCGACATGCCCCAGGCTCAGCGCGAGAAGACCATCGAGTCCCTCAAGGACGGTTCGCTGGACATCGTGGTCGCCACCGACGTGGCGGCGCGCGGTCTGGACGTGGCGCGCATCACCCACGTGCTCAACGTGGACATGCCCTACGATCCCGAGTCCTATGTGCACCGTATCGGTCGTACCGGTCGTGCCGGTCGTGAAGGCCGCGCGCTGCTGCTGGTCACCCCGCGCGAGCGGCGCATGCTGCAGGTGATCGAGCGCGTTACCGGTCAGCGGGTTGGCGAGATCCGCCTGCCCGACGCCGAAGCCGTGCTGGAAGCCCGTATCTCCCGTCTGGCCGATGGCGTGGGTTCGCTGCTGGCCGATGCCGATGCTACCCACGGCGCGCTGCGTCAGGAGCTGTGCGAGCGTCTGCAATGCGATCCTTCGACCCTGGCCGCTGCGCTGCTGGCCAAGCTGACCGCCGGCCGCGCCCTCGATATCGAGTCGTTGCGCCGTGAGCAGCCGCTGACCCCCGGCGCGGGCCGTGGCGACCGTCCGCGTACCGAGCGTGGCGATCGTCCTGAGCGTGGTGAGCGCGGCGAGCGTCCGGATCGTGGTGAGCGTCGCCCGATGCAGCCGCTGCCGGAAGGCCGTGTGCGTTGCCGCACCGCCCTGGGCGCCCGTGACGGCGTTGCCGCCAAGAATCTGCTGGGTGCCATCATCAATGAAGGCGGCATGGATCGCGAGGCCATCGGCCGTATCCAGATCCGTGACTCCTTCAGCCTGGTGGAGCTGCCCGAGGACGGCCTGGAGCGTCTGCTGACCAAGCTCAAGGACACCCGCGTAGCCGGCAAGGCCCTGCGCCTGCGTCGCTATCGCGAGGATTGATCCCCGCGGTCACATGAAAAAGCCCCGGAGATCCGGGGCTTTTTTCTGCCTGAAGGAAAGGCGTGGGCTAGAGGATCACCTTGTCCTTCAGCTTTTCCGCCGCCAGTTGCAGCGCCTGAATGACCCGGTCCTTGTCGTAGTTCTGGATGTTGTTGGTGTCCAGGTACATGGAGAAGCCCGGCAGTTCGTGCTCGACGTAGCTGGGGGAGGCGCCCAGGTCGCGGCGGAAGTCCACCACCTGGTAGATCTGCACCGGCTTGCTGAAACCCTTGACGGTGATCCAGCTCTTGTCGCGGCACATGATGGTTTCCTTGACCAGCGAGTAGGTCTCGTGGCTGATCAGGATCTCGCCGGCGTCGGCAGCGTTTTCCAGGCGGCTGGCCAGGTTCACTTCGCGACCGATGATGGTGTAGTCCATGCGCGTGCTGGAACCGAAGTTGCCGACCGTGCAGTAACCGGTGTTCAGGCCCATGCGGATCTCCAGGGGCTTGTTAATGCCCTGGCTGCGCCACTGCTGGCGCAGGACCTTCATGTGCTTGCGCATGGCGATGGCCATGGAGACCGCGGCCACGGCGTCCTTCTTGGCGCCCTGGCTGTTGGCGTCGCCAAAGAACACCATCACGCAGTCGCCGACGAACTTGTCGATGGTGCCACCGTACTTCACGGCGATCTTCGACATCTCGTTGAGGTAGTTGTTGAGCATGTCGGTGAGGGCTTCGGCCTCGAGTTCTTCGGACAGCTCGGTGAAGCCCTTGATGTCGGAGAAGAACACCGTGATCTTCTTGCGCTGGGTGCCCAGGGCGATGTGCTGTTTGCCGGTGAAGATGGATTCCCAGACCTGGGGCGAAAGGTACTTCGCCAGGTTGTGCGCCAGGATCGCCGACTTCTCCTGCTCGCGCTTGAGGTCGTCGTTGATCTGGATGAGGCGTTTGCGCTGCCGGTGCAGGAAGTAGCCGGTGCCCCAGAGGTGCAGCATGGTGCCCACCACGCTGGTGACCGCCACCAGCAGCGGACTGGTGAGGTCGACGCCATGAAAGAAGGTGGCACTGCCCAGCGCCGCGGCACTGGTGGCGAACAGCAGGCAGAGGCCGAGCAGGCGGGGGCCACCGCGCAGCATGCTGGTGTAGCCGAGCATGAACAGCAGCATCAGGGTAGGCATCAGCGGGAAGCGCAACACCACCGCGGCCATGCCGACGTGGATGGCGTCTATGGCGGCGAGCAGGATATCGGTCTGGGCGCCGCGGTCGCGCCGGAGCTTGAGACTCAGCGTCTGGGCCACGTGCGGATAGAGCAGGGCGTAAGGGATAAGCCAGAGGCCCACGGCATCGGCCTGGACGTAGTAGCCCGCGGTGACGCTGGCGGCGGCAATCAGATAGGCGAATACCCGGGCGTAGTAGACGCCCAGGCTGTCACCGGACGCTGCGAGGAACCGGTTGAGCGCAAACTTCATCTGTCGGGTCCGTTTCGAAAAAGGCGAGAGGTCGGGATAACTCCGTTCGCGACGATGAAAGCGGCCGGGTTTTCTTGCATTGGCGATCTTAGCCGACCGCCCCGGCGAGGGCCAAGATTGTCGGCCGTTCCGCTGCTGTGACAGCCAAATTCGACAGTCATCCCTGGGTTACACTGCGGCATCTTTACAGGAGAGACGCTATGGATGCCCTCGCAGCCCTTTGCAATCGCGCCTCGGTCGGTCGCCTGACCGGGCCAGGCCCGACCCCCGAGCAACTCGAGACCCTGCTGCGCGCCGCGGACCGGGCGCCGGACCACAAGCTGCTGCGCCCCTGGCGGCTGATCCTGGTGGCCGGCGAGGGCCGTACTGTGCTCGGCGAGCTCTATGCGGACGCCCTGCGCCGTCGCGAGCCCGATGCGGATGCAGCGGCGCTGGACAAGGCTCGGCGCATGCCACTGCGAGCCCCCCTGGTGATCGCCGTCGTTGCCACCCTGCAGGAGCACCCCAAGGTGCCCGTCCAGGAGCAGATCATTACCGCTGGCTGCGTTGCCCACGGCCTGGTCAACGCGGCCTTCGCCCTGGGACTTGGGGCGGTCTGGCGCTCCGGTGACTTCAGCTACGACCCCTGGGTGCTGCAGGGGCTCGGGTTGGCCGAAAACGAACAGCTGGTGGGCTACGTCTACCTGGGCACGCCGGAGGTAGCGCCGCGCGTCCCGGCGCCGCGTGATCTGAGCGCGCAGGTCAGCCATTGGCCAGGACCGGCCTGAGCGGCAGGATGACGGTGGCGAGAAAGCCGCCGTCCGGGTGATTGCTCAGGTGCAGCTCGCCCCCATGGCGCTCGATGGCGCGGCGGGCGATGGCCAGGCCGAGGCCGTAGCCAGTGGCGTGCTGTTGATCCGAGCGGAAGAACGGCTCACCCAGACGCGGCAGGTCGGCTGTCTTGACCCCGGGCCCGTGGTCGCGCACCTGGATGCGGACCTCGCCTTTCGCCGCCGTTGCCGAAATGACAATGGGCTGCGCGGGTGGATTGAAGCGCAGCGCATTGCGCAACAGATTGTCCAGCGCGCGTTCCAGCACGTCCGGCCAGCCATCCAGCCGCAGGGCGGTGGGCACGTCCAGTTCCACGCGCTGCTGAGGCGCGCTGAGCTGGGCATCCTCCACCAGGCCTTCCAGCAGTGGATGCAATTCCAGTTGCTCGGGTGGGCCCGGGTCGGCTTCCTGGCGGGCGAGGGCGAGGATCTCGCCGATCAGGGTTTCCAGGCGATCGCATTCCAGGGTCAGCCGCGGCCACATGTTGCCCAGGTCACGGGGATCGGAGCGTTCGGCCAGCGCCAGGGCGATGCGCAGCCGCGCCAGTGGTGAACGCAATTCGTGGGACACGTCGCGCAGCAGCTGCCGCTGGCTGTCGATCAAGCGCTGGAGGTGGGCGCCCATGCGATTGAAGTCCTCGGCCAGCACACCCAGTTCGTCCTTGCGCCGGGCCAGGCGGGCCAGGGTGTCCTGCTGATAGGCAGTCTGGCCGAGATCGTGGACGGCGCGGCGCAGATGATTGAGCGGGCGGGTCAGACTCAGGGTCAGCAGCAGGCTGAACAGGGTCAGTACCACGGTGGCGATGGCCAGCATGCCGACCGGCCAGAACAGGCTCTGCCGGCGCCAGGCACCCAGCTCGGGTGTGGGCAGGTGGTAGATGAACAGGTAGTTCTGGCCGCTCGGACTGGTGTATTCGTCGGTCAGGCGTCGCCAGGGCAGTGGCCGGTTGGGATCGCGGGCGCCAGGGCCGGGACGCTGCTGATGCTGCGGCTGGTCGAGATCCTGGTCGAAGATGCGCGGTGGCAAGGTGCCGCGCACCAGGGGCGAGCCGTTTTCGCCCAGCACCAGCACATCGATGCCGTAGCGGCCCTTGCGCTGTTCGAGCAAGCCCTGGGCGGCGGCGGGACCGTCGTTTTCATAGCGTTGCACCCATTGTTCGGGAAGGTCGCGCAAGCCGGGGTGCTGCGCGAGGATCCAGGAATCCTGGTCGGCCAGGTGGCCGAGCAGCATGGTCAGGCCCACCGCGGAGAGGATGGCCAGCCAGAAGGTGGCGAAGATGCGCCAGAAGAGGGAACGAAAAACCATGCGGTCGCCTTAGAAGCTGCTCAACGTCTGCTGTGCGTCGGCCAAGCGGCGTTGAAAATGCCCTGGAAGGCCAGCCCCGTCCGAAAGCTCATTTACCACTCTTACACGCGGCTTCCTCGGTTACTTTCGGGCCTCGTTTGTTTCTCGCTCGCGAGACGTTGGGCAGGTTCTCGGTCAGACGCTGCGCCGAGGACCGTCGGCGCAGCGATCGGGGATTACGAGGACTTGTGGTCCTGCTTCCACTGCTGGAATTCCGCCCACTCCTTGGCGCGATCCTCGCGCTTCTTTTCCATTTCGTCGAAGCGCTTCTGCTGATCGGGCTTGAGCAGGGCGCGAATGGACTGACGAGTCTTGTCGCGATTGCCATCCAGCTGATCGTGCAGGGCCTTGCGCTGATCTTCGGGCAGCTTGTCGAGATAGCTCTTGACGATCTCGCGTTGCTGCTGGCGTTCCTCGCCCATCAGCTTGCCGACCTGCTCGCGTTGCTCGGGCGTCAGCTTGAGGCCGCGCAGGGGGCCATCGCCACGCGGACCACCGTCCATCAGCTTGCCGTGGGGCGGCGGGGCGATGTCGGCGCTGTCCTGGGTCGCGGCCAGGGTCAGGGTCGGCAGCAGGGCAGCGAACAGCACGGCGGGCATGAGTTTGCGCATCGGGAAATCTCCTTGGGATGACCGGTGCAATACCGGATGAGCCCAGTCTAGGAGCGGGGGAGTCAGTGGCGGTCAGCGGGCGTAAAGAGGGGGTAAAGGCTGCGCGGAGGGCTAGACGCTGTAGTAGTAGCCGCGGCCGCGCAGGGCGAGGATGCGGGGGCGACCGTCGGCATGGCTGCCGAGTTTGCGGCGCAGATTGCTGACGTGCATGTCCAGACTGCGGTCGTAGAGCGTCAGCTTGCGTCCGAGGGCTGCCTGGGCCAGCGCCTGCTTTTCCAGGGGTTCGCCCGGCTGGCGCAGCAGGGCTTCGAGAATGCGGCTCTCGGTGAGGGTCAGGGTGATCTCGGTTTCGCCGATATTGGCGACGCCCCGCGCCAGACTCAGCGACAGATCGCCAAGCTGCAGGCGGGCCGCGGGTTGGGCCGGATGGCTGCGCCTGAGGATGGCTCTCAGCCGTGCGGTGAGTTCACGCGGATCGCAGGGTTTGGCCAGATAGTCGTCGGCGCCCAGTTCCAGGCCGAGGATGCGGTCCAGCGGCTCGCCACGTCCCGACAGCATCAGCACGGGCAGTTGCGGATGATCGCTGCGCAACTGCTTGAGCAGCTCCAGGCCACTGCCGTCCGGCAGCATCACGTCCAGTACCACCACGTCCGGCGTGGCTTCGCGCAACTGGGTGCGGGCATCGCTGCCGGCATGGCAGGCGGTGACTTCGAAGCCTTCCTGTTTCAGCCAGGCACCAAGCAGCTCGCACAGCTCCTGGTCATCGTCGATCAGCAGTATCTGGCTCATGGGATCAGTCTCGCGGTTCATCCATGGGTTGCAGATGGCGCGCCAGATAGAGGCCCTGGCCAAGCATGAACACCAGGGTCATCGCCAGGCTGCCGAAGACCTTGAAGTCGACCCAGAAGCTTTCGTAGGTGAAGGCCACATAGAGATTCGCGCAACCGCAGACGATGAAGAAGATGATCCAGGCGATGTTCAGCCGCGTCCAGATCGGCGCCGGCAGACGCACCGCGTGGCCCAGCATGCGCTGAATAAGCGGCTTGTCGCCGATGAACTGGCTGCCCAGAAAGGCCACGGCGAACAGCCAGTTCACCACCGGTGCCTTCCATTTCAGGAAGGTCTCGCTATGGAAGGCCAGGGTCATGCCGCCAAACACCAGACAGGCGATCAGCGTCAGCCACTGGCTCTTTTCCAGCCGGCGCTGGGTCGCGAAGATCGCGCCATAGACCACCAGGGACGCGATGATCAGGACCGCGGTGGCACTGAAGATGCCGCCCAGGGTAAAGGCATGCCCGGCGAATTCCAGCGGACGCGGATCGAGCTTGTAGACCAGGAAGAACAGGAGCAGGGGGATGAAATCGATGAATTGTTTCATTAACGCAGCCGATAGCAGTGCATCGCGGCATAATACCTGATGAAGCCGGAGGAGAAAGCCATGCGTATCGACCTGCACTGTCATACCACCGCGTCGGACGGCGCCTTCGCGCCCGCCGAGGTGGTCAGACGGGCCCATGAGCGCGGGGTGCAGCTGCTGGCCATCACTGATCACGACACCCTAGACGGCTACGCCGAAGCCCTGCAAGCCGCGGACGGACTGGGTCTGCGCCTGCTCCCCGGTATCGAGATGTCCTGTACCTGGGGCGGCGCCACGCTGCATGTGCTGGGCTACAACTTCGCCCCTGAGGCGCCAGAGCTGAATGCCGCCCTGGAAGCGCTGCACGAAGGTCGCTGGGAGCGCGCCCGGGAAATTGACCGGCGGCTGGCGGCCAAGGGCATGCCCGGCACCCTGGAAGGGGCTCGCGCGGTGCAACTGGCCCTGGGCGACAGCCGCAATGCGCCGGCCCGGCCGCATTTTGCCGAATACCTGGTGCAGGCCGGCCATGTCGCGGACCGCGGCGATGCCTTCCGCAAATGGCTCGGCGGCGGCAAGCTCGGCGACGTCAAGCAGCATTGGCCGACCCTGGCCGAGACCCTGGCGACGCTCAAGGGCGCCAAGGCCTGGATCAGCCTGGCGCATCCGCTGGCCTATGGGTTCACCCGCACCAAGTTGCGCAAGCTGATCGGCGAATTCGTCAGCGGCGGCGGCCATGCCATCGAGGTGGTCAACGGCGTGCAGCCGGCGGAGCAGGTCGGCACCCTGGCAATTCTGGCGCGGGAATTCGGTCTGATGGTCAGTGCGGGCAGCGATTTCCATGCGCCGGCCGAGTGGTCGGAGCTGGGCATGTACCGTCCGTTGCCCGAAGATCTGCCGCCCCTCTGGGCGCGCTTCAGTCAACCGCTATACCCTCAGATTCGGGAACCCCAATGAGCCAGTTCATCGAAATTCATCCGCAGAATCCTCAGCCGCGGCTGATTCGTCAGGCCGTGGAAATCATCCGGTCCGGCGGTGTCATCGCCTATCCCACCGATTCCTCCTATGCGCTGGGCTGCCGTATCGGCGAGAAGAGCGCGGTGGAGCGTATCCGCCGCATCCGCCAGCTCGACGACAAGCACAACTTCACCCTGGTGTGCTGCGATCTCTCCGAGCTGGGCATCTATGCCAAGGTGGATACCAGTGCCTTCCGCCTGCTCAAGGCCTATACCCCCGGGCCCTACACCTTCATCCTCAATGCCACCCGCGAGGTGCCGCGCATGCTGCTGCATCCCAAGCGGCGCACCATCGGCGTGCGGGTGCCCCAGCATCCCATCACCCTGGCGCTGCTGGAGGCCCTGGGCGAGCCCTTGATGAGCGTGAGCCTGATTCTGCCGGGGGATGACGAAGCCCTGGGCGATGCCTGGGAGATCCGCGAGCGGCTCGAGCATTTCGTCGATCTGGTGATCGAAGGCGGTCCGGGTGGCTTGCAGCCGTCCACCGTGATCAGCCTGGCCGATGACGAACCGGAAGTGATTCGGGTCGGTGCCGGGGATCCGACGCCCTTCATGATCGAAGCATGAGCGAAGCCCTGGACCCCCAGCTGCTCGAACCCGAGCAGCTGCGCCTGGCGCTGGTCTATGGCGAGGCCTTCACCGAGCTGCCCCAGGACCTCTATATCCCGCCGGATGCCTTGGAGGTCTTTCTCGAAGCCTTCGAGGGACCGCTCGACCTGCTGCTCTATCTGATCCGCAAGCAGAACATCAACATCCTCGACATCCCGGTCGCCGAGATCACCCGGCAGTACATGAGCTATGTCGAGCTGATGAAGGCGGTGCAACTTGAACTGGCCGCCGAATACCTGCTGATGGCCGCCATGCTGGCGGAGATCAAATCGCGCATGCTGCTGCCGCGCGCCGAAGGCCTGGACGCCGAGGAAGAAGATCCCCGCGCCGAACTGATCCGCCGCCTGCAGGAATACGAGCGCTTCAAGAAGGCCGCCGAGGATCTCGATGAGCTGCCGCGCGAAGGCCGCAACTTCGTGGTGCCCACCTTGCCGGCGCCGGATGCGCGGGCACGCAAGCTGTTGCCCGAGGTGGACCTGGGCGAGTTGCTGCTGGCGATGGGCGAGGTCCTGCGCCGCGCCGACCTGTTCGAGAGCCACCAGGTGACCCGCGAGGTGCTGTCCACCCGCGAGCGCATGAGCCAGGTGCTGGAGCGCCTCAAGGAGGGTGCCTTCGTGCCCTTCGTGGCGCTGTTCACCCTGGATGAAGGCCGGCTCGGCGTGGTGGTGACCTTCATGGCCATTCTCGAACTGGTCAAGGAATCCCTGGTGGAACTGGTGCAGAATGAGCCCTTCAGCCCCATCCATGTCCGCGCCCGGGTCAGGGACGCCGACGGGGAAGAGGCGTCTCAGGCGTAGGCCAAGGCTGCCGTTGCCGCCGCGCTCTTGCGCTTGCTCACCAACAACCGGGCACCTTCACCGGCCGCAACCAGGGCTGCGGCTTCAGCCACGCTGGGGCTGCCGGTGTACTGCAACACCAGATCGCTGGCGGCAGTTATGCCGCGCTCTTGCGCCAGACGCTCGGCGGTGAAGCCGTGCAGAGGCAGCTGCCAGCGCTGGGCGAGGGCGCGCAGTCCGCGTTCTTCGAGTCGACTCGCAACGGTAGCCAGTGCGGTCAGCGCAGTGCGATCGCACTGGGCTTCCTGCAAGACCCCGAGCGCCAGCTCGGCGAGTTCGTCCAGCGAACAGTCCTGACGGCAGCCGAGGCCGAGAACCAGGCCCATCAGCCTTGAAGGCCCTTGGACGAAGCGTGGCAGTCCAGTCCAGAGCCTGAACAGCACAGCGGGCGAAGGACGAACGGGCGCCACGCCGAAGTATCGGTCTGGCTCAAGGTAGCGAAGGGGCGCGTAATGGCGATCATGGCAGGTCTTGAGGCGGAGGAAGGCAGGCGGTGGCTCGCCCTTGGCGACCGCTTCGAGAAGACCACGCGCCTCGTCCGCCGGTCAAGCCTGGCGGATTGACACCCTGGCGGGGCGCTCGTAGCCTGTCGCGTTCCGAGGTGCTCTTGTCGGCAAGAGCTTGAAAGGGAACGCGGTGCGATACCGCGGCTGCCCCCGCAACTGTAAGCGGCATCTTCAGCCACTCCACCAGGCCACTGCTCACGCGGGAAGGCCGGAGCCGGGCGCCGCGAGCCAGGAGACCTGCCTCGTCACGTTTCGAACACGCAACCGGGCGGGGTGATCCGGGCTGCCACCAGGGCCTCGCCGTCACGCGGGCGTCCGGCATGCCTGCCCGTCTTTTTTCGCTTTCTTTCTAAGGGCAGCCCATGAAAACCCTGGCCAAGACTCCCGTCACCATCGTTACCGGCTTCCTCGGTTCCGGCAAGACCACCCTGCTGCGGCACATGCTCGACCATGCCGAAGGCCGGCGCATCGCGGTAATCGTCAATGAATTCGGCGAGCTGGGCATCGACGGCGAGATCCTGCGCCAGTGCAGCATCGGCTGTAGCGAGGAAGAGGCCCAGGGCCGCGTCTTCGAATTGGCCAATGGCTGCCTGTGCTGCACCGTGCAGGAAGAATTCTTTCCGGTGATGAAGGAGCTGGTGACGCGGCGGGGCGACATCGACCACATCCTCATCGAAACCAGCGGCCTGGCCCTGCCCAAGCCCCTGGTGCAGGCCTTCCAGTGGCCGGAGATCCGCACCGCCTGCACCGTGGATGCGGTGATCACCGTGGTCGACAGCCCGGCGGTGGCGGCCGGCACCTTCGCCGCCCATCCGGAGCAGGTGGATGCCCAGCGTCGGCAGGACCCCAACCTCGACCATGAATCGCCGCTGCACGAGTTGTTCGAAGATCAGCTCGCCAGTGCCGACCTGGTGATCCTCAACAAGGCCGACGGCCTGGACGCCGAGGCCCTGGCCCGGGTCCGCGCCGAGGTGAGCGAAGAGTTGCCGCCGGCGGTCAAGGTGGTGGAAGCCAGTCGTGGCGTGTTGCCCCTGTCGGTGCTGCTGGGCCTGCAGGCCGAGTCCGAGGCCCATATCGACAGCCGTCCGACCCACCATGACCTCGAAGGTCATGAAGACCATGACCACGACGAATTCGACTCCTTTGGCGTCGAGTTGCCCGAGGTGGCGGAATCGACCCTGCTGGCGGCGCTGACCGAGGTGGTCAAGCGTCATGGCGTCCTGCGGGTGAAGGGCTTCGCCGCCATCGCCGGCAAGCCGCTGCGGCTGCTGGTGCAGGGCGTGGGCACCCGCTTCGACAAGCATTTCGACCGTGCCTGGAAGACCGGCGAGACCCGCAGCACCCAGCTGGTGCTGATCGGTCAGGAGCTGGACCAGGCGGCCATCACCGCCCAGTTGCGCGCCGCGGTGGCCTGACCCCGGATGCATCTGCTGCGTACCCAGCCGGGCGGTTTCGTCCCGGACGATGGCATCGCCCACCTGGCGCAGACGCCGGGCGAGATCGTCCTGCTCTGCAGTGGCGATTCGCACCTGGCGCTGCTGGCCGAGGCGACCCGTAGCCTGGACGAGCGCTATCCCAGTCTGCGGCTGGCCAATCCCATGCAGCTGCAGAACCACGCCTCGGTGGATCTCTACGTCGACGAGGTGCTGAGCCAGGCGCGGGTGGTGTTCATCTCCCTGCATGGCGGCCAGGGTTACTGGCGCTATGGCATGGAGCGGCTGGCCGAGCTGGCCGCGCGGGGGCTGACCCTGATCGCGGTACCCGGTTGCGACCGGCCCGACCCGGAACTGATGGCCCTGGGTACGGTGGCGCCCGAGCTGGCCGAACGGTTGTGGCGCTATCTGCGCCAGGGCGGCCTGGGCAATGCCTGGGATTTCCTGCATTGCCTGGCCAGCGAGTGCCTGGATGCCCGGTACAGCTACCAGCCGCCGCGGGAATTGCCGCGGGTGGCCGTCTATCACCCAGACGCCCTGGGTCTGGATGGCTGGCGTCAGCGCTGGCGACCGGACTGGCCTGCAGTGGCGCTGCTGTTCTATCGCACCCACCTGCAGTCGGCCAACACCGCCTTCGTCGATGTCTTCTGCCAGCAGCTGGAAGCTCAGGGGCTGAATCCGCTGCCCATCGCCGTGGCCAGTCTCAAGGAGTCGGCCTGCCTGGAAGAGGTGGAACGGCTGCTGGACGAGACCGCTACGGCGCTGATCCTCAATACCACAGGTTTTGCCCAATCCAGTCCGGAACGACCGACTCTCACGCCGTTCCGCCGGCCGGTGCCGGTACTCCAGGCCATCTGCGCCCAGGACAATCGCGAGCGCTGGCAAGAGAACCCCCAGGGGCTGGGCGCCCGCGACCTGGCCATGCACATCGCGCTGCCGGAGCTGGATGGGCGCATCATCACCCGGCCGATCAGTTTCAAGGGCCTGGCCTGGCGCTGCGAGCGCAGCCAGAGTGACGTGGTCAACTACCAGGCCGATGGCGAGCGCATGGCCTTCGTCGCGCGGCTGGCGCGCAGCTGGATCGAACTGGCACAGCGTCCCGCCGCGGACAAGCGCATCGCCCTGATCCTGGCCAACTATCCGACCCGCGACGGCCGCATTGGCAATGGCGTCGGCCTGGATACCCCGGCGGCGGCGCTCAAGGTCCTGCAGGCGCTGCAGACGGCCGGCTACCCGGTGGCCAATCTGCCTGAAAGCGGTACCGCCCTGATCGAGCGCCTGCTCGGTGGGGTGACCAACGACAGCGCCCTGCGCGATCTGCGCCCGGCCCTGCAGAGTCTGGCGCTGCAGGACTACCAGTCGCTATTCGCCCAGTTGCCCCTCAGCCTGCAGCAGGCGGTGACCGAGCGCTGGGGCGGGCCCGAGGCCGATCCCATGCACCGTCGGGGTCGGCTCATGGTGGCCGGGGTGCGCTTCGGCCTCACCTTCGTTGGCATCCAGCCGGCGCGCGGCTACGACGTCGATCCGGCGGCGGTCTATCACGATCCTGCGCTGGTGCCGCCCCATGGCTACCTGGCCTTCTATTTCTGGCTGCGCGAGGCCTATGGCGCCCAAGCCGTGGTGCATCTGGGCAAGCACGGCAATCTGGAGTGGTTGCCGGGTAAGGGCGTCGGGCTGTCGGCGGAGTGTTGGCCGGACGCCATCCTCGGACCGCTGCCCAACGTCTATCCCTTCATCGTCAACGATCCGGGGGAGGGTGCCCAGGCCAAGCGGCGCACCCAGGCGGTGATCATCGACCACCTGATGCCGCCGCTGACTCGCGCGGAGAGCTACGGGCCGCTGCGCGACCTGGAGCGCCTGGCCGACGAATACTACGACGCCAGCCTGCTGGACCTCCGACGCGCCACCGAATTGCGCGGCGAGATCCTGCAGCTGGTCCGCGAAACCGCCCTGGATCGCGAGTTGGGGCTGGTGATCACCGACGATCCGGACAGCTGGCTACCGCAGCTGGACGCCTACCTGTGCGACCTCAAGGAGTCCCAGATCCGCGACGGCCTGCATGTGTTCGGTGAATCCCCGACCGGCCAGCTGCGTCGCGATACCCTGGTGGCCTTGCTGCGCATTCCCCGGGGCAATGCCCAGGGCGCCAATGCCAGCCTGCTGCGAGTGCTGGCCAAGGACCTGCAGCTGGGGTTCGATCCCCTGGCCGCCGACCTCGGCGAGTCCTGGCAGGGGCCGCGTCCGGCGTGCCTGGAGGGGCTGTCGAGCGAACCCTGGCGCACCCTGGGCGATACCCGGGAGCGGCTGGAGCTCCTGGCCCTGGTCCTGGTGGCCGCGACCGTCGATGCCGAGCCGCTGCCGTTGGCGCTGGACGAATTGCCTGCCACCCGCCCGGTGCTGGAGCATCTGGTCGGCCAGGTCGCGCCGGCCCTGGACAGCTGCGGTCCCGCTGAAATCGGCGGCCTGCTGAGGGCACTGGAGGGGCGTTTCGTTCCCGCCGGCCCCAGCGGCGCGCCGAGTCGCGGGCGGCTGGACGTGCTGCCCACCGGGCGCAACTTCTTTTCGGTGGACGTGCGCAACCTGCCGAGCATGACCGCCTGGCGGCTGGGCTGGCAGTCGGCCAACCTGCTGTTGGAGCGTCATCTGCAGGAGGAGGGCGATCACCTGCGTCAGCTGGGTCTCTCGGTCTGGGGCACGGCGACCATGAGGACCGGCGGCGATGACATCGCCCAGGCGATGGCCCTGCTGGGCGTACGCCCGGTATGGCAGACCGGCAGTGCCCGGGTCGAGGACTTCGAGATCCTGCCGCTGTCGCTGCTGGATCGCCCGCGGGTGGATGTCACCCTGCGCATCTCAGGCTTCTTCCGCGATGCCTTCGGTGGGCTGGTCAGGCTGTTCGATGCCGCCGTCCAGGCGGTCGCCGCGCTGGACGAGCCGGACGACCTCAACCCCCTGGCCGCCCAGGTGCGCCGCGAGCGTGCTGCCCTGGAAGCGGCGGGTACCGCAGCTGATCTGGCCCGCCGTCAGGCCGGCTGGCGCATCTTCGGCGCCCAGCCCGGCGCCTATGGCGCTGGCGTCCAGGGCGCGGTGGAAGAGCGACAGTGGCAGGAACGTAGCGAACTGGCCACCGCCTATCTCAACTGGGGCGGCTACGCCTATGGCGCCGAGGATGACGGCACCGCTGCCCGCGACGACTTCTCGCGCCGCCTGGGTCGCCTGCAGGCCGTACTGCAGAACCAGGACAACCGCGAGCACGACCTGCTCGATTCCAACGACTACTACCAGTTCCAGGGCGGCATGCTGGCCGCTGCCGAGACCCTGAGCGGCCAGCGGCGTGCCAGCTACTTCGGCGATCACGCCCAGGCCGACCTGCCCAGGATCCGTACCCTCAGGGAAGAACTGGGCCGCGTGGTGCGCTCCCGGGCGGCCAATCCCAAGTGGATCGCCGGCATGAAGCGCCACGGCTACAAGGGCGCCTTCGAGATGGCCGCCACCGTGGACTACCTGTTCGGCTTCGGCGCCACCACCGAGCTGGTCGAGGATCATCAGTACCGGCAACTGGCCGATGCCTACCTGCTCGATGCCGATACCCGCGACTTCGTCGAACGCCACAACCCCGAGGCGCTGCGCGACATGACCGAGCGCCTGCTGGAAGCCCAGCAACGCGGCCTCTGGCAGGAGCCAGGCGACTACCGTGAAGCCCTTGAACAGCTCCTGATGGATATGGATGAAGCCTGAGATGACCGCTCCCGTCTTTCCCCTCGCTGCCGTGGTTGGCGCCGAGTCCCTGAAACTGGCGCTGTGTCTCAATGCCATCGACCCCCGTATTGGCGGCGTATTGATCGAAGGTCCCCGGGGTATGGCGAAGTCGACCCTGGCCCGGGGTCTCGCCGATCTGCTCGGAGGCGCTTCCTTCGTGACCTTGCCGCTGGGTGCCAGCGAGGAACGCATCGTCGGCACGCTGGATCTGGATGCGGCCCTCGGCGAGGGGCGGGCCCGCTTCGCGCCAGGTGTGCTGGCGGCGGCCGATGGCGGCGTACTTTATGTCGACGAGGTCAATCTGCTGCCGGATCACCTGGTGGATCTGCTGCTGGACGTGGCGGCCAGTGGGATCAACCGGGTGGAGCGCGACGGCATATCTCACGAGCACGCCGCTCGCTTTCTGTTGGTAGGCACCATGAATCCGGAGGAGGGCGAGTTGCGTCCGCAGTTGCTGGATCGCTTTGGCTTCGCCCTGGCGCTGGACAGCCGGCCGGCACCCCGGGAGCGGGCCGAGATCCTGCGCCGCCGCCTGGCCTTCGACAGCGATCCGCCAGCTTTCAATGCCCAGTGGGAACCAGCCCAGGCGGAGCTGCGGCAGCGCTGCGCCGCGGCCCGTGCGCGGCTTGCGGACATACCGCTGGACGATGCCGCGCTGGAAGCCATCACCGCAGGCTGCCACCAGGCCGGGGTCGATGGCCTGCGCGCCGATCTGGTCTGGTTGCGCGCGGCTCGCGCCCATGCCGCCTGGCGCGGCGCGCCTGCGATCGAAAATCCCGATATCGCCGCCGTGGCCGAATTCGCCCTGCGCCACCGGCGCCGCGCGTTACCGGACACTCCGGCAGTAATACCACCCCTGAAAGATAATTCAGCTGCTGATACTCAGGAGCAGGGGCCTGGCGATCAACAGCGACAGGGTGATGCCGAGCCCGCGGCGGGTAAGGGCGATAGCTGGGGCGCCCTGGCGCCGGAGCCCACCGCGACGGGCCCCAGACGCCGCTTGGGCGCGGCAAAAAAGCCCTAGGCGTCCGATCACCTCATGCCCCGGATCGTGATGCCCGAAGCGGGACGGGCAAGGCCCTGGGCGGGCGTCAAGGCGCCCGTTCGCCAGGCACGGCAGGTCCCATCGCCTGGGTGCCGACGCTGCTCCGGGGGCGTCCGCGTCGCGCTGGTGATCTCTTGCGGCACCCGCGCCGGCAGCGCCCGGCGCAGCTCTGGCTGGTAATCGTCGATCACTCCGCGTCCACCCGCCGCCACGGCGCCCTGGCCCAGGCCAAGGGCCTGCTGGCCGACTGGTTCGAACAGGCCTATCGCCAACGGGTCAGGGTCGCGGTCCTGCAGACGGCAGGGGAGCGACCGGAATGGTCGTTCCAGGGTCAGCGCAGCGGTCAGGCATTGCAGGCCTGGCTGGAGCAGTTGGGAGCGGGAGGCGGAACGCCTCTGCTGGCGGGCCTGTCCGAATCTCAAGCATGGCTGCGAAGTCGTCGGCGGCAGCGCCCTGGCGAGGAATGCCAGCTGCTCCTGGTCACTGACGGGCGCCTGCGCAACCTGGAAGAGCTGGCAGTACCGGACTGTCCTGTCCAGGTGCTGGATATCGAACTGGGACCGCTGCGCCTGGGACGGGCCGGGGAGCTCGCCCGGCGCCTGGGCGCGGAATACCGGCACCTGGAAGAGGTGCCGGTGGTCTAGCTAACCAGCTTTCTGGCGTAAGTTGGGTTGAGACGGCTCCACCGTCGAAGCCCAACGTGAAGGTGCTGAACCCTCACGCTGATGGGCTTCGCTGCGCTCAGCGCCAACCTACCAGAAGACCTTTAACCTCAATGCCCGCCCTTCATAGCCTTGACCAGGGTATCCACGTTGTAGCGGAACATGGCCGCATAGGTCGCAGCCGGGCCGTCTGCCGGGGATAGCGCCTCGACGTACAGCTCACCACCCGGTTGGGCGCCGCTGGCCTTGGCGATCTGCTGCACCAGGCGCGGATCGTTGGAGTTCTCGAAGAAGTAGGTGGCGACATGCTCCTGCTTGATCTGGCGGATCAGCTTGGCGACGTCCTGGGCGGAGGCTTCGGCCTCGGTCGACAGACCCAGCGGCGAGATGAAGGTCACGCCATAGGCGTCGGCGAAGTAGCCAAAGGCATCGTGGGAGGTCAGCACCTTGCGCTTGGCCTGGGGGACCTGACCGATCTGTTCGCGGGCATAGCGATCCAGGGCTTCCAGTTCGGCGATGTAGCGATCACCGTTGGCCTTGAAGGTGGCAGCCTGCGCCGGATCCACCGAGGACAGCGCCTTCACCACGTTGCGGGTGTAGACGACCACGTTGAGCGGGTTGTTCCAGACATGGGGATCGATGCCGCCATGGTCGTGATCGTGGTCGGCGTGGCCGTGTTCATCCTCGTCGTCCGCCAGCTCGCGGGTCTTGATCCCTTCGCTGAGCACTACCGGCGGGCGCGCCTGGCCGGAGGCCTTGATCAGGCGATCCATCCAGCCTTCCAGGTGCAGGCCGCTCATGAACACCACATCGGCCTGTTTCAGCGCCTGGGCATCGGTGGGCGTCGGTTCGTAGGCATGGGGATCGCCATTGGGACCGACCAGGGAGGAAACCTGCACCTGGTCGCCACCGACCTGTTTGACCACGTCGGCGATCACGGTAAAGGTGGCGACAGCCTTGACCGGTGCGGCCTGGGCCTGGCCGGCAGTGGCGAGCAGCAGGGCAGCGCCCAGGGAAAACAGGGATTTCATGATGACTCCTTTCAGTGGGTGAGGTGAGGGCGAGGGCGCAGCCGCCGGTAGAGTCCCAGGCGACCGAACAGCAGGGAGAGGAGGTAGCAGCCGCCCGCGGTCAGGACGATGGCCGGACCCGAGGCGCAGCCCAGGTGATAGGACAGCACCAGGCCGATCAGGCCGCTGAGACTGGCGATTAGGCTGGCCACCGCCATCAGTCCGGGCAGGCTGTTGGCCCAGAAGCGCGCCGCGGTGGCCGGTAGCATCATCAGGCCCACCGCCATCAGCGTACCCAGCGCCTGGAAACCGGCGACCAGGTTGAGCACCACCAGCAGCAGGAACAGCAGGTGATAGAGCGAGCCGCGCCCGCCTACGGCGCGCAGGAAGCCCGGATCGAAGCACTCCAGCACCAGCGGTCGGTAGATCACCGCCAGCACCACCAGCGACAGGGTGGCGATGCCGGCGACCAGATAGAGCGCCGTGGCGTCGATCGCCAGGATGGTGCCGAACAGCACATGCAGCAGATCCACACTGGAGCCGTGCAGCGAAACGATCAGCACCCCGGCGGCCAGGGAAATCAGATAGAAGCTGGCGAAACTGGCATCTTCACGCT
Source organism: Pseudomonas flavocrustae (assembly GCF_029872515.1). Lineage (NCBI taxonomy): Bacteria > Pseudomonadati > Pseudomonadota > Gammaproteobacteria > Pseudomonadales > Pseudomonadaceae > Pseudomonas > Pseudomonas flavocrustae. Next base: position 365,307 of record NZ_JAPDIQ010000003.1, on the reverse strand, counting down.
GACTGGTGAAGCGGCTGACCAGGCCGGCGAGTCCGGCCACCAAGAGTCCGGCAAGCATCCCGCCGATGCCCATGGCCGGTAGCGACAGGCCGGCGACCATGAAGCCCAGGGCCGCGCCTGGTAGCACGGCGTGACTCATGGCATCGCCCACCAGACTCATGCGCCTGAGCATCAGCAGGACGCCCACCGGACCGGCGCCCAGCGCCAGGGCCAGGCAGGCCACCAGGGCGCGACGCATGAAGCCGAATTCGACGAAGGGTTCGAACAGGAGTTGATAGAGGGTCATGCGCGCTCACAGACCGCCGCATTGGCGTCCCAGTGCTCGGCGAGATTGCGCGCGCGGGCCAGATGCTCGCTGACCAGCACCTGATCGGTGGCGCCCCAGGCGATGGCTTCCCGAGCCAGCAATAGGGTCTCGGGGAAGTGCTGGCGGACCTGCTCCAGGTCGTGCAGCACGGCGATCACCGTGCGACCCTGACCATGCCAGCGACGGACGATGGTCAGCAGGTCCGCGGTGGTGCGAGCATCGATGGCGGTGAAAGGCTCATCCAGCAGCAGCACCGGCGCATCCTGCAACAGCAGCCGGGCGAACAGCACTCGCTGGAATTGCCCGGAGGACAGGGCGCCGACCAAGCGATCCTCGAGGCCTTCGAGGCCGACCGCCTGCAACGCCCGGGACGCTTCCTCGCGATGGGCGGCGGTGACCCCGCGCCAGACGCCCAAGCCGCGCCAGGCGCCCAGTATCACGGTTTCTAGCACGCTCAAGGGAAAGCTGCGGTCGATCTCCGCGGCTTGCGGCAGATAGCCCAGCCGGCGCTGGGGCACGGCCCGGTCCACGCGACCACTGACCGGTCTCAGGGTGCCGGCGATGGCCTTGAGCAGGGTGGACTTGCCCGCCCCGTTGGGGCCGACGATGGCGGTCAGACTGCCGGTCCGGAAGCTACCACTGAGATGATGGATGGCCGGATGCCGCTGATAGGCCAGGGTCAGGTCCTGAAGTTCGATGGCGGCGCTCATGGCAGGGCGACCGCCCAGAGTACCGCCAGCCAAAGCGCGACCAATGGGATGGCGGCGAGCGACAGCCGAACGGGCACGGAAATGAGGAGAAGGGAAGCGCGAGGGGATGCCATGACGGAGCCTTGAATGACGTGCAAAAGTTATAACATAACAAATGCGGCGTCGTCATCTGGGCGTCGGGAAGGAGTCACGCCAGGCGAGCATGACTGGCGCCTGGCGCAGAATGCTCCCCGCCCCGTCCCGCCCCGCACAGGGGGCAGGGTAGCGTGCGACGTGGTCAGGCCGCCTGGGTCTCCGCCATCCGCTGTTCCAGCCGTTGCAGGAAGTTGAGTAGCAGCACCTCTTCCTCCTTGAGCCCCTTGCGCTTGCGCGGTTTGGGCAAGGTGCAGAGGTCGCCGGCGAGGAAGGCATCCAGCACGCCCGGATGGATATAGCACTTGCGGCAGACCGCCGGGGTGTTGCCCAGGGTGCGGGATACCGCCTTGACCATGTCCACCAGCTCCTTCTTGGCATCGGTCTGGGTTTCACACCGCAACTCGCGCAGGGCTTCCAGCGCCAGGGCACTGCCGGCCCACGTGCGGTAGTCCTTGGCGGTGAAATCGGCGCCCGTGAGTTCATGCAGGTAGGCGTTCACGTCGGACGAGGTAACGGTATGGCGATCGCCATCGGTATCCACGTACTGGAAGAGGTGCTGGCCAGGCAACTCCAGGCATTTCTTCACGGTACGCGCCAGCCGCGGATCGCTGACCTTGATGTCATGCTCCACCCCACTCTTGCCGCGGAAGTGGAAGGCTATGGTGTTGCCATGCACCTCAGCATGTCGGTTGCGCAGGGTGGTGAGGCCATAGGACTTGTTGCTCTTGGCGTACTGGGCGTTGCCGACCCGGATCAGGGTCGCGTCGAGCAGGCTGATGACCGTGGCCATGACCTTTTCCCGACACAGGCCGCGCCGGGCGAGATCCTCTTCCACCCGCTGCCGCAACTTGGGCAGGGCCTGCCCGAACGCCAGCATCCGCTCGTACTTGTCGGTATCGCGGATCTCGCGCCAGCGCGGGTGGTAGCGGTACTGCTTGCGGCCGCGGGCGTCGCGTCCGGTAGCCTGCAGATGGCCATTGGCGTCCGGGCAGATCCAGACATCGGTATAGGCCGGCGGGATGGCCAGCTTGTTGATGCGCTCGACTTCCGCCTGATCGCAGATGCGTTCGCCATCGGGGGTGAAATAAGCCCATTTGCCGCGCAGCTTGCGTCGGCTCAGGCCCGCCTGGCAGTCATCGACATAATTGAGGTCGGGCGGCAAGGGCGTGCAGAGGGCGGTACCAGTGTCGTCACGCTCATCGGCGGGGATGGGCAGGTCGGTCTGGGCGAGGCGTTGCATTACTTTCGAGACTTTCGAGCGAGAGGTCATGACTGCACCGACAATTTCCTGGTCGAAACGGTGGACTCTTGGAGAAGGGACCCGGTTCTCATGACAGCGCTCAAGCCGACCGACGCACAATTGCGCGAAGCCTTGCTGGCCAAGGCACAGGCGCGCCGTCCAGGGACGACCTTCTGTCCGTCGGAGGTGGCGCGTGACCTGGCTGCGGACTGGCGGCCGCTGATGGAGCCCCTGCGCGCTATGGCGCGTGAGCTGGCTCGCGAGGGCCGGCTGCAGGTGACGCAGAAGGGCGAAGCCCTGGATGCCGAAGCACCCTGGCGTGGTCCGATCCGCTTAAGCCTGGCTTAATCGGCGTTTAAGTTTCGATTAATGGCGGATCGCTACTCTGGACCCAGATCAAACAGCAACCAGAGAGAATCATCATGAAAAAGCTGACCGCCCTCGCGACTGCCGCCCTCCTGCTCACCGGTATGGGCGTCGCCCAGGCCCGGGATCTCGGCCCCGACGAGGCCCTCAAGCTGCGTGACAGCGGCAAGATCAAGAGCTTCGAGGTGCTCAACCAGGCTGCCATCGCCAAGCATCCGGGCTCGACGACCCACGAGACCGAACTGGAAGAAGAGTACGGCCGCTACATCTACCAACTGGAACTGCGTGACCCCAAAGGTGTGAAATGGGATCTGGAACTCGACGCCACCACTGGCGAAGTCCTGAAAGACCAGCGCGACGACTGACCGTCGGGCTCGCCGGGCTGGTGCTGCTCGGCAGCCTCTCGCCCCTGATCCAGGCCCGTGACCTGGATCAGGACGAGGCGCTCAAGCTGCGCAAGGAAGGCGTGATCCGTCCGCTGGAAAGCCTGCTGCAGCGAGTCAACGAACGCTATCCCCAGGCGCGGCTGCTGGAAGCCGAACTGGAAGAGGAGGACGGCCAGTATCGCTACGAGATCGAGATCCTCGTCGGCGATGTCGTCCGCGAACTGGAAATCGGCGCAATGGATGGCGCCATCATGAAGGATGAGGTGGACGACTAGATGCGCCTGTTGCTGGTGGAAGACGATGTGGCTCTGGCCGACGAGATCACGGCGTTCCTCACTCGGCAGGGCTACGCCATCGACTGGCTGGCCGATGGCCGCGATGCCGCCTGGCAGGGCGCCCAGGAACCCTATGACCTGATCGTGCTCGACCTGGGTCTGCCCGGCCGGCCCGGGCTGGAGGTGCTTGGGGAGTGGCGTGCAAAGGCGCTGGCGACTCCGGTACTGATCCTGACCGCCCGCGACAGCTGGGCGGAGCGCATCGACGGCCTCAAGGCCGGGGCCGATGACTACCTCACCAAACCCTTCCACCCCGAAGAACTGGGCCTGCGCATTGCCGCATTGCTGCGGCGGGTGCGCGGCGTGGCCAACCAGCCGTTGCTGCAGGCTGCCGGACTCGCGCTCGACGAGGCGCGCCAATGCGTGGTGCGTGGCAGTGAAACCATCGCCCTGAGCGCGGCGGAGTTTCGCCTGCTGCGCTGCTTCCTGCTGCATCCCGGGCAGATCCTGTCGAAGACGCGGCTCAACGACCATCTCTACGACGGCGAGAGCGAGCGCGACTCCAATGTCATCGAGGTCCACGTCAATCATCTGCGGCGCAAGCTGGGGCGCGCGGTCATCGAGACGCGGCGCGGCCAAGGCTATCGCCTGGGCGGTGTCGATTGAAATCCATCCAGGCCCGGCTCAGGGTCGGGCTGGTGGCCATCCTGCTGGTGGCCGGTCTGGTGCTGGTGCTGGGGGGAGCCTGGCTGGTGGACCATGCCTTGCGCCGTTATCTGGAAACCGGTCTGCGCGGCGAGACGGAGAACCTGCTCGCCGCCCTGGTGCGCGGTCCCCATGGCCTGCAACTGGATGAGGGCCGGCTGGGCAGTCTCTATACCCGCCCGCTGTCCGGCCGCTATTTCCTTATCGAGATCCCGGCGCTGGACATTCGCTGGCGCTCGCGCTCGCTGTGGGACGCACAACTGGAAGCGCCACCGGGCACCGGCCTGAGCGAGAGCCTGGCGGACGGCCCCAGTGGCCAGCGACTGCTCGCCTATCGCGCCGATTACCAGCGCTACGGCCAGGCAGTGCAGGTAACGGTCGCCGACGACTACAACCCCCTGCTGGGCAACCTGACGCGCATCCTCGCGTTCGGTGGCTTGCTGGGGCTGGCGACCCTGCTGCTGGTCCTGCTGCTGCAACGGCTGATCGTGCGCCGGGCGCTGCGCCCGCTGGAGCAGGTGCGCGAGCAGATCGCCCAGCTGCATCAGGGACGCCGTTCGACGCTGGACGCCAGCGTGCCGGCTGAACTCGAGCCGCTGGTGGGAGAAATGAATGCCCTGCTGCGCCACACCGAAGACGGCCTCAAGCGCGCGCGGCATGGCATCGGCAATCTGGGTCATGCGCTCAAGACCCCGCTGGCGGTGCTGACCAGCCTGGCCGAGCGTCCCGAATTGCAGGCTTTGCCCGAACAGCGCGAGGTGTTGCGCGAACAACTGGACCGTATCCGCCAGCGCCTGGAGCGGGAATTGCGCCGTGCCCGGCTGGCCGGCGAGGCCCTGCCGGGCGCACACCTGGACGGCGCCGAGCTTCGCGAGCTCTGCACGCTGCTCAATCGGCTGCATGGCGAGCACCTGCAGTTCGAGTGTCGGCTGCCCGCGGGGCTGCGGCTGCCCTGGGACCGGGAAGACCTGCTGGAACTGTTCGGCACCCTGCTGGACAACGCCGGCAAATGGGCGGATCAGCAGGTCCGGCTTGAGGTGGCGCAGGGTGCAGAGGGCTATCTGATCCAGGTCGAGGACGACGGGCCCGGTGTGCCGCAAGCCCAGCGCGAGACGATCCTCGATCGGGGTGCCCGGCTGGATGAAGCGGTCAGCGGTCACGGCCTGGGGCTGGGGATCGCCAAGGACATCGTCGACAGCTGCGGCGGAACCCTCGTTCTCGAAACCTCCGGGCTGGGTGGGCTGGCAGTGGTCATCCGGCTGCCGGCGCCAGCGCGTATCCCGTCACTCAGGTGACTCCCTGGTCAAGTTATCGGGCAGGGCGCCGATAACCGCCCAAGCTCTTGCGACCAAGGAGAACCTCGTGAGCCTCAAATTCAAAGTCACCTTACTGGCCGTCCTGCCCGTCTGCCTGTTCACGCTGGTGCTGGGTGGACTGTCCTATTGGGTTTTGCACGAGCAGGCCGCCAGGGACGTCGCCGACGCTCGCGAGCGGCTGATGGTCCAGAGTCGCAACGCCCTGCAGAACAGCGTGGAAGCGGCCATGACCGTGGTCAAGCCGCTGTACGACAAGGCCGCTGCGGGCGATTCCGAGGCGCGCAAGGAGGCCATCGGCCTGCTGTCGGCCATCAGCTACGGCAAGGACGGCTACATCTTCGGCTACGATTCCAACGTGGTCCGCCTGTTCAAGGGCAACGATCCGGCCGGTATCGGCAAGAGCTTCAAGGACAATCGCGATCCCAGTGGCCTCTACCTCAACCAGGAACTGGTCCGGGTCGGCAAGGATGGCTCGCATTTCAGTCGTTACAGCTCTTCGCTGCCCGGCAACAAGGACGTGCTGGTGCCCAAACTCGCCTACACCGACTACCTGCCCAAATGGGATCTGGTGATCGGCTCGGCGGTGAATCTGGATGGCGTGGAGGCCGAGGTCGCGGCCGTGGCCCAGCAGGTCGCCAAACGCACCCAGGACCAGCTCTGGCTGATCTTCGGCGTGGCCGGCGTGCTGCTGGTGGTGATCGGCATCGCCGCGCAGCTGTTTGCCGCCCGCACCCTCAGACCCCTGGCGCAGATCCGGGAGAATCTCGACGACATCGCGGCCGGGGAGGGCGATCTGACCCGCCGCCTGCCGGTCAACGGGCGCGACGAGATTGGTGAGCTCGCCGCCGCCTTCAATCGCTTCGTCGATCGCATCCAGGGCACCATCGCCCAGGTCGTCGACATCACCCACCAGTTCACCGGTCTGCTCGACGACGTCTCCCAGCAGGCCCAGCGCACCGATCGCGACATGCAGCGCCAGCGCAGCGAAACCGACCAGGTGGCCACCGCCATCAACCAGATGTCCGCGGCGGCCCAGGAGGTGGCGAGCAGTGCCCTGCAGGCCTCCGAAGCCACCCGTCAGACCGAGGAGAAAGGTCGGCTGGCCCGCGAGACGGTTGCCACCAGCGTGGCGCGCATTCACGAACTGGTCGAGGAGGTACGCCAGAGCAGCGTGTCCCTGGATGGCCTCAAGCAGGACGTGGGCGCCATCGTCGGCGTGCTCGACGTGATCCGCGCCATTGCCGAGCAGACCAATCTGCTGGCGCTCAATGCCGCCATCGAAGCGGCCCGGGCGGGCGAGGCCGGTCGCGGTTTCGCCGTGGTCGCCGACGAGGTACGCGCCCTGGCCAGCCGGACCCAGCAGAGCACCCAGGAAATCCAGGGCATGATCGATCGCCTGCAACAGGCCACCGGCCGCGCGGTCGGGGCCATGGAACGCTCGGGCGGCATGGGCGAGGCCACTACGGCCCAGGCCGAGCAGGCCGGTACCGCCCTGGCCGCGATCAGCGAGCTGATCGCCACCATCAACGCCATGAACAGCCAGATCGCCAGTGCCGCCGAGGAGCAGACGGCGGTGGCCGAGGAGGTCAATCGCAGCGTCCACACCATCGCCAGTGCCGTCGACAGCATGGCCCAGGGCGCCCAGCAAGGCGCGCGCAACACCGCCGGCATGGTTGGCCTCGGTGAGCGCCTGGACGGCCTGGTACGTCAGTTTCGCGTATGATCCCGGGCGCGCCGGCTACGCCGGCGCGCCTCTTCGGGCCAAGTTGGGGGTGCTTATGGGAACCCCACGGCTTCCGAGGCTCTAAGCAAGGCCTGTCATCCTTGTTTGGAATCGCGAAAGCCAATGAAAAGTGCTCGGCTGGAAAACAAGACGTTCCTGATCCTGCTGGTGGTGGTCTCGCTGGCCTTCGTCTGGATCCTCACGCCCTTCCTGGGGGCGGTGTTCTGGGGCGCCATCCTCGCCATCCTGTTCGCCCCGCTGCAGCGCTGGTTCGTCCGGCGCTTCAACAACAGACGCAACCTCGGGGCGCTCTGCACCCTGTTCGTGATCCTGCTCATCGTCATCCTGCCGGTGGTGTTCATCGCCATTTCCCTGGTGCAGGAAGGCTCGCTGCTGTACCAGCAGGTCAGCAGCGGTCAGCTCAACTTCGGCCAGTACTATCAGCAGATCTGGGGCGCCTTGCCGGGTTCGGTGCGTGGCGTGCTGGAGCGCTTCGGTGCCGGTGACCTGGATGGCATTCGCCAGAAGCTCTCCGAAGGAGCCATGCAGGGCAGCCAGTTCGTCGCTACCCAGGCCTTCAGCTTCGGTCAGGGCACCTTCCAGTTCCTGATCGGATTCGGCGTGATGCTCTATCTGCTGTTCTTCCTGCTGCGCGATGGTTCGCAGCTGGTGGCGCTGATCCGCAAGGCCATTCCGCTGAGCGACATGCACAAGCGCAGCCTGATGGCCAAGTTCACCGCCGTGGTGCGTGCCACGGTCAAGGGCAACATCATCGTCGCCGTGGTGCAGGGTGCCCTTGGCGGCTTCATTCTCGGCGTGCTGGGTGTCCAGGGCGCGGTGCTCTGGGGCACCTTGATGGCCTTCCTGTCGCTGCTGCCCGCGGTCGGCTCGGCGCTGATCTGGGTGCCAGTGGCCATCTACTTCCTGGCCACCGGTTCGGTGATCAAAGGGGTCATCCTGATCGTCTTCGCCGTGGTGGTGATCGGCCTGGTGGACAACCTGCTGCGCCCCATTCTGGTCGGCAAGGACACCAAGATGCCCGACTACGTGGTACTGATCTCCACCATTGGCGGCATGTCGCTGTTCGGCCTGAATGGCTTCGTGATCGGCCCGCTGATCGCCGCGCTGTTCATGTCGACCTGGGACTTGTTCAGTCACCGCGACGACATCTAAAAACCTGCTCACGATCTGCTGCGCGTCGGCCAGACCGCGTTGAAAGCACCCTGGAAGGCCAGCCCCGTCGGAATGCTCATTTACTCTAGGTAAACGCAGCTTCCTTAGGCGCTTTCGCGGGGCCGCCCAGGCCTTGTCTGGCTCTGGCTCGCGAGATCCTAAGCAGGTTTTGCACAGTGAGGGCGCTTAGCCCTGGTCGGGCTCCGAGGGATAGCGGGTGGCGACTAGGCTTTCCTTGACCTTGCGCAGGTGCGGCTGGAAATCCACGCCGCGCTTGAGCGTGACCCCGGTAGCCAGGATGTCCAGCACGGTGAGCTGGATGATACGCGAGGTCATGGGCATGTAGATGTCGGTGTCTTCCGGCAGCGGGATGTCCAGGCTGTGGGTGCAGACCTTGGCCAGCGGGGTGTTGCTGGCGGTGAGGCCGAGCACCGAGGCGCCGTTGTCGCGGGCCAGCTTGGCCACGTCCACCAGTTCGCGGGTGCGGCCGGTGTAGGAGATGATCACGAAGAGATCGCCGGTCCTGGCGATGGAGGCGAGCATCCGCTGCATCAGCACGTCCGAATGCGCCGATACCGCCATGTTGAAGCGGAAGAACTTGTGCTGGGCGTCCAGGGCCACGGGGGCCGAGGCGCCCAGGCCGAAGAAGTGGATCTGCCGCGCCTGGATCATCAGGTCCACCGCGCGATCCACCGTGCGGGCGTCCAGTCGCTGGCGGGCGCTGTCCAGCGAGGCGATGGTGCTGCTGAAGATCTTTTCCGCGTAGGCTTCGGATTCGTCGTTGGCTTCCACCGCCTGGCTGACATAGACCGCGCCGCTGGCGATGCTCTGCGCCAGCTGGATCTTCATCTCCGGGTAGCCGCTCACGCCCAGGGAACGGCAGAAGCGATTGACGGTGGGCTCACTGACCTGGGCCGCCTGGGCCAGGGCCGCGATGGTGTAGCGCGTGGCCTGCCGGGGATTCTGCAGGATGACCTCGGCGACCTTGCGTTCCGCGCGGTTGAGTTCGCCGATGCGGTTCTGGATGGTTTGCAGCAGGGTGCTGGCACGATCCATGAGAACTCCTAGTGGTTGTTGTGCCTCTATCCTAAGGCTATAAAAGGTATGGGCTGGGCTTACCCCTGCGCCGTATTTTTTAATATAAAGACTACGCGAATCGCCCCGGCTCCCCTATGATGGTGCTGGAATATCTCAAACTTTAAGTAAAAGAACGAATATTTATGGCTGGCGTCCGAGTTCTACCCTGTACCCTGGCAATCTTCGGCGCGTTGGGCGACCTGGCCCTGCGCAAACTTTTCCCTGCCCTGTATCAGCTGGATCGCGAAGGTCTGCTGCACGAGGATACCCGCATCATGGCGCTGGCGCGTGACCAGGGCGATGGGGTCAAGCAGCTGGAGCACATCGAGGAGCGCCTGCGCCACTATGTGCCCAAGGCCGATTGGGACGAAGCGGTATGGACCCGGATGCGCGGTCGCCTGGGCTATCGCGCCATCGATTTTCGCAATCGCGAAGACTATACGGGACTTGCCGAGGATGTGGGCGAGACCTCGCCACTGATCGCCTATTTCGCCACCCCGGCACTGGTCTACAGTGCCATCTGCGAAAACCTCGCCGCCGTCGGCCTGTGCGAGCGCACCCGGGTGGTGATGGAAAAGCCCATCGGCTACGACCTGGAATCCTCCAAGGTGGTCAACGACGCCGTGGCGCGCTTCTTCCCGGAAGACCGCGTCTACCGCATCGACCATTACCTGGGCAAGGAGACCGTACAGAACCTCATCGCCCTGAGATTCGCCAATAGCCTGTTCGAGACCCAGTGGAACCAGAACTACATTTCCCACGTGGAAATCACCGTGGCCGAGAAGGTCGGGATCGAGGGTCGCTGGGGCTATTTCGACCAGGCCGGCCAGTTGCGCGACATGGTGCAGAACCACCTGCTGCAGCTGCTCTGCCTGACCGCCATGGACCCGCCGGCGGATCTGTCGGCCGACAGCATCCGTGACGAGAAGGTCAAGGTCCTCAAGGCGCTGGAGCCCATTACCGCCGACCAGCTCGCCAGCCGCGTGGTCCTGGGTCAGTACACCTCCGGCTACAGCGACGGCAAGCCGGTGCCGGGTTATCTGGAAGAACCCAATTCCAACACCGAAAGCCGCACCGAGACCTTTGTCGCCATCCGCGCGGACATCCGCAACTGGCGCTGGTCAGGCGTGCCTTTCTATCTGCGTACCGGCAAGCGCATGCCGCAGAAGCTGTCGCAGATCGTCATCCACTTCAAGGAACCACCGCACTACATTTTCGCCCCCGAGCAGCGCAGCCTGATCAGCAACCGCCTGATCATCCGCATCCAGCCGGACGAAGGCATTTCGCTGCAGGTGATGAGCAAGGACCAGGGCCTGCGCAAGGGCATGCAGCTGCGCAGCGGTCCGCTGCAGCTCAATTTCTCCGAGACCTTCAAGCACCTGCGCACGCCGGATGCCTACGAGCGACTGCTGCTGGAAGTCATGCAGGGCAATCAGTCGCTGTTCGTTCGCAAGGACGAGATCGAAGCGGCCTGGAAGTGGTGCGATCAGCTGATGGATGGCTGGTCGAAAATGGGCGACTCGCCCAAGTCCTATGCCGCCGGCAGCTGGGGTCCGCTGACCTCCATCGCACTGATCGCACGAGACGGGAGATCCTGGTATGGCGACGTCTGATCTGGGGCAGGGTGTGACCCTGCGCCAATTGCCCGACCGCGAGGCCCACGCCACGGCGCTGGCCGAAACGGTCACGGCGGCGCTGCGCGAGGCCCTGGCGGCCCGCGGCGAGGCGCTGCTGATCGTTTCCGGCGGCCGCAGTCCGGTGCCCTTCCTGGAGCGCCTGGCGCAGGCCGAGCTGGATTGGTCCAAGGTGCTGGTCACCCTGGCGGACGAGCGCTGGGTACCCGGTGACCATCCGGACAGCAATGCCGGCCTGTTGCGCCAGCACCTGTTCCAGGGACCCGCTGCCGCCGCAGGTTTCGTCGATCTCTATAGCCCGGCCGCTTCCACGGAAGAGGGTATGGCCCAGACCGAGGCCCGGCTGCGCGACACCCTGGCAACCCCCGATGTGCTGGTGCTGGGCATGGGCGACGACGCCCATACCGCCTCGCTGTTCCCCGGTAGTCCCGGCCTGGAAGAGGCTCTGGATCCGGCCAGCGAGCGCCTGAGTTTTCCTGGCGTGGCACCGTCCGCGCCCCAGACCCGCATCACCCTGAGCCGTGCCTACCTGAGTCGCGCGCGGCAGCAGATCCTCGCCATCCAGGGCGCGGGCAAGCGACAGGTGCTGGAAACCGCTCTGGCCGAGGGCGATGAGCTGGCCACTCCGATCAAGGCGTTCCTGCGCGAACCCCTGGTCGTCTATTGGTGCCCCTGACGAGGAGTTGAGTTTTGGACATGCAGAACAAGATCGCGACCCTAGATGCCCTGTGCGCCCGCGCGCGGATCCTGCCGGTGATCGTGATCAACGATCCCGCCGACGTGCTGCCCTTCGCCGACGCCATGGCCGCGGCGGGGCTCACCGCCCTGGAAATCACCCTGAGATCGGCCCACGGGCTTGACGCGGTGCGCCTGCTGCGGCAGGAACGTCCCGAGCTGGATGTTGGCGTGGGCACCGTGCTTGACGTGCGGATGTTCGACGCTGCGGTCGAGGCGGGCGCCCAGTTCATCGTCACTCCGGGCACCACTGAGGAAATTCTCCAGGCCGGGGTATCGGCGCCCATCCCGCTGCTGCCGGGCATCGCCACGCCCTCGGAGATCATGCAGGCCTACCGCCTGGGTTATCGGCGCTTCAAGCTGTTCCCTGCCAACGTCTATGGCGGCGTGGATGCGCTCAAGGCGTTCGCCGGTCCCTTCGCCGAACTCAAGTTCTGCCCCACCGGTGGCGTCAACCCGGGCAATGTGAAGAACTATTTCCAGCAGCCCAACCTGCTGTGCGTCGGCGGCAGCTGGATGCTGCCCGGCGACGTGGTGAAGGCCAAGGACTGGACGCGCGTCGAGCAGCTCTGCCGCGAAGCCCTGGTCACGCTGGACTAAGCCTGCGGCCATCCGTCACCCGCCAGGCTAGTGCGGTGTCTCTGAAGTTCGCACAAGAATTGGCGAGTGTTTTTTTGGCTTTGGCCAGGCGCCGGTACGAGTCATAGCAGGGCTATGGCGAGGAGTGGCAACGCTGCCAGAGCCGAAAAAGCGCCGCCAAGATTGTGCAGTCAACTGCTGAGACACCACACTCGCTAGGCTGGCGCGAGCAGGGGCGCTATCATGCGCCCCTGTCTTTTTCCTGGCGCCCGTTCCGCGGCGCCTTTGTCGTCCACTACACCGGGAGGTGCCTGATGACCCTCGACAAGAATCCCCCAAACGAATCCCTCGATGAAACCGTCCCCGCGCCGGCGGGCGAAAAGCTGCAGAAGGTGCTGTCGCGCCTGGGCGTCGGCTCGCGGCGTGACGTCGAAGCCTGGATCGGCGAAGGCCGTATCAAGGTCAACGGCGTGGTCGCGCCCCTGGGTCTGAGGGTCATGCCCAAGGACGCCATCGCGGTAGACGGCCGTCTGCTCAAGCGCGACCAGGCCGAGGAAGTTGTGCGGCGCGTGCTGATCTACAACAAGCCCGAAGGCGAGATCTGCACCCGTGACGATCCCGAAGGTCGGCCCACCGTCTTCGACCGCCTGCCCAAGCCCAAGCAGGGCCGCTGGATCAATGTCGGTCGCCTGGACATCAACACCACCGGCCTACTGCTGTTCACCACCGATGGCGAACTGGCGAACCGGCTGATGCACCCGTCCTACCAGATGGATCGCGAGTACGCGGTACGGGTCCGGGGCGAGGTGACCGAAGAGATGCTGCTGCGCCTGAAGAACGGGGTGATCCTCGAAGACGGCCCGGCGCGCTTCACCGACGTCCAGCAGGCGCCGGAAGGTGATGGCTTCAACCACTGGTTCCATTGCGTGGTGATGGAAGGTCGCAACCGCGAAGTCCGTCGGCTGTGGGAATCCCAGGGACTGGTGGTGAGTCGTCTGAAGCGCGTACGTTTCGGTCCGGTGTTCATGACCAGCGATCTGCCGGTCGGCCGTTGGCGCGAGATGACCCAGGGGGAGATCGACATCCTCGCGGGGGAAGTCGGCCTGCCGCCGGTGGCGCTGCCGGCCATGGGCGGCAAGACCAAGGAAAAGCTCGAGCGTCAGCAGCGCAAGACCGCGCGGCCGATCGATGCCGGTCGGGGTTCGCGCAACAAGCTCAACAAGACGGGCAAGGCCAGCAAGCCCCAGGGGTCGGCCGTGGCCGAGCGTCCCAGCGAAATGGGCCGCAAGCCGGTCAGCAAGGGCCGTACCTCGCCGGGCATTGCGCCGCGTCGCGGGCCGAGCGGTGGCGGTACCGGCAAGGGCGGTCGCCGCTAAGCAGAGCGGTCGCCTGGCCCCAGGCGACCCTCAGGCCAGGCTGCAGAATCGATTGCGGCCTTCGGCCTTGGCCTGATAGAGGGCCCGATCCGCGCGCAGCAGCAGACAACGCGGTGACTCGACGTCGCGCAGGGTCGCCAGACCCAGGCTCAGGGTGACTGGCAACGGGATGGCGCCGGCCGTCTCCGACTGGGCCTCCACCGCCGCTCTCAGGCGTTCCGCCACGATATGCGCCGCTTCATGGCCGGTGGCCGACAGCAGCACACAGAATTCCTCGCCGCCAAAGCGAAAGACCATGTCCATGCTTCTCAGGCTGTTGCCAAGGGTGCGGGCAGTCTGGCGCAGCACGTCGTCACCGACGCTATGGCCGAAGCGGTCGTTGATGCGCTTGAAGTGGTCCAGGTCCAGCATCAGCAGCGACAGCGGCTGCTGGGTCCGTCGGGCCAGTTCCAGCTCACGCACCAGGGCACGATCCAGGGCGCTGCGATTGCCGACACCGGTCAGGGCATCGCGCAGGGCATTGTTCTGGGCCTCGCGATAGAGCAGGGCATTGCGCAGGGGAAACAGCAGGCTGCCGAGCAGGTATTCCAGCGCGCCGAGTTCGCTGTCCTGGAAGCGCTCCTGGCGGTAGAACGTCAGATCACCCAGGCGCAGGTCTCCCTGGCTCAGGTGATAGTGCACCTGATGACCCTGGTCTTCACCCAGGTCGATGGCCACGTCCTCCGCGGCATTGCGGTAGGTGAGGCCGGGCAGGTCCACCAGCGTATCCACCTCCTGCCGGAAGAGTTGCAGGACCCGCTCGAGATCCAGCGATGTCTGCAGGACGCCGAGCAGGCGCTGGCGCAGGGCGCCCAGCACCGCCGGATCGCTGTCGCGGGCGGGGCCAGCCAGGTTGGCGTTGCGCTGCTGGCGAGCGCGATCGAGATTGATGGTGTTGGACGAGGGCGGGACCATGCCTGTTCTCCTTGGCGGATAGTCCCCCTACAGCGAGAAGCGTGCCAGTCTTATAGTGTCAACCAAATCAATGGCTTAGCACGATGGTGGCGATTGGCCGTCTGTAACTTGACGCCTGAAGCCCAGACGGGCCGCCATTGCGGCCCGCTGGTGACGACTTTCCGACGCGCGACCTAGACCTTGAGCACCAGCTTGCCGAAGTTCTCGCCGGAGAACAGCTTCATCAGGGTCTCGGGGAAGGTATCGAGGCCTTCCACCACGTGCTCGCGGGATTTGAGCTGGCCGTCGGCCAGCCAGATCGCCAGCTGCTGCTGGGCCTCGGCGTAGCGCGCGGCGTGGTCCAGCACGATAAAGCCTTCCATGCGCGCGCGATTGCTGAGCAGCGCCAGGTAGTTCTGCGGGCCCTGCACCCTGTCACTGTTGTACTGGCTGATGGCGCCGCAGAGCACTACCCGTGCACGGAAATTGATCTGCGCCAGCACCGCGTCCAGAGTCGGACCACCGACGTTGTCGAAATAGACGTCGATGCCGTTGGGACATTCGCGGTGCAGGGCGGCCGCGAGGTCAGGTTCGGCCTTGTAGTCGATGGCGGCGTCGAAACCCAGTTCCTCGATCAGATAGCGGCATTTTTCCGCGCCACCGGCGATACCTACCACATGGCAGGCCTTGAGCTTGCCGATCTGGCCGACCATGCTGCCGACCGCGCCGGCAGCGCCGGAAACCACGATGGTCTGGCCGGCCTTGGGCTCGCCGACTTCCAGCAGGCCGAAGTAGGCGGTCAGACCGGTCATGCCGAGTACCGAGAGATACTGGGGCAGGCTGGCCTTGCTGGGGTCCACCTTGTAGAAGCCCTGGGGCTCGCCCAGGTAGTAATCCTGAATGCCGAGCATGCCGTTGATCGTGTCGCCGACCTTGAATTCCGGGTGGTTGGATGCCACTACCTCGCCCACGCCCAGGGCACGAATGACTTCGCCGAGGCCGATGGGCTTGATATAGGACTTGCCCTCGTTCATCCAGCCGCGCATGGCCGGGTCGAGGGAGAGATAGAGATTCTTGATCAGCACCTGACCGGCGCCGGGTTCGCCGATCGGCTGCTCGACACGCTCGAAGGTGTCGGCGGTGGGTTCGCCGGACGGGCGCTTGGCGAGCAGGAACTGGCGATTGGTACGGGACATGGTGTTCTCCTGACGTGAAGGATCCAGTTCCGACCCGTCAGGAGGGGCGCGGGTTCTAACGGCGGCGTGCGGTGAGTAGCAAACTGGCCAAAAGGCCGGCGACCAGGCCCCAGAAGGCCGAGCCGATCCCGGCCAGGGTCAGGCCCGAGGCGGTGACCAGGAAGGTGATGAGCGCCGGCTCGCGCTGGCCAGGGTCGGCCAGGGCGCCGTGCAGGCCATTCATGATGGAGCCGAGCAGCGCCAGGGCAGCCACCGAGATCACCAGCTCGCTCGGCAGGGAGGCGAACAGCGCCGCCAGGGTGGCGCCGAACAGCCCGGCGATACCGTAGAAGAGTCCGCACCAGACCGCCGCTGTATAGCGTTTGCTGGCATCTTCATGGGCCTGGGGGCCGGTGCAGATCGCCGCGCTGATGGCCGCCAGGTTGATGCCATGGGAGCCGAAGGGCGCCAGCAGCAGCGAGGCGAGGCCGGTGGTGGCGATCAGCGGCGAAGCCGGAACCGCATAGCCATCGGTACGCAGCACGGCGATACCCGGCATGTTCTGCGAGGCCATGGCCACCACGAACAGCGGGATGGCGATGCCGATGGTGGCCGCCAGGGAAAAGGTCGGGGTGGTCCACACCGGCACCGCCAACTCCAGCCGCAGACTGTGGAAGTCCAGCAACCCCAGCCCGGCGGCCAGCAGCAGGCCGACTACCAGGGCGACCAGTACGCAGTAGCGCGGCCACAGCCGCTTGGCCACCAGATAGGCCACGGCCATGCCCAGGACCAGTGCGGTCTGGTGCTGGGCCGCGGCGCAGATCTCGATACCGATGCGGAAGAGGATGCCGGCCAGCAGGGCAGCGGCGAGTGCTGGCGGTACCCGGCGCAGCAGACGGTCGACGCTGCCGGTGAGACCGCAGAGGGCGAGCAGTACGGCGCAGATGACAAAGGCGCCGATGGCGTCGCTGTAGGGTACCGACGGCAGGCTGGTGACCAGCAGCGCAGCGCCGGGGGTCGACCAGGCGATGACGATGGGAGTGCGGTATTTAAGCGACAGGCCGATGGTGGTCAGGGCCATGCCGATGGACAGCGCCCAGATCCATGAGGAGATCTGCCCGGTGCTGAGGCCGGCATTCTGGCCCGCCTGGAACATCAGCACCAGGGAGCTGGTGTAGCCCACCAGCATGGCGACGAAGCCGGCGACCACGGCGGCGGGGGAGGTATCGGCCAGCGGGGTAAGGCGTTGTGGAGCCGCGTGCATCGAAAAACCTCAGTGATGGCCGAACAGGATGGGGTAGAGGGACAGCACCAGCAGCAGCGCCATGCTCCAGTTGAACAGCCGCAGGCGTGCCGGACTGCTGAGCAGACGGCGCAGGCCCATGCCGAACAGCGTCCAGAGGCTGACGCTGGGCAGGTTGATCAGGGCGAAGAGCAGGGCGACCAGCAGCAGATTGGCGGTGAAGTTCTCGGCCGGAATATAGGCGGTGACCGCACCGATGGCCATCACCCAGGCCTTGGGGTTCACCCACTGGAAGGCCGCTGCCTGGAAGAAGCCGAAGGGCTTGCCGCTGCCCGACTCCCGCGGCGTCGGGGCAGCGGCGGTGGCCAGTTTCCAGGCCAGATACAGCAGATAGCCGCCGCCGATGACCCGCAAGGCGATCTGCAGCGGTGGATAGAGCACGAACAGCTGACCCAGGCCGAGACCGGTGCAGATGACCAGCAGCATGTGGCCCAGGCTGATGCCGAACATGTGCGGCAGGGTCCGCCGAAAGCCGAAATTGACCCCTGACGCCAGCAGCATCATGTTGTTGGGGCCGGGCGTGGCGGAGGAGACGAAAGCGAAGAGCATGAAGGCGGTGAGCAGTTCGACGGTCATGAGGGCATCCCTGGGCTTTGCGCCAGCTTAGCCAGGCGTCCCTGGCGGGTATCCGTACACCGAGGTCGCGAACCAGCGGTACAGTTTTCAGGAGTCGACCGAGGGTAGCGAACTGTCCTGGCTACCTTCGGCCTCATGGCGCCCGGCCAGCGCCTGGTTGAAGGCCAGCCAGCCTTCGGCGGCGTCCGCTCCGGCCATGGCCAGGGCGGCCTGCACCAGACGCATCTGCTCGCGTCTAAGGGTCTGCTCCAGCGCGGCGCCGCCGCGGGTGAGCGACAGCCGTCGCTTGCGCTTGTCCGCCGCGTCCGTCGCCATGGCCACCAGTTGCATCTCCAGCAACTGCCGCAGCGGAATGTTCAGCGCCTGCTTGCTGACGTTGAGCACGTCCAGCAGGGCCTTGTTGCTCAGTCCCGGTTCGCGAGCGATGAAGAACAGGATGCGCTGGTGGACCCGGCTCAGGCCGCGCCGCGCCAGCATGTCGTCGGCCTTGGCGGTGAACGCCTGATAGCCGAAGAAGAAGGTCTCCATGACCAGGCGCTGCTGGGTGGTCTGATTTAGGTCAAGCATATTGACTTGTCTTTCCGGAGTGCATTAGGGTCGGTCAAGTAGTTTGACTCATTAGCCGGCCACGGGCCACAGGAGGGCAGATGGCATTTTCCGAACGGGTAAGCCGACTCAAGAGCAGCCTGATCCGCGACATCCTGGCGGCAGCGCAGCGTCCGGAGGTGATGTCCTTCGCCGGCGGCCTGCCCGCCGAGCGCTGTCTGCCGGCGGTGGACTGGAGCCGGATGCCGGCCGGCCTGGGTCAGTACGGCATGAGCGAGGGCGAGCCGGCGCTGCGCGAAGCCATCGCCGCTCAGGCGCGCGGCTACGGTCTGGACTGCACGGCGGACCAGGTGCTGGTGACCACGGGTTCGCAGCAGGCCCTGGACTTGATCGCCAAACTCTATCTCGACGTCGGCACGCCGGTGCTGGTGGAAGGCCCCACCTATCTCGCGGCGCTGCAGAGCTTCCAGTTCTTTGGCGCGGATTGCCTTGAAGTCAGTCTGGCCCCGGAGGGGCTGGATCTGGCTGCCTTGCGTCTGCAGCTGGAACGGCGGCGTCCGGCCTTCGCCTATCTGATCCCGACCTTCCAGAATCCTTCCGGCGTGCGCTATTCCGCGGCCAACCGAGCGGCGGTGGCGGCCCTGCTGGACGAGTACGCTGTGACCCTGGTCGAGGACGAGCCCTACCGGGAGCTCAGCTATGACGGCGCGCCGGCGCGACCGCTCTGCGCCCAGCTCCGACGCAGCGCCTGGATCCACACCGGCAGCCTGTCGAAGACGCTGCTGCCCGGTCTGCGCGTGGGCTATCTGATCGCCTCGCCCGACCTGCTCAAGCCCCTGCGGGCGCTCAAGCAGGCCGCCGATCTGCATACCTGTCGCATGAGCCAGTGGCAGGTACAGCAATGGCTGGGCAGCGAGCGCTACGCCCAGCACCTGGAGGAGGTGCGGGCCTTCTACCGTGAACGCCGCGATGGCTTCGCCCTGGCGCTGACACGACATTTCGGCGATATCGCCGATTGGCAGATTCCGCAGGGCGGTCTGTTCTTCTGGTTACGGCTGAAAACGCCCCTGGATACCCGTACGCTGCTGGACGCCGCCCTGGCGCAGGATGTCGCCTTCATGCCGGGCGAGCCGTTCTTCGCCGAGCCGGAGCGTCACCGCGGTCTGCTGCGGCTCAATTTCAGCCACGTACTGCCCGAGCGGCTGGACACGGGCCTCGCCCGCCTGGCCGGCGTGATCCGGGAAGCCACCCCCTCTAACAAGGAGCTGTGAGATGTATCGGGTCTATGGCGATCGTCGTTCCGGCAACTGCTACAAGGTGGTGCTGATGCTGCACCTGCTCGGCGTGGAGTATCGCTGGCACGAGGTCGATATCCTCGCCGGCGAGACCCGGAGCGACGCCTTCCTGGCGAAAAATCCCAACGGCAAGATTCCGGTGCTGGAGCTGGAAGACGGCACCTGCCTGTGGGAGTCCAACGCCATCCTCAACTTCCTCGCCGACGGCACGCGCTTTTTGCCCAGCGAGCCGCGCCTGCGGACCCAGGTACTGCAATGGCAATTCTTCGAGCAATACAGCCACGAGCCCTATGTGGCGGTGGCGCGTTTCATCCGGCTCTACCAGGGGCTGCCGGCGGAGCGCCTGGAGGAGTACGAGGTCTGCCAGGTACGCGGCTACAAGGCCTTTCGGGTGATGGAGCAGCAGCTGCAACGCACGCCCTTCCTGGTCGGGGAGCAGTACTCGATCGCCGACATCGCGCTCTATGCCTATACCCACATTGCCCATGAGGGCGGCTTCGGACTGGACGACTATCCGGCGATCCAGGCCTGGCTGGCGCGCGTGGCAGCGCAGCCGGGACATGTCGCCATCGGCTGAAAGGCGAACAGGGGAGCCGGGCTCCCCAGGGGATGCCAGGGCGTGATCAGCGGGCGCTGACCACGAATTGCCAATACTGGTTGAGGCGACGCTCGCCACCATTGGCGGTCAGCAGCACCGAGGATGGCGGCTTGGACTGCAGCTCAGGCAGGGATTTCATCAGCGTCAGCCAGTTGCTGTAGTAGGTCTGCAGACAACGTCGGGCGGTGCCGTTGTTCTGCAGGGAGGTGAGGGCTCGCTGATAGGCCGGCTCGATCTGCGACAGCGCCTGGACGACGCAGGTGTCGGTATCGGAGAAGCGGGCAGTGTCGCCAATGCGCGTTCCGGCGATCACCGCCTTGTTCGCGCAGCTCTTGAAGGCAATCATGCTGGCCTGCTCGAATTGCAGGGCATTCTGATCCATGGCGAAGGCGGGTGCGCTGCAGACGGCGGCGGCAACGAGGGCAAAGGCGTAAAGGTGGCGTTTCATGTGGCGTCCCTGACTACGTCGGTACAACGTGGTTGCATCAATGCACAGCGGCAGACTGCGCCGCCGAACGAATGTTCAGCGCGCAAGGCGGCAAAGCGCCATCAGGTGAATTCCACCAGACCGACGGTAGTGAAACCTATGAACAGGGCGGTCAGAGCGACCATGGCGAACGCCAGGAGATAATCTTCCATCAGGGCTTTCCCTACTACGATGACGGCAGTAGGACCGATGGCAAATGGCCAGGTTCTGGCGAGGTCGAGAGCGAGAGCGGCTGGCCGACGAAAGGTCGTCAGGCCGGGGGGAGGGTGACGACGCCCGGTGGACGTCGTCACCGTGGCATCACTCTTCCAGACGGTTCTTGTCGAGTTGCTTGGCCAGGCCGGCGCCCAGGTCGGCACCCGTCACCGGCGCGGCGTTCGGATCTGACATCGTGCGGGTGGCGAGCTGTTCGATCGCCTTGGCCTGCATCGGAGGCAGCTTGACGCTGGCCAGGCCATCGCCGCCGTCCACGGCCGGTCCGGGCTGTTCGACGAACTCCCAGTCCTGACCCTGATTCCAGGGTCCACGCATGTCGCCTTCGCCTTGCGACATATTGTAGTAGACGCTGGCGAATTCGGGACGGGGTGGCATCTTGCCCTGGGGGAAGTTGGGCTGAATGGAATGCAGCGCGTTCTCGAAGGATTTCTGGTGCGCGATCTCGCGGGTCATCAAAAAGCTCAGGGTGTCCTTGATGCCGGCATCGTCGGTGACATTGATGAGGCGCTCGTAGACAATCTTGGCCCGGGCTTCGGCAGCGATGTTGGACCTGAGATCGATGGTCGGTTCACCGATGGTGTCGATGTAGGCCGCGGTCCAGGGTACGCCAGCCGAATTGGTCAGGGCCGGACCACCACCATAGAGAATCTGGGTGAGGTGGGAGTCGTTGCCGGCACCGGTCAGCGAGCGGTACAGGTCCGCTTCGTCCTGGGTCTTTTCCGCCAGGTCGCCCTTGGCACCCTTGTTCAGCATGGCGATCATCGAGCCGATGATTTCCAGGTGGCTGAGCTCTTCGGTGGCGATGTCGAACAGCATGTCTTTGCGGCCCGGGTCGAGCTCGGCTATCGCCTGGGTGAAGTAGCGCATGGCGGCGGCGAGTTCGCCTTGGGGGCCGCCGAATTGCTCCAGCATCAGGTTGGCCAGGCCGGGATTGGGCTCGGACACGCGCACGGTGTATTGCAGTCGCTTGTTATGGACGAACATGTAACCTCCAGGGGCTAGTCACGGTATAACTCGGGCGGTTCAGCGCTTCGCGGTCAGATCGGGATCGGCGGAGCGTTCGAGGAAGGCACGGGTGGTGGCGGGCAGGTCTTCCAGCAACCAGGCTGCCATGGCCTTCTCCTGTTCGAGGATGCGTTCGCAGGCCTGCTGCGTTTCGGTGTCGCCGATCTCCGCAGCCGCCGCGATCAGCGTGGTGTAGGTGGCAATCTCGATGTTCTCGAAGACATAGCCGGCGATGGCGCCCTTGATGACCTCATCGCTCATGGGCGCGCCGCCAAGGGCCTGGCCCAGCGCCATCAACTTGCCGCCCATGTCCTTGAGGGTCGAGGCGCTGCTGCCATGACGACTCAGGCAGCCTTCGATGAGCTGGCGCTGCTCCTGGGTTTCCCTGATGTGCTGTTCGATGCGCTGGCGCAATTGCGGATAGTGCTCCAGCCGGGCGGACTGAGCGGAGAGCATCTTCTCGGCCTGTTCCTCCATGGCATGGGCATCGCGCAGCCAGTCGATGAGGTTGTCCTGCTTGGAAGCGGTCATGGAAAACTCCTGCTCGTGAAGAGGGGCGACAACGGGTTGGAGAGCCCCGCCAGATTGCGTACTGTCTGCTTATTAGTGGTCCTGGCTTAGCGAGAGATTCGCGTCGCGACAGTCTTTCGGATCGATGGGCAAACCCCGTGCGCTTTGTTTTACAAGCCCAGCGGCAGGGCGTTGTCTGGCAGGTCGGGTTATTGGACAGGGGGCTCGTGGCTGTACAACTCTTGTCCCAGTCAATCCGGGCCTTTAGTCATATCTTTGCCGTTCGCGCCCCTAGGGAAACCGTTCATTCCGTAGTTGCCGAAGCCCGGGGCATCTGTGTCAGGATTCGGGGAATGCACGGGAAGGAGTCAGCATGAAAGGGCCTGAGGAACAGTCGCCAGGTGCACGCCTGGCCAGGCCGTCGGAGACACGCTGGCCGGATCCGAATGCGCCGGGGTTGGCGGCGGAGCAGATCATCGCGCAACTGCGTGCAGCCGCTGCCGATGCCGACTGGGCCTGGTACCAGCGCCGTGGCAACTGGTCGTGCATGGCCACCGGCAATGGCGCCAGTGCCTGGCCGGAATTGCTCGACGACGAGGAACTGGCGCAGCTGTCGGTCAAGACCGGGCTCCGCTGCCATCCCACCGGCAGCGGCCCGACCCCGCTGGGCTGGTTGCTCGCCCGCCCCGATGACCACACCGATTTCGCCGCCCTGGCCCTGAGATTCGGCTTTGTCCTGCAGCGCCTGCAGCTGCAGCGGGCCCAGGCGATCCAGCAGGTGCTCTACGACATCACCTATCTGGCGAGTTCGACCCTGGATCGCCAGCTGTTCATGCAGCGTACCCACGAGCTGCTGGTCTCGCTGATCGATGCCGAAAATTTCTTCCTGGCGCTGCAGGACGCTGACTCGGAGCAGATCCACTATCCCTATTATTTCGACCAGCGCGACGAGAGTCCGCCCGAGCCCGGCTCCTTCGAATTGCTGGATCGCGAGCGGCCGTGCCTGACCGCCTATGTGCTCATGCACGGGACACCGCTGCTGCTGCCCAAGGAAGCCATCGAAGCGGCGCAGGTGTCAGGGCCCTACTATTGCCAGGGCTCGGTCCCCGAGTTCTGGATGGGCATCCCGCTCAAGGACGGTGCCGATCGCACCTTTGGCGTGCTCAGCCTGCAGGTCTACGATCGCGAGCGTCGCTACGGCCCCGAGGATCAGGCGCTGTTCCAGGTGATCGCCCGCGATGTGGCCATGGCCCTGGATCGCATCCTCCGGCGCGAATCCCTGGAAGCCACCGTGGGCCAGCGCACCCAGGAGCTTTCGGAGGTCAATGCTCGGCTGCGCGAGCAGATCGCCGAGCGCGAACGCGCCGAGCAGCTGCAGGCGGCGCTGTTTCGCATTGCCGAGCTGTCCAGCGCCAGTACCGACATGCCGGACCTCCTGGGCGGTCTGCACCGCGTCGTGGGTGAGCTGCTCTATGCCCACAACTTCTATATCGCCCTCTACGACGATGCCTCGGGGGAGGTGAGCTTCCCCTATTTCGCCGATGAGCGCCGTACCAGCGCACCCGTCGCCCGACGCGGCACCCGCGGCTATACCGAGTACACCATCCGCCAACGGCGACCCTGCATCATCGATCGGCACAAGGCCCGGCTGCTGATCGAGCAGGGCGAGATCACCCCGGTCGAGGGCACCCCGGAAGCCTGCTCCTGGCTGGGTATCCCCCTCTACGACGGCAAGCACGTCCGCGGCGTGCTGGCGGTACAGAGCTATCGCGAAGACGTCTACTACAGCCGGCGCGACCAGGAGCTGCTCACCTTCGTCTCGCGCCATATCGATACCGCGCTGTCCCGGCGCAGCGCCGCGGAAGCCATCCAGCAGTCGCGCCAGGCCCTGGAGGTCAGGGTGCAGGAGCGCACCCGGGCGCTGGACGCCGCCAACGCCCGACTGCTGTACGAGAACAACCACGATGCCCTGACCCGGCTGCCCAATCGCAGCTTCTTCCAGCAACGCCTGGGCGAGCTCTGGGCCGCGCTGGAGCGTGACGGGGCCGGTCTGGCGGTGATGTTTCTCGACCTGGACAGATTCAAGCGCATCAACGACCAGTTCGGCCATCCCTTCGGCGACCTGCTGCTGGTGGCGGCCGGTGAGCGATTGTCGAGCTGCCTGCGCGAGACCGACCTGCTGGCACGACTGGGCGGTGACGAATTCGCCATCCTGGTGCCCGGTGGCGGCCTGGATTCACCGGTAGCCATCGGCCAGCGCATTATCGAAGCCTTCGACCGGCCACTGGTGATCGACGACCACAGCCTGTTCACCTCCTGCAGCATCGGCATCGTGCTGGCCGATCCCAGCCTGCATCGCCAGCCGGATGACCTGCTGCGCGACGCCGATACGGCGATGTATCGGGTCAAGCAGGGTGGGCGCGACAACTTCGCGGTCTTCAACCAGGAACTGCGCCAGGTGGTGTCCGATCAGGTGGTCCGTGAAGGCGCGCTGCGCAAGGCGCTGAAGAATGGCAACGAACTGGAGCCCTTCTTCCAGCCGATCATCGACGTCACCAGCGGCCGCGTGGCGGCGCTGGAGGCGCTGATCCGCTGGCGTCAGCCGGACGGCAGCGTCCTGGCGCCAGGGGCCTTTCTACCCGAGCTGGAAGGCCTGCGGCTGATCGGTCGCCTGGATACCTACATGCTGACGCGCATCGCCGCCACCCTCGCCGAACCGGCCCAGGCGCACTGGCCGGTGGTGCACGTCAATTGCTCCAGCTACAGCATCGTGCGCCCGGAGTTCGCCGACGAGGTGCTGAGCATCCTGGCCGCGTATGGCGTGGCGCCGTCGCGGATCTGCCTGGAGTTGACCGAAGGTGCCCTGGTCGCCGAACCGGAACGCGCCAAGGCGGCCATGGAGGCCCTGGATCGCCATGGCGTCTCGGTGGTGCTGGACGATTTCGGCGCGGGCTTCTCGTCGCTGGGCTATGTCCACGAGTATCGCTTTCGCGGCCTCAAGATCGACAAGTCCTTTGTCCTGCGTCTGGCCGAGAGCGCACGCAGTGTCGCCATCGTTCGCGCCATCGTGCGCATGGCCGAGTCACTGGGGCTGGATGTGGTCGCCGAGGGCGTCGAGGACGCCCAGGCGTTGCAACTGCTCAGGGACATGGGTGCCCGCCACGCCCAGGGTTATTTCTTCGCCCGCCCGCTGGATCTGCTGGCGACCCGGCGGCTGCTGGCCAGGGCCGCCGACTAGAAGGCGACGCCGGCCATCAGGATCAGGTTGGTGTAGGGCTGGCACTCGCCGGTGCGGATCTGCACCCGTGCCTGGCGACACAGCGCCTTCATCTCGTCGTGGGAGACCAGCCGGCGGCTGCCCAGGGCGCCGCTCCCGGTCAGGCGTTCCAGTTCGCCCAGGGCCGGGGGCTGGGCGCTGAGGGTTTCCTCGGCGAGCAGATGGCTTTCCACCTGCATCTCGCTGAGCAGCGCCTGCAGCACACTGAGAAAGTCCGGCACGCCCGGGGTGACGGCCAGATCGACCAGCGGGGTGCCCGGCGGTACCGGCATGCCGGCGTCACCGATGACCACCAGGTCGCCGTGACCGAGACTGGCGACGGCCTGGGACAGGGCGATGTTGAGCAGAGAAGTCTTTTTCACCGGGCGAGCTCCTGGCGGGTGGGGATGGACGGCTGGGCGCCCGGGCGGGTGACGGCGATGGCGGCAGCCTGCTGGCCGAGGGCGATGGCGGCCTCCACGCTTAGACCTTCTGCCAGTCCGGCGGCGAAGCCCCCGAGGAAGGTGTCGCCGGCGGCGGTGGTGTCCACCGCCTTGACCGGCGTGGCCGGGTGGTGGCGGCAGCTGTCGGACGTGACCTGCAGCAGGCCCTGGCCACCCAGGGTCAGCAGCACCTGGCGGGCACCGGCGGCGACCAGCTGGCGCGCGGCGGCTTCGGCCTGCTCCAGGGTGTCCACCGGCAACCCGGTCAGCAGGCTGGCTTCGCTTTCGTTGGGCACCAGGTAGTCGATATGGGCGTACCATTCGGCCGGCAGCGGACCGGTGGCCGGCGCCGGATTGAGGATCACCGTCTTGCCCAGCGCATGGGCGCGGGCGAGGGCGTCGCCCACGGTGGCCAGCGGCACCTCCAGCTGGGCGATCACCAGCTTGGCCTGGTCGAGCACGCGCTCCTGGGCCTGCAGGTGCGCGGCGGACAGTTCGCCGTTGCCGCCGGCGACGATGACGATGGCGTTCTGGCCCTGGTCATCCACCAGGATGGACGCGATGCCGGTGGGGACATCGGCCGCCACCGAGACACCCTGGCAGTCGATGCCTTCCTGCACCAGGCTGCGGGTGAGGAAGTCACCGTAGGGATCGGCGCCGACGCAGCCGATCATGGCGACCCGGGCGCCCAGGCGTGCCGCGGCGACGGCCTGATTCGCGCCCTTGCCGCCGGGTGCGGTGGTGAAGGTATGGCCGGCGAGGGTCTCGCCGCCCTTGGGCAGGCGCGGGGTGCGCACCACCAGGTCCATGTTCAGGCTGCCGATGACGACGACGTCAGGGTGCATGGGAGGTCTCCAGAGCAGAGGGCGCCGCGGTGGATTCGCGCAGCACCAGCCGGGGTACGGCGATGTCGTGGGTGGAGGGGCTGCCGACCGTCTCGCGGCGCGCCAGCAGGAGCTGGGCGGCGCGCTCGCCAAGGTCGCGGATCGACTGGCCGATGGTGGTCAGGGCCGGATAGAGATAGCGGCTGAGTTCGATGTCGTCGAAGCCCACCACCGAGAGCTGGCCGGGGACGTCCAGGCCCAGCTCGGCGGCGGCGCGCAACACGCCCAGGGCGATGGTGTCGTTGCCGGCGAAGATCGCGGTCGGACGCTCCCCCGAGGCCAGCAATTCGCGGGCCGCGGCATGACCGGCGGCGGCGGTGAAGGGACAGCGCTGGATGGCGCCAGGCGCGATGCCGGCGTCCGCCAGGGCCTCCTGGTAGCCGGTGATCCGCTCGCTGGCGACGGGCGAGTCGGCCGGGCCACCGATGCAGGCGATCCGCCGATGGCCGAGCTCCAGCAGATGGCGGGTGGCGAGCAGGCCGCCCTGGTGGTGATCGATGCGGATATGCGCGGCCTGGACGCCGTCCAGCGGCCGGTCGGCCAGCACCAGCGGGATGCGCAGGCCGGCGAGGGCGCGGGCAAAGCGCGGATCGCCGTCCACGGTGGCGACCACCAGGCCGTCGATGCGGCGCTCCTTGAGCACCCGCAGATAGCGCAGCTGCTTGTCGGCATCGTCATCGGAATTGCAGAGGATGACGCTGTAACCCTGGCGCTCGCAGTGATCCTCGATCCCCCGCGCCAGTTCGGCGAAGTAGGGGTTGACCGCATTGGGCACCAGCACGCCGAAGGTGCCGGTGGCGCGACTGCGCAGGGAGCGGGCCACGCCACTGGGCACGTAGCCCAGCTCGGCGATGGCCGCCTCGACCTTTTTGCGGACGCCCGGACTGACCGGGCGACTGTTGTTCACCACGTGGGAGACGGTGGTGTAGGAGATGCCGGCGCGGGCGGCGACATCCTTGATGGTCGCCATCAGCCCTTGCTCTTGGCGCGCTGGCTGCGATAGGTGTCGAGGATCACGGCAACCACGATGACCGCGCCGGTGATGATGCGCTTGGTCGGCTCGCTGGCGCCGATCTGGGCCAGGCCTGCGGCCAGTACCGAGATGATCAGCACGCCGAAGAAGGTGCTGATCACCGAGCCGCGGCCGCCCATGAGGCTGGTCCCGCCGATCACCACGGCGGCGATCACCTGCAGTTCCAGGCCCACGCCGGCATTGGGATCGGCGGCTTCCAGGCGGGAGATCTGGAACAGTGCGGCCAGGCCCGCCAGCAGGCCCATGAGGGCGAAGACGATGACCTTGTAGGGCTTGGGATTGATCCCGGCCAGGCGCACCGCTTCCTCGTTGGTGCCGATGGCGATCAGGTAGCGCCCGAGCACCGAGCGGGTCAGCAGCAGCTGCGCGACCACGATCACCAGCAGGGCGATGACGAAGGAGGGCGAGATGCCGAAGGCGAAGGGCGTCGACAGCCAGGCGTAGGCATCGCCGATATAGGCGGTGCGCGAATTGGTCAGCTGGTAGGCGGCGCCACGGGCCATTTCCAGCACGCCGAGGGAGACGATGAAGGAGGGGATGCGCCAGGCCACGGTCACACTGCCGGTGAGGGTGCCGGTCAGGGCCGCGCAGAACATGCCCAGGGCGGCCGCCGGCAGGATGCCCCAGCCCCATTCCAGGGTGGCGACGCTGACCACGGCGGCGGCCAGGGCGACCACCGAACCCACCGAGAGATCGATGCCGCCGATGATCAGGATGAAGGTCATCCCGGTCGCTAGCACCATCAGATCGGGGATCTGGTTGGCCAGGGTGGTGAAGGTGGCGTAGGAGAGAAAGTGGCTGCTCATCAGGGAGAACAGCACGATCATGGTCAGCAGGGCAGCGGCCAGGCCGATGTAGGTGCCCAGGCCCAGGCCGAAGGCGCGCCGGGAAGAGGTGACGGGAAGGCTGCTCATCGAATGGCTTCCTGAGAAAGGGTTTGCGGCGGGACAGGTTCTTCCAGCAGGGCTTCGCGGGAGCGATAGCCGGCGAAGGCGGCGGCCAGCAGCCGCTCCTGATCCCAGTCATGGCGTTCAAAGGTGGCTTCCAGGCGGCCGGCGGAGATCACGCCGATCCGATCGCAGATCAGCATCAGCTCGCGCAGGTCGCTGGAGACCACGACCAGGGCCTTGCCCTGGCGGGTGAGTTCGGCCAGCAGGCCATAGATCTCGAACTTGGCGCCGACGTCGATGCCGCGCGTGGGTTCGTCGAACAGCATCACCTGGCAATCGCGTTCCAGCCAGCGTCCGATCACCACCTTCTGCTGGTTGCCACCGGAGAGTTCGCCCACGGGCTGGGTGCCGTCGTTGCAGCGGATGCGCATGCCCTTGATATGGCGCTCGGCCAGGGCCGCTTCGCGTGTGCCGCTGACCAGGCCCTGTCGCGCGACCTTGGCCATGTTGCCCAGGGCGATGTTGGCGCTGATCGGCTGGCTGAGCAGCAGGCCTTCGCCCTTGCGATCCTCGGTGATGAGGGCGATGCCCTGGCGCACTACCTTGGCCGGCGAACCCAGGTCGACCGGCTTGCCGGCCAGGTGCACCGTGCCGGAATCGGCGCGATCGGCGCCGAAGATCAGGCGCAGGAGTTCGGTCCGTCCGGCGCCGATCAGGCCGGAGATACCATAGATCTCGCCAGCGCGGACGCTGAAGGAGACATCCTGGACCTTGTCGGCGCGCGAGAGACCCTTGACCTCCAGCAGGGGCGGGCCGAAGCGGCGTTCGCCCATGTCGAGGTGCTCGCCGAGATCGCGGCCGACCATGAGGCTGACGATCTGGTCGGTGCCATACTCGGCCATGGGCGCATCGGCCACCTGCCGACCATCACGCAGCACCACCAGTTGCTGGGCGATGCGCTTGAGTTCTTCCAGGCGATGGGAGATGTAGACCAGGGCCACGCCCCGGGCGCGCAGGCGCTCGATCTGCTCGAACAGCAAATCCACCTCGCGCGAGGTGAGCATGGCGGTCGGCTCGTCGAGAATCAGCACCCGGCAATCGCCGATCAGGTTGCGGGCGATTTCCACCATCTGCTGGTGACCTACACCCAGTTCGGCGATGGCGGTATCCGGATCTATGGCCTCCAGGCCGACCTGGGCCATGGCCAGCCGCGCCTGCTCGCGCAACTGGCGGCGGTCGATCCAGCCCAGTCGCCGGGGCAGGCGATCGAGAAAGAGATTTTCCGCCACGGTGAGGGTGGGCAGCAGATTGAGTTCCTGCATGACCATCCGCACGCCCTGGGCTTCCGCCTCACGGCGGCTGCCCGGGGCATAGGGTCGGCCGAGGAAGCTCAGCTCGCCGGTGGTGGGTTGCACCAGGCCACAGAGGATCTTGGACAGGGTGCTCTTGCCGGCGCCGTTTTCCCCGGTGAGCGCCAGCACCTGGCCGGCGCGCAACTCCAGGTCCACGCCGCCGAGTACCGGCTGGGCATAGGTCTTGCCGATGCCACGGGCGCTGAGGATGACCTCGGACGACATGGGGGCTCTCCTTGGCTCAGGGCTGGGTGACGAGTTCGACCGGCGTCTCGATCACGCCGTCCTTGGCACCGGTGGGCTCGCCCTTGACCAGCTTGAGCGCGGCGTCGATACCGAACACGGCCTGCTTGGCGGCGAACTGGTCGGCGGTGGCGAGGACGCGACCGTCTTTCAGCATCGGGTGGATGGCCTTGATGTTGTCGTAGCCGACGATCTGCACCTGACCTTTCTTGCCCGCGGCCCGTACGGCGGAGACGGCGCCCAGCGCCATGCTGTCGTTGCCGGCCAGCAGGGCCTTCAGGTCGGGGTATTCGTTGAGCATGGCTGCGGCGACGGCGTTGCCCTTGTCGATTTCCCAGTTGCCGGACTGCACGCCGACGATCTTCATGCCGGCCGCTTCCATGGCGTCCTTGAAGCCTGCGGTGCGCTGCTGGGCGTTGGTGGTGGTGGAGACGCCCTCGATGATGCCGACCTGATCACCCTGCTTGAGCTGCTTGGCGAGGTACTCGCCCACCAGGCGTGCGCCCTTGCGGTTGTCGGGGCCGACGAAGGGAATGTCCAGGGACTTGGACTTGAGCACCTCGGGATCCAGGCGATTGTCGATGTTGACCACCTTGATGCCGGCGTCGCTGGCTTTCTTCAGCACCGGGACCAGCGCCTTGGAGTCGGCCGGGGCGATGACCAGGGCGTCGACCTTGGACACGATCATCTGCTCGACGATACGGATCTGGCTGGAGGTGTCGGTCTCGTCCTTGATCCCGTTCGAGATCAGATCGAAGTCGGCGGAATGCTCTTTCTGGTAGGTCTTGGCGCCGTCTTCCATGGTCAGGAAGAATTCGTTGGCCAGGGACTTCATGACCAGCGCGACCTTGGGCTTTTCGGCGGCCGTGGCATGACTGGCGGTGAGCGGCAGGATCAGCGAAGCGGAGGCGAGAGCGATAGCCGCCAGCAGGCGGGCAGGGCGAAAGGCCAGCATAGGGGAATCTCCGAATTCTTATGGTTCTTGTGGTCGCGCAAACGTTTGCGCGTTATCGAGGATGTCCGCTTCGCTGGTAGCTGTCAACGCGACTCACTACATGAATCGATTCAGCGCGCAGGGATGGCGGGTTGGCCCTGGCCGGGCGGGCACCGGTATACTGGGCAATCGTATTCAACCAGGCGCCCGGCGCCCAAGAGTCTCTGCCATGTCCTTTTCCGAATCCGCCCTGAAGTCCCTCATCCGTGCCGTGCCCGATTTTCCCAAGCCGGGGGTGATCTTCCGGGACATCACGCCACTGTTCCAGTCGCCCGAGGGGCTGCGCGCCGTCATGGCGGAGCTGCTAGAGCGCTATCGTTCGGCGACCTTCACCCACGTCGGGGCGCTGGATGCGCGCGGATTCCTCATCGGCCCGATCCTGGCCTACGAACTGGGCAAGCCGCTGGTGCTGTTCCGCAAGCAGGGCAAGCTGCCCGCCGAGCTGCTGACCGAGGTCTACAGCACCGAATACGGCGATTCGGTGATCGAGGTACACAAGGACAGCGTCGGTGCCGGTGATTCGGTGCTGCTGGTCGACGATCTCATCGCCACCGGCGGTACCCTCGTCGCCGCCGGCAACCTGATCCGCCGCCTGGGCGCCGAAGTCCACGAAGCCGCCGCCATCGTCGACCTGCCCGAACTGGGCGGCTCCAGGCGCCTAGAAGCCGCCGGCATCCCCACCTTCGCCCTGACGAGCTTCGCGCTGTCCGAGTATTGAGTTGCAGTCGATCGCGACCATCGCGGTCCGCACTGCTGTGCCTTTGCTCTCGTTTATCGCGGCCATGGGCCGCTCCTACAGGTACACCGAACAAATGTAGGAGCGGCCCATGGCCGCGATTGCGTCCAGCCCGTAGCGTGGAAAACCGCGTAGCGTTTTCCACCTGATGCCGATGCCCGTTCGTGGACAAGGCTGCGCCGTTGTCCACCCTACGACGGTGGTACCTTTGCGGGACCGGCCGCGTCTGCAGATCGCCATGGCCGTAAAAGGTCAATCAAGTCGTAGGTTGGGTTGAGCGCAGCGAAGCCCAACAGCTCCTGCCTTTGCATCGGTCCCGTTGGGCTTCGACGAGGGAGCCGTCTCGGCCCACTCTACGCTTCATCGCAACCCAGGCAGCCTGTCGTCAAAGCTCAGCCGTAGGCTTTTTGGGCGCCAGCGGATACAGATCCACCTCGTCCGCCAGCTTGGGCAGCTCGTCGAGGAAGGCGAGGGTGTGTGGCTGGTTGAAGTGGTCGTCCTGGGCGGCGACCGAGATCCAGCGGGCCTGGACCACCCAGACGTCATTGTCCTCGCTACCCTGGAATACCCGATAATCCAGGCACCCCTCGTCGTGCACTGCCACCGCGGCCAGATCCAGCAGGTGGGCGCCCAGCGCCTGGGAACGTTCGGGTTGGGCTCTGAACAGGGTAAGGCTGTGGACGTCCGCCATGGCGTGCAGGTCTCCTGGAGATTCCAGGCTTCGACCCTCCGGGCTGGCGGACGTCGCGGCCGACTCAGCGATTGATCAGGCTGAGGAATTCGGCGCGGGTGGCATCGCTGGCGCGGAACTGGCCGAGCATCACCGAGGTGACCATGGAGGAATTCTGCTTCTCCACGCCACGCATCATCATGCACATGTGCTGCGCCTCGATGACCACCGCAACACCGGCCGCACCGGTGACCTTCTCGATGGCTTCGGCGATCTGCCGGGTCATGTTTTCCTGGATCTGCAGTCGGCGGGCGAACATGTCGACGATGCGTGCCACCTTGGACAGCCCCAGCACCTTGCCCTTGGGCATGTAGGCGACGTGGGCCTTGCCGATGAAGGGCAGCATGTGGTGCTCGCACAGCGAGTAAAGCTCGATGTTCTTGACCAGCACCATCTCGCTGTTGTCCGAGGTGAAGAGCGCCTCGCCCACCACCTCTTCCAGCGTCTGGGTATAGCCGCGGCAGAGGTACTGCATGGCCTTGGCCGCGCGCTTGGGCGTGTCCACCAGCCCCTCCCGGCCGATGTCTTCGCCAAGTCCGGTCAGGATCGAGGAGTAGTGCTGTTCGAGAGACATTTGGGTTCCTGTTTGTCGATAAGGAGGTTGGCGCTCGGATGAGACGTCATCCGAGTCGCGGAGTCACTCGTCGTGACCTTCGAGCATGGTGCGCTTGAGCAACACATAAAGCGAGCCGGTGCCGCCGTGGCGGGGCAGGCAGGAGGTGAAGCCCAGCACCTGGGCGTGCTGGCGCAACCAGGTGTTGACGTGACTCTTGATCAACGGCCGACGCCCATCGACGCGCGCGGCCTTGCCATGGGTGATGCGCACGCAGCGGATTTCCAGGCGGGTGGCCTCGGCAAGAAAGTCCCAGAGGGTCTCCCGGGCTCTTTCCACGGTCATGCCGTGCAGGTCCAGGCTGCCCTCGAAGGGGATCTGGCCGCTCTTGAGGCGCTTCAGCTGGGTGTCCTGGACACCATCGCGGCCCCAGTAGAGTTCGTCTTCGGCGCCTACATCAATGACGAAGGCATCGCTCAGGCCATCCACCCGGGTCGTGGTCGAGGTCCTGGTCGCATTGGCCCGGCGCTGGGCGATCTGGCCCAGGTCGGCGCGTGACTTGCCGGTGTCGGCGCGATCCTGCCTGAGCGGACGGATCCCGCGGGTGAAGTCAGCGAAAGAGGCATCGTCGTCGTGCATGGCGTTCTCCGGTGTAGGACGTCATTCTACCGACGGGTCAAGACTCGTGCAGCAATCGGCTCACCGCGGCCAGCGCGGCCCTTTGCCGCTCGGGCCAGTCGCCGGCGATTTCCAGCACCGGCTGGCCATGGGTCCGCAGCCAGTCCCGGCAGTTGGCGAAGAATGCCAGGCGCTCGGTGAGCTCCGGCTGGCAGCGCTGACCGTCGTCCTGCCAGGCGACGTCGCGCGGGTCGAGCAGCAGATGCAGGTCATAGCGGCGTGCCAGCAGCGCCGGTTCCAGCCAGGCGGGCGCGGCATCGAACAGCAGGCGACTCCACAGCAGGTTGCTCAGCAGATGGGTATCCAGCAGCAGCAAGGCCGGTGCACTGGCCCGCGCCTGGTCTTCGCGACGCAATTGCTCGCGGGCGATGAGCTCCACATCCGCCAGGCTGGTGTCGGTGCCATGCGCCTCGCAGTATTCGCGAACGTACTCGTCGACCCGGACACCGCCGAATCTCTCGCTCAGGATCGTCGCCAGCCAGGATTTGCCACTCGATTCGGGGCCGGTCAACACCACCACCTTCATCGTGCGGTCGCCAGGGCGCGGCGCCAGTCCAGCCAGCCATAGGCGGCGAGGCCGACAAAGACCGCATAGAGGATCGCGGTGGGGTAGAGGCCCTTGTAATAGAAGAGGCCCACATAGATGACGTCCAGCACGAACCACAGCATCCAGCATTGCAGCCGCTTCTGCGCCATCCAGAACTGCGCGACCAGGCTGAAACCGGTAAGCGCGGCATCCAGCCAGGGCAGGGCGGCGTCGGTATGGGTGCCCATGAGATAGCCGAGGGCAAGACTACCCAGCGCACCTACGGCCAGACCCGTCAGCAGGGGCCTCGCCGCGAGGGAGCTGACCACCCGACCCTGGTGCTGCTGGCCACCCCTCAGCCATTGCCACCAGCCATAGAGCTGCAGCACTGCATAGATGCACTGCAGCAGCATGTCGGAATACAGCTTCACGTCCAGGAAGATCCAGGCGTAGAGCACCACCATCACCAGCCCGATGGGCCAGGCCCAGATGTTCTGGCGGACCGTCAGCCAGACGGCGATCACCCCGAGAACGGCGGCCAGCAGCTCCACGGGCGACATGCCCAGCAGGGTGGTGAGGGACTCCAGAAACGACATGCTTCACATCCGGAAAGATTGGATTTGTCATTGTACGGCACCTAATGGCCGTCTATCGGTCTCTTCAACCGGTCTCGCTCTGGTAAGGTGCCGGGCGCTGACTTCAGCACATGCTGTCTTGGGTACCGCGAAGGGCCATGCCCTGCGGAGCGTCACGGTTCGAACCCCGTTGCCGCCGGAGCCTGCAGCTCCGGCTACCTGCAAATGTTTCACTTGGATGGAGTAATACCATGGACCTATGGAGTGCCTTGCAGGCGCTGATTCTGGGGATCGTCGAGGGCATCACCGAGTTTCTGCCGGTTTCCAGTACCGGCCACCAGATCGTGGTGGCGGATCTGATCGGCTTTCGCGGCGATACCGTCATTGCCTTCAACATCGTGATTCAGTTGGCGGCCATCCTGGCCGTGGTCTGGGAGTACCGCTTCAAGGTCTTCGAGATCGTCACCGACCTGCCGCGCAAGTCCTATGCGCAGCGCTTCACCGGCAATCTGATCGTCGCCTTCCTGCCCGCTGCGGTGCTGGGCGTGATCCTTGGTGATCTGATCCACGAATACCTGTTCAACCCCATCACCGTGGCCTTCGCCCTGGTGATCGGCGGCGTGATCATGATCTGGGCGGAAAAGCGCAAGCATCGCATCCGCGTGGAGGAGGTGGACGACATGCGCTGGCATGACGCCCTCAAGGTCGGCTGCGCCCAGTGCCTGGCGATGATTCCGGGCACCTCGCGCTCCGGTTCCACCATCATCGGCGGCCTGCTATTCGGCCTGTCGCGCAAGGCGGCCACCGAGTTCTCCTTCTTCCTGGCCATGCCGACCATGGTGGGTGCGACGGTCTACTCGGTCTACAAGTACCGCCACATGTTCGTTCCCAGCGATGCGATGATCTTCGCGGTCGGCTTCGTCACCTCCTTCATCTTCGCCATGCTGGCGGTGAAGGCGCTGCTGAAATTCATCGGCAACCACAGCTATGTGGTCTTCGGCTGGTACCGCATCGTCTTCGGACTGCTGATCCTGGCCACCTGGCAATTCGGCTGGATCGACTGGCACGCGGCCAAGGCGGCCGGGTGAAACCCGAGCAGGAACAGCAGAGCCGGCGCAAGCCGGCTCGTGCGGCTACGCAGAACGCGTCCCCCAAGGCCGCCAAGCGGGCAGGGTCGCTGACGCCCTACCAGCAACGCGCGGCCATCGCCCGCCAGGACATGCTGGCGCTGTTGCAGATCGCGGTCTTCATCCTGCCCTCGGTGGGCATGCTGTCCCAGGCCTTCGGCCGCGGGGTGCTCTGGCCGTTGCCGCTCTATCTGGTCGCGAGCATCGTCACTTACCTGCTCTACAAGCACGACAAGCAGCGCGCCCGCGACAAGGGCTGGCGCGTGTCGGAGCGCATGCTGCACCTGGGCGAACTGCTCGGCGGCTGGCCGGGCGCCCTGATCGCCCAGCAGCGATTCCGCCACAAGACCGTCAAGCTGAGCTTTCGGCTGGTGTTCTTCGCCATCGTCGCCCTGCACCAGCTGCTCTGGCTGGATGTGCTCTGCGGCGGCTTTCTGCATCGTCACCTGCCGCTCTAGGGCAGGCGCGGCGGCGCAGGGCCGGATGATGGGCTAGGCTTGGCGGGCGAAAGCCCCCGTTGCCCAGGAGCCCCACGTTGCGAACCCCCTTGTCGATCCTTACGCCTCTCTTCCTGTCCCTGACTCTCGCGGCCTGTAGCCAGAGTCGCGAGACCTCCTTGCCCACGGCTCCCGAGGCCGGTTCCGGTTACCGCCCTGGGTTGACGGCCAGCGCAGCCACCCGGCAGATGGCGGCGGCGGCCAACCCCCTGGCCGCCGAGGCAGGGCAGGAGATCCTGCGCCAGGGTGGCTCGGCCATCGATGCCGCCATCGCCATGCAGGCGGTCCTGACCCTCGTCGAGCCGCAATCCTCGGGAATCGGCGGCGGCGCCTTCCTGCTCTACTGGGACGGTCGCAAGGTCCAGGCCTACGATGGTCGCGAGACCGCGCCGGCGGGCGCCACGGAAAGGCTCTTCCTGCATGCGGATGGTAGCCCCATGGCCTTCGAGGAGGCGCGTATCGGCGGCCGTTCGGTCGGGGTGCCCGGGGTGTTGCGCGCCTTGGAGCTGGCGCATCGCGACCACGGCAAGCTGGCCTGGCAGGTGCTGTTCGAGCCGGCCATCCGCCTGGCCCGCGAGGGTTTCCCGTTGTCGCCGCGACTGCATAACCAGCTTGTGCACGATCCCTTCCTCAAGCAGTCGCCCGGCATGGCCGCGCTGTACCTGGATGCCCAGGGCCAGGTGAAGCCGGTGGGTACCCGGCTGCGCAACCCCGAGTTGGCCGAGACCCTGGCGCTGATCGCCCGGGAAGGCGCCGCGGCGCTCTATCGTGGCGACCTGGCCAAGGCCATCGCCACGGCGGTGCAGCAAAGCCCCAATCCCGGCAGCCTGAGTCTCCAGGATCTGGCTGGCTATCGTGCCAGGACCCGTACGCCACTGTGCACCGACTACCAGCACTGGCGTGTCTGCGGCATGCCACCGCCCGCCGGCGGCATCACCGTGGCCCAGACCCTGGGCATCCTCCAGGCCCTGGAAGCCCGTGATCCGGCCTGGGCCCTGGCGCCGCTGCGGCCGGTGCCGACCGCGCTGCCGGCGGGCCAGGAGCCGCGTCCCGAAGCCGTGCATCTGATCGCCGAGGCCGAGCGCCTGGCCTATGCCGATCGTGCCCAGTACGTGGCCGATCCGGAGCTGGTGCCGGTCAATGTCAAGGGTCTGCTCGATCCGGGCTATCTGGCCAGTCGCGCCCAGCAGGTTGGTGAGCGCAGCCTGGGCAAGGCCGCGCCGGGTGTTCCGCCCGGACCGACCCTGGCCTGGGCGCCGGACCGCTCGCCGCTGCGCATCTCTACCTCCCAGGTCGTGGCCGCGGATGCCTGGGGCGGCGCCCTGTCCATGACCACTACGGTGGAGAGCTACTTCGGCTCCCATCTGATGGTAAAGGGCTTCATGCTCAACAATCAGCTGACGGACTTTTCCTTCGTGCCGCAGGAGAAGGGCCTGCCGGTGGCCAATCGGGTGGAGCCGGGCAAGCGACCGCGCTCGACCATGTCGCCGACTCTGGTATTCGATCGCCAGAGCGGTGAGCTGCTGGCCGCGCTGGGCTCGCCGGGCGGTTCACAGATCGCCGGCTATGTGGTCAAGACCCTGGTCGGCCTGCTGGACTGGCAGCTGGATCCCCAGGCGGCGGCGGGCCTGCCGAATTTCGGCAGCCGCAACGGCCCCACCGAGCTGGAGCGCGGCGAGACCACCCCGGCCCTGCGCCAGGCGCTGGAGCAGCGTGGGCATCAGGTGCGCGAGGACGAGATGACCAGCGGCATCCAGGTCATTCGCCGGGTCGGATCTGGCTGGCAGGGGGGTGCCGATCCGCGGCGGGAAGGCGTGGCGCTGGGGGATTAGGCGGAAGCCTGGCGGATAAAGACTCCCTCACTCCAGCCCTCTCCCGGGCGAGGAGGAGGCGATTGGACGGGATAGGGAGCTTCGAAGCAGGTTTGCGGGGAAGAAGACGCCGGACCGGGTGAACGGTCCGGCATCTGCGGCATCACGCCGGCTGGTCGAGTTGCAGCACCCGGGTGGTGCGTTCGCGCACTTCGCGCAGCAGCTCCGGTTCTTCCGCGAGCTTGTGGCCGAAGGCCGGGAACATGGTGCGCAGCTTCGCCTGCCACTCTGCGCTCTGATAACGGCTGGGGAAGCAGCGCTCGACCAGGGTCAGCATGATGGACACCGAGGTGGAAGCGCCCGGGGAGGCGCCCAGCAGGGCGGCGATGGTGCCGTCGCCGGAGGCGACGATCTCGGTACCGAACTGCAGGACACCGCCTTTCTGCGGATCCTTCTTGATGATCTGCACCCGCTGGCCGGCCACTTCCAGGCGCCAGTCCTGCTTGCGCACGGCGGGGTAGAAGGCACGCAATTCCTCGACGCGCTGGTCGAATGACTGCAGCACCTGGCCGACCAGGTAGCGGGTCAGCGGCATGTTGTCCCGCGCCACGGCGAGCATGGGGCCGATGTTGCCCGACTTGATCGACTTGGGCAGGTCGAGGAAGGAACCGCGTTTGAGGAACTTGGTGGTGAAGCCGGCAAAGGGTCCGAACAGCAGCGACTTCTTGCCATCCACCACCCGGGTGTCCAGGTGCGGGACCGACATCGGCGGCGAATTGACCCCGGCCAGGCCGTAGACCTTGGCCTGGTGGCGCTCGACGATGTGCGGATCGTCGCAGCGCAGCCACTGGCCGCTTACCGGGAAACCGCCATAGCCAGCGCCTTCGGGGATGCCCGACTTCTGCAGCAGCGGCAGGGCCGCGCCCCCGGCGCCGAGAAAGACGAACTTGGCGATCAGCGTCCGGGTGGCACCCGAACGACTGTCCTCGATGGTCAGGCGCCAGCGCTGGTCGGCCTCGCGGGTCAGGTCCACCACCTTCTGGTTGTAACGGACCTGGGTGCCGGGGCGGGTCTGCAGGTGGCCCAGCAGGCTCATGGTCAGGGCGCCGAAGTTGACATCGGTCCCCCCGGCCACATGGGTCGCCGCCACGGCTTCGGTGGCCGGCCGGCCTTCCATCACCAGCGGCATCCACTCGCGCAGCTTGGCGTGATCCTCGGAATACTCCATGCCGTCGAAGCAGGCGTGGTCCTTGAGCGCTTCATAGCGCTTGCGCAGGAAGGCGATGTCCTTGGCGCCATGCACGAAGGACATGTGCGGCACCGGGCTGATGAAGGCACGCGGCGAACCGAAGTGGCCTTCCTCGACCAGGTAGGACCAGAACTGCCTGGAGGCCTCGAACATGCCGTTGATGCTGAGGGCCTTGGTGACGTCGATGCTGCCGTCCGCCTTTTCGGGCGTGTAGTTCAACTCGCAGAGGGCCGCATGGCCGGTTCCGGCGTTGTTCCAGGGGTTGGAACTCTCCGCCGCGCCTACGTCGAGCAGTTCGAGTACCTCGACGGTACTCGTGGGCTCCAGCTCCTTGAGCATGACCGCCAGGGTCGCGCTCATGATTCCCGCGCCGACGAAAACGAAATCCGACTCTTCGTTACCACTGTGCATTCATCGTACTCCTGAGACAGTGTCTCGCTTTACACCTGAGGGAGAGCGGGCGTCGGAGCCCGACCTCGAGTTGGGCAACCCCGAGCTGGCCGCGAACGGACAGGCAGGGGTGGGCAACCGGTAGGGCATGGCAGTCAGTTGCGACAGCAGCCGTCCGGCAATGTTCTGATTTATTGAGTGGGGGCCAAGCGTCCTGGCAGGCCGGCGGAGGCCGGTGCCAGGAGGGGCGATCAGGATGCGACAGGGAACCCGTCGAGCGTGCCGGAAGGGGGCGCTACGTGTTACGAGACGTGGCAGGAGACCCCTGGTCTCCCGGCGCAAACGATAGGTGATGATCGCGGCGATCCTGGTCGAGTACCCGTTTCGGTGCGAAATGATACCTAGGGTAACTGCTTAGGGCACCATCTATTTTGTTCGTGTAGTGGGTGGCGCGACCCACTACACGAACCCTGGGGTCAGCCGTTGATGCCCTGGCTGCGCAGGTAGTCGTCGTAGCTGCCGCTGAAATCGACCACGCCGGTCTCGCTCATGTCGAGGATGCGGGTCGCCAGGGACGAGACGAATTCGCGGTCGTGGCTGACGAAGATCAGGGTGCCCGGATAGTTTTCCAGCGCCAGGTTCAGCGCCTCGATGGATTCCATGTCCAGGTGGTTGGTGGGCTCGTCCATCACCAGCACGTTGGGCTTCTTCAGGATCAGCTTGCCGAACAGCATGCGCCCCTGCTCACCACCGGAGATGACCTTGATCGATTTCTGGATGTCGTCGCTGGAAAACAGCATGCGACCCAGGGTGCCGCGTACCATCTGCTCGCCGCCCTGCGTCCATTGGCCCATCCACTCGAACAGGGTGGCATCGTCAGCGAAGTCCTCGGCATGGTCCTGGGCGAAATAGCCGACATCAGCGCTGTCGGTCCACTTCACTTCACCGCTCTGAGGAGCCATCTCGCCCACCAGGGTGCGCAGCAGGGTGGTCTTGCCAATGCCGTTGGGGCCGATGATGGCGACCCGCTCGCCGGCTTCGATCTGCAGACCCAGACGCTTGAACAGCGGGGTGCCGTCGAAGCCCTGGGTGACGTTTTCCAGGGTCACCGCCTGGCGGTGCAGCTTCTTGTTCTGCTCGAAGCGGATGAAGGGGCTGACGCGGCTGGACGGCTTGACCTCGTCCAGCTGGATCTTGTCGATCTGGCGCGCCCGGCTGGTGGCCTGCTTGGCCTTGGAGGCGTTGGCCGAAAAGCGGCTGACGAATTGCTGCAGTTCGGCGATCTGGGCCTTCTTCTTGGCATTGTCCGACAGCAGGCGCTCGCGTGCCTGGGTGGCGGCGGTCATGTACTCGTCGTAGTTGCCCGGGAACAGACGCAGTTCGCCGTAATCCAGGTCGGCCATGTGGGTGCAGACGCTGTTCAGGAAGTGGCGGTCGTGGGAGATGATGATCATGGTGCTGTTGCGCGCGACCAGGATGCCTTCCAGCCAGCGGATGGTGTTGATGTCCAGGTGGTTGGTCGGTTCGTCGAGCAGCAGCAGTTCCGGATCGGAAAACAGTGCCTGGGCCAGCAACACCCGCAGCTTCCAGCCGGGGGCGACGGCGCTCATGGGGCCGAAGTGCTGGTCCTGGGGGATGCCCAGGCCGAGCAGCAGCTCGCCCGCCCGCGCTTCGGCGGTGTAGCCGTCGTATTCGGCGAACTGCACCTCAAGCTCGGCCACGGCCATGCCGTCGTCTTCGCTCATTTCCGGCAGGGAGTAGATGCGGTCGCGCTCGGCCTTGACCTTGGCCAGCTCGGCGTGGCCCATGATCACGGTGTCGATGACCGTGCAGTCCTCGTAGGCGAACTGGTCCTGGCGCAGCTTGCCCAGGCGCACGTTGGGTTCGAGCATCACCTGCCCGCCGGTGGGCTCGAGATCGCCCCCGAGAATCTTCATGAAGGTGGACTTGCCGCAACCGTTGGCGCCGATCAGGCCATAGCGATGGCCGTTGCCGAATTTGACGGACACGTTCTCGAACAGCGGCTTGGCGCCAAACTGCATGGTGATGTTAGCGGTGGAGATCAAGGGGGGTACCTGTAAGGGGTTTCGGACCGGAGTTCGGCCGCTGTCCGGGCCGGCAGGCGGCCAGGACAGAGCGTTTCGATCGGATGGGCAGAGGTCCAGCGGGCAGGGTCAATGGGCAGCGACGGTGCGCGGCGGCCTGGCTGGGCTGCGGTAAAGGCGGGCGGTGCCCGACATGCCGCCTATTGTGTCATAGCTGCGAGGTCGTTTGTACGGGGCAGGCGGCGGCCGGGTGTCGCTGGACTAGTGGGCGGTCGGGCCGGGAGAGCCAGGGCGTGGTACCACGTTCCAGACCGCGTCGGTCAGTTGATCCAGCGTCCAGGGTTTGTGTAGGAAGGGTATTCCGGACGGAATGTCATTGCGCAGGCCGGTGTAGCCGGACATCAGCACGACGGGCACCCCGGGCCAGCGTTCGCTGACGATCCTGGCCAACTGCACGCCATCGATCACCCCCGGCATCCGCACGTTGGACACCACCACGTTGACCTGCTGCCAATGCCGTTCGAGAAACTGCAGGGCGGCATCGGCAGTGCCAAAGGTCTCCACATGGAAGCCTTCCTGTTTCAGGACCTCACGGACCAGCGCTTGCAGCAGCAACTCGTCTTCCGAAACGACCGCGAGCAGATTCGAGGCGTGAGGGGGGAGAGCGTTGGTTTCCATGGACGGCCTTTCCTGGGTGGAGAATCTTCTCAGTCTAGTCAGGCCTGGACCTTCCGCCTGGCCAATCGCCAGGATGTGCGGCCGCACCTGCTGCCAGGCTTGGCGAATTCTGTCCTGGAAGGTCACCAGCCGCTCTGGCGTACACCAGTCAGTTGCCTGCCATCCGGCGACGTGCGGTAGGGGTCTGGATGAAACATCCGGCCCCGCCGACCTACTAATCTCTGAGACCGACCGGCACAGGAGCCACGGCATGATCCTTTCTCTTTCTCTCGCGCCCGACACCACCTCGCCGCTGGCCCTCTGGCTGGGCGGCGATCAGGCACCGCTGAACGACTCCGACATGGTCGACGAGGAAATCGATACCGAGATCCCCGACGAGATAGTCGAGAACCTGACCGAACCCGCCAAGCCCCCGGCGCCGATCCCGGATCCTGGTCCGCTGTAGGGGTTACAGGAGCCGGCAGGCGACATCCGCTAAGTGATTCGCAGGTGCCTGACGCTGACGCTATCAGTTGGTCAGGTTGGCGGCATGTTCGGCCGCTCACGCAATGCACGGCGGTAGAGCAGGGCGCTAAGGCCCAGGCCAGCCAGGGCCATGAGGCCGGCGAACAGGAAGATGGCACTGAAGCCGAAGCCATTGGCGATGGCACCGGCCAGCGGCCCGGTAATACCGAGCGCCAGGTCCAGGCACAGCGAGTAGGCACCCAGTGCGGCACTGCGATTGGTGGGCGGCACCTTGACGATGGCCTCTACCCCCAGGGCGGGATAGACCAGCGACAGCCCGAAGCCGGCCATGGCCGCGCCGATCAGCGCCATCTGCGGGGTGACTGCCAGCCAGAGCAGTAGCAGACCCAGGGTCTCGACGGTGAAACAGGCCAGGGCGACCCGAAAGCCACCCAGTTTGTTGATGGTGCCGGCGAACAGCAACCGCGCACAGATGAAGGCTGCGCCGAAGGCAGTCAAGCAGAAGGCGGCATTGGGCCAGCCATTGCTCGCATAGTAGAGCGTGACGAAGGTAGCGATGGCGCCGAAGCCGATGGAGCTCAGCAGCAGGCAGAGACCGAAGGGACTGATGCGCCAGAACACCTTGTGAAAGGGCAGTCGCTCACCGGGAATCACCGGCGCCGGTTCCTTGTTCCAAGCCAGGGCCAGGCCCAGGGCACCCAGCAGCGCGATCGCTACGCCCAGGCTCCATAGGCCGAGGCCGGCGACCATGGCCACGCCCAGCGGCGCGCCGATCGCGAGGGCGCCGTAGGCGGCTATGCCATTCCAGGAGATCACCTTGCTCACGTGCTGCATGCCGACGCTGCCCATGCCCCAGCTCAGGCAGCCGGTGCCGATCAGGGCCTGGGACATGCCGAGGATGACCCGGCCGACGATCAGCAGGCCCAGGCTGAGACCAGGCAGGCTCTGCAGCGAGGTGGCCAGTAGGGTCAGCACGCCGCAGGCGACGCAGCCGAACAGACCGTAGATCACGCCGCGCTTGGCGCCAATGCTGTCGGCCAGCTTGCCGGCCAGGGGCCGGGTGAACAGGGTGGCGAGGTACTGGATGCTGATCGCCAGTCCCGCGATCACCGAGCCGTAGCCGAGATCGTCGTGCACGTAGCCCGGCAGGATCGCCAGCGGCAGGCCAATCGCCAGGAACAGCAGGAAGCTGAAGACGACGATTGAGACGATGCGCAGCGTGATGGCGAGCGAGGTAGCGGTAGGGACTGTCGTGGTCATGGCTGTTCTCGAGAGGACTCGTCGAAACGGCAGAGGAGGCGGACGCTGAGGGCGAGCCCGGCGAGCGCGGCCAGGGCGGCGCAGAGAAAGCTGGCGGCATAGCCGAAGTGGGTGGCCACGGCGCCGATCAGGGGCCCGGTCACCGCCAGCGAAAGGTCG
The DNA here is from genome assembly GCF_029872515.1 of Pseudomonas flavocrustae. Taxonomy (NCBI): domain Bacteria; kingdom Pseudomonadati; phylum Pseudomonadota; class Gammaproteobacteria; order Pseudomonadales; family Pseudomonadaceae; genus Pseudomonas; species Pseudomonas flavocrustae. Next base: position 320,352 of record NZ_JAPDIQ010000003.1, on the reverse strand, counting down.
ATGAATACCGAATAGCCGGCCAGGGCGGCGCCCCGGTTGGAGGACGGGACTCGCTGCACCGCTTCCACGGCGAGTGCCGGGAATACCAGCGAGAAGCCGATCCCGGTGAGGGCGGCACCCATAAGCGCGGTGGTCACGCTGGGCGCTAGCCAGAGGACCGCCAGACCGACCGCTTCCACCGCCAGGCTGACGATGGCGACGCGAAAGCCGCCGTGGCGGTTGATGGCGTTGGCACAGACCAGGCGTACCCCGATGAAGAAGGAACCGAATACGGTCAGGCACAGGGCCGCGCCGCTCCAGCCCTGGCTGGCGTAATAGAGGGTAATGAAGGTCGCCAGGGTACCGAAGCCGATGCCGCCCAGCGCCAGGCCGAGGCCGAAGGGCAGGACCCGACCCAGCACGGTGGTGAAGGGCAGGCGTTCGCCGCGCACCGGGACGATTGGCGGACGGGGTTTGGCGATGCGATAACCCACGGCGGCCAGCCCGATGATGCTGACGCCCATGATCCACAGCCCCAGGGTATCCACCAAGACCACCCCCAGCGGCGCGCCTATGGCCAGGGCACCGTAGCTGGCGACGCCATTCCAGGAAATCACCTTGGCGGTATTGGTCGGGCCGACCCGGCCGATCGCCCAGGAAATGGCACCGGTGCCCGACAGGCTTTCGGCGCAACCCAGCACCAGTCGGCCGAGCAGCAGGGCGGTGAGGCTGACCCAGGGCCAGGCCTGGAGAAGCACCGAGGCCAGCATTAGCACGCCACTGAGGCCGCAGCCGAGCATGCCGTAGAGCACCGACTGCTTGGCGCCCACGGTATCGATGATGCGTCCGGCGTGGGAGCGCGAAAACAGGGTCGCCAGGTACTGACTGCTGATCACCAGGCCGGCGATGATGGAGTTGAAGCCCAGCTGGTCATGCACGTAGCCCGGCAGCACGGCCAGGGGGATGCCGATGGTAAGGTAGGCGATAAAGGTAAAGAGCACCGTGCCCAGGGTAATGCGGGTGGCCAGAGCGGGTGAGGGTGCGGGCGGTAGGCTGGCGGTCGACATCGGACTCGAGAGGTTGTCTGACAATGTGGGATAGATTGCTTTCGTCCGGTAAAGGTCACATGCGATGACATTTTTTGTCCATGCGCGCGAGGAAGCGAAACGAGCGCCAGGTCCTACTTGGGTCGGTTTCCTGCTGTTGGTCGCCATGCCCGGTTGGGCAGCGGAGCGGATCGAATTGCGGATCGGTGGGCAGCGCCTGGCCGTCGAGGTGGTAGCGACACCTGCGCAGCGGGCTCGGGGACTCATGGGGCGACCGCCACTGGGCGCCCGTGAAGGGATGCTGTTCGTCTTTGCCGGGGATGACGAACGCTGCCTGTGGATGCGCGATACCCCCAGCGCATTGGCCGCCGCCTTCATCGACAAGAGTGGCAGGATCCTCAATACCGTCGAGATGCAGCCACTGACCGATACCCATCATTGCTCTAAGGCCCCGGCGCGCTACGCGCTGGAAACCCAAGCCGGCTGGTTTTCAGGGCGTGGGATCAAGCCGGGCGAAGCTGTACAGGGGCTGGAGACGGTCGCGCCTGCCTCCCGATAGTCCTTCGATTTGGTATCAAGATAATTTTATATTGTGTTCTAAATCAATTAGATACGGTTATTTTATAATCTTAATTAGAATCTACTTTTAAGACGTTACCTTAAGTTTTTTACGAATCTGAATTGCCTGGCGACCGCTGTGCGTGCACTGCCGGCTGGCGCTGTAGGGGTGTGCTATACCTCTTCACGTTCTTGGCATAACACCTTGATTACTATTGAATCCAGGCCTCGACACGCCGGTTCTTTACTCGGCCATTGGGCGACAGTCCTGCAACGGGCAGCTGGTCGCCAAGAGAAAGCAATTCGCCGGCAAAGGCCTGCTGGTGACGCAACGCCGTGGCGACCGCGGTGGCTCGCAGGCGTGCCAGCAGGGAGGCGCGTGCCGGATCTTCAGTGGCATCGTTGAAGCCCACCAGAATCAGCTGCCGACCGGCATTTTCCGGCTGGCGCATGAAGGTGGCCAGCCGCTCGACATCACGCAGCGCCTTGTTGTCCAGGCGCGCGCTGCCGGCGGTGAAACGGAAGTTTACGGTGAGGCGCTGCGCCCGGCGCGCCAGTTTGCCGTAGGCCGGTGGCATGCCGCGGGTGCCGTCTATGGTCAGAGGCTCGATGCGCTGGGCGACAAAGCCGCTTTGTTGCACCACCGCCTGACCCGTCGGGGTCTGGCTGAATTCCAGCAGACTCTGCGCCCAGTCCGAACGCTGGGCAGGCGGCGCATAGAGGAAGAGGCGGCGGGCGAGCGGATAGTCTTCGGTGGCGATGCTGGCTTCGCTCGGCGCTATGGCGCGGCCTTCACCGTCGCGCAGGGCGAGCTTTGGCGACCCGGCAGCCGCCGCCAGGCTGGTGAAGCCTATGCCGGCGGGATCCTCGGCCACCCGCTGCGCCAGTTCTTCGTTGGATTCGAAGCGCCTGGCGGCAGCACTCAGGCGTTTGCCGGCAGGACTCAACACCAGCTCGCGAAAGGTGTCGTAGGTGCCCGAGCGATCATCCCGCGCATAGAGTCGGATCGGGCTGGCCTTGCCGCCCAGTTGCTGCCAGTCGCCGATGTCGCCGGAGAAAATCTGCGCCAGCTGCTGCAGATCGAGTTCTCGCAGCGGATTGCCGGGATGCACGATGATCGCCAGGCCGTCCAGGCCGATGACGTACTCCGCCTCCTTGCTGCGCAGGTCACCCAGGCCGGCCAGGGTGTTCACCTCGGCATCGGTGACCGGGCGCGAGGCGGCAGCGAGATCGGTTGTGCCCGCCGCCAGGGCGGTAAAGCCGGTACTGGAGCCATGGGCCGCGATCTGCACGGCCACGCTAGCGCCGTTCGGGGCGCGCGCCACCAGCTGCCATTCGTCCATCACCGCGGTGGGTACCACCTGGGGATCGCGGAAGCCGCGCTCGGCGAGCAGGGCCGCGACCAGGCGCGGACCCAGGCGGGCGTTGATGGTATTGGAGCCCTGCAGGCGCAGGCGGGTGGTTGGGGCGTCGTTGGCCAGCAGGGGGAGAGGCAGCAGCGGAAGCAAGGTCGCGAGCGCCGCTCGCCGCAGCAAGGCGCGACGGAATACCGGAGCAGAGCAGTTCATGGGTCGGCCTCGAGCCTAAGGCGAGGCCGACACCTTAGGGATGTCGCATGACGTCGATGTGACAGGACCTCACGTCAATTCCAGCCAGATCGGCGCGTGGTCGGAGGGTTTCTCCATGCCGCGGATGTCGTAGTCCACGCCGGCGGAGACGATACGCTCCTGCAGGATCCGCGAGGCCAGGATGGTATCGATGCGCAGGCCGCGCTTGGGTTCGTCTTCGAAGCCGCGACTGCGATAGGGGAACCAGCTGAAGCGGTCGTCGACCTCAGGGTGCAGCTGGCGGTAGCTGTCGATCAGGCCCCAGCCGAGCAGCCGCTGCATCCATTCGCGTTCTTCCGGCTGGAAGCTGCAGGCGCCGGTACGCAGCCAGCGCTTGGCGTTGGCTGCGCCGATGCCGATGTCGTGATCCTGGGCGGAGATGTTGAAGTCGCCCATGAGCAGCAAGGGTGTGTCCGGTGAGAAGCGCTCTTCAAGTAGATTCTGAAGATCCGCGTAGAACTTCCTCTTGCCTGGGAATTTTGTCGGGTGGGCAATGTTCTCGCCTTGAGGAAAATAGCCGTTCATGACCACCAGCGGCTGACCCTGGCGATCCGCGAAGACGCCATAGATGAATCTCTTCTGGGATTCTTCACCATCGCCCGGAAAGCCCTTGTGCAACTCCAGCGGCGCCAGGCGTGACAGCAGGGCCACCCCGTAGTGGCCCTTCTGCCCGTGGTAGTGCACGTGATAACCCAGGGCCTCGACCTCAGCCAGGGGAAACTGGTCATCCGCGACCTTGGTTTCCTGAAGACCGATCACATCTGGATCATAGCGTTCGATGATGGCGGAAAGTTGATGAGGTCTTGCGCGCAAGCCATTGATATTGAAGCAAACTACCTTCATGACACCCTCCCGAAACGTGGATGGCCCTAGCCTAGCAGAAAGCTTCTTGCCGAAACGGCCACCTGGCGAACCCTGGCCACTCCCGTTTGTCTCACAGCGCAACGCCCGTTAGCATCCCTGTATGAATAAGCCGAACGCTCTACGCCGCGCCCTGATTGGAATTTGTTGTCTGCACGGCGTGGCCTGGGCGGCACCGGCCGAAGTCAGCGTTCGCGTCCAACCCGCCAACAACGCGTTGCGAGACAACATCCAGGCCTATATCGGCTCGGTCGAGGGACGGGATGTCGCCGGGCTGCAGCGCCTGCGTCCGGCGACGGAACGGCAGGCCGAACAGGCCGCCCAGGCACTCGGCTACTACCACGCGCAGATCGAGACCCGGGTCGAGCCGGGGGAGACGCCACGGCTGGTGGTCGAGGTACGGCCGGGCGAGCCGGTCAGGCTGCGCAACGTCGATATCCGCATCGAACGTCCGGCGCGCGAGTTGCGCGCCTTTCGCCAGCCGGTTCCGGCCGGGCTCAAGGCGGGCCAGCCGCTGAACCAGGGTCTCTACGAAGACGCCAAGAGCCTGATCCAGAACCAGGCGCAGCGGTATGGCTTCTTTCGTGGCACCTTCACCCAGCATCAGCTGCGTATCGATCCCGCCACCGGCTTTGCCGATATCGCCCTGGTGTTCGCCAGCGGGCCACGCTTTGTCCTTGGCAAGGTGTCCTTCGAAGGGGATGCGCCCTTCGATCCCGATCTGCTCCAGCGCATGGTGCCTTTTGCCCAGGGCACGCCCTACGATTCCGAGCTGATCGCCGACTTCCAGAGCAACCTGCTGGCCAGCGGCTTCTTCGATGGCGCACGGCTTGACACCTATCCCAAGCAGGAAGGCGCCGCCGAGGTGCCGGTGACGGTCACGCTGCGGACCCGCAAGCCACGGACCTTCGGCTTCGGCCCCGGCTATTCCACCGATGTCGGCCCCCGGCTGAGATTCACCTGGGAAAACCACTGGCTCAATCCTCAGGGTCACAGCCTGGGTGCGGAAGCGGAGCTGTCGGCGCCACGCCAGAGCATTGCCACCTGGTACGACATTCCCGGGCAGGACCCGATCAATGACAAGTTCCGCTTCGCTGGCGGCTACCAGTACGAGCAGATCGCCAACGACGACTCCCTCAGCCAGTTGCTGACCGTGGGCCCCGAGTGGCATCGCAAGTTTCCCAACGGCTGGGAGCGGGTGCTCTCGCTCAAGTGGCGCAACGAAAGCTATCGGCTGGGTAATGACGAGGGCACCTCCAATCTGGTGATGCCCGGGGTGGATTTCTCCCTGCTGCGCAGCGACAACCGCATCGACCCCAATCGCGGCTACCGTCTGCAATTCGGCGTGTCGGCGGCGAAGGAAGGACTGCTCTCGGATGCCAACATGATCCATGCCACGGCGCTGGCCCGTGGGCTGATCACCGTGGGCGACGGGCACCGCTTTCTCGGGCGCCTGCAACTGGGTGGCAACTTCACCAACGGCTACAACAAGGTCCCGCCGTCGCTGCGCTTCTTCGCCGGCGGCGATCAGAGCGTTCGCGGCTACGACTACCAGACCCTGTCGCCGGAAAACGATGAGGGCGACTACGTGGGCGGTCGCTACCTGGTCGCCGGTGGGGTCGAATACCAGTATCCCCTGCGCGACAAATGGCGGCTGGCCACCTTCATCGACCAGGGCAGCGCCTTCAACGACCTCAACAATTACGAGCTCAAGACCAGCGTCGGCGTGGGCGTGCGCTGGGTCTCGCCGGTAGGACCGATCCGTGTGGACCTGGCCCACGGTCTCGACGAACCCGGCGGTATCCGCCTGCACTTTTCCATAGGGCCTGAGCTGTGAAGTCGGTAGGCGGTGTCATCCTCGGTGTACTGGCGGCCCTGCTGGGCGCCCTGGTTCTGTTGCTGGCCCTGATGCTGGGTAACGGCAGTATCGGCCGCCTGGTGCTGGATCACGTTCCTGGTCTGACCCTGAGCGATTTCCAGGGTCGCCTCGGTGGCCACTGGCAAGCCCGGCAGCTGGTGTGGGACGGTGGTGCTACCCGGGTGACGGTCGAGACGCCCGAATTCGCCTGGCGACCCGGCTGCCTGCTCAGATTGCAGCTGTGCATCGATACCTTGGTCGCTTCGCGCATCGCCATCGACCAGGCGCCCAGTCCCGAGCCTACGCCCGAGCAAAACGGGCCCATCCAGTTGCCCAGCCTCGGCTTGCCGCTGGGGGTGCAGCTGGGCGAGGTGCGAATCGGCGAAATCCGCTACAACGGCGCCGAACAGGCTCGCGACCTGGCACTCCAGGCGCGCTGGCAGGCTGAGGGCATCGTCATCGAGCGGCTGGCCGGCCTGGCCCACGGCATCACCCTGGATATCCATGGCCAGCTGCAACCGAGTGGCGCCTGGCCGCTGCAGTTGCAGGGCACCCTGGGTCTGCCCGCGCCGGAGGCCGCGCCCTGGTCGCTGGCGCTCAAGCTGGACGGTGAATTGCAGAAGACCTTGCACCTGGAGGCTGACAGCAGCGGCTATCTGCCCGGACGCCTGACCGGCACGGTGCAGCCGCTGGTGGAAAACGTCCCGGCCGACCTGCAGCTGGTGGCCGATGGCTTCAAGGCGGCCGCCAGCCTGCCCGATACCCTGCGGCTCAACGATCTCAAGCTGACCGCACGGGGCGACCTGGCCGCGGGCTACGCCCTGGTCGGCCAGGCCCGGTTGCCGGGCGAGGGCGGTCCGGTGGAGCTGAATCTGGATGGCCGCGTCGATGCCCAGGGCGCGCGCATCGCGGCGCTGCGCTTGCAGGCCGCGCCCGAACAGCGCGTGGCACTGGCCGGACAGGTCGACTGGCACCAGGGACTGGCCGCCGATGCCACGCTGGATTGGCGTGATTTCCCCTGGCGGCGGCTGTATCCCATGGCGGAGCCACCGGTGAGTCTGCAGCGCCTGCAAGGCGAGGTGGCCTACCGGGACGGCGCCTACCTGGGCAATCTCAAGGCCGCCGCCACCGGCCCGGCCGGCGCCTTCACCCTGGCCACCCCCTTCAGTGGCGACACCACTCAGCTCAATCTGCCATCGCTGGATCTCCAGGCTGGCCAGGGGCGGGCGCAGGGCAAGGTCAATTTGGGCTTCACCGACGGCGTCAGCTGGCAGGTGGCCCTGGACCTGAGCCGCCTCGATCCGGCCTTCTGGGTAGCCCAGCTGCCCGGCAGCCTGGGCGGTCCGCTGCGCAGTTCGGGCGCCTTCAAGGATGGGCGCCTGCAGCTGGATGCCGATCTGGACCTCAAGGGTCGACTGCGCAACCAGCCGGCCGTGCTGGCGGCCAAGGCCAAGGGCGCCGGCGAGCAGTGGCAGGTATCCGAGCTCGACATTCGCCTGGGTGACAATCGGATTCAGGGGCAGGGCGCCCTCGACCAGCGTCTGCGAGGTCAGCTCCAGCTGGACCTGCGCCGCCTGGCCCAGCTCTGGCCCGACCTTTCCGGAAGCGCCCAGGGCCGCCTGGACGTGGCCGGGACCCTCAAGGCCCCTGCCGGTCAGTTGCGCCTCGACGGTCGCCAGCTGGCCTATGCCGACAACCGCATCAGCAGCCTCGCGCTGGCCGCCAACCTGGATGATCGCCAACGCGGCACCCTGGACCTTACCGCCCAGGGGCTGCAGGCCGCTGGTCGTGATTTCGGTGTCCTGCGCCTGCAGGGGCAGGGTGATCGTCGTCAGCAGCAGGCGGATCTCTCGCTCAAGGGGTCGCAACTGAACCTGATGCTCGCAGCAGGTGGCACGCTGGCCGACAACGGGGACTGGAAGGGTCAGCTGGCGCGTGGCTCGGTCGCCGCCAGTGGCCAGAACTGGTCGCTGCAGAGTCCGGCACGCATCGAGCGCCTGGTCGACGGGCGCCTGGAGCTGGGCCGCCACTGCTGGCGTTCCGGTGCGGCCAGCCTCTGTGGCGACGATCAGCAACTGCTGCCCGATACCCGCCTCGCCTGGCACCTGCGCGCCTTCCCGCTCGCCAGTCTGCAACCGCTGCTACCGCCGGAGCTGGCCTGGCAAGGCACCCTCGACGGCGACGTCGACCTGCGCCTGTCCAAGGCCGGACCCGATGGCGAAATCCGCCTCCAGGCCGGGCGCGGCAACCTCAGGCTGCGCGACGCTGCCGGTCAGTGGCAGACCTTCAGCTACGACAGCCTGGACGTCACCAGCGCCCTGAAGCCGCAGCAGGTCGACACCCAGGTGCGCCTGGCCAGTGCCGATCTGGGCCGGCTCGACGTCCAGGCCCGCCTGGATCCCCGCGATCCGAGCCAGGCACTGACCGGTCGTTTCCAGTTGCAGGGCCTGAATCTGGCCCTGGGCAAGGCCTTCGTCGAAGGCATCGAACACCTCGAAGGCAAGATCAATGGCGCCGGCGAACTGGGAGGGACGCTGCTGCAACCCCGCGTCAATGGTCAGCTCCAGCTCAGCGGTGGCGACATCGGCGGTGGCAGCGTGCCAACGCGCCTGCAGGATCTCGGTCTGACCGCCCGCATCCAGGGCGATAGCGCCGTGCTCGATGGCGGCTGGCGCAGCGGACCCCAGGGGCGTGGCCAGATCCAGGGTAGCGTCGGTTGGGCCAATGGCCTGGACGTCAACGTGGCGGTCACCGGCGACAGGCTGCCGGTCAACGTCGAGCCCTATGCCCAGCTGGAAGTGGCGCCCAATCTCAAGATCCTGATGAAGGATGGTCGTCTGGCCCTGGCCGGTGAGGTGCGGGTGCCGCGCGGGCGCATCCGGGTCCAGCAGCTGCCGCCGTCCACGGTCAAGGTGTCGGACGATGCCGTCATCGTCGGCCAGGAAGCGCCCGCCAGGCAGCAGGCCATGCAGATCGCCATGGACGTCGATGTGCTGGTCGGTTCCGATAAGCTCACCTTCGATGCCTTCGGCCTGTCCGCCGAAATCGTCGGCAAGGTGCATATCGGCGACAATCTCGACACCCGCGGCGAGCTGAATCTGCGCAACGGACGCTACAACGCCTACGGTCAGCGCCTGACCATGAGACGCGCCCGGCTGTTCTTCCAGGGCCCCATCGCCCAGCCCTATATCGACGTGGAAGCCGTGCGGGTGGTGCAGGAGCAGAATGTCACCGCGGGCCTGCGGCTCTCGGGCTTTGCCCAGCAGCCCCGTATCGAGGTGTTTTCCGAGCCGAGCATGAGCCAGGAGCAGGCGCTGGCCTACCTGGTCCTGGGCCGCCCGCTGTCCAGCGGTAGCGAAGGGGACAACAACGTGCTCGGCCAGGCGGCGCTGGCCCTGGGCCTGGCCGGCAGTTCCGGCACCGCGGGTGCCCTGGCGCAGCGGTTGGGCATCCAGAACTTCCAGCTGGATACGGCGGGTTCGGGGGACAAGACCAGCGTGGTGGCCTCGGGCAACCTGACCGACAGGCTGTCGGTGCGTTATGGGGTCGGGGTGTTCGCTTCGGCGAACACCGTCGCCCTGCGCTACCAGCTCACCAGGCGGCTCTATCTAGAGATCGCCAGCGGTCTCGCCAATTCCCTGGATTTCTTCTATCGCCGCGATTTTTGAAGCCGGGGCGCGTAACGCTTTGATCGCCTGCGGAAAACGTGTTTACTCCCTGTCCCGTCTCATGAGAAAGGAGCAGTTCATGGCAACCGTCAATTTGCGTGGCAACCCGGTCGACGTGCAAGGCAGCCTGCCGCAGCCTGGGCAACAGGCCCCGGCCTTCAGCCTGGTCAATGGTGATCTGCAGGACGTCACCCTGGCCAGCCTCGCCGGCAAGCGCAAGGTGCTCAACATCTTCCCCAGCGTCGATACCCCGACCTGCGCGACCTCGGTACGCAAGTTCAACTCCGAAGTCGACAAGCTGGATAACACCGTGGTGCTGTGCATCTCCGCCGACCTGCCGTTCGCCCAGAAGCGTTTCTGCGGCGCTGAAGGCCTGGAGAAGGTCGTGAACCTCTCCACCCTGCGTGGTGCCGAATTCCTCCAGGACTATGGCGTCGCCCTGGCCAGTGGTCCGCTGCAAGGCCTGGCCGCCCGCGCCGTGGTCGTGCTGGACGAGCAGGACAAGGTGCTGCACAGCGAGCTGGTGCCCGAGATCGGCCAGGAGCCGGATTACGCGGCGGCACTCGCCGTTCTCGGCTGATCGCCGACGACCCAACGCCCAGTGCGGTGGGTGCTTCGAAACGGGCAGGCGCCTCTCGTGCCTGCCCGTTTTGCTTTAGGTAAAAACGCAGTAAAGGGGCTGGTTAGCCGTCTCGCTACTGCTTATCTTCCGTCTTTCGCAGCGTGTACGTATTCTCGATGTCCGACTCTTCGCCTCGCTCTTCCTCCCGTCGCCGACTGGTCTGGCTGCTCGTCCTCGTGGCGCTGGCGGCCGCGGGTGGCTGGTATTGGTATCACCAGCACGGACAGAAGGGCGAGGCCGCCGCCGGCAAGGGCGCGCGCTCGCCCTTCGGCATGACCGGTCCGACTCCGGTACGGGTGGTGGCGGTGGAGCAGCGCAGCTTTCCCATCGTGCGCAAGTCCATCGGTACGGTGACGGCCCTCAATACCGTCAATGTGCGCACCCGGGTCGCCGGCGAGCTGGTACGCGTCGCCTTCGACGAAGGCCAGAAGGTCAAGGCCGGCGACCTGTTGGCCACCATAGATCCACGACCCTATCAGGTGGCGCTGCAGCAGGCCGAAGGCACCCTGCAGCAGAATCAGGCGCAGCTGCGCAATGCCGAGCTGGACCTCAAGCGCTACCAGGGTCTGTTCCGTGAAGACAGCATCGCCAAACAGACGCTGGATACCCAGGAAGCCCTGGTCAACCAGTACCGCGGCACCCTCAAGAACAGCCAGGCGGCGGTGGCCGATGCCAAGCTGAATCTGGCCTTCACCCAGATCAAGGCGCCCATCGCCGGGCGCGTCGGCCTGCGCCAGCTCGACGGCGGCAACCTGCTGTCCGCCAACGACAGCACCGTGGTGGCCGTGATCACCCAGACCCAGCCGATCTCGGTGGTCTTCACCCTGCCGGAAAGCCAGCTCGGCGAGCTGCTCAAGCGCGCCCGCGCCGGCCAGACCCTGGCGGTCGAAGCCTGGGATCGCGGTGGCTCGCGCAAGGTCGCCGATGGCACCCTGCAGAGCTTCGATAACCAGATCGACACCGCCACCGGCACCCTCAAGTTCCGCGCCCGCTTCGCCAACGGCGACGAGGCGCTGTTCCCCAATCAGTTCGTGACCGTACGGGTGCGCGAACAGGTGCTGGACCAGGCGCTGGTGGTGCCTTCGGCAGCCATCCAGTTCGGCTCCAATGGCACCTTCGCCTACGTGGTGGGGCCCGACAACAAGATCCAGGTGCGCAGCCTCAAGCTGGGCCCGGATGACGGCAGCCTGACCGTGGTTACCGAAGGCCTGGCCGCTGGCGACCGGGTGGTGACCGAAGGCACCGATCGGCTGCGCGAGGGCAACGAGGTGGAGGTGGTCACCGGGGCTTCGGCGGCGCCCAGCGAACCGGCCAAGCCGGCGGTACGCAAGCCCGGCAAGACCCAGGGCTGATCGGCCGCGATGGATATCTCGCGCCCCTTCATCCTGCGCCCGGTCGCCACCACCCTGTTGATGGTGGCGCTGCTCATCGCCGGTCTGCTGGCCTATCGTCTGCTGCCGGTGGCGGCCTTGCCGCAGGTGGACTATCCCACCATCCGCGTGCTCACCCTCTATCCCGGTGCCAGCCCCGATGTCATGACCAGCGCCGTCACCGCGCCGCTGGAGCGTCAGTTCGGCCAGATGCCGGGCCTGTCGCAGATGGCCTCCACCAGCTCTGGTGGTGCCTCGGTCATCACCCTCAGATTCAACCTGGAACTGGACCTGTCGGTCGCCGAACAGGAAGTCCAGGCCGCGATCAATGCGGCCAACAACCTGCTGCCCAACGATCTGCCGGCACCACCGGTGTACAACAAGGTCAATCCGGCCGATACGCCTATCGTCACCCTGGCGATCAGCTCCAGGACGCTGCCGCTGCCCACGCTCTACGACCTGGTCGACACCCGCATGGCGCAGAAGCTCGCCCAGGTGACCGGGGTCGGTATGGTCAGCCTCGCCGGCGGCCAGCGCCCGGCGGTGCGCATCCAGGTCGATCCGGACAAGCTCGCGGCCCACAACCTGACCCTGGCCGATGTGCGCAGCCTGGTCACCAGCGAGAACACCAACCAGCCCAAGGGCAGCTTCGACGGCCCCACCCGGGTCGCCACCCTGGACGCCAACGACCAGTTGCGCGATCTCAAGGCCTATGGCGACCTGATCCTCAACTACGCCGACAACGGCGCCCTGCGCCTGGGTGACGTGGCCACCATCGCCCAGGGTGCGGAAAACGACCGCCTGGCTGCCTGGGCCAATCGCAGCGGTGCCATCCTGGTCAACGTCCAGCGCCAGCCGGGTGCCAACGTCATCCAGACCGTGGATCGCATCCAGGCGCTCCTGCCCAGCCTCAGGGAAAGCCTGCCGGCCGGTCTCGACATCGCCGTGCTCAGCGACCGTACCGAGACCATCCGCGCCGCGGTCACCGACGTCCAGCACGAGATGCTGCTGGCGGTAGGACTGGTGGTCATGGTCACCTTCGTCTTCCTGCGCCGGTTCAGCGCCACCCTGATTCCCTCGGTCACGGTGCCGCTGTCGCTGATCGGCACCTTCGGCGCCATGTACCTGGCCGGCTTCTCGCTGAACAACCTGTCGCTGATGGCCCTGACCATCGCCACCGGCTTCGTCGTCGACGATGCCATCGTCATGCTGGAAAACATCTCCCGGCATCTGGAAGAGGGCGCCACACCCATGGAAGCGGCGCTCAAGGGCGCCCGCCAGATCGGTTTCACCCTGGTGTCCCTGACCGTTTCGCTGATCGCGGTGCTCATCCCGCTGCTGTTCATGCAGGACGTGGTCGGCCGGCTGTTCCGTGAATTCGCCATCACCCTGGCGGTGGCCATCCTCATCTCCCTGGTGATCTCCCTTACCCTGACACCGATGATGTGCGCGCGGCTGCTCAAGCGCGAGGAGGCGGGCGAGCACCAACTGGTCTGGCTGGAGCGGCTGATCGCCGGCTATGGCCGCGCGCTGCGCTGGTCGCTGGCGCACCGGGCGCTGATGCTGCTGCTGGCGGTGGCGACCTTCGTGCTCACCGCAGTGCTCTACCTGCTGGTGCCCAAGGGCTTCTTTCCGGCCCAGGACACCGGCTCCATCCAGGGCATCACCGAGGCGCCCCAGTCGATCTCCTTCCGCGGCATGAGCGAGCGCCAGCAGGCACTGGCCGAGGTGGTGCTGCAGGACCCGGCGGTGGCGAGTCTGTCCTCCTATATCGGCGTCGACGGTGACAACGTCACCCTCAACAGCGGTCGCCTGCAGATCAACCTCAAGCCGCAGGGCGAGCGCGACGTCACCGCCCAGGAAGTGATCGACCGCCTGCGTCCCGCGGTCGCCAAGGTGGTGGGCATCACCCTCTACATGCAGCCGGTGCAGGACCTCAGCGTCGAGGACCGGGTCAGCCGGACCCAGTACCAGCTGAGCCTGGACTCGCCCGACGCCAGCCTGCTCGACACCTGGGTGCCGCGCCTGATCGAGGCGTTGCACGAGCGCCCGGAACTCACCGATGTCACCAGCGACCTGCAGAACAAGGGGCTGCAGCTGTACCTGACCATCGATCGCGACGCCGCGGCGCGGCTCGGCGTACAGGTCTCGGCCATTACCGATGCCCTCTATGACGCCCTCGGTCAGCGGCAGATCTCGACCATCTATACCCAGGCCAACCAGTACCGGGTGGTGCTGGCCAGCGCCGCCGCCGACAGCCTGGGACCGGATGCCCTCAGCCAGGTCTGGGTGAAGGCGGGCAGTGGCTCCTCGTCCAGCGGCAGCAGCGGCACCGGTACGGCCACCAACTCCGAGACCACCACGGACACCAGTCGCGCCCCGGTGCGGCTGTCCAGCCTGGTGAAGATGGAGCAGCGGCCGACCCGTCTGGTGATCAACCACCTGAGCCAGTTCCCGGCGGTGACCCTGTCGTTCAACCTGGCCAGCGGCGTTTCCCTGGGCGCCGCGGTGGCGGCCATCGACGCGGCCAAGCAGGAGATCGGCCTGCCGGTGGGCATCAATACCCACTACCAGGGCGCGGCAGCGGCTTTCCAGGCTTCGCTGTCCAGTACCCTGCTCTTGATCCTGGCGGCGGTGGTGGTGATGTATATCGTCCTGGGGGTGCTCTATGAGAGCTTTATCCATCCGCTGACCATCCTCTCGACGCTGCCCTCGGCGGCCATCGGCGCGCTGCTGGCGCTGCTGCTCACCGGCAATGACCTCGGCCTGATCGCGGTGATCGGCATCATCCTGCTGATCGGCATCGTCAAGAAGAACGCCATCATGATGATCGACTTCGCCCTGGATGCCGAACGCCACCAGGGACTGCAGCCGGAGGAGGCCATCTACCAGGCGGCGCTGCTGAGATTCCGGCCGATCCTCATGACCACCCTGGCGGCGCTGTTCGGCGCGGTGCCGCTGATGCTGGCCACCGGCGCCGGCGCCGAGTTGCGCCAGCCGCTGGGCCTGGTGATGGTCGGCGGCCTGCTGGTCAGCCAGGTGCTGACGCTGTTCACCACCCCGGTGATCTACCTGGCCTTCGACAGCCTGGGCGAGCGCCTGGGTCGACGCAGGGCGGTCTGAGGTGAATCTCTCGGCGCCCTTCATCGCCCGGCCGGTCGCGACCTTGCTGCTGAGCCTGGCGTTGCTGCTGCTGGGCGCCATCGCCTTCCGGCTGTTGCCGGTGGCGCCCCTGCCGCAGATGGACTTTCCCACCATCACGGTCTCGGCGACCCTGTCCGGGGCCAGTCCCCAGGTGATGGCCTCCAGCGTCGCCACGCCGCTGGAGCGTTCCCTGGGCACCATCGCCGGCATCAGCTCCATGACCAGCCGCAGCAGCCAGGGCTCGACGCAGATCATCATCCAGTTCGATCTGGACAAGAACGTCAACACCGCCGCCCGCGAGGTGCAGGCGGCCATCAATGCCTCGCGCAACCTGCTGCCGAGCGGCATGCGCCAGATGCCACGCTATCGCAAGGTCAATCCGTCCCAGGCACCCATCATGGTGTTCTCGCTGACCTCCAAGACCCTGAGCAAGGGCGAGCTCTACGACCTGGCGTCCACGGTGCTGGCCCAGAGCCTGTCCCAGGTCAGCGGCGTGGGCGAGGTGCAGATCGGTGGCAGCTCCCTGCCGGCGGTGCGCATCGAGCTGGAACCGCGCCAGCTGGAGCATTACGGGCTGGCGCTGGACGACGTCCGTACCGCCATCAACAGTGCCAACCAGCGCCGCCCCAAGGGCGCGGTGGCCAATGACGAACACAATTGGCAGATCCAGGCCAACGACCAGCTGTTCAAGGCCGCCGACTATGCGCCCCTGATCATCCGCTACCAGGATGGCGCGACGTTGCGCCTGCGCGATGTCGCCAAGGTCAGCGATGCCGTGGAAGACCGCTACAACGCCGGCTTCTACAACGACCAGAGCGCCGTGCTGCTGGTGGTCAATCGGCAGGCCAATGCCAACATCATCGAGACCATCGCCGCGCTCAAGGCGCGCCTGCCGGCGCTGGAGGCCATCGTCCCGGCCAGCGCGCACCTGGAAGTGGCCATGGACAGATCCGGGGTGATCAAGGCCACCCTGCATGAAGCCGAGCTGACGCTGATCATCGCCGTCTTCCTGGTGATCGGCGTGGTCTGGCTATTCCTCGGCCGGCTGCGCAGCGCGGTGATTCCGGCCCTGGCGGTGCCCATCTCCCTGGTGGGTACCTTCGCCGTCATGTACCTGCTCGGCTTCTCGCTCAATACCCTGTCGCTGATGGCGCTGATCCTGGCGGCGGGGCTGGTGGTGGACGATGCCATCGTGGTGCTGGAGAACATCGCCCGGCACATCGATAACGGCATGGCGCCGCTCAAGGCGGCCTACCAGGGCACCCGCGAGGTGGGCTTCACCCTGCTGTCGATGAATGTTTCCCTGGTGGCCGTCTTCGTCGCCATCCTCTTCATCGGCGGCATCGTCGAGAAGCTGTTCCGCGAATTCTCCCTGACCCTGGCCGCCGCCATCCTGGTGTCGCTGGTAGTGTCCCTGACGCTGACGCCCATGCTCTGCGCGCGCTGGCTCAGGCCTCACGATCCCGCCACCGAAAGCCGCCTGCAGCGCTTCAGCGAGCGGGCCCATCGCCGGCTGGTGGCGGGTTACGACCGCAGCCTCGGCTGGGCCCTGCGTCATCGGCGGCTGACCCTGCTGAGTCTGATCGCGACCATAGCGCTCAATGTGCTGCTCTATGTCGTGGTGCCCAAGACCTTCATGCCCCAGCAGGACACCGGCCAGCTGATCGGTTTCATCCGCGGCGACAATGCGCTGTCGTTCCAGGTCATGCAGCCGAAGATCGAGATCCTGCGCAAGTCGCTGCTGGCCGATCCGGCGGTGGCCAGCGCCTCCGGCTTCGTCGGCAGTTCCGGCTCCGGCAGTGGGGTGAACAACGCGGTGATGCTGATTCGCCTCAAGCCCATCGCCGAGCGCCAGCTGGATGCGCAAAAGGTCATCGAGCGCATCCGCGCCAACGCGCCCAAGGTGCCGGGCGCCCAGCTGTTCCTCATGGCCGACCAGGACCTGAGATTCGGCGGTCGTCAGCAGAGCACCTCGTCCTATGAGTACAACCTGCTCTCGGGCGACGTCGGGCTGCTGGAAACCTGGCAGCCCAAGGTATTGGCCGCACTCAAGGCGCTGCCGGAGCTGACCGCGGTGGACGGCCGCGAAGGCAGCACCCAGCAGATCACCCTGCAGATCGACCGCGAGAAGGCCAAGCGCCTCGGCGTGGACATGGAGACCGTCGCTGCGGTGCTCAACAACTCCTTCGCCCAGCGGCAGATCTCGACCATCTACGAGCCGCTCAACCAGTACAAGGTGGTGATGGAGATCAATCCGCGCTATGCCCAGGACCCGACCGTCCTCGAGCAGGTGCGGGTCATCACCGCCAGCGGCGCCCAGGTCCCGCTGTCGGCCT
The DNA here is from genome assembly GCF_029872515.1 of Pseudomonas flavocrustae. Classification (NCBI taxonomy): domain Bacteria; kingdom Pseudomonadati; phylum Pseudomonadota; class Gammaproteobacteria; order Pseudomonadales; family Pseudomonadaceae; genus Pseudomonas; species Pseudomonas flavocrustae. The sequence goes on along the minus strand of NZ_JAPDIQ010000003.1, from coordinate 303,303 downwards.
TCGCCTACTACACCAACAGCCTCGCCGAGGACCGGGTTACCCACGATGGCCAGTTCGCCTCGGAGAGCATCAACTTCGACCTGGCGCCGGACGTCAGCCTGGAACAGGCGACCCGGGCGGTGCAGCGCGCGGTGGCGGCCATCGGCTTGCCGACCGATGTCCAGGGTCGCCTGGGCGGATCCGCCAACATCTTCGCCAGCACGGTGTCGGGGCAACCGCTGATGATTCTCGGCGCCCTGGTGCTGGTCTATATCGTCCTAGGCGTGCTCTACGAGAGCTACGTGCATCCCCTGACCATCCTCTCGACGCTACCGTCGGCCGGGGTAGGGGCCTTGCTCGCCATCCAGCTCACCGGTGGCCAGTTCAGCCTGATTTCCATGCTCGGCCTGTTCCTGCTGATCGGGGTAGTGAAGAAGAATGCCATCATGATGGTGGATCTGGCCCTGCAGCTGGAGCGCCAGCAGGGACTGACGCCCGAGGAGGGCATTCGCCAGGCCTGTCTGTTGCGCCTGAGGCCCATCCTGATGACCACCATGGCCGCCATCCTCGGTGCCGTACCGCTATTGATCGGCAATACCGAAGGCGCAGAGATGCGCCAGCCACTGGGCCTGGTGATCGTCGGTGGCCTGGTCTTGAGCCAGATCCTCACCCTCTACACCACCCCGGTGGTCTATCTCTATTTCGAACGCCTGCGCCGCCGCGTCAATCGCTGGCGCGGCATCCGTACCGACGCTGCCCTGGATACGCCGCTATGACTCCAACCCTGCGCCTGCCGACGCTGACCCTGGCTCTGCTACTGGCCGGCTGTACCCTGGGCCCGGATTACCAGCGGCCAACCACTGCGGTGCCGGTCGCCTACCGTCATGCCGAGGGCTGGCAGGCCGCCGCGCCCAAGGATCTGGAGGTCCGTGGCGACTGGTGGCGCCGCTACGATGATCCGACCCTGGATCGCCTGATGGTCCAGCTGAACCAGCGCAACCAGAGCCTGGCCCAGGCGGAGGCGACCTATCGGCAATCCCTGGCCCTGGTCAGTCAGGCGCGGGCCGCGTTGTTCCCGACCCTGTCCAGCAGCCTGGGCGCCACCCGCTCCGGGCGCGGGGGCGGTTCGGGCAGCAACACCGTCATCCGCAACTCCAATGGCACCAGCAGCACCTTCAGCAGCGGTGGCACCAGCACCATCAGCAACGCCTACGACGCCAGCCTGGGGGTGAGCTGGGAGCTGGATCTCTGGGGGCGCGTAAGGCGCCAGGTGGAGGCGAATCGGGCTTCCGCGCAGGCCAGCGCTGCGGAGCTGGCGGCCACCCGCCTGAGTCTGCAGACGCAACTGGCGACCAACTATTTGCAGTTACGGGTGCTGGACGCCCAGCAGCGGTTGCTCGACGCCACCGTGTCCGCCTACGAGCGATCCCTGCGCCTGACCCAGAACCAGTACCGCGCCGGCATCGTCACGCCGGCGGATGTGGCCCAGGCGACCACCCAGCTGAAGAGCACCCAGGCCGACGCCATCGACCTCAGGTACCAGCGTGCCCAGCTGGAAAACGCCATCGCGGTGCTGGTCGGCGAAGTCCCGGCCAATTTCCAGCTGGCCGCGGTCAAGACAGTTCCCGAATTGCCGCCGCTGCCGAGCGCCGTGCCCTCGACCCTGCTGGAGCGGCGTCCGGACATCGCCCAGGCCGAGCGCCAGGTCATGGCCGCCAATGCCGCCATCGGCGTCGCCGAAGCGGCCTACTACCCGGACCTGACCCTGAGTGCCAGCGGTGGCTACAGTGCCAGCCAGTGGGGCAATCTGATCAGCACGCCGAATCGCTTCTGGTCGATCGGGCCATCCTTTGCCCTGTCGCTGTTCGATGGTGGCCTGCGCCGCGCGCAGGTGGAGTCGGCCGAAGCCAGCTACGACGCCAGCGTCGCCGGTTATCGCCAGACCGTGCTCGATGGCTTCCGCGAGGTGGAGGACTATCTGGTGCAGCTGCGCACCTACGGCGACGAAGCCGGCGTGCGCCAGGAGGCCCTGGATGCTGCGCGCCGCGCCCTGCAACTGGCCGAGAACCAGTACCAGGCCGGGTTGATCGGCTATCTCGACGTGGTCACCCTGCAGACCACCGCCCTGAGCAACGAACGCACCAACCTGACCCTGCTGGGTAGCCGCCTCAGTGCCAGCGTCCAGCTGATCGCCGCGCTTGGCGGTGGTTGGGATGGCAACGTCACCCCACCGGCGCCGCCGCAGCGACCCTGACTGCATTTCTAGTCCTGGGTACAGCTGCAACGAAACGCGCTCAGCCTGCCGTTATGCCCTTTCGTCAGGCTCAGCCCCTTTGTTGGGTTTTGAATCGCGTGGTGTAGATGATAGTTTTGGTCCTTTGCTATCAGGTAAGGACAGCATGGAAAGCGAAGTCAGTTTGGAAAAAACATTTTATACGTCGAGCAGTATCAAGGTTACGAATACGCGATTCATTGTGAATCAGAAAACCTATGCAATGGCCTCGGTCAGCTCCGTCAAGGTTGGATCAGCCGATAAAACTCCATCAAAATCCAACGCTGTGATTGTGTTTTTCGTTGGTCTTGCGCTCTTCTTTATTGGGATTGGCGATCTAAAGTCTCATTGGCTGATGGCTACGATAGGTGTGGGCTTGCTTGTTCTCGGTATTAAAATGTACCGCGCTATCAAGCCAGTATACGAGTACAAGCTAATCTTAACTACTTCATCTGGAGAAACTACCGCTCTTAGCAGTAATGAAGAGTCAGACATTCGTGCGGTCGAGTCTGCCCTAAATGACGCAATAGTTTTTAGGGGCTGAGTTGGCGGGAGGGTGTTGGCAGCGCGAACTGCTTCAATGGGTCAGTTATAACTCAAGCCACCCTCTTAGGGTGGCAATAGCGGGTTCAATTTATTCGCTTTACACTTGATTCAGGGTCTTAAAAAGAGCACAAAAAAGCCGGGCGATTGCCCGGCTTTTTCATGACTGGCGCTTAGTTGGGGAAGAGTTCGCCCAGCTTCATGCTCAGCATCATGTTGCCTTCGACGCGCAGTTTGCCGGACATGAAGGCCTGCATGCCGTCGGTTTCGCCGCTGACGATGCCAGCCAGGGTGGCCTGGTCCATGATCAGGGTGCAATCCGGGTCGGCGGCGTCGCCTTGCTGGACGTCGCAGGTGCCGTCCTTGACGACCACGTAGTAGTTGTCACCGCCCTCGACGTCGAATTGATAGGTGAGATCCAGGCCGGCCGCGGCGGAGGGGTCGAACTTGCTCTTCAGGGTGGCGATGGCTTCGGCTGCGCTCATGGCGAGGGTCCTTGTGGTCTTTTTCGATGAGGCCCACTCCGGCGGGAGGGGCAGGGCACTCGACCGAGGGTAGGGGGCGGCAGGAGGCCTGTCAACGGATATTCATACGCTTGTTTGAAAGGCTGGTGCGCGTGCACGGATTGATCGCTGCCAATGGCTAGCCGGTGCCGGAAGACCGCCGGGAATCGCCGAGTTTCTATCGGTCGGGCGACTCGGTATGCTGGGCAGGGCACTGCTGCCGCCATCCTAGGAGAGTCCGTGGAGTTTCTTGCCGACTATGCCAGTTTCCTGGCCAAAACCGTCACCGTGGTGGTCGCCATCATCGCCGTGCTGCTGTTCACCGTCGCCGTCCGCGGCCGCAACCGGCGCAGCTCCGCTGGCCAGTTGCAGGTACAGAAGCTCAATGACTTCTATCGCGATCTGCGGCTGAGGTTGCAGCAGAGCGTGCTGGGCAAGGAAGCCTTCAAGGCCCTGCGCAAGCGCGAGACCAAGGCCGAGAAGACCAAGCGCAAGAGCGAGACCGGCAAGTCGCGGGTCTATGTGCTCGATTTCCATGGCGACATCAAGGCCACGGCCAACGAACACCTGCGCAACGAGATCACCGCCGTCCTGACCCTCGCGACGCCCAAGGACGAGGTAGTGGTGCGGCTGGAAACCGGTGGTGGCCTGGTGCATAGCTATGGCCTGGCCGCCTCGCAACTGGCGCGCATTCGCCAGGCGGGAATTCCCCTGACCATCTGCGTCGACAAGGTAGCGGCCAGTGGCGGTTACATGATGGCCTGCATCGGCGACCGTATCCTCTGTGCGCCCTTCGCCATCCTCGGCTCCATCGGCGTGGTCGCCCAGTTGCCCAATGTCCACCGCCTGCTGAAGAAGCATGACGTGGACTTCGAGGTCTTTACCGCCGGCCAGTACAAGCGCACCGTCACGGTGTTCGGCGAGAACGACGAGAAGGGCAAGGAAAAATTCCAGCACGATCTGGATACCACCCATGTGCTGTTCAAGAATTTCGTCGCCCACTACCGGCCGCAGCTCAATATCGACGAGGTCGCCACCGGAGAGGTCTGGCTCGGCCAGGCCGCGTTGGGCAAGCAACTGGTGGACGAGCTGCGCACCAGCGACGAATACCTGGCCGAACGGGCCCAGGTGGTCGAAGTCTTTTCGCTGCGCTTCGTCGAGAAGAAATCGTTGCCCGAGCGCCTGGGCATGGCCGCGAGCCTCGGGGTCGACCGCCTGGTGAGCACCTGGTGGGAGCGCCTGGCCGAATCGACCCGCTGGCGCTGAGGTCCAAGGGACTGACGGCCCATAACAAGACTCCAACGGAGGTTCTGCGATGAGCAATTTTCAGGCGCTCTGGGTGACCGAAGGGGCCCATGGTGCTTTCCGGCAAGAGGTGGTGACGCGCCGCCTGGACGACCTGCCCGCGGGCGAGGTGCTGATCCGGGTGCGCTACTCCTCGCTCAACTACAAAGACGCCCTGTCGGCCATCGGCAACCGCGGCGTAACCCGGCGCTATCCCCATACCCCGGGTATCGACGCTGCCGGGGTGGTGGAGCACTCCAGCGCTGGCGAATTCGCCGTGGGCGATGAGGTACTGGTCACGGGCTACGACCTGGGCATGAGCACTCCCGGCGGCTTCGGCCAGTACATCCGGGTGCCGGCCGCCTGGGTGATCCGCCGCCCGGACAATCTCGGCCTGCGTGAGGCCATGGTGCTGGGCACCGCGGGGCTCACCGCGGCGCTGTGCGTCGAGAAGCTCGAACAGATGGGCCTGACCCCGGAGGCCGGTACCGTGCTGGTCACCGGTGCCAGTGGTGGCGTGGGCAGTCTGGCGGTCAAGTTGCTGGCACGCCTGGGCTATCACGTGGCAGCGTCCACCGCCAAGCTGGAGCGCGCGGAGTGGCTGCATCGCCTGGGTGCCCGGCAGATCCTCGACCGCGCCACCCTGGCCGATGGCGTCGGCAAGCCGCTGCTGGACCAGCAGTGGGCCGGGGCGGTGGATACCGTCGGCGGCGACATCCTCTTCAACGTCATCAAGTCGCTGGAATATGGCGGCAGCGTGGCCTGCTGCGGCATGACCGCCGGCACCACCTTCGCCGCCGGGGTTTTTCCCTTCATCCTGCGCGGGGTGAATCTGCTGGGCGTGGATTCTGTCGAGTTGCCACTGATGGCCAAGGCCGCGCTCTGGGACAAGCTTTCGGTGCAGTGGAAGCTGGACGACCTGGACAGCCTGACCCGCGAGGTCGGCCTTGCCGAACTGCCCGACACCATCAGCCAAATCCTGGCGGGTAAGATGGTGGGGCGCGTGGTGGTCGATCTCGGGTGAGCGAAGGCCAGACAAAAAGAAACCCGCCGCGGCGGGTTTTCTTTTGTGCCCATGGCGATCAGGCCTGGCGGCGGCGGAACAGCGGCTCGGCCTGATCGACCGCGCCCTGATAGGTCACGCTGAAGTCGCGCAGACCGGCCAGGGCCGCTTCCGGATCGCGGTCGGCACGGACCACATAGGCATCGAAGCCGCAACGCTTGAGGAAGAACAGCTGGTCCTGCAGGACATCGCCGATGGCGCGCAGCTCGCCGGTCCAGCCGAAGCGTTCGCGCAGCAGGCGGGCATAGGAATAGCCACGCCCGTCGACGAAGGCCGGGAAATTGATGGCGATCAGGGCGAAGTGCGCGAGGTCGCCAGCGATGCTTTCCGGTTCTTCGTCGCTGTCCAGCCAGATGCCCAGCTTGCCGTCACGGCAGGTAAGCGCATGGCCGTGCTCCAGCCACAGGGCGGCCGGGATGATCACGTCGTCGCTGTTGGGGACGTCTGCCAAGGCGACGTCCTTGGGCAGCAGGTGCCAGTTGTCGGTGACCAGCTGGTCGCCCTTAATGATTCTTTGCATAGACGCGCTCCTTGAAGGGGTCGATACCGATACGGCGGTAGGTGTCGATGAAGCGCTCGTCTTCGGTGCGTTGCTCGACGTAGACGTTGATCAGCTTGCCGATCACCTCGGGCATCTGATCCTGGGCGAAGGAGGGGCCGAGGATCTTGGCCAGGGTGGCGTCGCGGCCGGCGTCGCCGCCCAGGGACACCTGGTAGAACTCCTCGCCCTTCTTGTCCACGCCGAGGATGCCGATGTGGCCGACGTGATGGTGACCGCAGGCGTTCATGCAACCGGAGATGTTGAGGTCCAGTTCGCCGATGTCGAACAGGTAGTCCAGGTCGTCGAATCGGCGCTGGATGGCTTCGGCGATGGGGATCGACTTGGCGTTGGCCAGGGAGCAGAAATCACCGCCCGGGCAGCAGATCATGTCGGTCAGCAGGCCGATGTTGGGGGTGGCGAAGCCATGCTCGCGCAACTCGTGCCAGAGCTCCAGCAGCTGGTCCTGACGGACGTCGGCGAAGATGACGTTCTGCTGGTGCGAGGTGCGCAGCTCGCCGAAGCTGTAGCGATCGGCCAGCTCGGCCATGGCGTCCAGCTGGAGATCGGTCACGTCCCCCGGCGCGACGCCGGTGGGCTTGAGCGACAGCGTCACGGCGACATAGCCCGGACGCTTGTGGCGGAAGGTGTTGCGCTGGCGCCAGCGGGAGAAACCGGGGTGCTCGGCGTCCAGGCGGGCGAGGGCGGCGTCCTGGTCCTGCAGCTCGGCATAGGGCGGATCGACGAAGAAGGCGGAGACCCGCGCGACCTCGGCGTCGGTCAGGGTGACGGGGCCGTCCTTGAGGTGGGCCCACTCGGCCTCGACCTTTTCGGCGAAGGCGTCGGCACCCAGCGCCTTGACCAGGATCTTGATGCGCGCCTTGAACTTGTTGTCGCGGCGGCCGTAGCGGTTGTAGACCCGCAGGGTGGCTTCCAGGTAGCTGAGCAGGTGCTGCCAGGGCAGGAATTCACGGATGAATTCACCGGTGTGGGGAGTACGGCCCTGGCCGCCGCCGACCAGCACGCGGAAGCCCAGCTCACCGGCCTCGTTACGCACCGCTTCCAGGCCGATGTCGTGCACCTCGATGGCGGCGCGATCCAGGGCGGCGCCGTTGACGGCGATCTTGAACTTGCGCGGCAGGAAGGCGAATTCGGGGTGGAAGGTCGACCACTGGCGGATGATCTCGCACCAGGGGCGCGGATCGATCAGTTCGTCATGGGCGACGCCGGCGAACTGGTCGGTGGTGGTGTTGCGGATGCAGTTGCCGCTGGTCTGGATGGCGTGCATCTGCACGGTGGCCAGCTCGGCGAGGATCTCGGGGACGTCTTCCAGCTCCGGCCAGTTGAACTGGAAGTTCTGCCGGGTACTGATGTGGGCGTAGCCCTTGTCGTAGTCACGGGCGATCTGCGCCAGCTTGCGCACCTGGGTAGTGTTCAGCAGGCCGTAGGGCACCGCGACCCGCAGCATGGGCGCGTAGCGCTGGATGTAGAGACCGTTCTGCAGGCGCAGCGGGCGGTATTCTTCGCCACCCAGCTCTCCGGCCAGGAAGCGGCGGGTCTGGTCGCGAAACTGGGCGACACGCTCTTCGACGATCCGCTGATCGTACTGATCGTAAACGTACATGGTCATCCTGCTGTCAGGCGGCGCGCACGGCTGCGCGTGATCGAAGTCCTGGGCACCCCTGGGGTGCTCTGGAGACTTTTCTAGGCCGTGCACGATAGCAGCAGGTCTATATGCTTAAAAGCGATGTTTCTTTATATATAAATCTATTCCGGCGATAAGCGAGAGCAGGGTGGGCGGCGCCGGATACCACTTATGAATACCGTGGTTGATAAAACGTAGCGAGCGGCTGTCAGGCGGGTGCGCGCGGCGCGCAGGAACCGGAGTGTACGAGCGGTACATGAGGATTCCGAGCACTGCACGCGCCCGTTTGGCGGACGCGCAGTAGTTTTAGCAGCCGCGGTTAGTTCAGGCCCAGCTTGCCGCGCAGGGTGGAGAGATCTTCCGCCAGGGTGTTGACCGGACCGACCAGGGCCTTGCGATCACGCTCGCTGACCTTGTCGTAGGTCTCGAAGCCGCCGTCCTTGGTCTTGTACTTGGCCAGGATCCTGTCGACCGTGGCGAAGTTCTTGTCGACCTTGGCGACGAAGGCCTGGTCCTGCTTCTCGATCTGCGGGCGGAACAGGTCGACGATCTTCTTGGCGCCATCGACGTTGGCCTGGAAGTCATAGAGGTCGGTGTGGCTATAGCGCTCTTCCTCGCCCGACACCTTGGTCGCCGCCACTTCCTCCATCAGCGCCGCGGCGCCACCCACCACCTTTTCCGGCGGGAAGGTCAGGCCATCGACGCGGGCCTGCAGGTCCTTGACGTCTGCCAGCAGCTTGTCGGCGAGGGGACCCTGGCCTTCGGTGGTGTTCTGGGTAAAGAGGGCGTGCTCCAGGCGATGGAAGCCGGTGAAGTCCTCGGATTTGACCCCCTGCTCGTGGTCGTCTTCGCGGGAGTCGATGGCGGCGTCGAGGTCGCTGAAGAGTTCGGCGATGGGCTCGACCTGCTCGTAGGAGACCCGCGTCGGGGCATAGAGCCTGCGCGCGGTGGCCAGGTCGCCGCGCTTGACCGCCGCGGTGAAGGCCTGGGTCTGCTCGGTGAGCTTGGCCAGGTTGTCGGTGACATAGATCTTGTAGTCGGAGATGGGGCCGACCAGATCCAGCGGCGAGTTGGCAGCGAAGGCCGGCGTGGCGAGGGCCAGACTGAGGGCAGCGGCGAGGAACGAGCGTTTCATTCGACTTCTCCTGTCGAGGTTTTAAAGCGATGCGGCGGCCAGCAGGCTGCGGCCGAGATAGTCCTTGGCATCGGTGATCCCCGGCAGGACGAAGAAGTAACCGCCGCCGATGGGCTTGATGTATTCCTCCAGGGGCTCGCCATCCAGGCGTTTCTGTACGGCGATGAAGCCCTGCTCCAGATCGGCCTGGTAGGCGATGAACAGCAGGCCCATGTCGAGCTGGCCGTTCTTGCGCACGCCATTGGAGTAGTTGAAGGGGCGGCGCAGGATCAGGTTGCGCTGGCTCTCCGGGGTACGGGGATTGGCCAGGCGGATATGGGCGTCCAGCGGCGTGACCTTGCCCTTGGGATCGCTGGCGTAATCCGGCACATCGGTCTCGTGACCGCCGGCCATGGGCGCGCCACTGGCCTTGCGCCGCCCGAAGATGGCTTCCTGCTCCTGCAGCGGGGTGCGATCCCAGCGCTCGACGAAATTGCGGATGATGCGCACCGCCTGGTAGCTGCCCTGGGCGGCCCAGGCGGGCTCGCCGCTGCCGGGCTGGACCCAGACGATCCGGTCCATCGCCTGGGCGTCGGTGGAATCGGGGTTGGCCGAGCCGTCGCGAAAGCCGAGGAAGTTGCGCGCGCTTTCCGCCGGTTGCCCGGGTGGCGGATCCTGCACCGGCACGCTGCCTTCCTGCTTCCAGCGGATCGCCAGCAGGTCGGGCAGATTCTTCAGGATGTCGCGCAGGGCGTGGATGTTGGTGTCCGGGGTATTGGCGCAGAACTGCAGGCAGAGATCGCCGTGGCAGCAGTCCGCTTCCAGGGCGTCGTTGGGAAAGCCGGTCATGCGCTGCAGCTGGCGCGGCTTTACCGTGCTCAGGCCGAAACGGTCGTCGAACAGCGACTCGCCCACCGAGACGGTGATGGTGAGGTTGTCCGGCGTCACCACCGGACCGAGGATGCCGGAATCCAGCGGCGGCAACCTGGGATCGACCTCCGGTACCGGGCCGCCCTGCATGAGAAAGCGGATGCGCTCGTCGAGGGTCCGCAGCAGGCGTTCCAGGTCGTCACGGTCGCTGGCCAGCACATCGAAGGCCACGATCATCCCGGCCGCCGGCCGTGGGGTGACGATGCCGCTCTGGTGCTGGCTGAGGAACGCCTGGCGCTGGTGGGTATTGGCGCTACCGGGGGCACGGGTCACCTCGGCGGTGCTGGCCGCGCGGGCGTGCATCGGGCAGAGCCCGGCACCGGCCAGGGCCACGCTGGCGGCGCCAAGGCCACCCAGCAGGCGGCGACGGTCGATATTGGGCTGATCGGGAGCGGACTTCTTCATGACGTGGTCTTGGTCGCGGCCAGGCCCAGGGCCGGGGCGACTTGGTCGAGGGAGTCGGCCAGGGCCTGGGCCGCGGCGGCGATGCGCTGGCGGTCGTCAGGGGAAAGGGAAGAGTAGGGACGCTGAACATCGCCCAGGGCCGCGGCCAGGGCGTCGGCCTGGGTATCCAGGCTTTGCTGCAGCTCGGGATGCCCCTTGCCGAGCAGCGGGCGCAGCAACTCGATCACCTTGCGCGTGCCGTCCAGATTGGCGGCGAAACCGGGCAGCACGAGCTGGCTGTAGCGTTCTTCCTCGCCCGAGATCCGGGTGTTGGCCAGGTTGTGCAGCAGGCGTGCGGCGTTGCCGCTGAGTTGCTCGGGCGGCAGCGACTGGCCGAGCAGGGCATCGCGCAGGGCGGCGGCGTCCTGTTGCAGGCGGGCAGCAACGGGTTCCAGGTCCCGGGTGCTGTTGCCGGCGAAGAGGCCTTGTTCGAGCCGATGGAAGCCGCCGAAGGCCGGATCCTGTTCGCGCTTTTCGTAGTAGTCGGCGCGGGCGTTGAGGCGATTGTCCAGTTCGGCAAAGCGCTGCGCGGTTGCCGCTAGGCGCTGGTAGGGCAGGCGAGCGGCGGCATAGGCGGCGCTCGCCTGCGCCAGATCGCCCGCGGCCAGGGCCTGCTGGAGGGTAGTGAGACCCTGCAGCAAGAGGCGGCTCTGCTGATTCAGATAGACGCGGTATTCCGACAGCGGACCGACGAACTGGGTCAGGGTCGGGCCGGCCTTGCTGGCGGCTTCCGAGGCGGCGGTCGGGAGTACCTTCAGCGTACCCCGCGGATTGCTCAGCAGCCCGCAGGTGATGGCGTAGTCGCCAGGCGCCAGGGTGGCATTGATGACCTGGCTGAGACCGGGGGCGATGTTCTCGCGCTCCTCGACCACCAGGACGCCGTCGAGGATTTCCCACTCCACCGCCCGATCCGAGCGGTTGACGATACGAAAGCGCGCCGGTCCGGCAGGCACTTCCAGGGCGTTGGGCTCGCAGCGATTGGCCAGGATATCGACCTTGATCTCGCCGTCGGCGACGGTCGCGTGACGCTCGCCTGCGGAGCGCGAGGCGTAATAGAAGGCGGCGCCCGCGGCGATCAGCAGGGTTGCCGAGCCGATCAGGGCCAGGCGCATGGCCGTGGAGCCCTGCTTCGGCGAATGGGGGTTGGCGTTGTTCAAGACGGGCGCTCCAGCGAGGCGGGGGTGGTTACCACAGGACGCTGGGGCGGCGCCGGGGTGCGGAAGAACAGCGGCAGGGTGACCGCCAGGAACAGCAGATAGGCGCCGAGGGTGCTCACGGTCGGGGTGTCCTGGTAGCCGAACATGCCGGCCAGCACCGTACCCACCGGGCCGTCGGCGGGCAGCACGTGGCTCCAGTCGAACAGCACCTGCTGCAGCGAATTCCACAGGCCGGCTTCATGCAGGGCCTTGACCGAGTTGGTGAACAGGCCGGCCGCGACGAAGAGGATGAACAGGCCGGTGAAGCGAAAGAACTTGCCCAGGTTCAGTCGCACGCCGCCGGTATAGAGGCCGTAGCCCACCGCGATGGCGATGATCAGGCCCAGCAGGGCACCCAGGGGCGCACCGGGGCCGGCGCTCTGCTGGAAGATGGCGAGCAGGAAGAACACGGTTTCCAGGCCCTCGCGGGCCACCGCCAGAAAGACCATGCCGATCAGGGCATAGACCTGGTTGCGCGAGGCGGACAGGGCGTTTTCCAGGGAGTCGTGCAGTTCGGTCTTGATCGAGCGCGCCGCCTTGCGCATCCAGAACACCATGGAGGTGAGGATGGCGGTGGCGGCCAGGCCGACTACCGCTTCGAACAGTTCCTGCTGACGCTGCGGGAATTCGGCGCTGGCCAACTGCAGTCCGGCGCCCACGAACAGGGACAGGGCGGCGGCCAGCATCACCCCGATCCAGACCGCGGGCATCCAGTGGCCACGACCGGTGCGTTGCAGATAGCTGGCGATGATGCCAACGATGAGCGCCGCTTCGATACCTTCGCGGAGCATGATCAGAAAGGGAACGAGCATGAAAGCTATCACCGACGGAAGCTAAGGGCGCAGAGGCGCTCGGAGGTCGGTGATTTGTATCACAATGATTCGGATTGTTAAATGCGGATGATTCTCGTGCCTTGCGGATCCGCCGACTGGTTGGCAGCGGGTCAGCGTGCAGGCGCGCGTCAGGCCTGGAAGACCACGGCGGTATCCGGAGCCTTGCCGGTGGCGAAGCGACGGATCTCCCGCCAGTTGCGCAGGTCGACCACTGCCAGCTGATTATCTTCCAGCGCCGCGAACAGCCGCTCGCCGCGGGGATCGAGGTTGAGGCCGGGCACCGCGCTGCCCATGGGCAGATAGGCCACTTCGGCGAGGGTATCGGGCCGCAGCAGCGAAAGACTCTTGTCCGCCAGATTGGACACCAGCAGGCGGCCATCGGGCAGGGCGGCTACCCGTACCGCTTCGCCCCGCAGCTTGATCTGGCGGATCGGCGCCAGGTCGCGGGCATCCAGCGCATGGAGGATGCCGGCGAAACGGTCGAGTACATAGAAGGTACGCTCGTCCGGACTCAGGCAGCAGCCCTCCGGCGCCTGGCCGAGATATTTCTTGACCGGCAGCACGGCGGGATTGTGCGCGTCCACCAGGATCACCAGGCCGCTCAGGGTATCCGCGACGTAGGCACGGCGTCCGTCACGGGTCAGTACGAAGTAGTGGCTGCGGGTCCCGCCGACCGGGACGATCTGGCTGGGCGATTCGGCGGTGGCGGGGCGATCGAAGCGGATGAGCAGCGAGTCGGTTTCGCTGAGCACATAGAGGCGACCCTGGTCGTCCAGGCGCATGCCGTGCAGGCGGTGATAGGGCGACAGGTCGATGGATCTCACCAGGCGGCGCTCGGCGAGATCTATCACACTGACCTGGTGGCCGCCCTCGCCAGGCGCCTGCCAGCTCTTGACGCCATACTGGCCGACATAGGCATAGCGACCCTGGCGGTCGGCGACGATCTCATGGGGTTGCTCCGGCAATTCCAGACTGCCGACGCGCTTGCCATCGGCCAGGCGATAGAAGCCGATGCCTGGGGCTTCCTTCTCGACCAGGGCGAGGTATTCATCGCCCGCTGCGAAGGCGCGGAGCGGATAGCCGCCCAGCAGGGGCAGGGCGGCACTGGCAGCCAGCAGGCCGAGGGTCTGACGGCGATTCAGGTGGGGCATAGGAGGTCTCCCAAGGGGCAAGCCTCCCTGCCAGGGTCAAGCGAATCCGTGCTACTCGAATAGACCCTTGAACCAGGTCCAAACTCCGAAGGAGTAGTCGGGAAAGATGTCGATGCCCAGCGCGGACTTGAGCAGATAGAGCAGCAAGAGGCCCACCAGGCCGCAGGCCAGCAGGATCACCGCCAGCACCGTGGCCTTGCCGAGCAGGGACAATTCCTGCTCCAGGCGCGAGAGTTGACGGTAGTTGCGACCGGCGAGGAAGACGAAGTAGTAGCGGCGGTGCCAGAACTTGACGGTGCCGCGCAGATCGACGCTGTGCTTACCCCAGCTGCGGGTGCCGAAAGCCAGCTTGAGGGCTTCCAGCTGCTCCTCGGTAAAGGATTCACGCAGCGCTTCGGGCAGGCGTTCCTTCAGACCGGCGATGAAGGGGTCGTGGCGTTTGATGCGATCCTGCATGGAAAAGCTTCCCTCTGAATGGTGCGAATGCACTCTGAGGGGGCGCCCGACCGGGCGTTCCGCCGCACCTGATGGGCGGGGCCCCGCGCATGACGATCGGTCAGGCGCTGACCCGTACGGGGCGCAGCACCTCGGCCCGGGCGCGCAACTGGCCGCAACCGCCGTCGACATCCTGGCCCGCGGAATTGCGCACCTTGGTCAGCAGGCCGCGGCTGTGCAGGTAGCGCACGATCTGCACGATGCGCTCGCCGTCGGGGCGCTGGTAGTCGTCCACTTCCAGGCTGTTGTAGGGAATCAGGTTGAGTACGCCGTACTTGCCCTTCATCAGCCGCAGCAATTCGTCCATCTCGTCCTGGCCGTCGTTGATGCCGGCGAGCAGCGTCCACTGGTACTGGATGGGATAGCCGATCAGTCGGGCATAGGCTTCACCCTGTTCGATCAGCTCGCCGGGTTCGTAGCGGGGCGCCTTGGGCAGCAGGCGGGCCCGACGCTCGGCATTGGTGCTGTGCAACGACAGCGCCAATGCCGGCCTGACCGTCTGCTGGGGCAGTCGCTCGAACACCCGCGGATCGCCGACGGTGGAAAACACCAGGTTGCGATGGCCGATACCGCCGGCGGTGCCCAGCAGGTCGATGGCCTCCAGCACGTTGTCCAGGTTGTGCGCCGGCTCGCCCATGCCCATGAAGACCACCTTCTTGACCGCCCTGAGGCGTCGCGCCAGGGCGACCTGGGCGACGATCTCGGCGCTGCCCACCTGGCGCAGCAGGCCGCTCTTGCCAGTCATGCAGAAGACGCAGCCCACCGCGCAGCCGACCTGGGACGACACGCAGAGCCCGTCGCGCGGCAGCAGCACGCTTTCCACCGCCTGGCCATCGCCCAGGGTCACCAGCATCCGCGCCGAACCGTCGGCTCCCGGATGCTCCGAGGTCACCCGGGCCAGGCCTTCCAGCCGCGCGGTCAGTGCCGGGATGGCCTGGCGTACCTCCAGCGGCAGGAAGTTTTCCGCCTGCTGGCGCCGGGTGCCGGTATCCAGGGCCAGTCCCTGGCACCAGGCGCGCAGGATACGGGCACTGTGCTTGGGCTTGGCGCCAGCATCGGCGAGCAACTGGACGACATCGGAAATACGCATGGGAAAAGGGCAGGTCGAGGGCGGGCGGCGATAATAGGACAGGGCAGGGATGCTATCCTAGTCCTTTGCAAGACGAGGACCCGTCATGAAGTTCATCCACCAGCGCGAGCATCTCAACGAGGGCGATCTGGTCGTCATCCAGAGTTCGGGGGTGTGCAACATCCGCCTGATGAACGATGCCAATTTCCGCAGCTTCAAGAACGGCGGCCGCCACTCCTATCACGGCGGCGCCTTCGACACCTTTCCGGCGCGCATCACCGTCCCGAGCACCGGCTTCTGGAACATCACCCTGGACACCGTCACCAAGCGGCCGATCAGCGTTACCCGCAAGCCCGAGATCAAGCACTCGATCAAGATCGTCCGTCGCTCGCCTTCCGAGTTGCGTTGAGACAGCGGTCACCCGTCCCTGGGTGATCCTGCTGGCTATTTCGGCTGCAACTCCAGCAGCCGTGCGTTGGCGCCGTCTTCCAGTACCCAGAGGCTGCCGTTGGGACCTTCCTCGACGTCGCGGATGCGCGTGCCCATGGCATAGCGCTCGACTTCGCGTGCCTCTTCGCCCTTGAGTTCGATCCGCACCAGCGCCTTGGAAGACAGGCCGCCGATGAAGGCATTGCCTTTCCAGGCCGGGAAGCGGCTGCCCTCGTAGATCATCAATCCGGCCGGGGAAATCACCGGCGTCCAGGTGATCTTCGGCGGGATGAATTCCGGGCGGGTCGCGTGATCCGGGATCGGCTTGCCGCCATAGTGATCGCCGTTGGAGACCTCGGGATAGCCGTAATTGCCGCCGCGCTGGATCAGGTTCAGCTCGTCACCGCCCTGGGGACCCATCTCTTGTTCCCACAAGCGGCCTTGGGCATCGAAGGCGATGCCCAGCGGGTTGCGGTGACCCAGCGACCAGACCTGCGCCGCTACGCCGCCCTGCTGGGCGAAGGGGTTGTCCGCAGGCGTACTACCGTCATCGTTGAGGCGGATGAGCTTGCCCAGGTTGCCGGTCATGTCCTGGGCCGGGGTGAATTTCTGCCGCTCACCCGAGGTGATCCACAGCTTGCCGTCCGGGCCGAATCTCATACGATGGCCATAGTGACCGTTGCCACTGACCTTGGGGGTCTGCCGCCAGATCACCTTGAGGTCACTGAGCGACCCGCTGCCATCTTCTTTCAAGGTCAGCTTGGCACGGGCCACGGCGGCACCCTGGGTACCGTCTTCGCCGGCTTCGGCGTAGCTCAGGTAGATCAGCTGATTACTGGCATATTGCGGATGCAGGATGACATCGCCCAGCCCGCCCTGGCCGGCGGCGACCACCTTGGGCACACCGCCGATGTCCTGCGCCTTGCCAGTCTGCACGTTCAGGTGCTTGAGGACGCCGCCTTTCTCGGTGAGCAGCGCCGTGCCGTCCGGCAGGAAGGCGATGGCCCAGGGCGCATCCAGGGTGGCTCGTGACGTCGCGGTGAAGGGCCACTGAGCTTCACTCAGCGCCTGGGGCGCGGCATTGGCGTTCAGGGTGGCGAGACCGAGCAGGAGACTGCCGGCGGCTAAGGTAAGGCCTTTCATGGGCACGCGGTCCTCGTCGATGGAAGTCCCTACACCCTAGTAGGGACGCCCGCGAAAAGGGCTGCGTTTTTGTTACCTGAGGCGTCTGCCGGGCTAGTTGTCATACCCCAGATTCGGCGCCAGCCACCGCTCCGTCACCGCCAGCTCCTGGCCCTTGCGCTCGGTGTAGCTGCCTACCTGATCCCGGTCGATCTTGCCCACGGCGAAGTACTGGGCTTCGGGATGGGCGAAGTACCAGCCGCTGACGGCGGCGGCCGGGAACATGGCGTAGTGCTCGGTGAGGAAGACGCCACTGCGACCGGCCTCGTTGAAGCTGGCCTCGGGGTCCAGCAGCTTGAACAGGGTGGCCTTCTCGGTGTGATCGGGGCAGGCCGGATAGCCGGGGGCAGGGCGGATGCCCTTGTACTGCTCGCGGATCAGCGCCTCGTTGTCCAGGGTCTCGTCCGCGGCATAGCCCCAGTGCTCCTTGCGCACCTGCTCGTGCAACCATTCGGCGCAGGCCTCGGCGAGGCGGTCGGCGAGGGCCTTGACCATGATCGAGTTGTAGTCGTCGCCCTTGCGCTCGTAGTTCTTGGCCAGTTCCTCGGCGCCGATGCCGGCGGTGACGATGAAGCCACCCATGTAGTCGGTCACGCCCGTCTCCTTTGGCGCGACGAAGTCGGCCAGGGACAGGTTGGGCTTGCCCTCGGGCTTGATGGTCTGCTGGCGCAGGTGGTGCAGGGTGGCCAGGGGCTGGCCGTCCTCGCCGTAGACTTCCAGGTCGTCGTCACGGACCTGATTGGCCGGCCAGAAGCCGAACACGGCGCGGGCCTTGATCAGCTTCTCGTCGATCAGCTTGCGGAGCATGGCCTGGGCATCGTCGAACAGCGCGGTGGCGGCTTCACCCACCACCTCGTCGCTGAGGATGCGCGGGTACTTGCCGGCCAGGTCCCAGGAGATGAAGAAGGGGGTCCAGTCGATGTACTCGGCCAGCACCGCCAGGTCGATGTCTTCCAGCACCCGGGCACCCGTAAAGGTCGGTTTGGGTGCCTTGTAGCCGAGCCAGTTGAAGGCCGGCTTGTTGGCCACGGCCTTTTCGTAGGAAAGGCGTTCGGTGCGGGCGCTGCGGTTGGCGGTGCGCTCACGGACCTCGACGTAGTCGGCGCGAGTGCGCTCGACGAAGCCGGCCTTGAGTTCCTTCGACAGCAGCTGGGTAGCCACGCCCACCGCACGGGAGGCGTCGGTGACATAGACCACGGCATCGTTCTTGTACTGCGGCTCGATCTTGACCGCGGTATGGGCCTTGGAGGTGGTGGCACCGCCGATCATCAGCGGCAGGCTGAAGCCCTGGCGCTGCATTTCCTTGGCGACGTGGACCATCTCGTCCAGCGAGGGGGTGATCAGGCCGGACAGGCCGATGATGTCGCACTTCTCGGCGATGGCGGTCTGCAGGATCCTTTCCGCCGGGACCATGACACCTAGATCGACGATGTCGTAGCCGTTGCAACCCAACACCACGCCGACAATGTTCTTGCCGATGTCGTGGACGTCGCCCTTGACCGTGGCCATGAGGATCTTGCCCTTGGCCTCGGGCTTGTCGCCTTTCTCCGCCTCGATGAAGGGGATCAGGTGCGCCACCGCCTGCTTCATCACCCGGGCGGACTTGACCACCTGGGGCAGGAACATCTTGCCCGAGCCGAACAGGTCGCCGACCACGTTCATGCCACTCATCAGCGGACCTTCGATGACCTCGATCGGGCGCGCGCATTGCTGGCGGCACTCCTCGGTGTCCTCGACGATATAGGTGGTGATGCCCTTGACCAGCGCATGCTCCAGTCGCTTGCCCACCGGCAGGCCGCGCCATTCCTCGGTCTCGGCTTCCTTGACCGCGCCGCCGCCCCTGTAGTCGTCGGCGATGGCCAGCAGGGCATCAGTGCCGGCCGGGGTGCGGTTGAGCACCACGTCCTCGACCCGCTCGCGCAGGGCGGCCGGGATCTCGTCATAGATCTCCAGCTGGCCAGCGTTGACGATGCCCATGGTCAGGCCGTTCTGGATGGCGTGGTAGAGGAAGACCGAGTGGATGGCCTCGCGCACCGGGTTGTTGCCGCGGAAGGAAAAGGAGACGTTGGACACGCCGCCCGAGGTCAGGGCGTAGGGCAGGTTGTCGCGGATATAGGCACAGGCGTTGATGAAGTCGACCGCATAGTTGTTGTGCTCCTCGATCCCGGTCGCCACGGCGAAGATGTTGGGGTCGAAGATGATGTCTTCCGGCGGGAAGCCGACCTGGTTGACCAGGATGTCGTAGGAGCGCGCGCAGATCTCGTTCTTGCGCGCCTCAGTGTCGGCCTGGCCGTCTTCGTCGAAGGCCATGACCACCACCGCCGCGCCGTATCTCTTGCACAGCCGGGCGTGATGGATGAAGGACTCGACGCCTTCCTTCATGGAGATGGAATTGACGATGCCCTTGCCCTGGATGCACTTGAGACCGGCCTCGATCACCTCCCACTTGGAGGAGTCGATCATGATCGGCACCCGGGAGATGTCCGGCTCGGAGGCGATCAGATTGAGGAAGGTGACCATGGCCGCCTTCGAATCCAGCATGCCCTCGTCCATGTTGATGTCGATGACCTGGGCGCCGGCTTCCACCTGCTGCTGCGCCACTTCCAGGGCCTCGGCGTAGTTCTCTTCGCGGATCAGGCGGGCGAACTTGGCCGAGCCGGTGATGTTGGTGCGCTCGCCGACGTTGACGAACAGCGACTCGCGGCTGATGGTGAAGGGCTCCAGGCCGGAGAGGCGGCAGGCCTTGGGGATATTCGGCAGCCGCCGCGGCGCATGGCGGGCGACGGCTTCGGCGATGGCCTGGATATGCGCCGGCGTCGTGCCGCAGCAGCCACCGACGATGTTGAGCAGGCCGCTGGCGGCGAATTCCTCGACCACCGCCGCCATCTGCTCGGGGCTTTCGTCGTATTCGCCGAAGGCATTGGGCAGGCCGGCATTGGGGTGGGCGGAGACGAAGGTGTCGGCCTTGGTTGCCAGCTCCTCGACGTAGGGCCGCAGTTCCTTTGCCCCCAGCGCGCAGTTGAGGCCCACGGAAATCGGCTGGGCATGCCGCACCGAGTTCCAGAAGGCTTCGGTGGTCTGGCCGGAGAGGGTGCGGCCGGAGGCGTCGGTGATGGTGCCGGAGATCATGATCGGCAGCTCAATGCCGACCTCCTCGAACACGCCCTGGACGGCGAAGATCGCGGCCTTGGCGTTGAGGGTGTCGAAGATGGTCTCGATCAGGATGAGGTCGGCGCCGCCTTCGATCAGGCCACGGGTGGCCTCGGTGTAGTTCTCCACCAGCACATCGAAGGTGACGTTGCGGTAGCCGGGGTTATTGACGTCCGGGGAGATGGAGCAGGTCCGACTGGTCGGGCCGAGGACCCCGGCGACGAAGCGTGGCCGATTCGGGGTCTCCAGGGTCTTGGCATCGGCCACCTCGCGGGCGACCCGGGCGCCGGCCAGGTTCAGTTCGTAGGTGATCTCCTCCATGCCGTAGTCGGCCTGGGAGACGCGGGTGGCGTTGAAGGTGTTGGTCTCGAGGATATCGGCGCCGGCGTCCAAATAGGCCTTTTCGATCTCGGCGATGATCCGCGGCTGGGTCAGCAGCAAGAGGTCGTTGTTGCCCTTGACGTCACTTGGCCAGTCGGCAAAGCGCTCGCCGCGGTAGTCCGCTTCTTCCAGCCGATAGCTCTGGATCATGGTGCCCATGCCGCCGTCGAGGATGAGGATGCGCTGCGCAAGGGCGTGGCGGAGGGCGGCGAGGCGAGAGCTGCGATCGGTCATGGGCATTCCACAGAGATGAAGAGACGCTGGACAAAGGGTGGCAGCATAGCAAAAGCTGGCGCCCGCCTCGGTATCGGCAGTGGTCCATGATGAGCAGCGCTCATGAAGGGTCGGCGAGTCTTTCATGCCAGGGATATTTGGCGATCTAGAGCGGCCGGTGGGCAAGCCCTCGAAGTGCTGCTTTACTGACAGATGACCGACGTTTACTGTGCGTCAAAACTGCGTCATGGAAGGTGGCCGTGATTCCTCTGGTGATATGCGACGACTCGAACATGGCGCGCAAGCAGCTGGTTCGCTCCCTGCCCGAAGGCTGGGCGGTATCCATCACCCAGGCCACCCATGGCGAGGAAGCCCTCACGGCGCTGCGCCAGGGTCTGGGCCAGGTGATGCTGCTGGACCTGACCATGCCGATCCTGGATGGCTATGGCACCCTGGCGGCCATCCGCAACGAAGGCCTGGCGGTCAAGGTGATCGTCGTCTCCGGCGACGTCCAGGAGCAGGCGGTGGCCCGGGTACGTGAACTGGGCGCCCTGGACTTCCTGCGCAAGCCCGCCGATCCCGCCGAACTGGCCGCGGTGCTCGCACGCCACGGCCTCTACAGCCCCAATCCGGCGGTGCCGGCGGAGCCCGTCCCGCGCCCCGAGCTGGAGGTCAGTTTCCGCGATGCCTTCCGCGAGGTGGTCAACGTTTCCATGGGCCGTGCGGGGGCGCTGCTGGCCAAGGCGCTGAACGTCTTCGTCCAGCTGCCGATTCCCAACGTCAATATCCTGGAAGTCAGCGAGCTGCACATGACGCTGGTGGACGCCCAGCGTGAGGATCGCCTCAGTGCGGTCTGCCAGGGCTACATCGGCGAGGGCATCGCCGGCGAGGCGCTGCTGATCTTCCATGATTCCGAACTCGACGACATGGCCCAGCTGGTGCGCTGGCGCGAGGCGGGGGAGTCCGGCGACATCGAGATGCTGCTGGACCTGTCGAGCATCATCATCGGCGCCTGCCTGGCCGGCATCGCCGAACAGTTCGACATCCGCTTTTCCCAGGGCCACCCGACCATCCTCGGTCACCATGCGTCCATCGACGAACTCATCGTCGTCAACAAGACTCGCTGGAAGAAGACCTTGGCGGTCGAACTCAGCTACAGCCTGGAAGGCCATAACGTCCACTTCGATCTGCTGCTGCTGTTCACCGAGGATTCGGTGAAGCGCATCACCCGCAAGATCGGCTACCTGATGAGTTGAGCATGGCCGCACAGATCGATATCAACGAACTCCACTGGTTGCTGGACATCGTGCAGAACATCGATGTCGGCGTGGTGGTGCTGGATCTCGACTACCGTATCGAGGTCTGGAACAGCTTCATGGAAAACCATTCCGGGCGGATCCTCAGCGAGGTCAGCCAGCAGTCGCTGTTCGCCGTCTTCGCCGAGATCGACGAAGCCTGGTTTCGCGCCAAGGCCGAGAGCGTGGTGCTGCTGGGCACCCGGGCCTTTTCCATCTGGGAACAGCGACCCTACCTGGTCCACTTCAAGAGCTACCAGCCGATCACCGGCGTGGAAGCCTTCATGTACCAGAACGTGACCCTGCTGCCGCTACGGGATTCCACCGGGGCCATCGCCCACATCTGCGTGGTGATCTACGACGTCACCGATGTCGCCATCAACAAGCGGCAACTGGAGCTTTCCAACGACAAGCTGCAGGAGCTGTCGCGCACCGATCGCCTCACCGGGCTGGCCAATCGCGGTTACTGGGAAGAGCGGCTCACCGAGGAATTCGCCCGCCACCAGCGCTATGGCGGCCGCCTGGCGCTGATGATGCTCGACATCGACCACTTCAAGCGCATCAACGATACCCACGGCCACGCCGTCGGCGATCAGGCGATCAAGGCGCTGGCCGGGGTGATCAAGACCCATGTGCGCAATGCCGACATCGCCGGGCGCTACGGTGGCGAGGAATTCGGCGTGGTGCTGCTCGACACCGGCGTGGAAGGCGCGCGGCTGCTCGCCGAGCGCCTGCGCGAGGCAGTGGAGGCCATGCGTCTCGATGTGCTGGGAACACCCATCGCCTTCACCATCAGTATCGGCCTCACCGATCTGTCGGTGCCCCTGGGCAATCACGAGCAGATGATCCAGCAGGCGGACAAGGCGCTCTACGAGTCCAAGCACGCCGGGCGCAACCGGGTGACCAGTTTCGTGCAGCGGCTCGATTGAGTCGATTATCCGACTGTTTCACTAGGGCTTTCGTCGCGGGGTGGGGTGGCGTAAACTTGGGACACCTGTTGAGGAGTGACCATGAGCGCCATCACGATTACCGACGCGGCTCAGGATTACCTGGCCGACCTGTTGGAAAAGCAGAACACCCCCGGGATCGGTATCCGCATCTTCATTACCCAGCCCGGCACCCAGTACGCCGAGACCTGCATCGCCTATTGCAAGCCTGGCGAAGAGAAGCCCGATGATCAGCCCGTAGGGTTGAAGAGCTTTACCGCCTACCTCGATGCCATCAGCCAGCCCTTCCTCGAAGACGCCCTGGTGGACTACGCCACCGACCGTATGGGTGGCCAGCTGACCATCAAGGCGCCCAATGCCAAGGTGCCCATGGTCAACGAGGACAGCCCGCTCAACGAGCGCGTCGACTACTACCTGCAGACCGAGATCAATCCGGGGCTCGCCAGCCACGGTGGCATGGTCAGCCTGGTGGACATCGTCGACGACAACGTGGCCGTGCTGCGTTTCGGCGGCGGCTGCCAGGGCTGTGGCCAGGTCGATCTGACCCTCAAGGATGGCGTCGAGCGCACCCTGCTGGAACGGATCCCCGAGCTCACCGCCGTGCGCGACGTGACCGACCATACCAACCGCGAAAACGCCTACTACTAGAGATAGCGCGTTTTGCGGGTACGAAGGGCTATCGACCGGTTCGATAGCCCTTCGGCGTTTCAGTGGCGCGCGGCGTCAGCCGGCAGGGCCATCAGGCGCTGTTCCTGCGCCCAGTCGAAGACCTCGCCGCGGGATTCCGCCTCGTGACGACGCTCGTCCAGTCGCTGATAGAGCGCCAGCTCTTCGTCCGGCATGAAGTGCAGGCAATCGCCGCCAAAGAACCACAGCAGGTCGCGTGGTACCCGGTGGGCGATCTGCGGATAGCGGCTGAAGATCTGGCTGAGCAGGTCCTGGCCGAGATAGGCGTATTCTTCGGGCGCCTGCGGCAGGCCGGCGACCAGCTCGTCGAAGCGGTCGAGGAACAGCGCGTGATTTTCCGACGGCACCTGCTCGGCCGTGCCGACGTCGGCCAGGAGCGCACGCAACTGGGCGAGGAGGGCAACGTGGTGGTCGAGATAGGAAGTGGCCATGGGTGTCTCCTGAAAAAGCGGCTGCGCAGTATAGGGGCACTGTCCGACGTTGTCTGGTTCGACTAGGATCGAACCTTTGCCCTCTGCCGGGGTTATAGGAAGTAGCACTTTTCTTTGCGAATCAGTTCTTGCCGGGAGGCACATGAGTCTAGCTCTCTCCATTCGCGGTCTGACCAAGACCTACAACAACGGCTTCACCGCCCTCAAGGGCATCGACCTCGATGTGGTCGAAGGTGATTTCTTCGCGCTGCTCGGTCCGAACGGAGCGGGCAAGTCGACCACCATCGGCATCCTCTCGACCCTGGTCAACAAGTCGGGCGGTGAGGTGTCGGTGTTCGGCAACGACCTGGACAAGGATCCGGCGGGCCTCAAGCGCTGCCTCGGCGTGGTGCCCCAGGAATTCAATTTCAACCAGTTCGAGAAAGCCTTCGACATCGTGGTGACCCAGGCGGGCTACTACGGCATCCCGGCGCGCATCGCCGGTGAACGCGCCGAGGAATACCTGACCCAGCTCGGGCTGTGGGACAAGCGCGATACGCCGTCGCGCATGCTCTCCGGTGGCATGAAGCGCCGTCTGATGATCGCCCGCGCCCTGATCCACAAGCCGCGCCTGCTGATCCTCGACGAACCCACCGCCGGGGTCGATATCGAGCTGCGCCGCTCCATGTGGAGCTTCCTCACCGAGCTGAACAAGCAGGGGACCAGCATCATCCTCACCACCCACTACCTGGAAGAGGCCGAGCACCTCTGCCGCAACATCGCCATCATCGACCATGGCGAGCTGGTCGAGCACACCAGCATGCGCAAGCTGCTGCAGAAGCTCAACGTCGAGACCTTCATCGTCGACGTGGTCCAGCCGTTGACGGCAGCGCCGCAGCTGGACGGCTATCCGGCCAAGCTGTTGGGCGATCACTCCTTCGAGGTGCAGATCGACAAGGCCAGTGGGGTCAACGCCCTGTTCCGCCAGCTGGACGCCGCCGGCATCCAGGTGCAGAGCCTGAGAAACAAAGCCAATCGCCTGGAGGAGCTGTTCGTCTCCCTGGTGGAAAAGAATCTAGCCAAGGTCGCCCGATGAGTACCGAATTCCAAGCCAACATGGTGGCGCTGCGGACCATCGTCCATCGCGAAGTGCGCCGCTTCACCCGCATCTGGGCGCAGACGCTGCTGCCCCCGGCGATCACCATGGTCCTGTACTTCGTGATCTTCGGTAATCTGATCGGCAATCGCATCGGTGGCATGGGTGGCTTCACCTACATGCAGTACATTGTGCCGGGCCTGATCATGATGTCGGTGATCACCAACGCCTACAGCAACGTGGTCTCCAGCTTCTTCAGCAGCAAGTTCCAGCGCTCGGTGGAAGAACTGCTGGTCTCGCCTGTGTCGCCGCACGTCATCCTCATCGGCTATGCCATGGGCGGCATCCTGCGCGGCCTGGCCGTGGCCGCCATCGTCAGCGTGCTGTCGCTGTTCTTCACCCACATGCAGGTGCACCACCTGGGCATCATGCTGCTGGTGATCATCCTCACTGCAGCGATCTTCGCCCTGGGCGGCTTCATCAACGCCGTCTACGCGCGCAACTTCGACGACATCTCCATCGTGCCGACCTTCGTGCTGACGCCGCTGACCTACCTGGGCGGGGTCTTCTACTCCATCGACCTGCTGCCGGCCTTCTGGCAGAAGGTGTCTTTGATCAATCCGATCCTGCACATGGTCAACGCCTTCCGCTATGGCATCCTCGGGGTGTCCGACATCCGCATCGGGGTGGCGATCGCCTTCATGCTGTTCGCCGTGGTCGTGCTTTATCTGGTCAGCATCCGCCTGCTCGTGAGCGGGCGCGGCATGCGTCATTGAGTGTCAGAGCTTCATGCATAGCGTAGAACAATCGCCCTTGGGCAAAAGCACCGAGTACGTCAGCCAGTACGCGCCGACGCTGCTGTATCCGATCCCGCGCGCGCCCAAGTGGGCGGAGCTGGGCCTGGACGGGCAGGACCTGCCGTTTCACGGGGTGGACGTCTGGACCTGTTACGAGCTGTCCTGGCTGCTGCCGTCCGGCAAGCCGGTGGTGGCCATTGGCGAATTCGCCATCCCGGCCGATTCGCCGAACATCATCGAGTCCAAGTCCTTCAAGCTGTACCTCAACTCCCTGAACCAGTCGATGTTCGCCAGCCCGGCCGAACTCGAAGCCGTACTGGTCAAAGATCTGAGCGCCGCAGCCGGCGGTACCGTCGGTGTCAGCCTGGTATCCCTGGATGACTGGACGGCACGGGGTGTGCGACGCCCCGCTGGCCAGTGCGTCGACGATCTGGATATCAGCCTGGATCGCTACGCCCACCCGCAGGTTGAACTGTTGAGCGTGAGTGAGGCGCGGGATAGTCAGAGGTTTTACAGCCACCTGCTCAAGTCGAACTGCCCGGTCACCGGCCAGCCGGACTGGGGCACGGTGGTGATCGACTATGAAGAGGGGTTGGCGCTGGACGCGGCCAGTCTGCTGCGCTACCTGGTCGCCTTCCGCCAGCATGCGGATTTCCACGAGCAGTGCGTCGAGCGCATCTATCTGGATCTGTGGCGGCTGCTCAAGCCGGCGAAGCTAACCGTGTTCGCCCGCTATGTGCGGCGTGGCGGACTGGACATCAATCCCTACCGGAGCAGTGACGCCATCCAGCCCGCCGCGGAACGTTACGTCCGGCAGTGATCAGATGCCCATGCTGCTCAGGCTGTTCATGATCGAGCGGAGCGTGCCGGCCATGGTCGGGTGACTGACCTCGAAGCGCTCCACCGCCAGATTGACGCCTTCCACCAGGCTGCCATCCCGGGTATGGGTGGCATCTTCGTTGGCCAGCTGGAATTCGATATCCCGGATCAGCAGTTCCAGTTCTTCCCGGTCCTCGGGCGAGGCGGGCGGATCCTGGTCCAACTGGTGGCGGAGGTGGTCGAGTTGTTCCTGCAGATGAGAGGTGGTCATAAGGCGTTTCTCCTGTGTTCGGATTCTTTGACCGCAACCTTGGGTCAAAGATCGAGTCACAGCGCCGGGCCCTAAGCCAAACTGGCAAAGCTATGACTATAATCGGCGCCTTTCAGGCGTCTGAGTGCAACGAGGAGAGAAGCGATGACGGTCGAGCGACGTGGTTCCAGGGTTTGGGGAGCGCTCCTTGCAACGGCCCTGACGTTTGCCGGTCAGGCGATGGCGGCCGAAGCCGAGAATCCCGATCCCTGGGAAG
Organism: Pseudomonas flavocrustae; assembly: GCF_029872515.1. Classification (NCBI taxonomy): domain Bacteria; kingdom Pseudomonadati; phylum Pseudomonadota; class Gammaproteobacteria; order Pseudomonadales; family Pseudomonadaceae; genus Pseudomonas; species Pseudomonas flavocrustae. The sequence continues at coordinate 276,311 of NZ_JAPDIQ010000003.1, read as the reverse complement.
GCTTCAACCGCAAGATCTTCGTGTTCAACGATACCCTGGATACCTATGCCCTCAAGCCGGTCGCCCAGGGCTATCAGCGCTTCACGCCCGGCTTCGTGCAGACCGGCGTGAGCAACTTCTTCAACAACCTGGGTGACGTGCGCAACCTGGCCAACGATCTGCTGCAGGGCAAGGTCGAGCACGCCGGGGTCGATACCGCGCGCCTGCTGATGAACACCACCCTGGGTGGCCTCGGCCTGGTCGACGTGGCGACCAAGGCCGGTCTGCAGCGCAACGACGAGGATTTCGGCCAGACCCTGGGCAAGTGGGGCGCCAACAGCGGTCCCTACCTGGTGTTGCCATTCTTCGGTCCCAGCAGCGTGCGTGACGGCCTTGGCCGCATTCCGGACAGCTACACCAGCGCCTATCCCTATGTCGACGATGTCGCCGTGCGCAACAGCGCCTTCGCCCTCAGCACCGTCGACACCCGGGCCGGTCTGCTGCAGGCCGAGCGCCTGATCACCGGCGACAAGTATGTTTTCATCCGCAATGCCTACCTGCAGACCCGCGAATTCAAGGTCAAGGATGGCCAGGTGGTCGACGACTTCTAGTCGCCGTCCAATAAAAAAGGCAGCCTACGGGCTGCCTTTTTTATTGGGGATCGGAGCCTCTAGCGCATTTCCAGTACGGACAGGCCGAGCAGCTGCTTGCCAGAGTCCGTCGCCTGGACGCGCAGGACCTCGGTATCGGCTTCCAGGCCGGGGAGTTCGGCATGGCTGGAGGGGATGAGCACGGTCACCTTGTCGCCGATCTGCAGGCTGGTGGCGGCCTCGATCTGGAAGCCGGTGCTGGACAGATCGACGCAACGCGCCTCGAAGGAGGCGTCGCCGACCTTCAATAAGGCCTTGGAGTCGACATGCATGCGAATGAAGTCGCGCTTTTCACTGTAAGAACGGTCGATGGTACTCATGGCAATCCTACTGCTTGGGAGGATGGATGACGGGTTGCTGGAGGTATAAACTCCATAACGGCACCCTGTAAAGAAATTCCATCCGGTTGGCAAGCTTGAACGCCCCGGTGGATGGGAGTAGTGTCTCCGCCGTGTCGTAATCACCGTGGCCCGTGTCGGATAGTGTCCGCCGGTTTGCCGTTCGGGTGCATGCCTGGATCCTCTATGTCTAATTCGCCTGCCACGCTCTTGATCATTGACGATGACGAGGTGGTTCGCCTCAGTCTCGCCGACTATCTCGAAGACAGTGGCTTCAACGTCCTGCAGGCCAGCAATGGTCAGCAGGGCCTGGAAATATTCGAGCGCGAACAGCCCGACCTCATCATCTGCGACCTGCGCATGCCGCAGGTCGACGGGCTGACGCTGCTGCGCCGCATCAGCGAGTTGTCCATCGATACGCCCGTGCTGGTGCTGTCCGGCGCCGGCGTCATGAGCGACGTCGTGGAAGCCCTGCGCCTGGGCGCCGCCGATTACCTGATCAAGCCGCTGGAAGACCTGATGGTGCTCGAGCACTCGGTCAACCGTGCCTTGGATCGCGCTCGTCTGCGTCTGGAAAACGATCGCTACCGGGTCAAGCTGGAAAACACCAATCGCGAGCTGCAGGCCAGCCTGAGCCTGCTGCAGGAAGATCAGAACGCCGGACGCCACGTGCAGATGAACATGCTGCCAGTGACGCCCTGGGAAACCGAAGGGCTGAACTTCGCCCACGAGATCATTCCGTCGCTGTATCTGTCCGGCGACTTCGTCGACTACTTTCGCATCGACGAACACCGTGTTGCCTTCTACCTGGCCGACGTCTCCGGCCATGGCGCGTCCTCGGCCTTCGTGACCGTGCTGCTCAAGTTCATGACCACGCGCCTGCTCTACGAGTCCAAGCGCAACGGCACCCTGCCCGAATTCAAGCCCTCGGATGTGCTCGGCCACATCAACAGGGGTCTACTGGATTGCAAATTGGGCAAGCACGTGACCATGCTGGGTGGCGTCATCGACGAAACCACGGGTACCCTGGCGTACAGCATCGGTGGCCATCTGCCGCTGCCGGTCCTGCATACCCCGGAAGAAACGCGATTCCTGGTCGGCAAGGGGCTGCCGGTCGGCCTGTTCCAAGAGGCGACCTACAATGACCACCAGATGGATCTGCCCGAGCGTTTCAGCCTGACCCTCTTTTCGGATGGCATCTTCGACCTGCTGCCGGGAGACAATTTGAAAGAGAAAGAACACAGCTTGCCCGACTACGTCCGCCGCGCCGGCGGTACACTGGCAGGCCTGAGCGAAGCCCTGGATCTGGCATCCGTCACCGAGATGCCCGACGATATCGCTTTGCTGGTGTTGAGCAGGAACCTGGCATGAGCACCGGAAAAATCCAATTTGCCGAGCAGGATGGCACCTTCGTCCTGAAGTTTACCGGCGAGGTGCGTCTCACCCTGTGCTCGGCGCTGGACGCGACCATCGAACACATCTTCTCGTCGTTGAATTTCTCGTCCATCGTCATCGACCTGACCGAGACGCAGAGTATCGACAGCACCACCCTGGGCCTCCTGGCCAAGCTGTCGATCCTGTCGCGGCAGCGCATCGGGCTGCTGCCCATGCTGACCACCAACAACCCGGACATCCTGCGCCTGCTGGATTCCATGGGTTTCGATCAGGTGTTCAACATCGTCGAGACCGTACTGCCTTGCCCGGATTGCCTGACCGACCTGCCACCGCAGGACCAGTCCGAAGCCGAGGTGCGCAGTCGCGTGCTTGAAGCCCATCGGGTGTTGATGGGCCTCAATGAATCCAACCGCAATGCCTTTCGCGATCTGGTCAGTGCCCTCGAAAGGCACTGACCGAATGATCCCTTAGCGCTTGCCGGGCAGCAGCACTTCCAGCTTTTCCTGATCCCGCGCGAACTGGCGAATGCCTTCGGCCAGCTTTTCGGTGGCCATGGCGTCTTCGTTGTGCGCCCAGCGGAAGGCGGCCTCGTTCAGCTGCTGCTTGGGCTCGCCACCGGTGCTGTCGGCGTTCAGCACGCGCGGCAGGTCGCCCTGGGCTTCCGACAGCTGCTGCAGCAATTCGGGGCTGATGGTCAGGCGATCACAGCCGGCCAGCTGCTCGATCTGGTTCAGGTTGCGGAAGCTGGCACCCATCACCACGGTGTCGTAGCCATTGGCCTTGTAGTACTGGTAGATGCGGGTCACGGACTTCACGCCCGGATCTTCCGCGCCTTCGTAGTCACGGCCTTCGGCCTTCTTGTACCAGTCGTAGATGCGACCGACGAAGGGCGAGATCAGGAATACGCCCGCTTCGGCGCAGGCGGCGGCCTGGGCGAAGGAGAACAGCAGGGTCAGGTTGGTCTGGATGCCTTCCTTCTCCAGTTGCTCGGCGGCGCGGATGCCTTCCCAGGTGGAGGCGATCTTGATCAGCACGCGGTCCTTGCCGATACCGGCCTTCTCGTACAGTTCGATCAGGCGATGGGCGCGATCCAGGGTGGCGGCGGTGTCGAACGACAGGCGCGCGTCCACCTCGGTGGAGATGCGACCGGGGATCAGCTTGAGGATCTCGCCACCGACGGCCACGGCGAAGCGATCGCAGGCCAGACCGATGTCACCCTTGGCGCCGCTGAAGGCAGCCTGCAGGTGTTCTTCGTAGCGGGGCAGGGCAGCGGCCTTGAGCAGCAGCGAGGGGTTGGTGGTGGCGTCGTAGGGCTTGAGGCGGGCGATGGCGTCCAGATCGCCGGTATCGGCGACGACCGTGGTGTATTGCTTGAGTTGTTCCAGCTTGCTCATGGCAGGTCTTTCCTTCGGTTAACGAATGGACATCGTGGAGACGTGACTCAGTGGCCCCTGAGAAGTTCAGTGGCCTCGTCATACAGGCGCAGCGGTTCAGGGCTGCGATGCAGATCGGTGGACAGCAGTTGACGGAAGCGCCGCGCGCCGGGAAAGCCCTGCGCCAGGCCCAGGATATGGCGGGTGACGTGATGGATGAGCCCACCCTGTTGCAGATGCGCCTCGACATAGGGCCGCAGCTGCAGCATGACCTCATGGCGGGTCAGTTGCGGGCGGTCGCAGTCGTAGAGCGCCGCGTCCACTTCCGCCAGTAGGTAGGGATTCTGGTAGGCCTCGCGACCCAGCATCACCCCATCGAAGACCTCCAGCTGCTCGCGGCAGGTGTCCAGGGTCTTGATCCCGCCATTCAGGATGAATTCGAGATCCGGAAAATCCTGCACCAGCCGCGCGGCCACGTCGTAGCGCAGCGGCGGGATCTCGCGATTCTGCTTGGGCGACAGCCCTTCGAGGATGGCGATGCGCGCGTGCACGGTAAAGCTGCGGCAACCGGCCTCGGCGACCTGGCCGACGAAGTCCCGCAGGGCCTCGTAGCTGTCGCGCCCGGAGATGCCGATGCGGTGCTTGACCGTCACCGGGATAGCCACGGCATCGCGCATTGCCTTGACGCTGTCGGCCACCCGCTCGGGATAGGCCATCAGGCAGGCGCCGATCATGTTGTTCTGCACCCGGTCGCTGGGGCAGCCGACATTCAGGTTGATCTCGTCATACCCCGCCTGCTCACCCAACCGCGCCGCGGCGGCCAGCTCGGCCGGCACGCTGCCGCCTAGCTGCAGCGCCAGGGGATGCTCGGTCTCGTCATGGCGCAGAAAGCGCTGGGCATCGCCATGCAACAGGGCACCGGTGGTGACCATCTCCGTATAGAGCAGGGCATGCTGGGACAGCAAACGATGGAAATAGCGGCAATGGCGGTCCGTCCAATCCATCATGGGCGCCACGGAAAAGCGGCGGGACGGCTCAGGGCGCGTGGTGACTGGGGTTGAGGCGGTTTCGGCTAGCATTAAGAGGCTTCGTTTGTAGCACTATTTTGCCGTATTTTTGCTGGTTTTTCGGAGGTCAGTGCTAAATTTAAGCACTGCGGAAAAACTTTTAGCACTGGACGGCAAATGGGCACGATTACACGGCGGGAAAACAAGAAGGGCGTGAGGTATACGGCCCAGATCAGGCTCCGCCGCGAAGGAGTCGTAGTCTATCAAGAATCCCAGACCTTCGAGCGGAAGCAGACCGCGCAGGCATGGGTGAAAAAGCGGGAAACGGAACTGGCGCAACCTGGCGCGCTGGAACGGGCCGCGCGAGGCGGGGCGACCGTGCGGCAGATGATCGCTAGGTACCTGGAGCAGTACGGCGGTGCCCTCGGCCGGACCAAGGAGGCAACGCTGAAGGTCATCGGCGAGACCTGGCTCGGTGACCTGCAGGACCGCGAGCTCACCAGCCAGCGGCTGGTGGAGTATGGCCAGTGGCGGATGGGCGCCGAGGGTGGTGGTGTGCAGGCGCAGACGGTGGGCAATGACCTTTCGCACCTGGCGGCCGTGCTGTCGATCGCCAGGCCGGCGTGGGGGTACGAGATCGATCTGCACGCCATGGCCGACGCCCGCCGGGTGCTGAAGAAGATGGGCATGGTCAGCAAGAGCAAGGAGCGCAATCGGCGGCCCGAGCTCCAGGAGCTGGATCGGTTGCTCGAGCACTTCTTCGAGATGCAACGGCGCCGGCCGGCGTCGATCAACATGCCCAAGGTGATCGCCTTCGCCATCTTCTCCACGCGCCGCCAGGAAGAGATCACCCGCATCCGTTGGGACGACCTGGACGAGCGCCGCCAGGCGGTGCTGGTGCGCGACATGAAGAACCCCGGGCAGAAGATCGGCAACCATGTCTGGTGCCACCTGCCAGATGAGGCCTGGGCGATTCTGCAGTCGATGCCGCGCGAGTGCGAAGAGATCTTCCCCTACAACGGCGACTCGATCTCGGCGTCGTTCACCAAGGCCTGCCAGTTCCTGGGGCTGCAGGATCTGCGCTTTCACGACCTGCGGCACGACGGCGTCAGCCGGCTGTTCGAGATGGACTGGGACATTCCGCGGGTGGCCAGCGTATCGGGCCATCGGGACTGGAATTCGCTGCGGCGCTATACGCACCTGAGAGGCCGGGGCGATCCCTATGCGGGATGGCCCTGGTTGGAGAGGATCATCGCGGCGCCGGTGACGCTCGGCGCGCGCGTGACGGGCTAGTTGGCCCGGTTGTGGAGCTTGTCGTTCTCGCGGACGGCCTGCTCGCGCTGCAGATCCAGATAGCGGGCGAGGTCCGCCAGGTGGACGCCCTGGACGGCCTTCTGGCTGTTCTCGATCCGTACCAGCGGTAGATCGATGACGCCGGCGATGATCTTGCTCCGCAGCTTGGTCGGCGTCAGGTGGCTGAAGTAGTCGGTGCACAGGCGCTCCAGCGGAACCACCGCGGCGCCTTGGTACTGGGCCATGAGCAGAAAGAGGGTGTTCACCGGTCACACCTCCAGCGGCAGTTGCTGATGGTCCTTGCCCAGCAAGGCCAGGTCTGGCATCGGTCTGCCGACCAGACTGCACAGGTCGCGTAGCTCGGCGATCAGGAGCTGGCGGGCGAAGGCGTCCTTGGTGCCTACCAGCTGCTGGGTGAGCTTGGCGATCTGCCGGGAGTAGGCGGCCCGCTGCGGTCCGGGAACGGTGCCGAAGAAGCCTTGCTTGCGGATGGAGGGAAGTACCTCCTTGCAGACCCATCCAGCGAACGCCTGTGCCTCCGGTTTGCGAGAGGCGAAGATGGTCTGATAGACAGCGGGTTCTGAGATGAAAATGACCTCCTGACCCCCGCCACGCGTCTGGCAGTAGCATATCCCTCGCCACTCTTCGGGGATGTTTTTCAGACTGCCCGATGCACCTTTCCAGACGATGCCAAGCACCTCGTAGACATCTTTGGCACAGAACCAGACTTCCCCATCCCCACCGATGGCGGTACGGACGTCGCGCTCGGCGAACTGGAAGGCGTTTCTGATGAGATTGAGGCTGTTCATGTTCACTCTCCTTTTCCTGGGTGCTGCTGGACCGGCTTGGCCAGAGCGGTGTTGATGACGTCGGCGTCCTGCTGGGTCAGGGCGCCGAGGGTGTTGGCCATGCTGGCCAGGGCCAGCAGGTGGATGCGATCGCCGAGGGTGTGGCTGACCTGGTAGCGGATCAGGGCCTCGCCGAGTAGCGCGGTGGCCCTGATCCGGCGGACCAGGGGCGGGTGGAGCGTGATAGGCTGGTGCGTGCTGCTGCGCTGGGTCATTCGCATGATGGTTCTCCAGGGGTGGTGGTAGGGCCCGGGGGAGTTGCAGCTCCTCCGGGCTTTTTCGTTTCCGCGCTTTGGCCCGCGCGGTAAGGGGATTCGAGGCCGTTCACGCTGGGCCCGCTGGGTTGGTGAAGACCCAGCAGCGGACCTTGTCCGCGCGGGTGTCCAGGGGGTTGGCGCGCCGCTGTTTCTTGCGGATGCGGCTGGTGACGACCTTGTTGTCCAGGTAGCGGAATTGGCGACTGTCCTTGAGCAGCTCGCGCAGGGTGCTCAGGTCGGCCAGGCGCTGGCGGTGCTCGGCGGCGCGCTCGATGAACTCGTTGAGGTTGATGGCGATGAGACGGTCGTCATCGCTGTGGTTGACGACCGGGTCGCTGCTCATGGATTCGAGGTAGTCGTAGACCTGCCAGAATTCGGTGACTACTGAGTTGTCCGCGCTGATGGCGGCCTGGCGCTCCAGGGCGATGCGGACGATGGTGCGCTGGGTCTGGCGGATCATGTCTTCGGGGATGGCCACCACCAGGGTCAGGCAGTCGAGCTGGGCGAGGACCATGGCGTGGTTCTTCACGATCCGCTCGATGCGCAGGTGGCCAACCAGGTCGCTCTGGCAACTGCTGCAATGACGGGCATCGGCACCGAGGGGCGCGCCGCAGCAGAAGCAGGTGTCGTCCAGGCGGCGGAGCTTGGCTTCGTATTGCGGAAAGCGCTCATGGAAGAGTGCCATGACCTCGGCTTCCTTGCGGGTGGCCAGCAGCAGGAAATGACTGAGGGCGTCGCCGTCCATGCGGCTCAGGGTGTCGGCCGCGGCGCGGCTTTCGTCGGTGAGCACCGGGCGGGTGAAGTGCAGTTTGACGATCCGGGTGAGGATGGCCTCGGAGGCGCTGACCGCGGCGTTCTGGCTGATGGCGATGGTGCCGCGGAAAGGGGGCTCGTAGGTTTCGTTGCCCGCCGTCTTCATGCCGCGGGTGCGCAGGGTGCCACCGCCGAAGAAGTCCTTGAGTTCGTCCCAGTCGAAGCTCTTGGCGTGGGCCTTTTCCGGGTCGTTGCGATCACCTTCGATCAACACGATAGGCATGCCGGCGACCTGGCCCATGGCGCGGCTACGGCCGGCGGTGGATGACTTGGACGGGTCGAACCCTTCGTAGCCGGCCCGGCCGAACAGCTTCCAGAGGAAGGTGAGCAGAGTGGTCTTGCCGGCGCCGGCTTCACCGGTAGCTTCCAGGAAGGGGAAGGACTGATAGCGGGCGCGGATCTGCTCGGCGAACAGCGAGCCGAACCAGAAGGTGAGGGCGGTGAGGCCATTGGCGCCGAAACAGGTCCAGAGCAGGGGCAGCCAGTCCTGGCGGTAGTCGGCGGCCACGTCATTGGGGTGCAGGCCAATGGTCTTCTGCAGGGTCTTGAGGCGCAGCTTGCCGAAGTCGAAATAGTCCTCGTCGTTGACCCGGTGAACCTGGCCGTCGCGTACCGCGAGGTCGCCGAACACGTAGCAGCCGTGCTCGCGGCTGTAGCCAACGTAGTCGATGGTTTCCACCGTCTTCAGGCCGAAGAGCTGGTCCTTCATGATCTTGTCGAGCTGGGTACCGCTGCCGGTGAAGACGGCGCCGGCGGCCATGCTGAGCAGGCGCTTTTTGAATTCGCTGGCGGCGGCGACCTGGGCGCCGGTGAAGGTGTTCTTCACCGCCGGGCCGTCGTGGGGAAACTCGACGCGGAAGTAGTACCAGGATTCGTCGGTGACCTCGTTGCGCTGGAAGTACAGCGCCTGTGGCGCACAGTTGGCGATCTCCACCACGTTGCCGGCCAGGCGCATGGCCCTGTCGCGCTGCTGCTTGCTGGTGAGCTGGCGGTCTTCGTCGCGCTCGGATTCCTCGAGGTGGGCCAGGGCCTTGTTGTACTTGTCGAGGTCGAGCTTGAACCAGTAGAGGCGGCTCTCGAAGGTGAAGTGAAATTCGTGGCGCTCGCGCCATTCGTACATCAGCACCGCCTTCTCCGCGGCGGTGTCGGCCAGCAGCAGAGCGCCGTGGTAGCGGGCTTCCTTGAGGTCGTGCTCGCGGCGTGCGGTGCGCTTGGCCTCGTCCGGCTCGAAGGTCCAGCGCTGGTGCAGGTCGTTCCAGTCGACCTTGCGGCTGCCCGGTTGGGGAATTTGCGCCGCCTCGCAGTTGAAGCCCAGCTCGCGCGCCTGGCGGGCCCAGCGGCGGGTGTAACGGTGGGCACCGGGCTCGTTGTCCAGGGCCCAGACGAGCTTGGGTAGATCGCCCTGGCGGTCGCTGGCCAGCGCCTTGAGCGATTCCTCGGGATAGGCGTTGCTGCTCATGGCCGAGACGGCGGCGATGCCGTGGTGCAGCAGAGCGATGGCGTCGAAGATGCCCTCGACGATCCATAGCTCCTTGACCGTCTGCAGGTCCAGGCTCGGCGGGCACCACCAGACGCCGCGGTAGCTGGCGCCGGGCTGGAAGCGGGCCTTCTGCTTGCCGAAGCGCGCCGGGCGATCGATCAGCCGTTCCCAGTAGCCGCCCTTGGCCAAGTGGAAGCGGACGGTAGCCGAGCCGAGGCCCTGGGCGCGATCCCAGTAGGTCTCCTGGGTGTACCAGCCCTTGATCAGGGCCAGGTCGAAGCCGCGGGCGAACTGCAGGTAGCCGTCCGCGCTGGCGGCCGGGGCGTCGGCGCTGGGCTTGAAGCGCTCGGACCAGTCTTCGAACAGCTCGCTGAACAGCTCCTTGACGTGCCAGCTCTGACCGCACTTGGCCTCGCGGCCGCACTTCACCACCCAGGGGTTGGTGTGATCGGTGAACAGCTCGCGCTTGTGGCAGGCCGGGCATTCGCCCTTGCGCAGGTACTTGGTGCCGCTGATGCGCTGCATGCCAAGGTCCTGCTCGAGGCGCTGGAGCACGTCGGCGCGGAGCTGTTGGTCCATCTGCCGCATGCTCAGAACTCCGCCGGCCGGCCAGTACCGAGTTCGCGGATCAGGCGCAGGTCACCGCAGCCATGGCGCTCGGCATCGGTGGCCAGGACGTTGAGGGCGCGGGCCAGTTCGCGCAGCTCGGCGGGCGTCCAGAAGTCCACCACGCCCAGGGCGCCATCGTTGGAGACGACCAGGGGTTGGCCACCGTTGTGGGAGAGGGTGACGTCGAGTCGGCGGCGCATCAGTTGGCCTCCTGGGCGGCGAGCTGGGCGCGGATCTGCGTGGCGGTCTGGTCGGCGGCGAGCAAAGGCGGATAGCGCCGTAGGATGGCGGTGCGGCGGCTGGTCCAGTCCTCGATGCGGGTGAAGCGGGGCTCCCACTGGTGCTGGCGGATGGTGTGGTCGACACGGCTCTGCAGCCAGTTGGCGTAGCTCTCGGCGAGCTCCGGTGGCAGGTCGATCTGGACGGATAGGGTGCTGGGCATGGTGGTTCTCGCTGCAAGAGGGCGCAGTTCACCCCTACCCACGCAACGGCGGGCATAGGGCGGGTCAGTCAGGGATTAGCGGGTGGTGGATTGGGCGCCGGGGTCTTCGTCGATCAGGGCGTCGAAGATCTCCGCGATCGGAATGCGATAGCGCTGGCCGGTGGCCGGGTTGACCAGGACGGCGGTGTCGCCGGTGCTGGCGTCGATGTCGAGGAAGCGGTGGCCCTTGAGGGCCTCGAGCTGGTCATGGGCGCGTGACACCAAGCGTTCGGCAGTGGGCTGGTGAACGCCCAGGGTCTGGAGGTTTTCCACGGCGCGCTGGAACAGCGCCTGATTCTGGCCGAGGTACTGGCCCTCATGGCGTCGGAGGAAGCCCAGGGCAGCGGCCTGCATGGTTTCGAGGTAGTCGGCGGGGTAGGTGGTCATCACGATGCAAGATCCTCTTTGGCGTGCTGCGGTTGGTGGTCCGGCTCTGCGTCCAGCAGATCCAGTTGGTGCTCGTTCTTGGCCTCGGCCAGGCGTTGGTTGTGTTCGTACACCTGCTGGGCCATGGCTACATAGTCCCGCGTCTGCATGGGCAATGCCGAAGGCTTCGCCCCGGGTAGGCCGCTCTGGGCCGCGCAGTGCGTCAGTTCGTTACGACCCCAATAGCTCTGGCTGCAGGGGACGAAATCGCACTGGTACAGCTCGCGGCGCATGAAGAGGTGCTCGGCCCAGCTGGTGCGGCAGACCAGGGGCGCGCCGCAGGTTTCGCAGATGAAGCGGCTGCGCTTGGCCTTGCGGAAGGGCCTGAACAGGAATTCCATCGTGACTCCCACCGCTTTCGCGGCGTTCTGGCGCTCCGCGCCGACTACTGACCCGCCATCCTGGCGAGCGACTGGGATTCGGGTCTTGCGGCTAGCCTGGTGTTCTTCCGGGCTTGCTGACGTGGAGCGTGACGACCGCATGCATCTCTGCGGCGCTACCGGCCATGTAGTGACGGTGGGCGGCCAGGAGAGTGACTACCTCCTTCTCGTCGATCACGCCGTCTTCCAGCGCCTGGGCAATGAGTTGGTTCAGCCGTCCGCGCCTGACGGCCGTCTCCACGCTGCGAGCGTAGAGATCGACGTTGTCCAGGTCTTCCACCTCAGCCTGGCGGACGAAGAAGCCGCCGTACTGCCCGGCCAGATAGTCCACCAGGTGAGTGGTGCCGGTCTCTTGCTCCAGCAGCCGGATCTGATCGTCGGTCAGTGGCCGGCAGCCAGCGGTCTCATAGGCGTGGTTGTCGAACTTCTTGAGCGGCAGGCCGAGACGGGCGGCGGCGCATTCGCGGCCGCCGGGATAGGCGCAAATCACGGCGCTGACGACCTGGCGGCGGGTTTCTAGGGCAGGACGTTTCATGTTCCAGTTTCTCCCTGGACCGCGCGCCCATAGTGTTGCGCCGCAGTGGGGGCTGGGATCTCACCCTGTTTGATGCCGAGTAGGACTGCCGCGCGGTGAGCCTCACCACGACGGCCTTTCTTGCGACCGTTCAACAAGTCGCTGACCAAATTTTTGTTCAGCGCATGAGTGCGGCTGAACTCGGCGATGGATATGCCCGCTCGATCCAGCTTGGCGCGGGCTTGCTCGGTAGTCAGAGGGGCAGGCATAGTGTCCATATGTGTTCAAACGTGTTCATCAGAAGCTGATTATGCACCCATTAGGGCGCAAGTCAAAGGAAATTGTGTGCAAGCGCGTGCATTAGGCGACAGATTGCGCGAAGAGCGAGATCGGCTGAGCTTGACCCAGGACGAGTTGGGCCAAATCGGTGGCGTGAATCGAAATTCGCAGGGGAAATACGAGAAGGGAGAGCGGAATCCTGATTCTGCCTATCTAGAGGCGATCGCTGCTGCTGGCGTCGATGTGCTCTATGTTCTTACCGGAAAGCGTCAACCTATTGAAGAGACGGCTCTAACGAAAGAAGAGCAGGAAATAGTTGCCTACCTCCGAGGTATGTCCGATTACAACAGAGAGTCTGTTCGCCGAATGGCATTTGCTATGGCTGCGGCAGATGGTGCACTGGATTCTAGAAAGTCTTAGTCCTAGCCTACCTGAACGCTACTACTGATCATGATTAAGGGAATAAACAATGAGCCGTAGGTATTTCAAAAGACTCGCGTCTGTGCCAGTTTCCAAGCTCTTACTGGATGAAGGAAATGCTCGAATTCGTCATGGAGTTGATCAGTCAGACTGCATAAGACGTCTGCTTAAGGATGAAGACACATTCATGACTTTGATGAAGAGCATCGCTAAAGATGGGCTGGGTACTGTTTCTATTCTCGTTTCAACTGCGGGGAATAAATACAAGGCTTGGGATGGAAATAGACGAGTGGCTTGTCTTAAACTATTAAACAAGCCTTCGTTATGTCCTAGTCCTGAATTGAGGCGTCGAATAGAAAAGCTTGGTGAAATATACAAAGACAATATACCAAAGACGGTAGAGTGCCACTGCTGCGATATAGAAGAGGTGTTGGTTAGAGAAGTGTTGAGCAGGCATTCTGGTGCAAGGGGTGGAGCAGGCCAGGTAGTGTGGTCTTCTTATCTAAGAACTCTATTTCTCCTAGAGCATAAGCAATCCTCTCAATACAAGCGGGCTGGTCAATACCTTTATTGGTCTGAAGGCCAAGGTATTGAGGTGGAGGATGAGTTTCCCGTATCTACGTTGGCAAGGTTTTTAAAGCAGAATGCTTTGTTGGGGCTTGGATTTGTTGTTCAGGATGACAAGCTTAAGCTTGTGATTGAACAAGAAAAAGCTAAACACATGGCCTCAAAAGTTATTGCTGATCTAGCAAGCAAGGCTCTAAAGGTGGATGATCTTAGATCAATTAATCAAGGGAATGATTATATTGCTTCAGTACGTTTTTCAGTTGGGCTAACCGAGCCTGCTGAAGTGCCTGCAGGCTTTGATGCTGAAGATTATTCTGTGAATGATGATGGCGGCGATGACAATTATCTGGAGTCAGAAAAGCGCAGTGATGATTGGGGTGAGGACTCTAATAGTGATGAGCCTGTAAATCCCACAGGCACGCAGCAAAACCCTCTAGGTGGGACGGTTGATTCGGCTAAACCTTCTGGCGGCGATAGTCGTATAGGACCACGCTCAGGCCTGCGTCTGAAAGTATTTTCGTTTAAAGGGTCTGGGCTTGTACTGCCCCCGGAAGAAAAGAAAGTTAAAGATATAGTCTTTGAATTGGCAAAGCTGAAGCATTCAGGGAAAGATGGAACGCCAATATCAGTTGCTTTTTTGCTTAGGGCACTTGTGGAGCTAAGTACAAATAATTACTTGGAAAGATATCCTGAGGCTATGCGGAAGGAGGATAGTAGCCTTCGCGCTAGGGTTAAAGCCTGTGCAGAGCATATGTGTATAACGAATGCTATTTCCAAAGAGCGCCTAGGGGCGATAATTAGCAACTGCACTAATGAAGGGGGGCTTATAAATATAACTACCCTTCAAAAGTACTTGCATAATACGGAAAGATTTCCAAGTGGCGAGACGTTGAATGCTCTTTGGGATGAGATTTCAGAGTATGTTATTGCGTGTTGGTAGTTGCTAGCGCTTGATGTATGGGTCTGTAAAGAGAGTTAGTCCGCCGCTAAACATGACTTCAGTGGCCTTTGGCCTCAATATGTGAGTTGAATACTGTAAAGAGAATTCTACGCAATTGGATTCTTGATACAGGTTTCTTATGGGTTCACAATTGTCATAGGTGACAAGCCATGGCGTGTTCATGGCTTGTACTTTCTCTGCAATGTGCTTGTGATCTTCAGGCTTGTAATGGTTACGGTAAAGTTGGCTGCCCTTCTGGTAGTAAGGAGGGTCGAGATATGTAAGGCTGTTATCGTCGCGACCGATGTTCCTTGCTTCTAATAAATCCATTGCGTCTAAATTAAATAGTGAGATTCGGTCTTTCAGTGTTTCGAGTCGTCGAATACGAAGGATGAGATCTTCGATTTTATAGCGGGCGCCGATTTTGTAAGGACCTGTTTGATCTTTCCCGCCAATAACACCGCCTTTTATGATTCCTGATCGATTTGTTCGATTAAGGAAGAAAGTTGCGAAGCCAAGAGCTGTCCAGTCTGCCGTGTCTCCGGAATCAACTATTGATCTTTGGTTGTGCCAAGTTTCCATTGTCACTGGGGTGTTTTGGATCAGGCTAATCAAGCGCTCAGTATCGTTGAGTACTGCTTTCCAAAAAGCATAGATTACGGGATCTGCATCATTGATCACGATTCGATCAATGTAGTTGTTGGAAAGTAGAAAAACAGCTGCTCCAGCGCCTCCAGCGTAAGGCTCAATATATGTGCCGTTTTGTAACCCATTGAGCTTGATCACTTCAGCTAGCCATGCTCCTAGCCTGCCTTTGCCTCCTGGGTATCGGAGGGGGGTGACAAAGGTCTTCGACATGACTGCTCCATATAATGATCACAAAACGAACTGCTTGACGTGAGGCCTAGCCAGTCGCTCAGCATCTGGATGACCGGAAAAGCGGGGGCGGACTATGCCACAAAATATAACTGTA
This sequence comes from Pseudomonas flavocrustae, assembly GCF_029872515.1. NCBI lineage: Bacteria > Pseudomonadati > Pseudomonadota > Gammaproteobacteria > Pseudomonadales > Pseudomonadaceae > Pseudomonas > Pseudomonas flavocrustae. Next base: position 261,289 of record NZ_JAPDIQ010000003.1, on the reverse strand, counting down.
TATGTATACAGTACTCGGAAAGCATACAGTTCAGCCAGCTAGCGCACTACCAGCACCTACCTAACACTCAACTGTTTGGTTTCTAGAGGGTTGGCGAACACCATCACAAAATGTACTGTACGAAAAAACAGTATAGCCGGGTTGTTGAAAACATGGAACAGGCCATCCAAACTCATCCCATACCTCCCAGCCAGACATTGCAGCCTAAGGCGTCCTCGTTGGAAAAAGAGCTGGTGCAGGTGTTTCGGCTGCTACCTTGTCACGAGCAGGAGCGGGTGTATCGGTTGGTTAGAGATCTATCCCGGGTTCATGGTCCGATATCGTGGAGATCAAACTGAAGGCTTCGCCGCCTGTAGCTTCTGCCACTCCCGTTCCACCGCCCGCTTCGCTGTTGCCTTCGTCGCGTACAAGTGACGCAGCCGTCGCGGCTTGCTCTGGTCCCCCTCGGTTAGGGTGTGCTCCTTGCCGGTCTTGGGATCGCGGTAGTAGGCGATGATGCCGGTGTAATCGCCCTGGATCTCGTCGACCAGGTCGGCTACTAGGTCTTCCGGCAGCTTAGCTTCCAGCTCCAGGCGCGTGGTGTAGCCGCCGTCTGCCGTGAGGCTGTGCTGCACATTCCCCCCGTACCAGATGATGGCGTCGATCTCGGCCTTCACGCCCTGCAGGGTGTAGGTGAGCTCGGGCATGAGCTCAGGCCGGCCCAGGGCGAGCTGGTAGGTGAGGGTGGCGGTACCGCGCTGCAGGCGGTTCCACTCGGCCCGGGCGGCGCGCAGCGCTGAGAGTTGGTCGGCGTAGGTGTGGCGTAGGTCCTTCACGTTGTCGCCGCCGCCGGCAATGGCCTCCTGCTTCTTGGCGCTGTTGACGTCGTAGTAGAAGGCCCGCACGGCGTCGTAGCTCTCGCGATCGGCCTGCAGGTAGCTGTGCTGGTCGCCGTCCTTGCGGGTGAGGGTGACGTGGCCTAGGTCGGCGCCGCTGACCGCCTTGCCGCCGCCGGCCGGGAGGAACAGCAGCCGGCCCGCCTTCACGGTGGCCACCGCATCGTAGTCTTCACCCAGGCGGGTCAGCAGGTTGGCGTCCGATTCGCCGGTCTGGTCCAGCTGCAGGATCTGCTGCGCCTCGAGGGCGGGCGCGATGAGCGGGGTGAGTCCCTGGCGCGCGGCCAGGACGCGTAGGACGGCGCCCAGGGTAGTGGCGCTGTAGCTCTGGTCCCGCTTGGTCTTGAGGCCTTTGCGTAGGTCGGCGCTGCGGGCGCGGATGCTGAGCACGTCGGGGGCGCCGCTGTGCTCGGTCTCGTCGACGATGTAGCTGCCCTTGTCGATCAGGCCGGTGGTGGACCAGCCCAGCCAGAGGCGGATCTTGGCGCCCCGGGGCGGGATGGCCAGCAGGCCGTCGTGGTCGGACAGCACCAGGCTCAGTTGGTCAGCCTCGAGACCGCGGTTGTCCGTCAGATCCAGGCTGATCAGCCGCGGCGCGATGAGGGCGCTGATGTCCTTGCCGTCGACCAGGATCTGGTAGCGGGCCTGGGCATAGGTGGCGCCCTGCACCAGGTCGCGGCCGAGGGTACGCAGCTGGCCGGTGGCGGTGTCGAGCAGCTCCTGGATCACAGCAGCTTCCTCAGCAGGGTGCCCATGCCGGCCATGCCGGCGCCGAGCAGCTCGCGGCCGGTGTCGTCGTCAACGCGCTTGAGGGCAATGCTGAACTCGATGCGGCGCGGGGTGCCGTCCGAGAAGAACAGTGTCTTGGTCTCGGTGATGCTCTCGATGACCCAGAGGCCGTAGATCCGCCCGCTGCCCTCGATGAGTGGCCAAGCACCGCCGGTACCGGCCATGTAGCGCAGCACGTCCAGGCTGCTGGGCGTGCCGGCGAGCTCCGGGGCGAGCCAGCCCGGCAGGGTGATGCTGTCGTCGCCCTTGCCCAGGAACTGGCGCGCCGGCGCGGCGCCCACGCGGGAGCTGCTGGCGTGGCGGTAGTCGGTCTGCCGCTGCAGCTCCTGGTAGGCGAGGGTGTATAGGCTGAAGATGAAGTTGCCGAGGGCCATCATCATGGTGGTCAGGTCCTATCTCTGAGGCTGCTGCGGCTGCGGGCGGCCTTCTGGTTCTCGATGCGGGCCAGGGCGGCCTGGACCTCGCGGGCGATCGCCTGGCCGTCCATACCGGTACCTGCGTTGATGGTGATGTGGTAAACGTCGCCGCCTGTCGGCGCAGCGGGCGCTGCGGCGGACATCGCGGGGCGGTCGTCGAAGGTGATGCCGTTGGCCAGCGCCGGGGTGGCGGCCGTACCGACGCCCAGGGCGATCGCGCCGGTGCTTGCGATGCGTTTTGCTGTACCGGCGATCTGGGCTAGCGGACTGCCTTCCCCCTTGCCCAGGCCGATGGCCAGGCCCTGCATGGTGAACTCGCCCAGGGCGGCGAAGACGCGGGACGGCGAGTGGATGTCGAGCTTCTCCTTGAAGAAGTTGATCGCGCTCTCGCCGGCGCCCATCACCGCGTTCTTCACCGCGCCCAGGCCGCTGGTAATGCCGTTGACCAGGCCCTGCATCATCATGCCGCCGAGGTCAGTGAATTTGGTGGGAAGCTCGACACCGAAGTAGGTCATCACCGCCGCGAAGGCGCGGTAGAAGAGACCGATCGGGGAGAAGTCCAGGATCAGCTTGGCGATCCCAGCAATACCACCCGTGGCTCCCGTCTTCATCTCCTCCCACAACCCTCTGAACCACGGGCCAATAGTGCTCCAGTTGGTGTAGAGCAGAGCGCCCGCGGTGACCAAACCGAGAATGATGGCGGCGATGGGATTGGCCATTACGGCAGCGCCGAGCAGCCGGAAGCCGGTGGCCACCAAGGGCAGGGCGGTCTTGCCGAGGTTGAACAGCAGGCCGATCAGACTCGGCAAGCGGATGCCGACCTGTGCGAGCATGAAGCGCAGCGCGAGGAAGGGGCCGAGCACGCCGGCAACGCCCAGAGCGACGGTGCCGAAGGCGATCGAGACGGCAGACAGCACCGCGGCCACCTTGACCAGGTTGCCGGCGAGGACCGGATTCTCGCGTGCCCAGGCGCCCGTTTTGCCGGCGAGGTCACCCAGCCAGGTGATGATATCCTTGAGCTGGGGCGCAATGGCGGCGCCGAATTCGGACTGGGCGTTGGTGAAGGCGCCAGTCGCGGCCTCCCAGGTGTTGGAGAGGGTGCCCAGCTGCTCGTTGACGCGCATCTGCAGGTCTGCCTGGGCCTTCATCTTGCCTTGGACTTCCTGATAGCCGGCCAGGCCCTTGGACATCATGGTATTGAGCGCGGTGAGGGTCTCGGAGTCGTCGCCGAAGATCTGTTTCAGCACGCCCAGGCGGGTCTCGGTGTTGAGCCCCTTGAGCTTGTCCAGCTGGGCGTAGAGTTTCTCCATGCCGCCGAATTCGCCCTTGCCGTCGGTAAAGTCCAGCTGGATGCCCTTCTGCTTGATGCCCTTGTTGGCCTTGCCGACCTTTGTGGTGTCCATGCCCATCTGAAAGATCTTGCGCAGGGCGTTGCCGGCGGCGCCGCCCTCCATGCCGGTCTGGTCGAGCTGGATGAGCAAGGGGGCAAGCGCGTTGGCCGCCTCGAGGCCCTCCTTCTTGATGATGTCCAGCGCCGGGCTGATCTTGCTGAAGCCTTCGAGCATGTTGTTGGAGTCGACGCCCAGGTAGAAGCCGCGCTGGATGGTGTCCATCAGCCCCATGAGGTCCTTCTCGCTGGTGCGGGTGGCGTCCTGCATCTTGGCGGCGAACTCAGCGGCCTCGGTGACTGGCATCTTGAGCTGGACGCCTAGGTAGGCAGCAGCCTCGCCCATACCGCCGAGGATGGTCTTGGCGGACATCCCATGGCGTACCAGCATGGTCATCATTTCCTGGAATTCGGCTGTGGTACCGGGCAGGCGATCGCCCAGGCGCGTGGCCAGGTCGGAGATCTCCTTGAATTCCTTGGGGGCGGTGCCGTCGCTCAGCATCAGTGAGGCGCGCAGCTGGGTGGCGGCGTCCTCGGCTGGGGCGAAGGCCTTGATTATGCCCAGCACCGGGCCGCCGATCGCGGCGCCGGTGGCAGCCGAGCTGGCGCCGGCCATGGCGGCGTTGCCGGCGAACTCCTGGCCGCGCTTGAGCTTGTTGCGGACGCTGGCCAGCTTCTCCTGCATACGATTGAGGCGCTCGAGCTTGCCCCGCTGGGTGTCGATCGCGGCATTGGCGCTGGTGAGTTGCGCCTGCAGCCGCGCCTGAGCGCCGCCGAGGTCGCGGGTATCGACGCCACTGGCGCGCATGATTGGCAGCAGGCGCTGCAGCTCGGTGCGCTGGGCGGTGTGTTTGGCCTGCAGCTTGTCGACGGCTGCGGCCGCGTTGGCGAAGGTCTTCTGGAAGGCGGCGGACGGCGCGTCCATGGCCTTGAGCTGCTCGCGGTAGGACCGCAGCTTCTCCTGGCCCTTGGCCAGGGCCTCGGCGCTCTGGCGCACGGCCTCGCGCTGGCGCTGGTAGGCGCTGATGTCTTGCTGCTGCTGGTTGAGCTCCTTGACCCGGTCCCGGGCAGCCTTGAGCGCCCGGGCGGTCGCGTTGCCGCCCCCGGCGATGCGTTTGAGCGGGGCCGTGACCTTGTCCAGGGCGGACAGCAAGACTCGGATCTGGAGGTCATTGGCCATCGGGGGTGACTCGTTTGCGGGCGCGCTCGCGCCAGTCCATCAGTTCGGCCAGGCCCAGGGCATCGAGCTGGGCCGGTTGCCAGTGGAAGGTGATGGCGAGGTCCGCCATCGCATCCTCTACTTGGCGGGGAAGAGCGCCGCCTTGTCGGACTTCTTCAGCAAAAAACCAGCGATCTTTCCGCCGACGTCGACCAGGTCGGCCGGGTCCATAGCGCGTAGCTCGGCCTCGGTGAGAGTGGGGCTGCTGATGCGCGGGGTTACGCGGACGATGGCGTTGACGTCCAGCTGCAGCAGGTCGGACAGGGTGATGCCGCGCAGCTCGCCGGCATTGGGCTTGCGCAGGGTGATCTGCTCGATGGTGGTCTCGCCGCGGACGATGGGTTGGTCGAGGACGACGACGTTGTCGGTGGTATCGGTCATGGGGGTGCTCCAGGGAATGGGCTAGGAATGGCCCGCCGCAGCGGGCTCGGATGGGTTCAGATGCCGAGGGCGGCGCGCTGCTTGGCGAGGCGATCCTCACCTCCGACGTTCTCGATGAAGGCCAGGAGGTCGATCTCGATAAGGGTCTGGCCCTCGACGGTGAGCTTGTAGTAGCTGCAGGTGGTGGTGATCTTGTGCTCGGTATCTTCACCGGCCGTGGCTTCGCCCATCTCGATGGTTTCGTGGCGGCCGCGGACGACAACCTCTACGGCGGTGACGTCGCCGGTGTCGTCCTGCTGGTAGGCGCCGGCGAAGCGCAGGGGCACGGCTGCGGCGCCCACGGCGCCGAATTGCTTTAGGACGGTGAGGTCCAGGCCGCCGAGGGTCCATTCCAGCTGGATACCGTCATCGGACAGGCCTAGGTCGGCCTTCACCGGGCCGTTCATGCCGGCGCCGCGGAAGGCTTCCATCTTGCGGCCGAGGGTCGGCAGGGTGACGGACTTGGCGACGCCCAGGTAGGAGTGGCCGTCGTTGAAAAGCATCATGTTCTTGAGTTTGCGAGGCATGGCCATGGGGGCAGCTCTCCAGTGGGCGCCCATAGGGGCGCCGGGTAATCAGGATCAGGCGTTAACGCGGGTCGCGAAGTCGGCCAGGTAGCGGTCGGTGATGCGCTGGCGCAGGGTCATGTCTTCCAGCGGCGGGACGGGGGTGTAGTCGTAGTCCAGGAAGAGCTTGCCGGCCTTGAGGGTGCTGGCCGCGTTGGCGTCGGCGTCGTACCAGCACTCGCCGCCCAGCAGGTAGCCCTGGCGGGTCAGCTCGCGGAACTTGGCGTTGATGCCCTCGACGATGTCGCGCACCAGGCTCGGGTGCATCGGGCGGTCGACCGCCCAGAAATGCGCCTCGGCCATGGTGTCGGCCAGCACCTGGGCGGTGCGGGTGTAGTTCTCGAAGGTGAAGAGCGCGTCGTCGCTGCAGGTGCGCGAGCCCCAGAAGCGGTAGCCCTCGTGGTTGATCAGCGTGGTGATCTGGTTGCCGTTGAGGTAGTCGCTGTCGGTGGCGGTGTTCTGCAGGTCCCAGAAGACGTCCTTGGACACGCCGGTGACGCCGGCCACGGCGACGTTGGAGAGGGTCTTGTGCCAGCCGGTCTCCTGGTCGATCTGAGCGCGCAGGCCCAGGGCGCGGGCGGTGGCGGCCGCGGTGACGGTCTTGTTGTCGGTGGTGGACCAGGCCAGGAAGTCCGGCCAGTGGACCATCAGCTCGCGAGCGCTGAACTGGGTGCGGTAGGCGACGGCCTCTTCCTTGGTGGCGCAGCCATAGCAGCTGGCGTAGACGAAGGCGCGCAGCTGCTTGGCGATCGGCAGCAGGGCGGTGGTCACGGCCTGGGTGTCGAGCCCGGGAATGCCCAGGATGCGCGGCGTCACGCCGAGCTTGGCCTTGGCCGCGAGCAGGGCCTTCATGCCGGTGTATCGGCCGGCGACGACGCCACCGATCAGGTTGGATTGCAGCTCGGCAGCGCTGGCGCCGTCTGCGACGCGGATCACGACCACGACGGGCTTGGACTGGTCGGCGATCGCCTGCAGAGAGGGGGCGAGGGTGCCCTTGGTACCGGCCTTGCCGACAGCGGCCTGGACGTTGGTCAGCAGGACGGGCGTGTCGAGCGGGAAGGTGGTGGCATCGGCATCGCTGCCGGTGCAAACCATGCCGATGACGGCCGTGGAAACGGTGGAAATGGAGCGGGCGCCCTGATTGATCTCGAGGACACGCACGCCGTGATGGAAGTCAGCCATGAGGGGTTGCCTGCGCAGGTAGGTAGATGACGCTGCACAGGCTGGCGGATCCGCGCGCGGGATGCGCGGTGTAGCTTTTGTAGCGCTAGCTTTTACAAGCTATCGCTGATGCGGCGCTGATCACTTTCGTCGTTTGCCTCAGTCGCTCGTGCTTCCCGTAATGTCTTCAGCAGATCTGAAATCGGTGAGGTAAGTAGAAGAGTTAGCATACGAACCCTACGGCTGGTTTTTAATAGCAGTCGAGGTTCCCTGGTCTCATGGAGTTCAGCTAACTGTCCTATGAATAGGAAGAATGACTTATCGCTAAGGTAATCGTCATCTAGGCTCTCTCTGATGCCAAGCCCTGAGTCTATGAGGCCATTCCAGATCGCTGGCACTAGAATGAGGAGGGCAACAATAGGAACTAGACCAAGAGTGAATGCGAAAAACATGAGTGTTTTGAAAATTGACCATGATTCTGGAAGAGAAGCGAGGGTCTCCTCACGTTGGAGCAAAGTGACTACCAAAGTGACCGCGATACCTGCAATGCCAATCAGATAGCCCGCCAGTACTGCCGAGGAAGGAAGGCGGAAGAAGCCCTTGACCTGGATGCCGCTGGCATTCCTGATTTGGTTCTTCAAGGTCTTCGACCACTCCCACTTTTCTATAAGGTCATCAGCAAGAGATTTAGGGTAAATGGGTCCGCCGAATACAGATCGTAGGCAATTCAATTTTCGTTGGCGCGATCGCTCATACATGATAGGCAGCGAGTGAGTGGGTGACCCAGGGTGTAATGCTCTATCTCGAGCGTACTCTCTCATTATTGCGAGCTGAAAGAAGCCTGGAATAAAAGCTATCTCGGTCAATAGAACCCAAAATGGTAGAAAAGCGTAAGTCGTGCCCCCACTCCAGAATCTTTCTACCGCATAGATTCCAATCGCTGTTACCGAAAGGATAACTTGAGCTAGCAGTAGTTTAAAAATTAGGCTGCTTGCCAAGAGTTGGGATTTAACTTTCAGTCGACTGTTATAGAGCTTGATCCGATGGGTTATCTCGCGCATGAGGCCTCCTTGTCTCGAGCGCGTGACAATAACTCAAATGGTCATGAAAGACCTCATGAAGTAGTGCGAAGTACCCCGTGTGCCCACTGTATGGTTTCGGCGAGCTGGCGCGGGCTGTAGCGTTGCGGCTGCTCCAGGTCTAAAACGTAGGCGCAGAACTCAGAGCAGAACCAGCGCGACCGGCTCTGGATGCCGGCCGGTAGGATCTGGCTGCCAAAAACGCCCAGCCAGTCATAACCCGCCTCGGCTTCCTGCTCGAGCAGCTGCTCGACGTGGGCGGGCCGGATCCAGGGGAGGGGCAGGAAGTCCCAGGCCGCCGGATCCGGCTCGATCACCTTGGCGCGCACGCCGCCGTCCCTGGGCGAGCTGCTGACAAAGCGGCCGTCCGGCAGCACCAGCTCGCAGTGCGAGTAGGGACTGCGCGTCCAGCCTCGGATCAGCCTGTCGCTGAGCTTGCCCGGCGCCTTGTACAGCGCAAGGCGGACCGTCATGCGGTGGCCTTGGGCGGCAGACCCGCCAGCACCCGGGCGGCACGATCGGCCGTCAGCAGAGTCGGCTTTCCAGCGAGGTACTGAATCGCCTCGATAACCGTCGGGTGCGTGAGATCCACGAAGGTCAGCCGGGTGTCGTCGACCATGCTGACCAGGATGCCGACTTGCGAATCGTTCGGCGCAGCGGCGCGAATCGCCGCTTGCTCGGCCAGCGTCAGCAGCAGGAGGAACTCCATCGGCGAGGGCTTGAGGTTGCCGACTTCTTTCGGCGTCTCAGTCGCAACCGAAACCGGTGCGGACCAGGTGCTACCTGTCAGAATCCAGCTGGGCGAAACCTCTGCGGGTACCTCGACGAAATCGGCGGCCAGGATGGGATGGAAACTGTTCTTGGGGTCGGTGCTCACGTCCACCGCGACGTTGTTGATGATTCGCGCGTAATTGCTCATGCGTTACCACTCCACTACAACGAGACCGGCGCTCTGGCCGCACATAGCATTGCCCGCGGCTGCGACTGTCACCACGTAGGTATCGCCAGCCGTCACGTTAAACACACCATGCGCATACCCGCCGCCGCCACAGCCGCAGATGTAGTCTGCGTTACCGCCGGCCAAACCACCGCCAGCACCGCCACCGACGCAACCCGCTATACCCGAATATCCGGAAGTGCCACCACCACCGCCGCCAATTCCGGCCAGCGAGGCGACTGACCATGCCCCCCCCCGACATGCCTGGCCCGCCACCACCAGGGCCAGCGGGCTGTGGCCCCCCCGGTATGCCGCCGCCGCCGGGGAACGTGTCAAAAGGAAACCGCATGACGCCCGTATTGGAAAACGCAGTAGCCGAGCGATTGACATTACCGAGCCAGTCCGGCCCCGCATTGTTGACAGCATTACCGTAGGGGCTGCCTCCGCAGCTGGTGCCGAACAGGCCGCCGGAAAACGCGTAACCACTTCCGCCCGCGCCGCCGCCTACGCCGCCGCCGCCTCCGCACAGGTACGTCTGAGTGCCACCGGCATTGTATGAGGCAGCCGCGCCTCCAATGCCACCCGTGCCAAGCTGACTCCCAGCCCCACCGCCGCCGCCTACAGGGCCACCGATGCCGCCACTGGCTTGGAAATCTCCCCCTATCCCTATGCCGCCCGCTCCCGGCGCAGATTTTGTGCCCGGCGCGCCACCCGTGGCGCTGATCAAGCTACCGAAGGATGACGCGCCGCCCGTGTAGCCTGTCGGCACCGAGTTGTACGTCACCGAGAAGCCTCCGCCGCCGCCGACCACGCGCGCGCGCACTCGGGTTATGCCAGGCGGGACCTGGAACTGGCCTGAGTTCAAGAAGACCTTGAAATTGCCAGTACCGAAGATGCCCAAAAAGCCAGCGGGCATATCGACGCGCTGCGATGTTGCCAGCGTTGCAGTCGTAACTATGCGACCCATTTAAGCGGCCTCCTCGAAACCGTGAGCGCGCGCCGCAGCTGGCGCTGACGCTCTAACAAAGATCTGCTCTCCGGGCGACATCGCGACACCTGTGCGCTCGAGTACTCCACCTGGAGCCAACAAGACATCAAATTCCAGGTAATCGCTTGCAAGGGGCGCAGCAGCGCTCGCGGCCACGATTGCGAGGCGAACCGAGGTATAGCTTGTCCCGGTATTGCACACGCTCACGGTCGCGGTCGTGACCGTCCCGGCGGGAGCTGTGTAGAGAAGGGTGTCGGTATTGGCAGCTAGAACTGCCTTGCCGAGTCGTCCAGATGCCATAGGTTAGGTTCCGCTGGAGTGAAAGAATCGCTTGGCGCGGCTGCCCAGCAGCTGGGCCTTGCCGCGTTCGGCGGTGAGGTATTGGGGGTGAGGATCGGCAGCGGCCGAATGCTCGGCGATGCCAGTGGTGATCTGCTGCCGCGTCCAGGTCTGGGTGGCGGTGATGACACTGGCATCGACGATCAGCGAGACCTGGGCGGCAGCTGCGGTCTGCAGGTAGATCCGCAGCTCGAATTCCTTGGCGCTGCCACTGTCCGGCGCGGGCTTGTCGGAGGCCGGCAGGTTGCCGATCGCGTAGAGGACGCCGGTATCCGTCCAGAGGGCGAGCTCGCGCAGCGTCCAGCCGCCGACCGTGGCGGGGATCAGGGCGCTGGCCAGCACCTGGTCAGGATGGTTTTCGACCCGGGCGAGCGTGCTGAGCTGGCCACGCCACACTTCGCGTTTGAGCCCGGCCTCGGTACCGGAGGGTGCGTAGGCGGTCCCGTTGCCGTCGCCGACAGCCAGGGCCACCAGGACGACGGGCTTGCCTGCGGCTTTGCAGGCGGCCTCGTAGGCCAGGCCCGCTGGCGTGACCAGGGAGTAGTAAGGCTGGGTCATGAGGTGACTCGCGGATAAAGAGAGATGGATTCGCCGACAATGCAGGCGATCGCGAGATAGGTCACGGGTGTGGCCACCAGGCGAATGGCGAGGCGCTCCAGGTGACGCGACACGGGCTTGGCATCGCTGATCAGGCGCTGCAGCTCGGCGAAGCCCTCGTCGGTGAAGCCGGAGGCACTGATGTCGATCACAGCGTCGAAGGTGCCGGGGGTGCCCTGTGGCGTCTTGGCGTGCCACTCGATCAGCTCGAGGCGATAGCCCAACGGAGCGATCGCGCGGCGGATCGCGCCTTGGGTGCCCTTGTGGGCGTGGACGAAGTAGGCCGACTTGATCACCTGGCGCTTGGTGGCCTCGCTCCAGGTGCTGTCCCAGCGGTCAACCGAGCGGGCCCAGGCCAGGTACGGTAGCAGGGCCACAGGTCAGCGATCGGGGTCGGCCAGGTCGCGCAGCGGAATGGGCACGTCGCCGATGCTGGCGAGGGCCTCGGCCGCGAGGCGCTCCAGGCGGGTGCTGTTGGGGGGCAGCAGGGCGGTCATGCTCAGGCTCCCTGGGTGGTGATGCTGGTGGCGGTGCAGTAGGCCGCCTGGGCTTCAGTGGGCGTGAGATCTATCCAGCCGATCAGCTCGACCCAGGCGACACCGGCGACGTGGAGCGCGGCATCGATACCCGAACGCGAGACGCGCACGCCGAGCCGGCGCCGCTGATTGACGTAGGCGGCAAGCCGCGTCCGGGCGATGGCGAGGATGACCTCGCCCTCGGCGCCTGGGTTGACCAGGTGCAGGATGGCCGTCACCTGGTAAGGCAGGATCTGGGCGGACTGGACGATGAGGCGATCACCGACCGGGCGGACATCTTCGTCGTTGAGGGCCTTGCTGACCGTGGCCAGCAGTCCGGCCGAGGCCGTGCCGTCACCGGTGAGAGCCTGGACTGTGACCGTAACCACGGCAGGGCTGGGGCTGGTGGCGTTGGCGTCGGCCACCAGGGCGCTGGCGTTGCGGGCGTGGAGGATGTAGGCATTGCGCGGGCCCGCCACGCTCAGACCTTCCCAGGCCATCTGAACTCGCTCGCGCAGGGCGTCGTCTACCTCCATCACCGCGGCGGTGGGCGGCATCGCATTGGGGTTGGCTGGGGTGACGACCAGGCGAGTCAGGTTGACGCCGGCGGCGATCTGCTCGAGGTCGGTACCTTGGGCCTTGGCCAGCATGGTGGCAAGGGCCGCCTCATTCACGCGCTGGCGCAGCAGCAGCTCGCGATAGGCGTTCTCCTGCAGCAGCTTGGTCAGCGGCTCGGACTCTAGTTCCAGGCGGGCAGCGATGTTGGCCTGCTCGGCAGCGGGAAAGAGGGCGATCAGGCGCGCCTTGCGCTGGGCTAGCAGGGTCTCGAAATCCAAGGCTTCGACGACGGCCGGGTCCGGCAGCTGGCTGAGGTCGATGGGGGTGAAGGTGGTCATGCGGCACCTCCCAGGCGCAGCGGTGCACGAAGGCTGATGGCGGCGTTGGTAGCGGTGCTGTAGCCCTCGAGGTCGACGAAGGCCTGGCCCGGCTCGTCGCCCAGCTCCAGGGCGATGCGGGTGAGGTTGATGCGCGGCTCCCAGTGCAGTAGGGCGATCACGATCACCGCCTTGGCCTGCAGGGCGAGGGCGCCGTTGAGGGGCTGGTCGATGAGGCTGAACAGGTCGCAGCCGTAGTCCCGGCGCATCAGGCGGCTGCCGATGGGCGTGGTGAGGATGTCGGCCACGGACTGCTGCAGGTGCTCGAGGTCGGTGAGGCTCAGGCCGGTGGCGCGGTTCATACCGGCGCTCCGGTTTGGGCGCCGCCGCTCTGGACGCCGCTGTGCTTGTGCTTGACCAGGCTGATGCCGGCGGCAACGACGTCCTGGCTGACGGTCACCAGGCCATCGATGTCCACGTCGCCCTGCAGCTTGAAACCGCTTGGGGCGTTGAGCTGGACCCTGCCACCGGCGGGCAGGGTGGCCAGCAGCTGGTGGGCTTCGCTGTCGTACTCGATGACCGCGCCGTCCGGATAGGTACGGCGGTGCAGGCCGGCGCGGTCGGCGTTGGCCAGCAGCAGCTGGCTGAACAGACCGCAGAGCACGACGCCCTGGGCGGTTTGGCCGCTTGGGCTGAAGACGATGACCTGCTCGCCCAAGGTAGGCGGATCCCACTCGCGGCTCTCGCCGGCGCGCAGGGCGAGCCAGGGCAGCCAGCCTGTCAGGAGTGCGCCGCTCTGGACCCGGACGCGGGCGGGGCGCTGGTCGGTGAGACTGCCATGGTCGACTTCGGCAATGGTGCCTAGGCGGATCAGGTTCTCGATGAGGCGGGAGAGGGCGGCGATATCGGTCATGCCGCGGAGGATGGCGTGTGCGCGTGCTGAGCGCAGCCAACGTAATTTGTAGCAGTGCTAGCTACAACTAAATTTAGCCCAACGTTATCCAGCTACAGTTTCCGAGTCCTTACATGTAGATGGTTCTACTTGCTTCAGTATGAGTTTATAACCAAGGGAGGAAATTACTTTTAGGATACTATCAAATTCGGGCTGGCCAGCAGAGCCTAGCGACCGATATAAGCTCTCCCTGGCCAGTCCAGTTTCTTGCGAAACTAGAGTCATTCCTTTCGACTTGGCAGCCTGTCCTATTAACTCAAGAAAACAAGGCAGATTTCTTTCTTCAAGTGCTGCGTTGATAAGGTCCAAGTTCGGTTCGGCAAGCTTGCTGTCAAGTTGTTCGGAAAAATTTATATTTTTTGGGTTTTTTACGTCAGCTGGGGTGTCGAGATTCTCCTCAAACAAGTCGTGATTTATTGGATTTTGAATCACCATTAATAGTTCTTCTGGTGTCGCTCGGGATTCTAGATCGGCAATAAGTTGCGGGTCGCACGATTTTAAGAAGTCGCCCCACTGGGCAAGAGATACAAAGTTTATTAGGGTGTCTTTTTTTGTGTTTGCAAGTACGGCCTTCTTGTTTCCTAATAGAAGCCTCAGGACGTTCAATATAGTTCCGGGGCTTTTTCCATCCCATATCATAAGTCCATAGTCTGCGGACTTGGCCATCTCTCGATCTTTGGCTGCGTAGAATTGGAAGCCTTTGGTGATATTCTCTGGATAAATATTGAGAGTCTTCCAGTTGCCTATATTGTTCCTTGGTTTTGCGCCTGAGCAGTATATTGTGACCTTGTCATAGTTCATGTTTGAAAAGTAATTTTGTACCGATTTGTCGGCGCCATTTGCATCTCCGATGATGACTTCGTGCTTTGCTTCGATTATATTTTCTAGCCGACTCAATATGTGGGCGGGAAGTTTTGATACATGTCGGGAGCCACCTATAAATATTGTACTCATCTGTTAGTCCTGGTTTTGGTTATTGCAAGGGTGAAAACACTCTTGGCTTGTCCCTGCTGGTATAGTACATCGGTGATATGGCTCATGGTCGAACCCGATCTGTATAGATCATCAATCAACAGCACCTTGAGGTCTTCCAAGGTATTTTCTTCGACTTTATATAATCCGCTAAGTAGTCTTTGACGTTCATCGGGGTCGGTAACACCCTTGAGTTCACTACTCTGCCGGGTTTTTTCTATGCAGTCGTTAACGTCAATTCCCAATATGCGGCCTATGCCTTTGGCGATTTCCAAGGCTGGTGGAAAGGCGCGGTTCGCGGATGAAGGTACAGGGACAATACAGTCAAAAATCGCATTGGATCTTTTTAGGTGGTTGGCTGCTGTTGTCACTATTTGATTAAGAGCCTCTCGGTTGTTTTTATATTTAAGTTGGTAGAGAAGCTCCGCTATCGGAGGTCTGATGGTGTCCCATACGTCATGGCCATACTCATTTTGGCCCATGTGCGTACTTGACGTCGTATGAAAATCTAGGGCTTCGCCATATACCCAATTACCTTTGATTTCCATTGGATTTATTTTAATCATAGAGAAGCGCTCCTTGCGGGTGTAGCCTACAGGTTACACTGCTGACTGGTGAATTCCATACCGCCTGTCAGGTGGAGCTAGGCTTCTGTGCCTAAAGACCCATTGCGTTCGCTACCGCCTCCCAGAAAATCTCCTTTTCTCGGTCTGTTACTCCAAGTAGCTCTCGAGAGGAATAGCGGACCTCAGGGGCTACCCGTTCGGCACGGTCTTTCAGTCCGTAATGGTGAACGCGGGCAATGCGCGCTACCCGCCCTGTGAACCCAACTACGGCCGCCTGCGGTGAGCCCTTCGTCTTGAGATACCGCGCCATCTTGAGCTTCTCGAACATCCTCCCCTTGATCCGCCCCTTCTTCCCACGCAGATCCCGAGGCTTGCGCGGCGCATAGGGCGAACCGCCCGGGTTCACCTGGGCGCGAATCCGCTGCTGTTGGCTCCGGCGCAGCTCCTGGGCAGCCTTGCGTGCAAGCTGCGCCCGACCACGCCCATCCAGTTTCTGCAGCAGCGGCGAGAGCCAGGTCTCCAGCGCCTCGAGGTCAGCCACGACTGCGGCCCGGGATAGGTGTTTCCAGGGCGAGGGTGTCGCCGGCGGATCCGGATTGCCACTCGGCGAGCAGCTCGTCGCCGGCGAACACCTGCCAGGTGGCCGGCTCCTGGTACTCGGTGTACGGGGACTCGGGCACGTGACTCAGCTGGTAGGTGTCGTCCGGCTGGCGTTTCACGACCACGCGCTCGGTGAGGGGCAGGGTGATGGCCAGATCCACCTTGGAGTTGTCCAGGATGTCGGCCTCGAAGCCGATGCCCTGGGCGGACTTGTCCAGGTTGACCAGGAGCTCGGACTGGTTCGTCCGGACCCAGGCCAGCAGCGGCAGCATCACGGCGTCCGGGTGGCCGGCGAAGTCGGTGAGGATAATCTGCAGCTCGTAGTCGTACTCCCAGGACAGGCTGGCCGCAGCGGTGCAGCGCAGCTTGCCCTTGTCGATGAAGACCAGCAGCCGGTCAGGGCTGTGGCGCAGCTCCGGCACGGCGGCGAGCAGGTGAGCGCGCAGGCTCTCGGGCTTGTTCATGGGTGGGCCTGCTGGGCGTCATAGACCATATCGACCTGGGCGGCGCAGTCGGCCCAGGCCGCTTCCAGGGCCTCGCTGTCGTCCAGCAGCTCGCCGTTATTGCGCGGGTCAGTCGACGGCAGCTGGCAGCGCGTTACCACTGGACAGCCACTCACGGTAAGCCGTGGCTCCGGTGAGGACGGGCCGCTGGCGCAGCCGGCGAGCAGCAGCAGGCAGAGGCTGGCCAGCCCAAGCCTTGAGGTCGGCGTTTTCATCTTCGAGCTCCTGGATCCGGCGCTTGCGGACATCGATCTCGCGGCGCAGGTCTGTCTGGGTGGTCTGCAGCTGGGCCTGGGCGGCCCGCTGCTGGGTGAGGGTGGCGGTGAGGTGGTCGCGCTCGCCGGTCAGCTGGGTGACCTGGTCCTCGGCGGCGTCGCGCTTCTGGTTGGCCTGGTCTATGCGCAGGCCCTGCGCATAGAGGGTCAGGCACAGCACGGCGATCGTGAGGGCCAGGGCGAGCGCGAAGAGCGTTTTCTCCTTCCAGCTGATCATTGGCGGTACCAACCAGCGCGGTTCATCGCCGCCTGGTCCAGGTGCGCGAGCTCGCCGATCACCACGACAGCCCGCACGCCCGGCTTGGCTGTCTGGATGGCTTCGCAGAGGCGCTCGGCATCCTCGAAGGACGCGCCGGCCGGCAGGATGAAGACCTCCCCATCCTGCGGATCCAGGCGCTGCACGTCGGTGACGGGTGTCATGCGGCGTCCTTAGCCGGGGCGGCGGCGCTGTAGCGGGCGAAGGCGCGCTCGAGCTTCACGTCGTAGAGGTTGCGGGCGTAGGCAGGGCCGTTGTAGCCGCGGGCGAAGTCGGCCCACTTGCCCGCCTTCAACGCCTTGAGCAGCGCGGGCTCCGCCTTGACGAAGCGGACGAAGGCGTCGAGCTGCTCGGCTTCGCTGGTCTGCATGCGGGTGACGAAGTCCTGGACGCTGGCATAGCCGAGGTTCTGCCAGTGGTAGCCCATGACCTGGAACAGGCCCCAGCTGCACGACTCCAGCGCGCAGGCCTCGTCGATCTGGCGGGCCGAGGTCAGGCGCTGCCACTCGGCCGCACCGCCAGCGTATCCGCCTGACTTCGGATTGATCAGGTTCGGGTTGAGGGCTGCCAGGCGATCGGCCTCGGCCTGGCCGTGGGCCTTGACCAGGCGCTGGTAGAAGACGTGGCGCTCGAACAGGATCACCACCCGGCCGTTGTCCAGGAAGCCTTCGCCCTTGGATTCAACCTCATTGACCGCCTGGACGGCCGCGACGGGGACGCCCAGGGTCTTGGCGGCGAGCTCGAGGTCGGCGTAGCCCAGGTGGAGCGGGTCGCGCTTGCCCTGCAGGGCGGCGAAGGTCTTCGGGCCGGCGATACCATCGGCTACCAGGCCGACAGAGCGCTGGAAGGCTTCGACGGCCTGCTCGGTGCCTTCGTCGTAGTCGCCGTCCAGGTCGACGGTGAAACCGGCCGCGGCCAGGGCTTTCTGCAGGTCGCGCACGGCCAGGCCATGGGCGCCGATAAGCAGGATCTTGGGCTGGTTCATTGCGTTTCCACCTTGCGTTCGACGAAGCGTTTAGCCGCGGCGCGAGTACCCTCAACGCCCAGCAGACCGATGATTCCGCCCCAGAAGGGGCCGGTGCTGGCAGGGATGCCCAGCAGGGAGAGGCCGTGGCTTGCGGCCAGGGCCAGGGCGCCGCAGAGCGGCGCTTCGAGCAGCACGCGCCGAAGGGTGCCGCCGCCGTAGGCGATGCGCAGGGCGGCAATGACGCCAGCCACCAGCCCGGCGTAGAGCGCAGGCCAGTTGTGTTCGAGCCAGGCGGCGAGCCAGGCCCAGGTGTCGGGACGGTCGGGCATAGGGGGTTTCTCGTGCATGGGGTCAGTCCCAGAGGTTCACCGGCTGCTGCGCGGCGATGCCGGCAGAGGCTTGGGCGGGGGCGTCTGGCAGGGTGATAGGGGTGCCGATCGGCAGGATGGGGCCGAGTTCGGCCAGGCCCGGGTTGGCTTCGAGCGCGGCCTCGGTGACGCCCTGGGTGCGTCCGTAGTGCCGCAGGCAGATCCGGTCCAGGGTGTCGCCTTGCTGGGCGCGCACGACGGTGGCCATCAGATGAGCTCCACGGTGGTCCGGGCCAGGCCCAGGAAGTCGCGGATGGCCCAGCGCTGATCGCGCCGGTACTCGTCGATGGTGGGTGTCTGCGCCTCGGCGTCCTTGTCGCCCTTGGCGGTGCTGTCGTAGCTGCGGTACCGCTCGGCGACCTCGGCCGCGGTGGCGGCGTCGATCGCGCGCAGATACAGGTGGGCACGCTCGCTGACGCCGTCGACCTGAAGCCCGGGCACGGCGGCCAGGGTCGCGTAGCCGCTGGCGGTCTGGGCGAAGCGGTAGCCAGCGAGCTCGCGATTGACGGCGATGGCCGCGGCGATCACCGCGGCTTTCAGCTTCTCCGTGCTGACGCTGCTGTCGATCCGCAGCCGCGCGCGGACCTGGTCCAGATCGATCGCGGGCCAGAAAGGGTCGGACACCACCTGACCGCTGGCGACGGTGCCGCCTGCAACGAATCCGCTCATGACGCTGCCTCGAATGGGTCGCCGGTGGTCGGGGCTTCACGGTCCCAGGCAAGGCCTGGCCGATCCGTCCCGAGCCGGCGGGGTTGCGGGGGACCGCTCGATTAGCCGCCAGGGGCGGCATGTTTCTTGGCCAGGCGCTCGGCCCGTTCCAGGTCTTTCTTGCCGCCGCAGCGGTCGTGCAACCCGATAGCCTTGCGCAGCATCTCGATGGCCGAGACCAACTGGCCCGGACGACCTGGTCGATCCTCGTCAATGCCGGCCAACTCGGCCCGGCCGATGGCCAGGTAAAGCTTGGCGCGCGCCTCGTCGGGCATGTCGTGCTCATCGGTGAGCACGGCGGTGCGCATCAAGATGTCCAGGTCGAAGGCATGGCCGGCCTTCTGCGCCGCCAGTGCGCCCTCGGCCACTTCCTCGGCGATCAGGCAGCCCGGGGTGCGCTCGAAGCGATCGGGCATCAGCAGACCGTGGCGCAGCACGTAGGTGGCGATGTCCAGGGCACCGGCAAATTCGCCAGCATCGATGCGCCAGATCATCACGGTGACCAGCACTTCGTCCTGGGCGCCGTTGCCGCCCTTAAGCACGCCGCTAACGTAGTCGGCGTAGGCGCCGAGCAGCTGTCGCTTAAGCTCGGCCTTGGCCTGGGTGGATTGCACCTGCTTGAGTCGCAGCCGGTCCTGCAGCAGCTGAGCCAGCTGCTGCTCGTACACGGTGCGGCCCGCCATGCTGTCGGCCGGCCCAGCGGCCGCGGCGGCGAGTGCCGCTGCAGCTGCCTGGAAGTGGCTTTTCGCGGGAGAGGAGGCCATGGCTTACACGCCCGTCACGATGTTTTCGATCAGGCAGCCAAAGCCGTAGTCCTCGACCACGTAGGCGTCGTTGCTCGACTCGTAGTTCTCGATGCGGTTCTTTTCCGGCGCCTCCTTGACGAAGCGGCGGCGGCCACCGGTTTGGTAGTAGAGCGACAGGTTCTGCAGCGAGGTGATGAGCATGCCGTTGTCCGGGCAGTACGGCACCTCCACCGGCTGCAGGCCGCCCATGCGGCGCTGGGCCAGGATCACGTCGGTGGCCAGCTTCTCGGAGGCGGGCTGCTCCTTGTTCACCAGCGGGAAGTACTTGTTGTGCACCAGGTCGCGGCCGAGGATTACCACCAGGCCCGGATCCTTGCGGAACCAAGGGTCGATCAGGTTGCTGACCGCGTCGAAGACCAGGGCATCCAGGTTGTTGTAGTCGGCGTCGCTGCCGGTACCGATCACGATCTTTCCATCAGCCTTGCCCGACTTCAGCACGCGCTGCGGTGCATTGCTGCGGTACTGCTGCAGCCAGCCGATGTTGACGTCCTGGAGCAGCGGATTGGTGGCGCGATTGGTGGTGGCCGCGGCACTGGTGCCGTTGAAGCCGATCATCAAGCGGTCCAGGGCCTGCCGCTTCACGATGGCGTCACGCAGGCGAGACTGGAAGTCGGGGAACTTGGCCCAGGTATCCAGCAGCTGGTAGGTGATGGCGGTGTCGAAGTCGGTCTTCTTGCACTCGTACCCGCGCTTGTCGAGCGCCTGCATCTCGCGAGGTTGGCGGGTGGCGGTGCCGCTGGTGTCGGTGCGACCGGCGATGGTGCCGGAGACGCCCAGGCCGACCTTCTCACCCATCAACTCATCGACGGGAATGATGTTGACCTTGCTCAGGAACTCGCTCGACTCCTGGATGCGGGTCTCCAGCTTCTGCTGGACGGTGGGCGCCACGGCGAAGGTCGCCGCGGAGGAGGAGACGCCGGACAGCTTGGCGACCTGCTCCAGGTATTGGTTGAACAGCACACGGGTATCGTTACGCATGGATCTCTCCGGAAAGGTGAACGGCTGATCAGCAGTCGGTCAGGTTCTGGCCATCGCCGCCGGTGACCGGAGGGCGCTTGGGTTGGTTGGGGTCTTGGGTCTGGCTGAGCTGCAGCTGCAGGGCGGCGAAGTCGGTCTGCAGCTGCTGGTGCTTGCCGGCCAGCTCGGTGAGGGCGGCCTCGGCGCGGGTGAAGCGCTCGTCATGCTCGCGAACGTGCTCGGCCACGGCAGTGACCGCGGCGCCGAACTGGGCGAACTCGCCCAGGGTCTGCGCTTCCTTGCCCTTGAGCAGCTCCTGGACCTTGGCGAAGAGCAGGGCGCCCAGGCCGGGCTTGTCCTCGACCTCGTCGAAGGTGAGGGCGGTTTCCTCGGCCACGGTGAACAGGTTGTCCGCGTGCAGTTTGCGGCTGGCATAGGGGTTGGCCGCCGGATTGGCCGCAGCGAAAGATAGGACGTCGGTACCCAGGCTGGCCGGGCTGTCGGTGATGCCCAGGCCGACCAGGTAGGCGGCGCCGGTGTCGGCGAACTTGGGCGAGATCTCGATCGAGGTGTAGATCTTCTGCTTGGCCTTGTTCATGGCCACCAGGTCGGCGGTGGGCTCGATCTGGGCGAACAGGGCCAGCTTCTTCTGGCCGTTGATCTCGACCTCTTCGGCCTTCACCGCCACCACGTCGCCGTAGGCCTTGAAGGGGCTGTCCGCCACGCTACTGCGGATGTGCTCCATCCAGATGCGGGCGCCGTAGGTCTTGGGGTTGTAGCTGGCGGCGGCCTGCTCGATCCAGGCGCGCTCGATCTGGCGGCCATCGCTGGTGGCGCCCTCGACGGCGACGCGGAAGAAGGGAGAGCGAAGTTTCGGGGTCTTGGGGTCGGCCATGCCGGGGATCCTCAAAGGCTTAGCGGGAGTGCTTGGGCGATGAGGGGCATGGTCGGGACGCGCGCGCGTCCCAGCAACGAGGGGCCGTTGTAGCGGCGCGTTGTACAAATCCGCGCGCTATGGAGGAGGGAGCCGGGGCGGCAGTCTGGCGGCCATGAAAAGCCTACCTGAATCCGACTCCGTGCCTATCCCGTCCACCGACCTGCTAATGGACGTGCGCCGTCGCGCCAAGCACCTCTACTGGATGGGCTGGCGGGTGACGGAGATCGCTGAGGCGATCGAGGAGAAGGAAAAGACCGTCCATAGCTGGAAGGCCAGGGACGAATGGGATCGGGCGGACAACGTCGAGCGGATCGGCGGTGCCCTGGAGGCGCGCCTGGTGCAGCTGATCCTCAAGGACGCCAAGACCGGTGGCGACTTCAAGGAGATCGACCTGCTGCACCGTCAGTTGGAACGCCAGGCTCGGATCCAGCGCTTTCAGGGCGGCGGTACCGAGTCCGAGCTCAACCCGAAGCTCGACAACCGCAACGCCGGGCCGAAGAAGAAGGCCGCGCGCAACGAGTTCACCGAGGAGCAGATCGAGGCCCTTGAGAGCGCCTTCCGTGATCAGTGCTTCGGCTACCAGCTGGACTGGTACCGGGCAGGCCAGCAGCGGACCCGCGCCATCCTCAAGAGCCGGCAGATCGGCGCCACCTTCTACTTCGCTCGCGAGGCCTTCCTGGACGCTTTGATCACTGGGCGCAACCAGATCTTCCTGTCGGCCAGCAAGAACCAGGCGCATATCTTCAAAGCGTACATCCAGGCCTTCGCCCGAGAGGTCTGTGGTGTCGAGGTGACAGGGGATCCGATCATCCTGGCCAACGGCGCCGAGCTGCACTTCCTAGGCACCAATGCCCGCACCGCCCAGGGTTACCACGGCAATTTCTACTTCGACGAATTCTTCTGGACCTTCCGCTTTGAGGAGCTGAACAAGGTGGCCAGCGGCATGGCCATGCAGAAGCAATACCGTCGCACCTACTTCTCGACGCCCAGCTCAATGGCCCATGAGGCCTATACCTTCTGGACCGGCGAGCGCTTCAACAAGGGCAAACCTGTCGCCCATCACCTTAAGCTGGACATATCCCATGACGCCCTGCAGCAGGGCCGGCTGTGCGAGGACCGTATCTGGCGGCAGATCGTCACCATCCTGGATGCCGAGGCGCGCGGCTGCGACCTGTTCGATCTGGAGGAGCTCAAGCTCGAATACTCGGCCGAGGCCTTCCAGAACCTGCTGATGTGCCAGTTCGTCGATGACGGCGCTAGCATCTTCCCCCTGGCCATGCTGCAACCCGGCATGGTGGACAGCTGGGTCGAGTGGGCCGAGGACTACAAGCCCTTCGCTGCCCGACCGCTGGGCGATCGCCCGGTCTGGGTCGGCTATGACCCCGCCGAGACCGGCGACACCGCCGGCCTGGTGGTGGTCGCGCCACCGGCGGTACCGGGCGGCAAGTTTCGCGTGCTGGAGCGCTACCAGTTCCGCGGGATGGACTTCGCCGCTCAAGCCGAGGCGATCCGCCAGGTCTGCCAGCGCTACTGGGTGAGCTACATCGGCATCGACGTCACCGGTATGGGCAGCGGCGTGGCCCAGCTGGTGCGCCAGTTCTTCCCGGGGCTGACCACCTTCAGCTACTCGCCCGAGGTGAAGACCCGCCTGGTGCTCAAGGCCTACGACGTGATCAAGAACGGCCGGCTCGAATTCGATGCCGGTTGGACCGACGTCGCCCAGTCGCTCATGGCCATTCGTAAGACCACTACCGCCAGCGGCCGGCAATTCACCTACACCGCCGGTCGCAACGACACCACTGGCCACGCGGACCTCGCGTGGGCCCTTTTTCATGCCCTGCACAACGAGCCGCTGGAAGGGCAGACCGCCCGTAATACTGGCGTCATGGAGATCTACTGATGAGCGATTCCACCATCTTGGCCAGCGCGACTGCCCACGCGCCTGGCGTCGAAGCCTTCACCTTCGGCGATCCGGCGCCAGTGCTCGATGGCCGCGAGGTCTTCGACTACCTGGAGTGCTGGTTCAACGGCCGCTACTACGACCCGCCGCTGTCCCTCGACGGCTTGGCCAAGGCCACCCGCGCCAGCGTCTATCTGGACTCCGGCCTCAAGTTCAAGCGCAACCTCCTGGCCCGCACCTTCATCCCGCACCCGCTGCTGAGCCGCGCGGCCTTCGAACAACTGGCCCTGGACTACCTCTGGTGCGGCAACGCCTACCTGGAGCGCCGCCAGTCACGCCTGGGCACGCCGATCAGCCTGCAGCCGCCGCTGGCCAAGTACATGAGGCGAGGGGAGGAGGGCCGCTTCTTCCAGGTCAGGGGCTGGCAGGACGAACACGAGTTCGCGCCGGGCACCATCTGCCACCTGCGCGAGGCCGACATCAACCAGGAGATCTATGGCATGCCCGAGTGGCTCGCCGCCATGCAGTAGGCGCTGCTTAATGAATCGGCCACGCTGTTCCGCCGCAAGTACTACAACAACGGCAGTCACGCCGGCTTCATCTTCTACATGACCGACGCCGCACAGAAGGAGGAGGACATTGACTCCTTGCGCACCGCACTGCGCTCGGCCAAGGGCCCAGGCAACTTCCGCAACCTCTTCGTCTACGCGCCCAACGGCAAGAAGGACGGCATCCAGCTGATCCCCGTCAGCGAGGTAGCGGCGAAGGACGAATTCAACTCGATCAAGAGCATCACCCGCGACGATATGCTCGCTGGCCTGCGGATTCCGCCGCAGCTGATGGGCATCGTGCCGCAGAACGCCGGTGGCTTCGGCTCGATCAAGGAGGCTGCGGAGGTGTATGCCACCAACGAGCTGGAGCCGCTGCAGGCGCGGCTCGCTCAGGTTAACGAATGGTTGGGAGAGGAGGTGATCTGTTTCAGACCCTACGAAATGCGAACCGCAGACTAAGCTTCTGATCGCCTCGCTGCTTTCATGCGCTTTTCTAGGATCAATACCACGCCTGGAAACAAGCGGTTTTCAATTTGAGGAATCCGAACACTACATGTCCGCTGCTATTTCCCAGTTGTATCGTCTATCGCCCATTGAGTGCCTCATCAAACGCATAAAGTACCCTTTTCGCTAATCTGTGAGTAATCATCGCCTCTTCAATTGTGGTGCTATTGACCCAGGCGTGGGCAAATGAGTGTCGCCAGTTGAGAATTTGTTCGAAATTAGTTTCTATGTTTTTTCCTAATCGTTCATTTATTTTGTTTTTTCTCTGTGAGAGTGTGGTGCAGAATTTCGTGTGCAATGCATTGCTAAACAGCTTTGCATAATTCTTTAGGTCGCCTACGCGTATTTTACTGTTAATCTTGTTGTAGTTATTTTGTGCGAAGTCACCAAATGCAACGTGATGATTAGAAGCGTGTGTTATGAGAACTTCTTTAACGCATGCTTCGTAGGTTGCTGCAATAGTGACGACTAGCAACCCTGCTAAGTGGGCTCTAAAGGCCTGAGCGTCGATCCTGTTTGGGGGGACAAAGTTTTCTATCTCCCTCGCAAGTTCGTCTATTTTGTTTAAATGGAAATCCATGTCCTGTCTAGGCATTTGATAGTATTTCTCCCGCCTTAACGATTCTTGCCTTCAGTACTGCGGTGTCCGTAGTAGGACCGCTTGTTAGTGAGAGATAGCTTCCATCACTGATCAGATTTTCATACCGCTCTGCAAGATTTGTAGCGCTGATTTCTCCATTCTCCATAATGGATATCAAGACTGATTCAAGAACGGCAGTATTAAGAACGCCTTTAGGTCTGAACGGAACCTTAATCGCTTTGTGCGCTATTTCCACTGCAGCTGGAAATTTTTCCATAAACTCATCAGCTTTTGTGGAGTCAAAATTTCTGTGGGCGCTCATCGAATTGTTCAGGTATCGAAGCATTGGCTTCTCGTACTCATTCCATTCTTTGTATAGCGAGAATAGCCTTAGAATTAGCTCAATATCTTTCTGGTTCTTGTCTGCCCGCTGTAAGCCTAGTATTTCGCGCCATCCGGGCGTCTCATTTAAAGCCGAAAGTTCCTCGACAATTCTGCCGCGATAGACAGCGTTGCGGATCTCTTGAGGCTTTAACTGAGTGCCGCCTGTGTTAAGGCGTTCAAATATATGGAATACACTATCGTTTCTCAGGCTGGGCTTAAGTTGCTTGATGTTGATTGCCCTTAATGTTGAATTTCGCAATTTTCTTTGGTCGCGGGGGCTTAATTCAGAGAACGTTTTCCCGTTGTATTCAGATCTTTCAGAAAGGCCTTTAAGTTTAAATATTTGTCGTCGCCCTTTTTGATCTTCTTCCCCAAAGTAGCCCTCGAGAAAAGCTTTAATCGACATCAGGCGCTGCTGTCCGTCAATAACTTCGAGTTGGTCGTCGTCGTTTACATATAAGAATATTTGCGGGACCGGTAGTCCCATTAAGAATGACTCAATAAGGCGCGAAGATTGAGTTATGTTCCAAACAAATTTTCTTTGATAGAAGGGGATGATTACATCGCCCCTCTCTATTTGGCTTGCAAGAAGCTCCAAAGAGGGATCTGATGGAGATACTGATATGTCGAATTCGACAAATGGAGTTTCATCAATTTCCGGTTCGATCTTGAGTTCTTCAGAGTGGTCGGGAGTCACTGTTTTTTCCTCGGCTTTCTGTCAGTAATTTAAGATATTTTCTGTTTTAAGGCGCGTTAGTGCATCGCGCATGGAAAAGCTGAGGGCAAAGTGCCATCAAATGCATGCATTAAGAATGCTTCGCGGCTAGGGTAGAGCATTGCATGAGGCGGTCCTTGCCTAGAGAGGTCAACTGCATTACCGATGCTGGAGTGTCTCTTAAGTTAGATCGCTCCGCAACGCGTTCGATCGTCAGCAGCTTTAAAGGGCTCGGCCAGCGGTTCATACTGTTTACCCACTTCCGCTCAATAGAAGCGCAGAGTTGCCGGCGCGCCGTCGTCCCCCCGCCACGCCTGCGGGCTAAATGGGTCACTTTTTCTGCAGCCCTGCACCAGGCTCAGGCCGGCGCCGCTTCTGGGGCGGAAGGGGGGTACGGTAGGCTGAAAATCCCTGCGAATCCCTGCACCACCTAAGCTTTTCTCACGAAGCCCGCGACCCTCATTTTTCATAGAGGGCTGGGGCACTGTTACCGCCGTTCCCGAGCCAGTGCAATCCGCTACAACCCGCGCTACGCCTAGCCTGCGGCCTTTCCTGGCTACTGTTACGGCACTGTTCCCGTCAGCGTTCCCGTTTTCTAAGTTACTGAATTACATAGATTTCTTTACTTTTCATCGTAACAGTAGGGTTTGTTACTGGGGAACGGCGAAATTACGCAGCCGGAACAGTAAGACCAATCGCTGGAAGCCGCATCGCACAAGGGCTCCAATGGCATCAGAGAAAGCGGGAACAGAAATAACGGTATCCCCTGGCCTGAACATAAATCGAGGATAGCGCCCAATTAGCGCGCTAAACGTCCGTCGCTCGCTCTGACGTACTTGCACGTTCACAGACGCTCACAGGCTGGCGCTCAGGCGTTCGCTGAGGCGGTGACGAACAGGCTGGATTGGCGGGTAGAGGAGAGCGAGAAAGTGGGGCTTGGAGAGGTGAGTGCTACAAATTTGCTACGAAGCGAAACCGGAGGGTTTGAAGGCCGCGCCAGGCGGGCGTTTCAGCTTCAGTCGGCCCGATCCATCATGGGCGCCACGGAGAAGCGGCGGGACGGCTCAGGGCGCGTGATTGCTGGGTTTGAGGCGGTTTCGGCAAGCATCTCGGTACGTCTGTGTGGAGCTGGTTTGCTACCTTTCAGCCGCTTCAGTAGAGCTGTAGCTGCAAGGTCGCAAGCGTAAGGAGCATGAGTTGAATCGGAAGGGGAACGCTAACGTCTCACTGCCAAAAAACGGCAGAACAAGCGTAGAAATCCGGGTCTGCAGCATGCTGGAGTTCAGGGTTGAGTCTATCAGGAAAGCCAGGCATCCGATTGGAAGCGGACCCTTTAAGTATCGATGAGAAAGTGAGATATGGCGCGTGTCCAGAGCACAACGTGGGCTTCCTCAATTCCAACTACAAGCTCTACGCCGACGTCTCGAACCGGGTGGTGCGGACCATCCAGGGGATGGTGCTGGACGTGGAGGCGTATTCGATCAACAAGTGCTGGGCGGACCTCATCGGCCTGCTTGGCGTCCTGGGGCTGGACCGTAAGAGCCTGACGCGAGTGCATATGCCCATCGGCGTCGGGATATCCAGCACCCGAACGCTGGCGCTGGTGAGCATCCAGACCGGGCAGCATGAGCTGGAGGAGCGCCGCTACTACCGCAGCCTGTGTATCCCGCTCGCGCACCCTATCGATTACACCCGCCTCCTGGTGCAGGTCGTTCTGGCCGGCTTGGACCCCATTTATCGCGAGGGCTACGCCTACTCGAAGTGCGCCGGGGTGCTGGGCAGCATCGTGCAGACGGACGAGTTCACGCCGGATCTCTTCGCCCCGGCCTGGCAGGGGCGGCCCAGCGAGCGGATGCGGGTGGTGGACCGGATCAATGCGCGATACGGGCGGGCGGCGCTACACGTGGGGCGGGTGCCCGCCGATCCGGGGTGGCAGATGCGGCGGGAGCTGTTGTCGCGGGGGTATATGACAAGGTGGGGGGGAGTTACCGCAGGCTGGCTAGATTATGCAATCTAATCCGCTATGATTGGTTAATAACAATTTGCCTGTTAGGAAAGTGCGAGCATGGAAGGTTCTGCTGACATTGAAAAACCACCCCGCCGAATCATCGAATTTGGGGCAATTATAACGACTCTTACACTTGTCACGTATGCTCTGGGCTATCTAAAGCTAGCAGTCCTATATGCGGTTCTGGATTGCACGTGGGTTCTTAGGTTTCATGGGCCACAAGACTTTATAGCGAATGGCGCTGTTGGGGTGGCAGCGGCGTTTGTCTCGGCAGTAATATTTAGCTTTACAAAATGGCGAGAGAATTCGCTTCAGAATGCTCAGGTTATCCTAGGGTTGATAGGGTTGGTCTCCCTCTTGATCGCTGGCGGGCTTTCGAAATTATTCTCCAAATCGTCAGTGTTTTTTGACCCCGTAATGGAGGTGTTCCCTTACGTTTATATGGGGCCAATATTTTATGATTTATTTTTTTCCATATATGAGAAGCGTGAGGCGAAGAATCTTTCAATTTACTTCATGGGGGTTCCTGTTCTACTCTCTGTATTAATTTATATAGCTACGGATTCGAAATATAAGGAAGTTGCTAAAGGGCTGGGTTCTACTTATATGGTGTCTAGGCTCTCTGGAGCTGATAAATCAATATTGGTGGGCTCTGTGAATGGTAAGTATTTGGTACTACCTTGCGAAGCTCGCCAAAGGTTTTCCATTATTGATCCAGGTAGTGAGTGGGTTGTTTCTCCATTGGCTAGTGCCTCGGACTGTCAGCCTGCTCTACCGCGTTAGGTAGCCAGGTCAGTTTCTTTCAGCTTTTTCCACTCCCTTTCCACGGCCCGCTTCGCCGTCGCCTTGGTGGCGTACAGGTGCCAGAGCCGCCGCGGCTTGCTCTGGTCGCCCTCGGTGAGGGTGTGCTCCTTGCCGGTCTCGGGATCTCGGTAGTAGGCGATGATGCCGGTGTAGTCGCCCGGGATCTCGTCGACCAGGTCGGCGACCAGGTCTTCCGGCAGCTTGGCTTCCAGCTCGAGGCGCGTGGTGTAGCCGCCGTCCGCCGTGAGACTGTGCTGCACGTTCCCGCCGTACCAGATGATGGCGTCGATCTCGGCCTTCACACCCTGCAGGGTGTAGGTGGGTTCGGGCATGAGCTTCGGTCGGGCCAGGGCGAGCGGGTAGGCAAGGGTGGCGGTAGTGCGCGGAAAATTTCGTGTGGCGTAGGCTGAAAGGGGACTCTGGCGAGACGCAGCAAATTGAGGACTGGAAACGCTACGGCCTTGTGCCCGCCGATCCGGTGGTAGATGCGGCGGGAGCTGCTGTCGCGGGGGTATACGACGCGGTGGGGGGAGCTGCCGCGCGCAAGTTGAAGGGCCGTCGATCAGATTGAACGCTGATTGACCCGCGCCGAGAGTGCTTCGGCGCTCTCCTTGCGCTCGGAGTAGCGATCAACCAGGTAGGCTTCCCGGCCCCTTGTGAGAAGCGTGAACTTCATCAGTTCCTCCATGACATCCACTACTCGGTCGTAGTAGGCCGAGGGCTTCATGCGTCCCGCTTCGTCGAACTCCAGGAACGCCTTGGGAACCGATGACTGGTTGGGGATGGTCACCATGCGCATCCATCGGCCGAGGACCCGCAGCTGGTTCACCGTGTTGAACGACTGGGACCCGCCACTGACCTGCATGACAGCGAGCGTCTTGCCCTGGGTAGGACGTACCGCGCCCAGCGTGAGCGGGATCCAGTCGATCTGCGCCTTGAATACCGCTGACATCGAGCCGTGGCGCTCGGGGGAGCACCACACTTGCCCTTCGGACCAGAGCACCAGGTCGCGAAGCTCCTGAACCTTGGGATGCTCTACCGGCGCGTCGTCAGGTAGAGGCAGGCCGGATGGATTGAAGACCGCCGTTTCGGCGCCCATGAGCTGCAGGATTCGGGCTGCCTCCTCAACCAGCAGCCGACTGAAGGAGCGCTCGCGATTCGATCCGTACAGCAGCAGGATGCGTGGCTTGTGTTGAAGCTGTGCCGGCTCGGAGAGCTTATCGACGGTGGGGACGTCGAATAGCGATTCGTCCAGGTTGGGGTTGGTTTCGAGAGGTGCGCTCATTGGATCTCTCCGATCTCATCGAGCGCCTGCTTCAGTTGCGCTGGGCTCAAGGCGTTCGGGTCTAGGCGGAAAAAGGCGTCCAGTCTTCTGCGGATCTGAGCCACCGTTGCATCGAACGCGGCCTGGACCTGGTCATTATTGCCGACAACGTCAGAAGGATCCGCCAAGCCCCAGTGGCTTTTTATCGAGGGACCAAAGAAGACCGGGCAGGGCTCGCCTCCTGCCTTGTCACAGACCGTGATGACGATGTCTGGCGGGTTGCCTTCAAAGGTCTCGGACCCTTTGCTGTAGAGGCCGGAGGTATCGATGCCCAGGCCCTCCAGCGTCTGGACCGCGATAGGGTTCAACCGTCCGCTGGGAAAGCTGCCTGAGCTCACGGCAGAGCAGCCAGCAGGCGCAAGGTGGTTGAAGAGACCTTCAGACAGAACGCTGCGGCAGCTATTGGCCGTGCACATAAAGAGGACTTTCATGGCTTCTCCTACGGATGAATGCTGAGGCGCACGGCCAGGGCGGCGAGGGTGGCGATCAGGATGGGAAAGGTGAGCACGCAGCCCACTCGGAAGTAGTAGCCCCAGGTGATCCGGATGCCTTTCTGGGCCAGGACGTGGAGCCAGAGCAGGGTGGCCAGGCTGCCAATCGGCGTGATTTTCGGACCCAGATCGCAGCCGATGACGTTGGCGTAGATCATGGCCTGCTGGACGACCCCGCTGGCCTCACTGCCCTGGATGGACAGGGCGCCGATCAAGACGCTGGGCATGTTGTTCATGATCGAGGAGAGCAGCGCAGCGGTGAGGCCGGTGGCCAGGGTGGCCGACCACAGGCCATGACTGGCGAAGGTGTTGAGCAGGGAGGAAAGGGCTTCGGTGAGCCCCGCATTGCGCAGGCCGTAGATCACCAGGTACATGCCCAGCGAGAAGAGCACGACCTGCCAGGGGGCATTGGCCAGTACCTGGCGTGTGGAGATGACCGATCCCTTGCCGGCGATGATGAGCAGCACAGCTGCACAGACCGCTGCCACTGCACTGATCGGAATCCCGAGCGGCTCCAGGGCGAATAGCCCGACCAGGAGGAAACCCAGGATCCACCATCCCGCATGGAAGGTAGCGCGATCGCGAATGGCGTTCTGCGGCTGTTCGAGCGCGTGCGGGTCGTAAGACGCCGGGATGTCCTTGCGGTAGAACAGCCACAGCATTAATAGCGTCGCGGCGACGCTGACGATATTGACCGGCCACATGATCGAGGCGTATTCGCCGAAGCCGATCTGAAAGAAGTCAGCGGAGACGATGTTGACCAAGTTGGACACCACCAGTGGGAGGCTGGCCGTATCGGCGATGAAGCCCGCAGCCATGACGAAGGCAAGCGTCGAGGCCGGACTGAAGCGCAGCGCTACCAGCATGGCGATCACGATGGGTGTCAGGATGAGGGCTGCGCCGTCGTTGGCGAACAGGGCGGACACGACTGCGCCCAGCAGGATCATGTAGGCGAACAGCCTGCCTGAGTTGCCGCGTCCCCAGCGGGCGACATGGAGCGCTGTCCACTCGAAAAAGCCCGCTTCATCCAGCACCAGGCTGATGATGATCACGGCGATGAAGGTAGCCGTCGCATTCCAGACGATGTTCCAGACAACGGGGACGTCGGCCAGGCTGACGGTGCCCGTCAGTAGCGCCAGTACCGCACCGCCCGCTGCGCTCCAGCCCACGCCAAGCCCTCTCGGTTGCCAGATCACCAGTACCAGGGTCAGAACGAAGATCGATGCAGCAATCAGCATGACACGGTCTCCACCGCGCCTGGCGGGCAGCAAGCAGCCTGCCTGGTAGGCCGGCTGTCCATTGCGGCGAGGCGATCCATCTGAGGCTGTACCCACGGCAGGTTTGTCCTGAGCGTCAGCTCCAGAACCTCCCGGGCCCAGGCGGGTAGTTGTGGGTGCAGCCGGTAGTAGATCCACTGTCCTTGGCGCCGATCCTCAAGCAATCCGCAGGCGCGTAGCTGCGCAAGGTGGCGTGAGACTTTCGGCTGGCTGTCATCGAGCGCGTGGATGAGTTCGCACACGCACAATTCCGCTTCGGCGCAGAGCATGAGCATGATGCGCCCGCGCGTATCGTCAGCGAGACATTTGAAGAAGCTGGTGGGGGACATAGCCGGAGCCTTGAATATATGAAAATCCGTATATACGAAAATACATATGTATCAGCTGGCGGTCTAGCTTCCGGCAGCTTGGCTTCCAGCTCGAGGCGGAGGGTGTAGCCGCCGTCCGCGATGAAGCTGTGCTGCGCGCTTCCTCCGTACCAAATACTCGGCCTTTACGCCCTGCAGGGGGTAGGTGAGTTCGGGCATGAGCTCAGGACGGCCCGGGACGAGTTGGTAGGCGAAGGTGTGGCGCAGGTCCTTCACGTTGTCGCCACCGCCGGCAATGGCCTCCTGCTTTTTAGCGCTGTAGATGTCGTGGCAGAAGGCCCGCATGGCGTCGTGGCTCTCGCGAGCAGCCCTGCAGTTACCGTGCTGGTCGTCGTCTTCGCAGATCAGGCTAGCGCCTTTTGTTCTTTCGAAAATCCTGACAGGGCCAGGTAGGCTACACCTGCCATGATCGCTACGTCTGCGAGGTTGAAAACGCCCGTATGGAGTGAACCTAGGTTCAGGACCAGGTAGTCGACAACGTGGCCATCGCGAAAGCATCTATCGATGAGGTTCGAACCGCCTCCAAGAGCGATCAGATACAACGCCGCCGAGCGACCTGGGGACTGCTGCCAATGCGAGAGCGCCCAGTAGCTGACGCCTGCCACAGCTGCCAGTGCGCAAAGGAATATCACTGATTTCACTGTCTGTGGCAGATCCTGACCGATGCTGAGGAAGGCGCCAGGATTCAGACTCAGGACCACATCCATCCATAGGCTGGAGGTGCCAAGCCGATAGGAGATTGCCGCAAGTTGAGCCAATGCAGCGAGCTTAATCAGTTGGTCTACCGCTACAAAAGCCAGTCCCGCCCCTACAATAGCCCAGAGGGTCCAGGTGCTCCGCTTCATCGAAATCTCCATCTATGTACGCTGGTCGGCGGCATGATCGCATCAAAGCTGCCTTTTAACTTCGCAGATGGGAATTTCGCCGAGACTCCAAGGGCGCAGGATCCGGGCGCGTCTCGCGCAGCTGACCAGTCAGAATGCGGTCTGGTATGGCTCGCCACGGAAGAGGTAACCGCCCCACGGATCGCTACCAAGTAAAAGCGGACACCCCTGACCGGTGTCCGCCCGCCGCCTGCCGCTTACTTCGGCATCAGCACGGTATCGACCACATGGATAACGCCGTTGGACTGCATCACGTCGGCGATGGTGACGGCGGCCTTGCCGCCCTTGGCGTCGACCAGCCAAAGTTTGCCGTCATGCAGCTTCACGGTGAGGTCTTCGCCCTGGACGGTTTTCAGCTTGGTCATGCCGCCATGCATCTTCGCCTCGGCCATCAGTTGTTTGGCGGTGTGGGTACCGGGCACCACGTGGTAGGTCAGGATCCTGGTCAGGTCGGCCTTGTGCTCGGGCTTGACCAGGGTATCGACGGTGCCGGCCGGCAGCTTGGCGAAGGCTTCGTTGGTCGGCGCGAAGACGGTGAAGGGGCCGCTGCCATTGAGGGTGTCGACCAGACCCGCCGCCTTGACGGCCGCCACCAGCGTGGTGTGGTCCTTGGAGTTGACGGCGTTCTCGACGATGGTCTTGGACGGGTACATGGGCGCGCCGCCGACCATGACGGTATCGGCGGCGAAGCTGAGCGGGGCGGTGGCACCTAGGATCGCGAGACTGGCTACGATGGCGATGCGCTTGAGCAAGGTGTGCATGGTGCGTCTCCTGAGTTTTTCGGCCCTCCGGATGAGGGTGATGAATGTACGGAGCAGCCCGGCAAACGGATGCATCAAAGCGCGATTATTTTTCCCTGGGCGATGACCGGCCCCGTCGGCGCGCCTGTCGGCGAGCCGGTCCGCGGCTCAAGGGAGACTGCCAGTACCGCCCCTGGCGTCAGTGCCGAAGCGAGTCCCGCGGGTACGGCCAGGGTCACGGCCGTAGCGTCGTCGAGCAGGCCCAGGGAATGGGGTTTGCCATCCGTCGTGATGATCCAGGCCTCGGCGCTCCTGTCTGGCCAATCCGGCTTGCCGGTGGGCACGAACAGCAGCTGCCGGCCGTTCCCCTGCAGGGTGACGCTGAATGCCAGGCTGCCATCGCTCTGTTCCAGGCGGGCGAGCAGGGCGGGTGTCGCGACCTGGACCGGGCGCAGCAACACGAGCAGCGCCAGCAGGAGGGCAGCGGCCAACGCCAGCCCGGTCGCCCAGCGCCACAGGCGCGGGTTGTTCCAGCGGCGAATCGGCTCGGGTGCCGGTTCCTCCGTCGGGAACAGCCGTTGCTGGATACCGTGCCAGACGTGAGCCGGCGGTTCGACGACCGGAAACTCATCGAGCCACTCGGCGAAATGCCGCTGCCAGGCCGCCAGTTGCGCCTGGTAAGCAGGCTCCCGCCGCACGAGTTCTTCCACCTCCAGGCGTTCTTCGGCGGACAGTACGCCCAGGGCGTATTCCGCGATGAGCAGCGCCTGTCGGTCGGAAGGGGGGATCTCCTTGTCGTTCATAGGCCCAGGCACGCGCGCAGTTGCAGGAGGCCACGCCGGATCCAGCTTTTCATCGTGCCGAGCGCGATACTGTGGCGGGCGGCCAGTTCGGCATAGGAATAGCCCTCGAAGAAGGCGACCCGGATATAGGTCTGCTGGTCCTTGCCCAGGGTTTTCAGGCAGAGCTCGATCTGGCGACGCTGGCGATGGGCTTCGAAGTCTTCGGCGACGGACTGGGTTGTCGGCCACTCGGCCAGGCTGTCGAGCGGCTCGTGACGATGCTGGGCGCGGCGTCGATCGATGGCCTTGTGTCGCGCCAGGGTCGCCATCCAGGTCAGGGCGCTGGAACGTGTGGCGTCGAAGGTGCCGGCCTTGAGCCAGATGGCGGTATAGGCCTCCTGCAGGACCTCTTCCGCCTCCGCGCGATCCCCCACGTACTGCAGGCACACGCCGAACAGTTTGCTCGCGGTCACGCGGTAGAGCGTTTCGAAGGCCAGGCGATTGCCCTGGCCGCAGGCCTGCAGCAGGACATTGAGCGCAACGGGCTCCGGGTTCGTTTCAGGGCTGGCCGATACGGCTGATCTGCTCGTCAAGGATGGCGTTCCGAAAGGAGGCGCAACAAAGGTAGCTGGGCGTCAGCCCTATCGGGGCCGAGCAGCAAGAGGCCCGGGATTGCGGTGCTTGATGGCTTCACCGCCTCGGACGACCGCAGCAGCGAGGGGCGATCTGTCCGATTTACCATCGAACGGGCGGCTTCGCAATCGCGATTACCCTCGTGCGCTAATGCTTGCTCGGGTGGCTTAGGGCGCGCGGGCCTGCCGGCTCCCTCTCCGTATCCGCTCCTTGACCACCTTTACACAAGGCTACATGCCAGGCCGTAGCTGCCTCGCGGGCTGAGCGGCTAGCATGCACGTCCAGATCGTCCGACTGTTCAGGTAGCCCCGATGTCGCTGTCATCCGAATCCCCGCGCTGGACCTCGCGCATCCTGCTAGTGGATGACGATCCGTCGATCCGCGAGTTGATCTGTGGCTATCTGGCGCGTTTCAGCATCAATGCCCGGGGGGTGGGTGACGGCCTGGAGATGCGCCGGGCGCTGGCGGAGGAGGCCTTCGATCTGGTGGTGCTGGATCTGATGCTGCCGGGGGAGGACGGGCTTTCCCTCTGTCGTTCACTGCGGCGCGACAGCGGCATTCCCATCCTGATGCTGACCGCCCAGTGCGAGCCGGCGGATCGCATCATTGGCCTGGAGCTGGGCGCCGACGACTATATGGCCAAGCCCTTCGAGCCCCGGGAACTGGTCGCGCGGATCCAGTCGGTGCTGCGCCGGACCCAGGATGGCCGCGTGCCCCAGCGCAAGGCGCCGCGGACCAGTGTCAGCTTCGATGGCTGGAAGCTCGATGGCATCCTGCATCAGCTGCACTCGCCGGCCGGGGTGATGGTACCCCTGTCCAATGCCGAGGTGCGGCTGCTGTGGGTCTTCATCGAGCAGCCGCGCCAGGTCCTGAGCCGCGAGCAGTTGCTCGACGCCACCCGCGGCCGGGCGATCGAGGCCTTCGATCGCAGCATCGATCTGCAGGTGTCGCGCTTGCGCAGCAAGCTGGGCGACGATCCCCGCGCGCCGCAGTTGATCAAGACGGTGCGCGGCGAGGGCTATCTGTTCGATGCCAGGCAGATAGGGCACTAGCCGTGCGCCGCCTGGATACGCTGTTCGCCCGCCTGTTCGCGGTCTTTCTGCTGGCCATCCTGCTGGGCCATCTGCTGGCCTTTTTCTGGTTTCGGCATGGACTCGGCGAGCGACCGCCGCCACCGCCGCCACCCATGGAGGGTGAAGCCGCCTTCGATCGGCCACCGCCGCCCGGGCCTTTCCCGCACCGGGAGCCCGGCGTCTGGCGGCGCATCGAGTGGTTCCTCGGCGGCCCGCTGATCTTCCAGCTAGGCTCGCTGGTGATCGCCGCCTGGCTTGGTGCGCGATTGCTGACGCGGCCGCTGCGCCAGCTGACCGAGACCGCCGAACACCTCAGCCATAACCTCGACGGTTCGCCCATTCCGGTCACCGGCCCCTGGGAGACCCGGGAGGCCGCGCGGGCGCTCAATCGCATGCACCAGCATCTGCTCGAACAGCTCCAGCAGCGCGGGCGCATGCTCACGGCCATCTCCCATGACCTGCGCACGCCCCTGGCGCGGGTGAAGCTGCGCATCGAGGACATCGACGATCCGCGCCTGCATGCCCGGGTCAGCCAGGACGTGGACGACATGATCGAGTTGCTCGACGGCACCCTGAGGTATCTCCGCGAACAGCACCGCCAGGAGCGTCCCATCCTCTGCGACGTGCAGGCGCTGGTCGAGGCCATGGCCGAAGACGCGGCGGAGGAGGGCGCCCAGGTCGCTGTCGAGGGCAGCTGCCAGCCGTTGAAGGTGGCGCCCATGGCGTTGCGCTCCTGCCTGGGCAATCTGCTGCAGAATGCCCTGCGCTACGCGGGCCAGGCGGAGATCCGCCTGAGCGAGCAACCAGAGCGGCTGCTGATCTCCATCCTCGACCGCGGGCCGGGGATACCAGCCCAGTATCGGGAAGCGGTGTTCGAACCCTTCTATCGCCTGGAGGGCTCGCGCAATCGATCCTCTGGTGGGACCGGGCTGGGGCTGGCCATCGCCCGGGAAGCGGCGGCGCACATGGGCGGCGAGCTGACCCTCGGGGAAACGCCCGGCGGCGGCCTGACCTGCCAGGTGGTGCTGCCACGCCCCTGATGTATCGCCAGGCATACAAAGTGACCAAATGGCTGACATCTACCCGGCGGATACTGGGCGCTGCGGAACACTGATGTCCGCATTTCCCGGGAGAGACATCCATGATCAGCGGAATAGGCAGTGGCTACTCCAGCTACTACAGCAGTGCCAGCGCGATCAAAGGCACAGCTACGACAGCGTCCGGCAATAGCGTCAGCGGGGGTGAAGACGGCAATCCGTTGAAGAAGCTGTTCGGCAAGCTCGACAGCGATGGCGACGGCGCCATCAGCAAGAGCGAACTCACCACCGCCGCCAGCGCGGCGAGTGATACCCAAACGGATACCGACGAAAGCGGGGCTATCGACGTCGACAAGCTGCTCGGCATGCTCGACCAGGATGGTGATGGCAGCGTCGGCGAAAGCGAATTCGCTTCGGTCTTCGCACCGCCGCCCGGTGGTCCCCAGGGGCAAGGGGGCACCGAGGAATCCGGCAATTCCAGCGTCGCCGGACCGGGCGGTTCAGCGCGTCCGCGCATGCCGCCGCCACCGCCGCAGGGGGCGAGCGGACAAGGGGACAGCGAGGCCGAATCCAGCACTCAGGCGTCGTCGAGCCCCTACACGCAACTGGTCCAGGCGGTATTGCGCCAGTACCAGAGCATTGGCAGCAACGGCAGCAGCACCGCCACGGGCAGCACCCTGAACGTGGCCGCCTGAGCGGAGATCGGCAACACAGGGCAGGGCGGCCAGCGGCCGTCCGGTCTGCGCAATCACCTTGCACTCGATTCCCTTCTTGCCACCAGCCACCAGCTCCCTTCAGGGGCGAGTACCTTGGCTTACGGCTAATCGGACTGGACCTCATCGCCTGCCGCCGCTCCGCGAAAAATTCTCCAGCTGTTTCAAGATGTTGCTATCGCCGGTAGGGCTTGGCTTGTTGCGAAAACGTTATGATATAACGTGCGCCTTCATTGGTTTGGCCGATGCTCGGCTGTCAGCTGCGGGTATCGGCGCTTTCGCTCTGCTAAGGACTGTTATGCCTGTATCTCGCACCCTCCGGTCGGCGCTGACCGCTTCGGCGTTGGCGACCCTGGTCGCCTTCGTGCCGCCGCTTTCCAGCGCCGAGGAACGCGTCTTCGACGTGGTCGGCCCCTTCGAGATCGGTGGGCTGGATCCGTCGATTTCCGGCTTCGTCTTCCAGCGCATGCAGATCACCGAGACGCTGCTCGAAGCCGATGCCCAGGGCCAGCCGCTCCCTGGCCTGGCAGTGCGCTGGACCGAATCGGCGGATGGCCTTACCTGGCGGCTCACCATTCGCCAGGGGGTGAAATTCCATGACGGCAGCGTCCTCACGGCAGAAGCCGCGGCCGCTGCCCTCAATGCGGCACGGGGCAAGCCCGGGGTGCTCAAGCAGGCGGGCATGGAATCGGTCACTGCCGAGGGCAACGAGGTGGTGATCCGCCTGACGAAACCCTTCAAGCCCTTGCTGGCGCTGCTGGCGCATTCCTCCACCAATATCCTGGCGCCGGCCGCCTACGACGGCGAAGGCAAGGTACAGCAGATCATCGGCACGGGGCCGTACCAGCTGACCCTGCTAGAACCCCCGCAACGCCTGGCTGCCAAGCGCTTCGCGGGCTACTGGGGCGCCCAGCCGGAGATCGCCAGGACCTCCTACCTGGCCGCGGGCCGCGGTGAGACCCGCACCCTGATGGCCGAGAGCGGCGATGCTGAGCTGGTGTTCCAGCTCGACCCGCCCAGCATTGCCCGCCTCAAGCGCTCCAGCAGTCTCAAGGTGCTGATCGAGCCAGTCCCGCGAGTGGTGCTGCTGACCCCCAACTCCGGTGCCGGCGCCACCGCGCCGGTGGAAGTACGGCAGGCACTCAGCCTGGCCATCCAGCGCGAAGGCGTCGCCGCCGCCGTGTTACGCGCGCCGGGTACCGGGGCGACTCAGCTGTTTGCCAGGAATGTGCCCGCCTGGCACGACCCCGAGCTGGCGCCGCTCGCCTACGATCCGGCGGCATCGCGCAAGCTGCTGGCCGGGCAGGGCTGGACACCGGGATCCGATGGCATCCTGCAAAAGGACGGCACGCCGCTCAGGCTCAAGCTGCTGACCTATTCCGACAGACCCGAGCTGCCGCTGATCGCCACCGCGCTGCAGGCGCAGTTGCGCGAAGTGGGCGTGGACGTGGAGGTCGCGGTGCAGAACTCCAGCGCCATCCCGGCCGCGCACAACGATGGCTCGCTGCAACTGGCGCTCTATGGCCGCAACTTCGCCCTGGTCCCGGATCCCCTGGTTACTCTGCTCAATGATTTCGGCCACGGCGGTGCGGAATGGGGTCCGTTGGGCTGGAAGAACCCGGTCTTCGACCAGGCTCTGGCCGCGCTGCTGGCCAGCGACGATCCGGCCGAGCAACAGCGCCAGCGCCATGCCGCCATGGCCCAGGTGCAAAAGGACCTGCCGGTGATTCCGGTGGCCTGGTATCGCCAGACGATGGCCGTGTCCAATGCCGTCGAAGGCGCCGCCATCGATCCCTTCGAGCGCACCTTCGGCCTGAGCAAGCTGCGGTGGACCCCATGACCCGCTTGCTTGCCTTTCGCCTGCTGCAGGCGGGGCTGGTCGCCCTGCTGGTCGGCGGTCTCACCTTCCTGTTCATGAATCTGCTGCCGGGAGACGCCGCCTACCGCATCGCGGCC
The DNA here is from genome assembly GCF_029872515.1 of Pseudomonas flavocrustae. NCBI lineage: Bacteria > Pseudomonadati > Pseudomonadota > Gammaproteobacteria > Pseudomonadales > Pseudomonadaceae > Pseudomonas > Pseudomonas flavocrustae. Next base: position 221,535 of record NZ_JAPDIQ010000003.1, on the reverse strand, counting down.
GGGCGTTACGGCTATGATCTGGTGGATACCGCCGCAGCTGCGGCGGTGCGGGCCGAGCTGAATCTGGATCAGCCCCTGCTGTGGCGCTTCCTCGCCTGGATCGGCGATCTGCTGACCCTGGATCTCGGCCATTCGCTGGTCTCCGGCAAGCCGGTGATGGACGTCGTCGCCCACGAATTGGGCAGCTCCATCCGCCTGGCCATCGGTGCCGTCTGCCTGTCGCTGCTCCTGGGCCCGCCGCTGGGCGTGGTGGCCGGTCTGCGTCCGGGGAGTCTGCTGGACCGCGGCCTGCTGGTGCTGACCACCGCGATCCGCGCGCTGCCGCAATTCGTCCTGGGCGTGATCTTCGTGCTGCTGTTCGCCATCTCCTGGCAGCTGTTCCCGGCGGCCGGTCACGGTACCTTCTGGCACAGCGTATTGCCCACGCTGACCCTGGCCCTGGGGCTCGCCGCGGTGTCGTCGCGGGTCGCCCGGGACGCCACGGTGGAGGTCGCCGCGTCCGCCTACTACCGCTTCGGCCGCCTCAAGGGCCTGAAAGGCGCCAGCGTCTTCCTGCGCCATGGCCTGCGCAACATCGGCGTGCCGGTGGTGACCTACCTGGGCGTGCAGCTGGTGTATCTCATCGAGGGCGTGGTGGTGGTGGAGACGCTGTTCGCCTGGCCGGGCATCGGTCACGGTCTGGTCCACGCCATCGTCCAGCGCGACGTGCCCATGGTGCAGGGCACCGCCCTGGCGATGGGGCTGCTGTTCGTCATCCTCAATACCCTGGTCGATCTCGCCAACCACCTGATCGATCCGCGCGGGAGAAACGCATGAATCTCGACGCTACCCTCGCTGCGGCGGCGCCTCCGGGCAAATCTTCCGCGCGCGGGCTCGGCCTGGGCCTGCTGGCGACACTGATCGCCTTCGCCGTACTCACCCCGCTGCTCTGCCCGGGCGATATCGCCCATCAGGACTATGAGGCGATTCTCGCGGGGCCCAGCAGCGCCTATCCGCTGGGTACCGATCACCTGGGCCGCGACATGCTGGCGCGGCTGTCGGTGGCCATCCGCTTCTCGCTGGGGCTGGCCTTCATCAGCGTCTGCACCGCTGCCATTCCCGGCGTGCTGCTGGGCATCCTGGCCGCCTGGAAAGGCGGACTGGTCGACAAGCTGCTGGGCGGCCTGGCCGAGCTGTTCCTGGCCTTGCCGGGGTTGCTGCTGGTGCTGCTGATCGTCGCGGTGTTTCCCGGCTCCTTCGTCGCCCTCTACAGCGCCGTGGCCCTGGTGCTCTGGGTGGAGTATTTCCGCATGACCCGGGCGCTGGCGCGCACCGTGCTGGCCTCGCCGGCGGTGGCCGCCAGCGGGCTGCTGGGCTTCGGCCCCGTCTACATCATCCGCCGCCATCTCTGGCCGCAGATGGCGCCGCTGCTCCTGACCATCGCCGCCTTTGGCGCCGCCTCGACCATCATGGCCATCGCCGCCCTGGGTTTCGTCAGCATCGGCGTGCGCCCGCCCACGGCCGAGCTGGGCCTGATGATCACCGAGTTGCTGCCCTATTACGCCGAGGCACCCCTGGTCATGGGCCTGCCTATCCTGGCGATCTTTCTAACCGTGCTGTCGCTGCTGCTCATCACCGGAGGGCGCAAGCCATGACCGCCTTGCTCACGACCACGGCGCTGGAGATCCGCACCGCCGAGGCCCGATTGGTGGAACCGCTGTCAATCCGCCTGGCGCCGGGGCAGGTGTTGTCGATTATCGGCGAGACCGGCTCGGGCAAGAGCCTGTTCGCCCAGGGCGTCGTCGGCAACCTGCCGGCGGGGCTGCAGGCCCACGGGCAGATAGGCCTGGCGGACGGCTTCAGCGAAGAAGGCCGCGAGGCCGGTCGCCGTAAGCACTGGGGCAGGGGGCTGGCGGTGCTGCCCCAGGAACCCTGGCTGAGCCTGGACCCGACCATGCAGGCACGCTCCCAGGTCGCCGAGACCTACACCCAGGTCGTCGGCCTCGCCCGTGCCGAAGCCCGCGACCGGGCCAGCGCGGATCTGGCGCGGCTGGGCCTGGCCGGCGCCGAGCGCAAGTATCCCTTCCAGCTGTCCGGGGGCATGGCCCAGCGCCTGGCCTTTGCCGCCACCCATGCCGGTGGCTCGCCAGTGCTGATCGCCGACGAGCCGACCAAAGGGCTGGATCGCGACCGCATCGACGAGGTCATCGACCTGCTCAAGGCCATGCTGGCCGAGGGAGGCAGCCTGCTCATCATCACCCACGACCTGGAAGTCGCGCGCCGCCTGGGCGGCGAGGTGATGATCATGCTCAAGGGACGGGTCATCGAATCCGGTACGGCCGAGCAGGTGCTGCGCCAGCCGCAGCATGCCTATACCCGTGAACTGCTGGCCGCCGATCCCGCCCAGTGGCCGAAGCGTACCTCGCGAGCCATTACCGACGAAGCCGTGGTGACGGTGGAGGACCTTGCCGCCCAGCGCGGTGGCAAGCAGCTGTTCGAGGGATTGTCCTTTGGCGTCCGGCCTGGGGAGATTCTCGGCGTGACGGGACCGTCTGGCTGCGGCAAGTCGACCCTCGGCGACATCCTGCTTGGCCTGGCCGCGCACAGCGCGGGTGCGATCCGCCGCCAGCCGGGTCTCGGTCGCTTCGCCTTCCAGAAGCTGCACCAGGATCCGGTGGCTGCCTTCGCGCCCTCGGTGACCATTCGCCAACTGCTGGCGGATCTGGTGCGGCTGCATCGGCTGGATACAGCGCGGATTGGGCGGCTGATGCAGCGCCTGCGCCTCGACGAGCGCCTGCTGGATCGACTGCCCGGCAACATCTCCGGAGGTGAGTTGCAGCGCTTTTCCCTGCTGCGCGTGCTGCTGCTCGACCCGGCGCTGATCTTCGCTGACGAGCCCAGCTCGCGGCTGGACCTCATTACCCAGAAGGAGATGATCGAGCTGCTGGTCGAGACCGCCGAGGAATCCGGAACCGCCATCCTCCTGGTCAGCCACGACGAGGACCTGGTGGGCGCCGTCGCCGATCGGCGCATCCACCTGCCAGATCCGGCGGCGCCGATGCGCAGTCAGGCGGAGTTGAACTCCCGGCCTGAGGCGCCGGAGGTGGTTTTCGCCGCCCACGACTAGGATTTTCGCCGGTATCCCTCAGTACCGGCAGCACCCTTCCAGCTAAGCGACTCGTCTGACATGCGATGGCAGCGGTCACGTGCTGGGCGCAACAAACGTCCAGTGAGGTTCGCTGCGCGCTGAAAAAAGCGTCGGGTATCCAGGCCCTGCTCCGAAAGCGGCAGGTTTCAACTTGGTATTACTTTACCAAGAATTCTTGGTAGTGATTTTTGGACTGGTTAGAAAGAGATCCTGGGTTGGCCAAGCAAACTTGCACAGCTCCTGAGTCGAAACTTCCTGAGCTTGGCGCACTGAGCGATGGGATCGATGTTTTTCCGTCTGTATCTGTTAGATGAGGGACAAGGCGTGGGCTTCGTGAATCGCGCTAGAAAATTCTTATAATATGTCCGTCTTTTTATAGTAGGCGCTCGATTTCTATTGGAGATATAGGAGGTGAGCTGCGGTAAAAAACCTTAATAACTTAAATATCCAAATTTGAATTTTAGGTGAAAAGACGCCGTAAACCTTGACGCCTGGCGATAGGAAAAAGCAGCATTACGCATCCCGTGTCGACGTGCCCTTGCTGCCAATCGACTGCACTAGTCGATTGCGCGGCAGTGTCTGCACGTAAGTAGAGGCTGCCCGCGAAGTTCATGTGACGACTGATTTCTACCTCTTTGTCTGTGTGTGAGAGTTCCAGCGGTTTTATCCGGCTAGTTTCGGCGTGGCAGTGAGTTATATCGAAAGATTGAACAGGCAGGCTTGCAAGTCCGTTGTTTTCGAAAATTAAGAGATCGAGTAACTCCTATGTCCGCTTTGTTTTCTTTCTGGTAGTCGATTCGCCAGCACTATGACCTGATTTCAGAGCCCGTACTGGGGAGTGCGGGCTCTCTTCAACGCGCATTTCAAGCCACGCCGGTGCGGCTCTGCTGTCCGGTGCGCGTCTGGCTGCGCGTCTTCAACCACTAGTAGTCGCCGACAATGAATAGGGGAAGTTATGCAAAGCACGCGTAATCAGAAAGGAGCGATATCCAATACCCATTTGACCAGTTTCAGCCGACTCCTCGGCCGCTGGACGTTTGGGGTGGTGGGCGGCTGTACGCTGCTGCTTGGCTGCAATGCAGCCTTCGCGGAGGGCTTGGTGGACGACAGCAAACTGGCGCTGACGGTACGCAACTTCTACTTCAACAGTGACCGCGCCAACGGACGGGCGAATCAGGAAGACTGGACCCAGGGTTTCCTGCTGGACTATCAGTCAGGGTTCACACCGGGTCCCGTGGGTATTGGGGTCGATGCCTTCGGCTATCTGGGCCTCAAGCTCGATGGCGGCCCCGGACGCCGTGGCACCGGTAACTTGCCTGTTCATGCCGGGAATGAGCCGGCTGATGAATATTCCCGTGCCGGTGCTGCGCTGAAGCTGCGGCTGGGCAATACCGTGGTGCGCTATGGTCAACAGGCGCCCACGGCGCCGGTCTTCGCCATCAGCACCAGTCGCCTGCTGCCGCAGACCGCCACGGGGTGGAGCGTGCTCAGTAGCGACATGGCGGATCTGTTGCTGGAAGCAGGGCATTTCACCTCTTCCACCGATCAGGTCAGCACTAACCGCGATGGCGATCTCTGGGCCGGATACGCGCGGCAGCGCGCCGATCACATCGATTTCGCCGGTGGCAAGTACAGCCCGGTCAAGGGGGTCAGCCTGTCGCTCTATGCGGCGCAGCTGGATGACATCTGGAACCAGTACTACGGCAACCTGAATCTGGTAAGGGCGCTGTCCAGCACCCAGGCACTCACCTTCGATGCCAATCTCTATCACACACGGGATACCGGAGCGGCCAAGGCTGGCCCGATCGACAATACGTCCTATAGCCTCGCCGCTGCCTTCAGCCAGGGACCTCACACCTTCACGCTGGGCTGGCAGCAGATCGATGGGGATACGCCGTTCGACTACGTGGCCCTGGGCGACAACGATCGCCTCGGTGGCGGTATCCTCCTGGGCAACGCCGTGATGCTCTCCGACTTCAATGCCCCTGGCGAACGCTCCTGGCAAGCGCGCTACGATCTCAGCTTCAAGACGCTCGGCGTGCCGGGCCTCAGCCTGATGACCCGCTACCTCGAGGGCTCCGGTATCGATGGCCGCGAGCTGCCGGTCAACAGCGCCTATCGTGGGCTCTACGGCGCAGACGATCACGAGCGGGAAGTCGACCTGGAGGGTCGCTACGTCCTGCAAGCGGGAGCGGCCAAAGGACTGTCGATCCGGGTCCGCCAGGCCTGGCACCACGGCTCGCCGTCCACCGGCGGTTCGGTCAATCAGCTGCGGGTCATCCTCGACTATCCGCTGCAATTGCTCTGACGCTCGCGTAATCCCCAATGGACGCCGCGACCGCTGGCAAGCGGTTCGCGGCCGTCCGTCGTCGCTGGCTTAAGCGGGCCCCGCTGCGCCGATAGCCCTAATAGTCATTTTATTAGGGATAACCCTCATGAGTCTTCGCAGCCTCAACGTCGCGCCCCGCGCCGTGCTGTTCTTTTCCGTCATCGTCCTGATCGTCTTCGCCCTCGGTGGCGTCGCCGTGGTGCAGATGGGCAAGCTCTTCGAGGCGGAGCAGGAAGTGGAGACCAACTGGCTGCCGGGCAACCAGCTGGCGGCGAAGATGAGTGGCGGATTGCTGCGGCTGCGCCTGGAAAGTCTCAGGGCCACCACCACACCGGATCCGCAGCTGCGCGCCCAGACGGTCGCGGCCTTTCCCGGTTATCGCGATGCCTTCTTCACGGCGGTCAAGGCCTACGAAAAGACCCTGGCCAACGCTGAAGACCGCGAGTTGTACGGCGCCGTGGTCAAGGGCGCCGAGAGCTACCGGACCCTGCTGGATGCCTTCGAGCCCAAGCTGCGCGCGGGTGACAACGAAGGCGCCATCGTCCAGATCAACACCTCGATCCGTCCGCTCACCAACGCGCTGGAAAAGACCATTGCCGAACTGAGCGCCTTCAACGAGCGCGGTGCCCAGGCTGCGGGGCAGGCGGCGAGCGCCACCTATGCCAACGGCCTGTTCTGGGTCTATGGGCTGATCGGCCTGACCATAGCGGCCACCGTCGTGCTTGCGGCTCTGCTGATCCGCAGCATCACCCTGCCGGTGGGTGAGGCCTTGCGCATTGCCCAGCGGATCGCCCGCAAGGACCTTACCGAGCGGATCACCGTGGTCGGTCGCGACGAGGCGGCGGGCATGCTGCAGGCCCTGGCCCAGATGCAGGGCAATCTGCGCGACACCGTTTCCCACCTCGGCGACAGCTCGACCCAGCTGGCCTCCGCCGCGGAAGAGATGACCGCGGTGATCGACGAAGCCAGCCGCGGCTATGTGCGGCAGAACGACGAGGTCAACCAGGCTGCCAGTGCCGTCACCGAGATGAGTTCGGCGGTGGAGGAGGTCGCGCGCAACGCCGCCGATGCGGCCAGCACCTCGCTGCATACCCAGAACCTGACCAGCGACGGTCTGGACAAGGTCACCCGCACGGTGCAGTCGATCGAGGCGCTGGCGCAGAACGTGGCCAGCACCAGCGAGCAGATCCAGGCCCTGTCGTCCCGCGCCCAGGACATCAACGCCGTGGTCGAGGTCATTCGCGCCATCGCCGAACAGACCAACCTGCTGGCGCTGAACGCTGCCATCGAGGCGGCCCGGGCGGGTGAGCAGGGCCGGGGCTTCGCCGTGGTCGCCGACGAGGTACGGGCACTGGCCCATCGTACCCAGCAGTCGACTCGCGAGATCGAGCAAATGATCGGCGCCATCCAGAATGATTCATCCCAGGCCGTCAGGGCCATGGCCGAGAGTCAGCAGCTGGCCGGTGAATCCACCTCGGTCGCCCAGCTGGCCAATGTATCCCTGGAGCAGATCGCCGAATCCATCTCCCAGATCAACGATCGCAATGCGGTCATCGCCACCGCCGCTGAAGAGCAGGCGCAGGTGGCGCGGGAGATCGATCGCAACATCACCAGTATCCGCGACCTGGCCACCCAGAGCGCGACCGGCGCCACCCAGACCGCCAGCGCCAGCGCCGAGGTCTCCAGGCTGGCCAGCGGATTGAATCGCGTGGTTCGCGAATTCGCCGTCTAGGAGGAGGGCCTTGAGGCCTTCTCGCCACGCGGCGGCGGGAAGGCGTCCTTTGCGACTGGCTCCAGGTTCGTCGCGGCAATAGAAAGACTAACAAGGGCTCTGGGGCATTCGCCCGTGCGACTGCGCTGGGCGGGCACGCCTGCTCGCCGCTGGAATGCCCGCCCGACAGTCTTTAGTATTCCGTTACATCGCCTCTGGCATCGGGTAGAGAACGAATCGGCGCTTGGCCTGCCTAAACAGTGTCCAATCAACCCGGAGTCCTACCATGAACGCGAAGAAAATCTCTGCCTTGATGTTTGCTGGTCTGATCGCTGCCAGTGGCGCTGCTTTCGCCACCGAAAGTGCAGGCAATCCGCCAAAGGCCAACAGCGCTGGTATGGGCACCCCGGCTGGTCAGAAGACCGGTGAAGGTGCAGGCGCCGCGACCGGCGCCGGCAAGACCACGCTCAACGAGCAAGGCCAGAAGCAACAGCAGTAATGTCCAGGGGGTCGCCGGCACGTCTGGCGCCCCCTAAATCTGCGTCTAGAATGGAACTTTGCAGGCCTCTTGTGTCCAAGGGGGCCGAGCGTGTGGGTACAGGGGTCAGATGGTGAGTGCGGAACAGAGCAAGGTTGTCCTGGTCGTCGAGGATGAGCCGCAGATTTTGATGATTCTGGCGGATTATCTTTCCGAACTGGGTTACACCGTCCTGCAGGCGCCCTCGTCACTCGAAGCCTTTCGCATCCTGGCCGGTCGGCCACGCCTGGATCTGCTGATCACCGACTTCCGCCTTCCCGACGACGTCTCTGGCGTGATGATCGCCGAGCCCGCGCTCAAGTTGCGCCCCGATCTCAAGGTGCTCTTCATCAGTGGCTATCCAGCCGAAATCATCGATACCGGCTCGCCGTTGCTGGGCAAGGTCCCCTTGCTGACCAAGCCATTCTCCCTCGAGCGTCTCCACCTGCAGGTGCAGAAGCTGCTCGGCGCCTGATCCGCTCCCTCGCCACAGATCGTTTTTCCGCCGGCACAGTCTATCTGTCAGGTGCGACCACTCCGGTCGCCTCAGGTTGGAGATACCGGCGCCCATGGCTATCAAGCATTTCAATCATCACGAAGCGATTTCCTCCGCCGTTCCGGCTGAACAGGGTTTCGAAGCGGTCATCGCCGTCAAGGCGCGGCGCGAGGATGCCCATCCGACCTTTCACAAGGTCGCCACCGAGCGTCATTTCGATCTGGCCTCCGAGGCGGAGGAGGCCGCCGATGCCGCGCTCAATCGCGTGACCGAGATCGGCGACGACGATGAACTCCTCTGGGACGAGCGGGCCGTCTGATGAAGAGAGACCAGGAACAGGGCGAAGAACCCCGACAGCGGCATGAATCCGGTCCGGACGACCCTGAACTGAGTCGCGAGGAAGAAGAGGACGTCGACGAGAACCAGCTGCCACGCGCCGTGGTGCTGCACGAGATCATCCGTACCCAGGGTGATCACGAACTCGAACGAACGATCGCGGCGCTGTTCTGGTCGGCGCTGGCCGCCGGCCTGACCATGGGTCTGTCGTTGATGGCGATGGGGCTACTCAATGCCAATCTGCCCGAGGGTGGCTACAGCAAGGCCATCGCCAGCTTCGGTTATTCGGCTGGCTTTCTGGCGGTGATCCTGGCGCGTCAGCAGCTGTTTACCGAAAACACCCTGACGGCGGTACTGCCGGTGATGAGCGAACCCACGCTGCACAATTTCGGTCGCCTGGGGCGGCTGTGGGGTGTGGTACTGGTGGGCAATCTCATCGGGACCATCCTGGTCGCCTACGTGATCCTCAATCTGCCGCTGTTCGATGCCAAGGCCGACGCCGCTTTTCTGAAAATCGGTACCAAGGTGATGGAGAACGATGCCTCGGCGATGTTCGCCAAGGGCATCGTGTCCGGCTGGATGATCGCCACCATGGTCTGGATGCTGCCCGCTGCAGAGCACGCCAGGATCTGGATCATCGTGCTCATCACCTACCTGATGGCCCTGGGGGACTTCACTCACATCGTGGTCGGCAGTCTGGAGGTGGCTTACCTGGTGTTCGCCGGAGAGGCGAGCTGGGGCGATTTCTGGCTGACCTTCGCCGGGCCGACCCTGGCCGGCAACATCGTCGGGGGCAGTCTGATCTTCGCGCTGATCAGCCATGCCCAGGTGCGCAGCGACACCTGAAAGCGGAAGGGCCGGCAAATTGCCGGCCCTTCGCGGTGATCAGGTAGCTGCTTCGATCACTCGTCGTCGTTGAGCTGACCCATGGCGGTAGTGTTGAAGCCGCCGTCGACATAGAGGATCTCGCCGCTGATGCCCGATGCCAGGTCGGAGCAGAGGAAGGCACCGGCGTTGCCGACTTCGTCGATGGTCACGTTGCGACGCAGGGGCGTCTGACGTTCGTTGGCGGCCAGCATCTTGCGGAAGCTCTTGATGCCCGATGCGGCCAGGGTGCGGATGGGACCGGCGGACACGGCGTTGACGCGGGTGCCTTCCGGGCCGAGGCTGCCGGCCAGGTAACGGACGCCGGCTTCGAGGCTGGCCTTGGCCATGCCCATGACGTTGTAGTTCGGCATGGTGCGCTCGGCGCCCAGGTAGGACAGGGTCAGCAGGCTGCCGTTGCGGCCGCGCATCATCTCGCGACCGGCCTTGGCCAGGGCGACGAAGCTGTAGGCGCTGATGTCGTGGGCGATCTTGAAGCCGTCACGGGTGGTCACGGCGGTGAAGTCGCCGTCCAGCTGGTCGCCGGGGGCGAAGCCGACCGAGTGGACGATGCAATCCAGGCCATCCCACTTCTTCGCCAGCGCGGCGAACACGGCTTCGATCTGGGCGTCGTCGGCAACGTCGCAGGGGAAGCACAGCTCGGGATTGGAACCCCAGCCGGCGGCGAATTCTTCGACGCGACCCTTGAGCTTCTCGTTCTGGTAGGTGAAGGCCAGCTCGGCGCCTTCGCGGTGCATGGCCGCGGCGATGCCGGAGGCGATGGACAGCTTGCTGGCGACGCCGACGATGAGAACGCGCTTACCGGCGAGAAATCCCATGGTTTTTTCCTCTTCTGTGTTGAATCCCGGGCAGCAGCCAGGGGCTGAGGTCCGGGTTGGGCAGGGCTCTGCGCAGGTCAGAGCGAGATCTTGGCCTGGCTCCGCTAGGGGTCAGGCACGGGTGGGGCGGTAAGGTAGCAGGTCGATACCCGGGACAAAAGCGCTGGTTGACCGCTGCGGTGCGCGGTCGCGCCTCAGTTGAGGAACAGCGTCAGGGTCTGACCAGGGGTCAGGGCGGAAGCGCTGCGCGGATTCCAGTCCTGCAGCGCCTGCACGCCGATGTTGTAGCGCTTGGCGATCTGATAGAGGGAATCGCCGGCCTTGACCCGATAGTAGGTGGGGGCGGCCTTGGTCGTTTTGGCCGTCTTTACCGCCGGCTTGGTGGTCTTGACGGTATAGGAGGCCGGCATCGCCACGGCCGTGGCGGTGCTGCTGCCCGTGCCATGCAGCTTCAGCGTCTCGCCGACCTTGAGGCCACGCTTGCCGAGATCATTCCAGCGCTTGAGGTCACCCAGTTCCACCTCGTTGGCCCGAGCGATGGACCAGAGGCTGTCGCCAGTGCGCACCCGGTAGGTGCGCACCACGGGTTCTTCGGCCACGGCGATGGTTTCCAGGGGCGTCGTGGTCTTGCCGGTCTCGCGCCGCGGGATCATCAATTCCCGGCCAGCGGACAGGCGGCTGCTGCTGCTGAGCTTGTTGAGCGCGGCGAGTTGCTCGACGCTCACACGATTACGCTTGGCCACGCTGCGCATGGTATCGCCGCGGCGCACCTGGTATTCCTGCCACTGCACCACGGCATCGGAGGCGATGTTGGGCAGGGTCGCGACCAGGCGCTTGGCTTTTTCCGCCGGCACCAGCAGATGCTTGGGGCCGTCCATTGTCACGCGCTGGGTGTAGGCGGGATTCAGGCGATAGAGTTCGTTGGCATCCAGATCCGCAAGTTCCGCCACTCGGGCCAGATCCAGGTGCTGCTTGATGTCCACGACTTCGAAATAGGGCTCGTCCGGGATGGATTCCAGGGCCAGGCCGTAGGCGTCCGGATTGCGTACGATCTGGGAGACGGCGAGCAGCTTGGGCACGTAGTCCTGGGTTTCCGGCGGCAGCGACGACAGATTCCAGTAGTCGGTGGGCAGGCCGAGCGACTGGTTGCGCTCGATGGCGCGGCTGACCGTGCCTTCGCCGGCATTGTAGGCAGCCAGGGCCAGCAGCCAGTCGCCACCGAACATGTCGTGCAGCTTGCTCAGGTAGTCCAGGGCGGCGTTGGTCGAGGCGGTGATGTCGCGGCGACCGTCATAGAAGCGGGTCTGGCGCAGATTGAAATACTTGCCGGTGGTGGGGATGAACTGCCACAGACCGGAGGCGGCGCTGCGCGAGAGGGCGTTGGGATTGAAAGAGCTTTCCACCACCGGCAGCAGGGCCAGTTCCAGCGGCATGTTGCGTTCTTCCAGGCGCTCGACGATGTAATGCAGATAGGGCGCGCCGCGGCTGCAGGACTGCGCGAGGGCAGCTTCGTGGCTGGCGTACCAGAGGCGCTGACGATCGATGCGCGGGTTGGTGCCGTTATCGCCGGCCCCCTGGAGCTGATAGCCGTCCCGCACCCGGTCCCAGATGTCGCCGCTGGTGGCCGCCGCGGTCGGTGCCTTGCGCAGCCATTCCGGCGGACGCTGCATCTTGCTTTGCGTCATGTGCAGATCGGCCTGATAGGCACGATTGTCTGGCTGCTGATTGCTCTGGCAGCCGGCGAGGAAGACGGCGAGGCAGAGCGCCGAGACTTTGAAGGAGGTGGCCAGCACGTCTGGTTCGCGGGTTTTCGGCGTCGCTGGCGGCATCGGTCTGGGCTTTCCGGGAGCTGGAGGATGGGCGATTCTAGGAACCGCATCCCGGGGGGTCAAGGAACAAGCCCTTGGCCTGTGACCTGTACGACGACCGTAAGCCCTGGCTTACAGCGTGCTGAAGGGGTCTGGGCAATAGGTGTCAGAACGTGTCCTTCCAGCCTCTCAAGGCCGCGAAATAGGTATCCTCCGGCGCATCTGCCGCCACCCCGCGCTCCTCTTGCAAACGCAGACGTACGCTGCTTTCGGCGGTACGCAGGAAGGGATTGATGCGGCGTTCGCGGCCCAGGCTGGAGGGCAGGGTGGGACGCTGGGCCTCCCGCAGCTGCTGCGTCGCGGTCAGGGCCTGCTGCACCGCGGGGTTTTCCGGTTCTACCGCCTGGGCGAAGCGCAGGTTGCTGAGGGTGTATTCGTGGCCGCAGTAGATTTCGGTGGCGTCCGGCAGGCTGGCCAGGCGTTGCAGGGAGGTCAGCATCTGGCTGGGCGTACCTTCGAAGAGCCGGCCGCAGCCGGCCGAGAAGAGGGTATCGCCGCTGAACAGCAGGGGTCGCTCACCCGCGACATGGAAGGCGATGTGGCCGGCGGTATGGCCGGGCACCCGCAGGACCTCGAAGGGAACGCCCAGCACCTCCAGGCGCTGGCCGTCCGCCAGGGGGAGGTCGACCGCGGCGATGCGTTCGTCAGCCGGCGCACTGACCCGGGCGCCGCTGCGCTGCTTGAGCGCAGTGATGCCACCGGTGTGGTCGTTATGGTGGTGGGTGATCAGGATATCGGTCAGGCGCCAGTCCGGATTGGCATCGAGCCAGGCCAGGACGGGGGCGGCATCGCCCGGATCGACCACGACCGCCTGTCTTGTCGCGGCGTCCTTGATCAGCCAGATGTAGTTATCGTTGAAAGCGGGCAGCGGAAGAATGTCGAACATGGACGAGCTCTCTGGTCGGACTGCAGGCCCCTAGGGTAGCAGTGGGTGGTAGGGCTAAGGCTTCAATATGAGAGGACCAGACGATGCACGATGAATTCTCCGCCCAGGTCGATCCGCGCTGGCTGAGGCTGATGAGCTCGGCGCGGGATTGGCTGGCCGGTCCACTGGGCCAACTGCTGCTGGAGCAGGAGCGCGTGCTGATCGACGAAGAGCTCAAGCGTCACTTCGGCAGTTACCTGATCCATTACGGTCCGCACCCCGAGGCGCCGGCCAATTGCGGTCAGCTCCGCCATGCGGTGCGCATAGGGCCGCCGCTGGGTGATGTGGACATTGTCTGCGAAGAGGGTGCCTGGCCCCTGGGCGAGCACGCGGCCGACGTTGTCCTGTTGCAGCACGGTCTGGATTTCTCCCTGGCGCCGCATCGGCTGTTGCGTGAAGCGGCACTGAGCGTGCGCCCGGGCGGGCACCTGGTGGTGGTGGGCATCAATCCCTGGAGTCTCTGGGGCGTGCGCCATTACCTGGCTCGGGATGCCCTGCGCAAGGCCCGTTGTTTCGGCCCCAGCCGGGTCGGCGACTGGCTGTCGGTGCTGGGCTTCGCGCTGGAGAAACGGCGCTTCGGGTGTTATCGTCCGCCGCTTTCATCCCCCAAGTGGCAGCAGCGGCTGGCCTGGATGGAGCAGGGTGAAGCCGAACCCAACTGCGAGCAGGCAGCGGGCGCGGGCTTCTATCTGCTGTCGGCGCGCAAGCTGATGTTCGGCCTGCGCCCCGTGCCCCAGGCGCGCAAGGAACCGCGCGGCAAGCTGGTGCCCATGCCGGTGGCCAAGATCAGCCGCCGCGAATCGAGTGAATCCAATGAGTGACGACATCGTCGAGGTCTTTACCGACGGCGCCTGCAAGGGCAATCCCGGCCCCGGTGGCTGGGGCGCCTTGCTGAAGTTCAAGGGTGCGGAGCGAGAGCTCTGGGGCGGCGAAGCCAACACCACCAACAATCGCATGGAGTTGATGGCGGCCATCCAGGCCCTGGCGGCGCTCAAGCGCCCCTGCCAGATCCGCCTGACCACCGACTCCGAGTACGTGATGAAGGGCATCACCCAGTGGCTGGTGAACTGGAAGAAGCGGGGCTGGCAGACCGCCGCGCGCCAGCCGGTGAAGAACGCCGAGTTGTGGCAGGCCCTGGACGAACAGGTTCAGCGCCACCAGGTCGAGTGGCGCTGGGTGCGCGGCCACACCGGCCACCCCGAGAACGAGCGAGCCGACCAGTTGGCCAACCGCGGTGTCGACGACGTCCGGCAGGCCAAGCAGGCCGCCAAGGCGTAACCAGGCAAGAGGTTAGCGATGAGATACGTAGTTCTGGATACCGAAACCACCGGCATGCCGGTGACCGATGGCCATAGGGTCATCGAGATCGGCGGGGTCGAGGTCGTCGGCCGGCGCCTGACCGGGCGGCATTTCCATGTCTACCTCAACCCGGATCGGCAGATCGACGAGGGCGCCATCGCGGTCCACGGCATCACCGATGATTACGTCGCCGACAAGCCGCGCTTCGCCGAGATCGCCGACAGCTTCTTCGAGTTCATCGAAGGTGCCGAGCTGGTCATCCACAACGCGCCCTTCGACGTGGGCTTCATCAACATGGAGTTCGCCCGGCTGGGTGTCCATCCCGAGCGCGCCGACATCTCCCAGCACTGCTCGGTGCTCGACACCCTGGTCATGGCCCGCGGCCGGCATCCCGGCCAGCGCAACAGCCTGGATGCCCTCTGCAAGCGCTATGGCGTAGACAACTCCAACCGCGAGCTGCATGGCGCCCTGCTGGACGCCGAGATCCTCGCGGACGTCTACCTGGCCATGACCGGTGGCCAGACCAGCCTGTCGCTGGCCGCCCACGGCCAGGAAGGCAATGGTGACGGCAATTACGTCATGCCGATCAGGCGGTTGCCGGCCGATCGCCCGCGGACACGGGTGATCAGCGCGACCAGCACCGATCTCGATGCCCATGCGGCGCGCATGGCGGCCATCGAAAAGAGCTGCGGCCGGACCCCCCTTTGGCTGGCCGGCGCCGACGCCGAATAGCGCCTTTCAGCGCTCGCCGGACGCCCGCTCGGTCCGGGAGCGGGCGTTCGCGTTCGTCTGAATAAGCTGAAAGACCTCACAATTTTCAGCTATTGTTCAACTAAGATGCTGCAGGCTGGTCATTTGAGCCCGCATGAAGCCTCGAATTTCGAATTGCGCGGAACTTTATTTGTTCCTCAAAATCATATGACGATTCGGAATTATCGCTTCGCTGTTGTGGATTTACAGGTCTAGCGTTCCAGAGCAAGGTTCTTTGGCGTGGCGAGTAGTCCCATACCCGTCCGCCTGGAATGATTAGTGTGACCCGGTCAGGAAGACGCAGGTACCTAGGCTCCAGTTGGAATAGCAAGCCTTTTTTCCCGTTTTAAAATGGCGTTGGCGAGGTTGTAATGGCGCAGGAGGCGTAAGGCACCATGGTGACCGGAGCAAGAGCTTTGAGCTTGGTCCGCGAACAGCTGTTCGCGACCATCGAGGAAGCTGAATCCCATCTCGAGCGATTCATTGTCGAACGGCACTGCAGCAGCCTGTTGCAGCGCGCGGTCGAGAGCATCGGCCAGATTCGTGGCGCCCTCACGCTGATAGAGCTGACTGGCGCCCAGTTGCTCGCCCATCAGACGCTGCAGATCGCCAACGACATTCCTGCCGGCGCCGGTGCCGAACATGACGAGCATCTCATGGCGATCTGTCGTGGACTGCATGTGCTGCGCCGCTATCTCGAACAGCTTCGTAGCGGTCAGGACGAGATGCCCGAGCTGCTGCTGCCGGCGATCAACGCCCTGCGACTCGCTGGCGGCGAACCCGAACTCCCGGAAAGTTATTTCTTCAGTGTCCGCCTCGATCAGCGTCCCCTGATCAGCGAGACCACCAGTCTTGGCGTGCGTGAGCGTCAGGCCCAGGCGCGCCGGATGCGTCAGATGTACCAGGTCGGCCTGCTGGGTTTCCTGCGCGACGTCAATGGCGTGGCCAGCCTCAGGCTCATGGCCAGGGCGCTGGAGCGCTCCGCGGCGCTGCTGCACGATCATGTCGGCGGCTACCTGCCCTGGGTCGCCGCGGCCACGGTCGAGGGCTTCGCTCAGGGCCGCCTGACGGCCACCCGTGAACGCAAACAATTGTTCGCCCGGGTCGATCGCGAACTGCGCCAGATGCTGGGCAACGAGCTGCACGAGCCGGCCCGCAGCACCCTCAAGGAGCTGCTCTATCTGCTGGCGCTGGCCGGTGTCGAAGGCGCCCATCCGCAAGAGGTCATGAACGCCTACGGCTTCGAGCGACTCGGCTTTACCGATGCCCAGCTCGAAGCCGGCAAGAAGCGGCTCGCCGGTCCCGGTCATGCGGTGATGCATTCGCTGTCCGCGGCGATCCGCGAAGAGGTGGAGACGGTCAAGGACCTGATCGACCTCATCGAGGCCGAGTTGCGCACCGGCGCCGAGCAGAATCGCCTGCCTCGCTCCGATAATTTCTCCCGGCTGTATGTCCAGGTCGGCCTGCTGGGCAAGACCCTGGAGATGGTCGGGCAGGAGAACGCCGGTCAGGTGCTGCAGCAGTGCCTGCCCAATATCTCCCAGTTCCGCGACCGGACGGTCGTGCTGGAGGACCTGGCGCCCCTGGCCGATGCTCTGTTGCTGGTGGAAAGCCTGCTGGGCCAGCCCGAAGGGCAGGGCTCGCTGATCGACGTGCCGCTGGAAGCCGAGGGTGTCCAGGTCAGCGTCGCCAACTATCAGCTGGGCGAGGCCCAGGCGTTGCTGCACCGGGAGGCCTACAAGGGCCTGACCGACGCCAAGCGCGCCATTGGCGCCTTTCTCGATTCCCGTGGCGATACCCTGCACCTGGCCACCGTGCCGGCGCTGCTGGATACCGTCCGCGGTGCCTTGTTCTTCCTGGGTAATCCCCGCGCGGCCGAGCTGGTGCGGGCCTGTACCGGTTACATCCAGCGCTGCCTGATCGAAGGTGGTCAGGCCTGCGAGTCGGCGACCCTCGAAGTGCTGGCGGATGCCCTCAGCAGCATCGAGTTCTTTGTCGAAAGCGGTGGCACCGAGAGCCAGGACGGCACCCCGGAGATTCTCGATATCGCGGCGCAGAGCATTCGCGCCCTGGGCTGGACCTCGGCTGCGGCATGAGTGTCTGGCAGCCTGGCTGGTTCCAGGCCGCCCAGCCCTCCGGTGGCTGGCTGGTCGTCCACAGCGGCCAGGCGTTTCTGACCTCGGGCACCGAGGTGCTCTTCGCCCTGGATGATCCGCGCGTCCAGGGCTTCGAAGGGGAGCGCCATGGGATGGGGCAGTGGCAGGCGCAGCCGGTCACGCTGCTCGAACTGGATACGCCTGAGGATATCGATGGCTGCCTCTGGCAGCCCTTGCGGCCGTTGATGCTGCAATCGCCCCATGCGCTGTTCAAGTTGCTGGGCTATGCCAACCAGATCGGAACCTGGGCGCGGCAGCATCGCTTCTGCGGCCAGTGCGGTACCCGGACCTTCGCGCTCGATGGCCAGCGCGGCCTCAAGTGCCCGAATTGCCAGCTCACCCAGTACCCACGGCTGTCGCCCAGCATGATCGCCCTGGTCACCCGTGGCGATGAGGTGTTGCTGGCGCGATCGCCCCGTTTCGCGCCCGGCGTCTTCAGCACCCTGGCGGGCTTCGTCGAGCCGGGCGAGTCGGCGGAAGCTTGCGTGCACCGGGAGATCATGGAAGAGGTGGGCGTTGCGGTCACCAACCTGCGCTACCAGGGCAGCCAGAACTGGCCGTATCCGCATTCCCTGATGCTGGGTTACCACGTCGATTATCTGAGTGGCGACATCTGTTGCCAGCCGGAGGAAATCGAAGACGCCCGCTGGTTCCATCTGCGCGAGTTGCCGACGCTGCCGCCGGCCTTTTCCATCTCGCGCTTTCTGATCGATCGCTATCGCGTCGAGCGGCTAGGCGGCGCTGAACCAGTGCTGCCAGATTAGCTTGACGGTCAAGGCCAGCACGACGCAGATGAACACCGGGCGGATGAACTTGGCGCCGCCGGCGATGGCGCTGCGCGCGCCCAGATAGGCACCCAGGGTCAGTGACAGGCCCATGGTCAGCCCCAGTACCCAGAGCACCTGCCCCAGGGCGATGAACATCACCAGGGCGACGCCGTTGCTGACGAAATTCATGGTGCGGGCCACGCCACTGGCCTTGAGCAGGTCCAGCGGGTAGAGCAGCAGGCTGCTGACGGTCCAGAAGGCGCCGGTGCCCGGTCCGAAGAGGCCGTCATAGGCGCCCAACGTCAGGCCCTGGGGCCATTGGCGCCGCTGCGGCACGGGCGCATCGCTGAGCACCGGCGCCTTGGGCGTACCGCCGAACAGCAGATAGAGGGCACAGCTGAACACCACGACCGGCAGCAGCTGATTGAGGAAGTCCGCGGAAAGATGGTGGGCGACCAGGGCGCCGATCCCCGCACCGATGGCGGTAGCCACCAGGGCATGCCGCCACTGACGGGGATGGAACAGCTTGCGTCTATAGAAGGTGTAGGCGGCGGTGGCGCTGCCAAAGGTGGAGCTGAGCTTGTTGGTGCCGATCGCCAGGTGGGGCGGCACGCCGGCCATCAGCAGGGCCGGCACCGTGAGCAGGCCACCACCGCCGGCGATGGCGTCGATGTAGCCGGCCAGAAAGGCGACCCCCGCCAGCAGCGTCAGGGTCATGGGGTCCAGGGCGAATTCGAGCATGGGGTAGGGCGCCAGATGGAACGGGGGCGCCATCATGCATCAGACGCGCAGCCGTCACCACCTGTCGCCGCCCCTGGTCAGTCCAGTGCGGGGAAGGGCAGTCCGACGTAGTTTTCCGCGATGGTCGTGCGACCCGCTCTGGAATCGAGCAGCGCCTGGAGTTCGGCGTCCTGCACCCGCTGGGTGAAGGCGTCGGTATCCGGAAAGCGGTGCAGGGCGGTGGTCATCCACCAGGAAAAGCGCACCGCCGCCCAGATGCGTTTCAGGCAAAGCGTCGAATAGCGTTCGAGGCAGGCGGCATCGCCGGTGCGATAGGCCTGCTCCAGCAGCAGATGCAGATTGCGCACGTCGCCCAGGGCCAGGTTGAGCCCCTTGGCGCCAGTGGGCGGGACGATATGGGCGGCATCGCCGACCAGGAACAGGCGGCCGTACTGCATGGGCTCGACCACATAGCTGCGCAGTGGGGCGATGCTCTTTTCCAGGGACGGACCGGTCACCAGCTGGGCCGCCGTCTCGGCTGGCAAGCGGGCCTTGAGTTCCGCCCAGAAGCGCTCGTCCGGCCAGTTCTCCACCGAGTCCCCGGCTGCCACCTGCAGGTAATAGCGGCTGCGAGTCGCCGATCTCATGCTGCACAGGGCGAAGCCGCGGGGGTGGTTGACGTAGATGAGTTCATCGGCGGCGGGCGGGGTATCGCTCAGCAGTCCCAGCCAGCCGAAGGGATAGACCCGCTCGTATTCGGTGAGCACACCGTCCGGGATGCTGCGGCGCGAGACGCCATGGAAGCCGTCGCAGCCGGCGATGTAATCGCAGTCGATGCGCAGGGTCTCACCGGCAACCTGGCAGGTGACATGGGGGCGCTCGCCCTTGAGCTCATGGGGCTGGACATCGCTGGCCTGGTAGAGGGTAGGGGCGCCGCTGGCCTCGCGGGCGGCCATCAGGTCGCGGGTGACCTCGGTCTGGCCATAGACAGTGACGCAGCGTCCGCCCAGCAGATCGTTCAGGTCCAGCCGCTCGCGCTGGCCATGGATGGCGAACTCGACCCCCTCGTGTACCTGGCCTTCCTGTTCCAGCCGCTCGGCGACGCCGGCCTTGTGCAGCAGATCGACCGTGCCCTGTTCGAGCACGCCGGCGCGGATGCGGCTGAGGACATGATCGGCGCTCTGGCGCTCGACGATGACATTGTCGATGCCCGAACGGGTGAGCAGTTGACCCAGCAGCAGCCCGGATGGGCCCGCGCCGATGATGACGACTTGGGTACGCATGGAGTCTGTCCTCTTGTCTGGCGTGATCGCCGTCTTGTTATAGGGCTCCGGTATTTTTGGACGATTTTGGCTGGTATCGGCAGGGACCTTTCCGATACTTTCTGGTACTTTTCAATGATTCGTGCGGCTATCGCCCAGGGACTGACGATGACCAACGCCTTTCCACCCATCTTCAAGCTGTATGGCGAGGCTCAGGCCTGGCCGGCACCGGATCTGCTGCATTGCGAGACCATCGAGAGTCGCAGTCGGCTGCATGCCTGGCATATCGACACCCATCGCCACGCGGATCTCGCGCAACTGCTCTATGTGCGCACCGGTGGGGTGCGCCTGCAGCTGGAAGACTGGCAGGGGGAAAGGCGCGGACCGCTGCTGGTGGTGCTGCCGGTGCTGTGCGTCCATGCCTTCGACTTCGATCCGGCGGTCGAAGGCTTCGTCATTACCCTGCCGGTACCCCAGGTGGAGCGGCTGAAGCAGCGCTGCCAGCGAGCCGGTCAGGGATTGTTCCTGGGGGCCGAGTGCCTGGACCTGGCAGCGCCCGATGCCCTCTGGATCGATCAGTTGATCGGCCAACTGGTCGCTGAATACGAAGGGCACAAGCCGGGTCGCGAGATAGTGCTCGAGGCCCTGCTCGACAGCCTGGCGATCTGGCTGCTGCGGCAACATCGCCATGAGCAGGGCACGGCCTTGCCGCGGCGTGCCGAACAGCACCTGGGACGTTTCCTGGCGCTGGTCGAGCAGCATTATCGCGAGCACTGGAGTCTGGGTCGCTACGCGACGGCGCTCGGTATTTCAGGGGTACACCTGAACGGTCTGTGTCGGCAGCTGGCCGGTGCCTCGGCGCTAGCCATCGTGCACCAGCGGCTGCTGCTGGAGGCACGCCGCACCCTGAGCTACACCCAGGCGTCGGTGGGCGAGATCGCCGATGCCCTCGGCTTCGCTGATCCGGCCTACTTCGCGCGCTTCTTTCGCCGCGGCACCGGCCAGAGCCCGCTCAGTTATCGGCGTCTGGCGGGCCAGCAACGGCAGGGCTGACGGCTGCCAGGGTTTCGCCGACCCGCGCAGCCAGGGCGTCGAGGTTGAAGGGCTTGGTGATCAGCGTCATGCCGGGGTCGAGATAGCCGTCCAGATGCGCCCCTTCGGCATAGCCAGTGGCGAACAGTACCCTGAGGCCGGGCCGGCGCTGCCGCGCGATCTCGGCCAGCTGGCGACCGTTCATGCCCGGTAGCCCGACGTCGGACAGCAGCAGATCGATGGGACGTCCGCTTTCCAGCAATGGCAGGGCGCCACGGGCGTCTTCGGCCTGCAGGGTGGCATAGCCCAGCTCCCGCAGCAGATCCACCACCATCTGCCGGACCACGGGTTCGTCCTCCACCACCAGCACGGTCTTGCCCGCGCCCTGGGGCGTGACGGTGGGCGACGTCAGCCGCGGCGGCTCGACATCGGCGCCCAGGTAGCGGGGCAGATAGAGGCCGACGGTCGTACCCTTGCCGGGCAGGGAGTCGAGTCGGACATGGCCCTTGGACTGCTTGGCGTAGCCGTAGATCATCGACAGCCCCAGGCCGGTCCCCTGCCCGATGGGCTTGGTGGTGAAGAAGGGGTCGAAGGCGCGGGCCATGACCTCGGGCGGCATCCCGGTACCATCGTCCACTACCAGCAGCGCCACATAGTCGCCGGCACTCACGGCGTCCAGGCCGTTGCCGCTGTCGGTCAGATAGACATTGCGGGTCTCGATGCGGATGGTGCCACCATGGGGCAGGGCATCGCGGGCATTGATGACCAGGTTGAGCAGGGCGCTCTCCAGCTGGTGGGCATCGGTCAGTGCCTGCCAGACATCCTTGTCGAGGTCGAGGACCAGCGCGATGTCGCCGCGCAGACTGCGCAGCAGCAGCTCCTCCATGGAGCGCACACTGTCGTTGACATGGATGGGCTGCAGATCCAGCGCCTGGCGCCGGGAAAAGGCCAGCAGACGCTGGGTGAGGGCGGCCGCGCGCTGGGCCGAGGTCAGCGCCGAATGCAGATACTGGTCGAACTTGTCCTGCCGGCCGGCCTTCTGTTGCCGCTGCAGCATGTCGAGGCTGCCCATGATGCCGGTCAGCAGGTTGTTGAAGTCATGGGCGATACCCCCGGTCAGCTGACCCACAGCTTCCATCTTCTGCGCCTGGCGCAGCTGTTCCTGCAGCTCCTGCTGCTCGGTGACGTCACGCCCCACGGCGTAGATGAGATCGTCCTCGGCGCTGGCGGTCCAGTCGAGGATGCGATAGCTGCCATCGCGGGCACGCACCCGCGCCCTGAGATTCGCCGAGCCCTGCTGGCGGCCCAGGCAGCGTAGCGTATCGAAGACCTGGCGCTGATCGTCCGGATGGATCAATTCGGTGAGCTGGACGGTCGCCAGGTCGGTTTCGCGTCGTCCCAGCAGGCGAGTGGCGGCGCTGTTCACCGTCTTCACCTCGCCGTCGGCGCGGCAGATCACCATGAGATCATGGCTGATACGCCACATCCGATCCCGCTCGCGGGTGCGCAGCTCGATCTGCTGTTCCAGTTCCTGGCGCGAGCGGGTGAGCACTTCCCGGGCGTCGACAATGCTCTGGATGTCGGTGCAGGTGCCGAACCACTGCTCGATGCGCCCCTTGGCGTCACGCACCGGCTGCGCTCGACCGAGCACCCAGCGATAACGGCCCGAACGATGTCGCAGGCGGTATTCGATATGGTAGGGCTCACCGGTGCTGAGGCTGTGGTGCCAGACCTTCCAGGTGCGCTCCTGGTCGTCGGGATGGAAGACGTTGGCCCAGCCTTCGCCCTCCGTGGAGCCTTCCGGCACCCCGGTGAATTCGTACCAGCGATCGTTGAAATAGAAGTGGTGGCCATCGGGGCGGGTGGCCCAGACCATCTGGTCGATGGAGTTGATGATGGCGCGCAGCTGCGCCTCGTTACGGGCCAGCTCCTGGGCCTGGCGCCGGTGACCACTGATGTCGATGAAGAGTACCGCGAAGCGATCGCCCGGCAGCTTGTGGGCGCGCACCTCGTACCAGTGTTCGTGCTGCAGGTGCAGCAGGATGTCGAACTGGGTGAATTCGGCATCGCCGTTCATGAAGTCGATATAGGCGGGCAGCAGATCGGCTTCCAGCTGCGGCAGGGATTCGCGCAGCGTCCGCCCCAGGACCTGATCCAGGGGGATGCCGGTCAGGGTGGCGAAGACCGGATTGACCTCAAGGAAACGGAAGTCCTCCATCCGGCCACTGGCATCGCGGATCGCCTGGGCCATGTAGAAGCCTTCGCGCATGCCGTGATACAGCTCCTGCAGCCAGAGATCGCGCTCGGTGATGGCGGCTTCGTTGAGCTTGCGCTCGGTGATGTCGTAGCACACGCCCAGGTAGCGGCCATTGCCCTGGCTGGTCATCAGCTGGCCGCGGCGACCGAGCCAGCGCTCCTCGCCGGTGTCGGCCCGGCGGATGCGGTATTCGAGATAGTCGAGGGCGTCGTCGTCCGGCGCGGCAGTCAGGGTTCGCAGGCTGGCGACATCGTCGGGATGCAGCTGGCGGACCAGCTCATCGAGGGAATAGCTGCGGCTGACCGGTAATCCCCACAGCTCGCAGAACCCCGAGGACACCAGCAAGCGGGCCTCTCCGGGCAGCAATTCGAAGGTGCCGACGCGACCGACGTCCTGGGCCAGGCGTACTCGCTCCTCGGCCATCAGCTGTTCGGTGCGGTCCTGCAGCACATGCACGAAGCCGAGTACGGTATCGGCGTCCTTCAGGGCCGTGGTGGCGATCTCCACCCAGCGCGGCGTACCGCCCTCTACCGTGATCCAGCCGGCGCCCTGGCCATGTTCATCGACCAGCGCCTGATGCTGAGCCGTGGTCAGGAACGAGATATCCCGATCGGGCGCCAGCAGGTCAGCGAAGCGCTGACCGCGGGCTTCGTTGGCTGGCCAGCCACACAGCAGTTCGGCGCCCCGATTCCAGCGCTCGATGCACCCGTGGTGGTCGGTGATGACCAGGGCGTGGGACGTCAACTGCAGAAGCGCCTGCTGTTCGAGCAGCGAGATCGACATGCGTAGATTCCATTCAGCGAGCGGGCGTGTGGCTAGCGATTCCTAGGCTTCGATACCCTCGCTCAGCTGGACGTTCAAACTGCGCAGGGCATTCCAGTACTCAGGATAGGTCTTGCCGACGCATTCGGGGTCCAGAATGCGGATGCCTGCCACTTTCAGGCCCGCCAGGGCGAAGCACATGGCGATCCGGTGGTCGGCGTGGGTCTCGATCACGGCATCGGTCCGGGTACCGGCCAGGGCCGGGTCCGCAGCCACCAGCAGGTCGTCACCCTCGACGCGGGCAAGGCCGGTGCGAATGGCGTTGAGGCCGTCGTGCAGCGCCGCGACCCGGTCGCACTCCTTGACCCGCAGGTTGGCCAGGCCGACGAAGCGCACCGGCGTCTCGTTGAACGCGGCAAGAACGGCGAGGGTAGGGATGGCATCCTGCATCTGCGAGCCGTCGATGACCGCCGGCAGCCGCGGGAAGGCCGCGATATGGTCGCGGGCCTTGGCATCGGGCTGGGTGAAGGCGTCGTCGGCCACACCCAGATCGATGGCGCCGCCGGTCAATGCCTGGGCCGCCCAGAGATAGGTGGCGGCGGAGGCGTCCGGCTCGATGAAGTAGTCCCGGGCGACATAGCCGGTCGGGGCGACGCGCCAGGTGGCGGCGTCCAGCTGCTCGACCTGGGCCCCGAAGGCGCGCATCGCCTCGACGGTCAGGTCGACATAACCACGGGCGCCGATGTCGCTGCCGCGCAGGGCGACGTCCACCGGTTCGCTGCCCAGCGCGGCCAGCATCAGCAGGGCGGAGACGTACTGGCTGGAGAGACCGGCATCCACCTCGAAGCGGCGGGCGGTGAGGCGGCCCTGGCCGGTGACGGTCACCGGCGGGCAGCCGCTAGGGGCGTCCACCTGGATACCATTGGCCCTCAGGGTTTCCAGCAGGGGACCGATGGGGCGCTTTTGCATATAGGCGTCACCGGTCAGGGTCACGGCGCCCGCGACGGTCGCCACCGCCGCGGTGAGGAAGCGTACCGCCGTGCCGGCGTTGCCGAGGAACAGTGGCTGGGCCGGCTGCTGTAGATGACCGGAGCTGGTCACCACGAAGGTGGTGGCATCGGGCTCGTCGACGGTGACACCCATCTGCCGCAGGGCCTCGGACATGTGCCGGGTGTCATCGCTCTTGAGGGCGCCGGTCAGGCGACTGGTGCCCTTGGCCAGCGCGGCCAGGAGCAGTGCCCGATTGGTGATGGACTTGGAACCGGGCGGGGCGATCCGTCCGTGCAGCGCGACGTTGGGCGGGGTGACGGTGATAAAGGGTCTGGCGGACATGGAGGCTCCAAGCAACTTCGCGACGGCCGTGACGGCGGTTCGTAACAGGGGCGCCATGATGCCATTTCGGGGAGCCAGGCCAAAGCGCCTGTTGGTTAATACCACCCCTATAAGGCAAAAACAGTTTATCTGATACCTCTGATGTCATGAACAAGTAATCAAGGCGGGGTAGTGCTAGCGGTTTTCCAGTAGAGGCCTATGCCATGTCCCTTCTTCGTCCTGATCGTCGTCGTGTCCTGCAAGGCCTGGGTGCTTCGCTTCTGTTACCGGCCCTGGGGCAAAGGACCTGGGCCGCGCCGGCCGGACGTCCAGCAATACCCGACGGTATCCAGGCGGGAGATGTCACTGACGGCAGCGCATTGATCTGGAGTCGCACGGACCGCCCCGCCCGGTTGCTGGTGGAGTGGGATACCCAGGAGAGCTTTCGCTCACCGCGCAAGGTGGCCGGTGCCGTCACCACGGCCGCGCAGGACTATACGGCGCGTATCGACCTCGCCGGATTGCCGGCCGATCAGCACATCTTCTACCGCGTTCGCTTCGAGGACGTGGACAGTGGTGCCCTCAGCGAAGCTGTCGCCGGTCACCTGCGCTCGGCGCCGAGTCAGCGTGGCGATATCCGTTTCGTCTGGGGCGGCGACACCGTGGGGCAGGGCTTTGGCATCAATCCCGATATCGGCGGCATGCGCATCTACAACGCCATGCGCGAGCGGCGACCGGACTTCTTCCTGCACAGTGGCGACACCATCTATGCGGACGGGCCGGTGCCAGCGCAAATGACGGTGGAAGAAGGGCGCATCTGGCGCAATATCACCACCGAGGCCAAGAGCAAGGTGGCGGAAACCCTGGACGAATTCCGCGGCAACTATCGCTACAACCTGATGGACGACCATCTGAAGCGCTTCAACGCCGAAGTCCCGCAGATATGGCAGTGGGACGACCACGAGACCACCAATAACTGGTCGCCGAGCAAGACGCTGGACGAGCGCTACCAGGTCAAGGACATCGCTGTCCTGAGTGGTCGGGCGCGCCAGGCCTTCCTGGAGTACGCACCCATGCGCGGCGTCTCGGCAGACGGGGCAGGGCGCATCTACCGCCGCATCGCCTACGGCCCCTTGCTGGATGTCTTCGTGCTGGACATGCGCAGCTATCGCGCCGGCAATGACAACAACCTGGGGGACGAGGAGGGCGGTCAGGGTGCCTTCCTCGGTCAGGAGCAACTCGACTGGCTGAAGAAGGAGCTGCAGGCGTCCAGGGCGACCTGGAAGGTTATCGCGGCCGATATGCCCATCGGGCTGCAGGTCCCGGATGGCAAGGACGCGCAAGGGCAGGCCCGCTGGGAGGCCATCGCCAATGGCGATCCGGGCGCCCCCAAGGGGCGGGAGCTGGAAACGGCCGATCTGCTGAGCTTCATCGCAAGGCAGGGGATTCGCAATACCGTCTGGCTTACCGCTGATGTGCACTACTGCGCCGCGCATAACTATCACCCGGACAGGGCAGCGTTCCAGGATTTCGAACCCTTCTGGGAATTCGTGGCAGGCCCGCTCAATGCAGGCAGCTTCGGGCCCAATCCACTGGATGCCACCTTTGGTCCCGAGGTGGTTTTCCAGAAGGCACCGCCCCAGGCCAACACCTCGCCGCTGAGTAATTTCCAATTCTTCGGCGAAGTCGAGATCGACGGGAAGACCGCCGAGCTGCAGGTCACCCTGAGAGATCAGGACGGCCGACCGCAGTTCAGCCAGAAGTTGCAGTCGGTCTAGGTTAATACCACCCCTACACAGAGGCTGCTACTAAGATATCCTTCTGTAAGGTAATCAATAAGAAGGGTGAAGTTCGTGCAAATGCTACAATCTGGTAGATATCAGGCTGGAGTTGGCTATGCACGAAGACATCAAGAACGCGTTCGAAGAGCTGAAGCGGAGCATCGCAACCTTCAATGAGCGCTGGCCCAGCAAGGTGATAGCCGCCCGGGTCTGGCGGCTGCCTTTGCTGGCGCAACAGCGGGTGCCGGACCACATTGCCGCGGAGTTCTTCGAGGGCAGCGCTGCGGTGAAGCTTACCCGCGATGCCTTGCTGGCCTTCCACCTGCAGCCCGGCCAGGCGCCGGGTACGGTCAGCCGCCTGCCAGGCTATATCGCCCTGACCGAACCCCTGATGGAGGAGGTCTTGGCCATCAACACCTGCAAGGCGGCCTTCAGCGCGGCCATCGAACAGACGCGCCTGGAGCTGGAGCTGGCGCCCGAGGCGCGGCCGCGCATAATGCGCAAGGCCCTGGGCGGCGCCTTCAATACCAAGCAGCTGATCCGCAAGGTGCATGGCTTTCCCGATCCGGTCCGGCAGCTGACCTTTACCTGGGCCGGCCATACCGCCGGAGGAGAGCGGGTCAAGGTGTCCAAGGTACGCGAGCAACTCAAGACCCTCGCCATGGCCCGCGCCGATCGGGAGCGGACCGCCCTGGATCGCACGCCGGAATGGCAGGAGCATCAGGCACTCAATCGCATGGCGGACGACGACATCCTGGTCCGGCACAAGAAGATCGCCCCGCATCCACGGGCGATGCTCTGGTTCGGCGAGGAAAGTCGCTATGACGCCATGATCCACGCCAACCTGCCGGTCTTCGTGGTGCCGGCCCAGGACGGCATGCAGGTCGTCGACCTGCGCGATTTCGACCGTACCCAGCGCGGGGCGCTGCGACCCGACATCAAGCCGCGTCGCGAGGTGCTGGCCACACGGCTGCTGTACCTGCCTACCGACAATCCCGAACGACCTGCCGCCCAGCGCAACAATGAGGCGACACTCAAGCGTTCGACCTACAGCCGCTGAGCGCCGCTGACGTTACCGAGCGGGTGGATGTCGTAACCAGATCCTTCACCGCCGAGTGAAAAGGTAACGAAATCCTCCGCAACAGTCGTCCCAATGTCAGGCTAGAATCAATAAAATCTATCTATTTCAACGACTTATGAATGTTGGCACGGCGAGTGCTTTATTACTGACACAAGAACAACAAGATGCGCCGCTAACCGCCCACAACAAGAACAAGACGGCCAAGGCTCGCGAACCGATCATTTTGGAACGCTGCAGAGCAACCAAAGTAATCTGTTCACTTCCCACCTGCTTGGTGGGGCGTACTAAAGATCGATGACGTTGATGTCCGACAACAAAAACAAGAGGACAGCAGACGTACTTGAACAGGGGAGCCTCCGGGCTCCCTTTTTTCATGCCTGCAAGAAGGTCGCTAGAGGGCAGGGGATGGCTGCCCTGACAGCACGATTAACTTCCAGCTTTGGCGCATCCCGCGTCCTTGATCTATCGTGTGCGCAGCCCATCCGCCGCGGATAACCGTCATGACCCTTGCGAAGACCTTGCCCGCCCACTGGCTGAACGAGCCGAAGCGCTGGTCCGACACGGATGGCCTGCTGCACATCTGTACCGATCGCGAGACCGACTTCTGGCAGAGGACCCAATACGGCTTCGAGCGTGATAGCGGGCATTTCCGCGGTTATGCGGCCGGAGCGGACTTCACCGCCCAAGTGCGGATCACCGGGACCTTTACCGAGCTGTATGACCAGGCCGGCCTGATGGTGCGGCAAGGCCGCGAGCAGTGGTGCAAGACCGGGCTCGAGATCAGCGATGGCATCGCCCATCTGGGCAGCGTCCTCACCCTGGGGCATTCCGACTGGGCCCTCGGGCCCATGCCTGATGCCTTGCGCGGCTTCTGGCTGCGGATGACACTGCATGACGAGGTGCTGCGCCTCCAGTATTCCCTGGATGGTCTGACCTGGCCGCTGTTGCGGCTGTGCCGGTTCGCGAGCGAAGAGGGCGCGGACCTGCAGGTCGGGCCCTATTGCTGCTCGCCGCAGCGCGAGGGCCTGGAGGTCAGCTTCGCCGACCTGCAGATCGGTCCGGCGATCGTCAAGGAACTGCATGACCTGAGCTGACCGCAGGGTGGATCAGCTCATCCAGTTGCCGCCGTCGACGTTGTAGGTCTGGGCGACCACGAAATCGCTGTCGCTGGACGCCAGGAACAGTGCCATGCCGACCAGGTCCTCGGCGGTTCCCATGCGGCCGTAGGGTACGGCTTCACCGACCAGGCGCTTCTTCTCGCCCAGCGGCCGTTGCTCGTAATGGGCGAAGAGGGCGTCCACACCCTCCCAATGCTCGCCGTCGACCACGCCGGGGGCGATGGCATTGACGTTGATGCGGTGCTTGATGAGGTCGAGGCCGGCCGACTGGGTCAGGCTGATGACCGCGGCCTTGGTCGCGCAATAGACGGCAACCAAGGCTTCACCGCGGCGCCCGGCCTGGCTGGCCATATTGATGATCTTGCCGCCATGACCCTGGGCGATCATCTGCCGGGCAGCGGCCTGCAGGGTGAACAAGGGCCCGGCCACGTTGATGGCGAACAGCCGGTCATAGCTTTCCCGCGAGATCTCGACGATGGGGGCCAGGTCGAACAGGGCGGCATTGTTGACCAGGATGTCGAGCTTGCCGGCGGTAGCGACCACCTGGGCGATAGCCGTGTCGATGGACACCTGGTCGGTAACGTCCATGGCCAGGGCGTAGGCGCGCTCGCCCAGTTCCTCGGCCGTTTCACGGGCTCTTTCGATATTGATGTCGGCGATGGCCACCCTTGCGCCTTCCCGCAGGTAGGCCTCGGCGAAGGCCTTGCCGATACCGCGCGCGGCGCCGGTGATCAGGGCGCTTTTTCCTTCCAGTCTGTTCATGGTCTTGGCTCCAATCGAGAGACTGACCGCGCGATGCAGCGCGCAGTCAGGTCTTGGATAAAGGGAAGCTACTTGAGATAGCCCGCGCGTTTCATTTCGCGGGTCGTCGAGGTCTGGGCAGCGTTGAGGGCCTGCTCGACGCTCATCTGGCCGGTGAGGGCAGCGGAGAACAACTTGCCGACCGAGGTGCCGATGGCCTGGAACTCGGGGATGGTCACGTACTGGATGCCGACATAGGGCACCGGCTTGGCCGAGGGATGGGCCGGGTCGGCGTGCTGCATCATCTCCAGGGTGATCCTGGCGAAGGGCGCAGCGCTCAGGTAGGCCTGGCTGTAGGTCGACTGGCGAGTGCCCGGCGGGACGTTGGAGATGCCATCCTGGTCGGCCACCAGCTGGATATATTCCTTGGAGGTCGCCCAGGTGATGAAGGTCTTGGCAGCCTCCTTGTGCTTGGCGCTCGCCGGGATCGCCAGCGACCAGGCATACAGCCAGGACGAGCCCTTGTCGGTGACCTCATGGGGCGAGGCGGCGAAGCCGACCGCATCGGCCACCTTGCTCTGGCTCTTGTCGGTGGTGAAGGAGCCGGCGACGCTGGCATCCACCCAGAGCGCGCACTTGCCGCTGTTGAACAGGGCCAGGTTCTCGTTGAAGCCGTTGCTGGAAGCCCCGGGCGGGCCGTACTTCTTCATGTTGTCGACGTAGAAATTGGCCGCTGCCGTCCACTCGGGACTGGTCAGTTCGGGCTGCCATTGTTCGTCGAACCAGCGCGCGCCGAAGGCGTTGCCCATCAGGCTGAGCAACGCGACGTTTTCCCCCCAGCCGGCCTTGCCTCTCAGGCAGAGACCGTATTGCTCCTTGTCCGGCTGGTTGAGCTGGCTGGCGAAGGCGGCGAGTTGCGTCCAGGTCGGCTTGTCGGGCATCTGCAGGCCGGCGGCCTTGAACAGATCCTTGCGGTAATAGGTGACGGTGCTTTCGCCGTAGAACGGCAGGGCATAGAGACGGTTGTTGACCGACAGCCCCTGGCGGACCGCCGGGAAGATGTCCTCGACGTCATAGCTGGCAGGCAGGTTGTCGAGCGGCTCCAGCCAATTCTTGGCACCCCAGAGCGGTGTTTCGTAGGTGCCGATGGTCAGCACGTCGAATTGGCCACCACCGGTGGTGATGTCGGTGGTCAGCCGCTGCCGCAGCACGTTTTCTTCGAGCACCACCCAGTTGAGCTTGATATCGGGGTGTTGTTTTTCGAAGACCTGGGACAGGCGCTGCATGCGCACCATGTCGCTGTTGTTGACGGTGGCAACGGTGACCGATTCGACGGCCTGGGCAACACCGGTCAGTCCGAGACCGGCCAGCAGCAGCAACGCGATAGGGCGCTTCATCTTCTTCTCTCCGTGGCTGCCACGGCGGGCAGCTTGTTGTTGTTATGAGCGGCTGGCCGCCGATATAAATCTGATCTCGACAGGCCCGCTGGAGAGGATTACAACAGCAGGGCCAAGCCGCTGGCTAACCTGGTATTGACCAGTTGCCGATACATTTTTGACCTGGATCGCACAGCGCGCCGAGGTCAAAAAAGCATCGATAGCCAGGCGGACGGGTGCGGTCTTACCAGAACACGCAGAGGTACATCATGAAGGCGACCGCCTTCTTCGAGGCGCGGCCAGCAGAGCTGGAAGTGATCTTCGCCGCGCCCGACCAGAGTTTTCGCTGGTACGAGCACGACTATCCCTACGCCTTGGCGCGCTGGAATCATCACCCCGAATACGAGATCCACCTGATCCGCCAGGGCAGTGGACGACTGCTGGCCGGCGACTATGTCGGGCCCTTTGCGGCAGGTCACGTAGCCATGATCGGGCCGGATCTGCCACATGACTGGATCGGCGATCTGCCACCCGGCGAGGTGCTTGCCGGTCGCGATGTGGTCATCCAGTTCAATGGTGACTTGCTGCGCTCGCTGAGCGCTGTGGCACCGGAGCTGGGCGATTATCTGCCGTTGCTGGAACAGGCGCGACGCGGTCTGGAGTTCAACGGCGATACGGCCCTGCAGGCGGCTGCATTGATCGAGGCGATGGGCCAGGCCCGGGGTGCCGAGCGCCTGCTCAAGCTGTTCGCCTTGCTGGGCTTGCTGTCCCGGGCGCCGGGACGCGAAAGGATCGTCCTGGCCAGTGCCTGTTATGCGCCGGCGCTGGATGCCCGCAGTTCCGCAAGGGTGCATCAGGCCTTCGACTATCTGCTGAGCGAACTCACCGAGGATATCCGGCTGCCGGTGATCGCCAGGCGCGTCGGCATGAGCGAGGCGGGGTTTTCACGCTTTTTCAAGAAGGTTACCGGCCACGGCTTCATCGAACTGGCGCGCAAGCTGCGCATCCAGCGGGCCTGTCGTCTGCTGCGGCAGGCGGAGCTGTCCATTGCAGCCATCTGCTTCGAGGTGGGCTATTCCAACCTGTCCAATTTCAACCGGCATTTTCGCAACGAGACCGGACAGACGCCCAGCCAGTATCGCCAGGAACAGATCGGGACGCGGCGTCAGCAGCCGCAGAGGTGAGGGCGGGCGAGGGTGGTTATGCCCTGCCAGGAGCTTATAAAGGTAGGCGTAGCTGACGCTGGAGCGCCCGCTACGCCAAGCGGCGCCTTATTCCGCGCTGGACGGCTTGGCCCAGAGATTGATGTCGCCTTCGACCGCATGGGTATCGATCTCGGCCAGTTCCTCGGCGGTAAAGGTCAGGTTGTCCAGAGCTGCCACGTTTTCCACGATCTGCTCGGGCCGACTGGCGCCGATCAGGGCGCTGGTGATGCGCGGGTCGCGCAGGGTCCAGGCCAGGGCCAGCTGCGCCAGGCTCTGGCCGCGGCGCTTGGCGATGGCATCCAGGGCGCGGACCCGGGCCAGATTCTCGGCGGACAGATGGCCTTGCTGCAGCGATTGGCCACCGGGTTGATTGACCCGGGCTTCGGCCGGAACGCCATTGAGGTACTTGTCGGTCAGCAACCCCTGGGCCAGAGGTGTAAAGGCGATCACGCCGCTGCCGATGTCCTTGGTCGCCTCCAGCAGATCCTTTTCGATCCAGCGATTGAGCAGGTTGTAGGCCGGCTGATGGATCAGCAGCGGGATCTTCCAGTCGGCCAGCAGCTTGGCCATTTCCCGGGTCTTGGTCCCCGAATAGGAGCTGATACCGATGTAGAGCGCCTTGCCTTGCTGAACCGCCGTGGCCAGGGCACTGGCGGTTTCTTCCAGCGGCGTGTGTTCGTCGAAACGGTGCGAATAGAAGATGTCGACGTAATCCAGGCCCAGGCGCTTGAGGCTCTGATCCAGGCTGGCCAGGACGTATTTGCGCGAGCCGCCGCCTTGGCCATAGGGTCCGGGCCACATGTCCCAGCCGGCCTTGCTGGAAATGATGAGTTCGTCGCGGTAGGCCGCGAAGTCTTCGCGCAGCAGCCGACCGAAATTGATCTCGGCGCTGCCATAGGGCGGCCCGTAATTGTTGGCCAGGTCGAAGTGATTGATGCCCAGATCGAAGGCGGTGCGCAGCAAGGCGCGTTGACGATCCAGCGGCGTGGTGTCGCCGAAGTTGTGCCACAGGCCCAGCGAAAGCGCCGGCAGCACGAGACCGCTGCGACCCACGCGGCGGTAAGGAATACGGTCATAGCGATCGGAAGCGGCTTGATAAGCCATGCAAAACTCCTTGGGATGGAATACGTGTTGGAAACCCAGGACATTCGCGCGCGGTGACACAGGCAGAGGCGCGACAACCGGAAGGAACTCCGGGAACGGACGCCATCCGATTAAAGCCGCCAGCGGCGTCTTGTACAAACGGGCGCTGCGGAATTTGCGGTGCAGGTGTACGGTAAGCGGCGATCTGAATCCCTGGAGTCGTAATGGCAGGCAACGTGGCGAGGTCGTGACGAATTGGAGGAAGCCGCCAGCGTAAAAACGCAGCCACCTGGTGCAGCGCTCCATAACCATGACTTCGCATAATGTATATTATGTTAAATTGGATATAGGCCTGGGCTGACAACTGCCCTTTGCCATCCCACTCGGCGTTTAACGTTCTCGCCAATCCAGCCAGCAGACTCCACTCTCGCTTCCCTACCCTGACGCTGCCGATCAGCATGTTTTGCAAGACGTGCAGCTTCGAGCAGGATTTCCTTGAGTGACGATCCTGAAGACGTGTCCGTTACGAACGACGTCTTCAGGATCTCCAGACCGATCGCCGCAACGCCCAGCGACCCTCAGGTCGCCAGGACCTGCTCCAGTCGCTGCAGACGTTCCCGGTACACACGCCGTGCGGCCAGCGCGTCTTCCAGGGTCACGGCGACGAACCGGGCTTTCTGATTCGGCTGCAGCTGGCCGATCAGATCCAGGTCACTGCTGATGACGGTGCCGATCATGGCGTAGCCGCCGCCAGACACCGCGTCTCGGTGCAGGACGATGGGTTCAAGGCCCGCCGGCACCTGGATCGAGCCGATGGGATAACAGCTGTCGACGATATTGGACGGATCCGAGCCGGCGCCAAAGGGTTGTTCGCGCGGCGTGAATTGCAGCGGCCGACCGCCCTTGAATCTATAGCCGATGCGATCGGCTTCGGAGCCTACCGTCCAGGTATCGGCGAAGAACGCCTCGGCGGCGTCCGCGGTCAGGCGGTGATGATAGAGACCCGGCACGACCCGCAGGATCACCTCGCCGCCGCAAGCCGGCACCAGGTCGCCTGGCAACCGGACGCCAGGCTTGACGCCTGTCGCCGGGGTGCCGACAGCCAGTTCGTCACCCGCGGCGAGCCTTCGACCCTGGAAGCCACCCAGGCCGCCCAGGGTGTACGTCGAGCGACTGCCCAGCACCTCGGGCACATCGAAGCCGCCCGCCACGGCCAGATAGCCACGGGCACCGGCCTTGAGGTAATCGAACTTGAGCACCTGGCCGGCGCGTACGCC
Organism: Pseudomonas flavocrustae; assembly: GCF_029872515.1. Classification (NCBI taxonomy): domain Bacteria; kingdom Pseudomonadati; phylum Pseudomonadota; class Gammaproteobacteria; order Pseudomonadales; family Pseudomonadaceae; genus Pseudomonas; species Pseudomonas flavocrustae. The sequence goes on along the minus strand of NZ_JAPDIQ010000003.1, from coordinate 186,545 downwards.
GAAGGCTTCGTCCAGCGGCATTTCGGCGCCGTCCAGGCGTGGCGTCATGCGCGCGCCGCTCAGGGCGACCAGCGCGTCTTCGGCGAAGAGCAGCTCCGGACCGAGCAAGGTGCATTCCAGGGCCGCGGCGCCGGCTGCGTTGCCCACCAGCAGATTGGCCGCGCGCAAGGCATAGCTGTCCATGGCACCCGACGGCGGAATGCCCAGGTGGTAGTAGCCTTCACGGCCGAGGTCCTGGATCGAGGTGGCCAGGCCGGGTTTGAGTACCTTGATCATGCCGGCTCCTCCATCAGGGTGCGCGGATAGCCACGGGGATCGTCGAGGAAGGCGTCCAGGGAAAAGTCAACCGGCCGGATATTCAGGGTGAAGCTACCCTCCTCTACCTCGGCCAGCATCCGGTCGTACTCGGCACGGTCGATGGCGCGGAAACGGACGATGTCGCCGGGCCGGAAGAACACCATGTGCTCCTGCAGGTAATCGAGGCGCTGCGCCGGATCGTAGATGGGCGCCGGCGTCACACCGAACATCTGGTAGCCGCCGGCGCCCCGTACCGAATAGATGCAGCCGAAGCAGCCGCCGTGGCCAAGGGTCTGCCTGGGTGTGTCGGTGCGGGGTCGCAGGTACTTGGGGACCTGCAACTGCCGCTCGGACTCCACCATCTGGAACATGAACGGCAATCCGGCGACGAAACCCACCATGGACACGAACCAGGGCGCGCCGCTGTGGGCGGCGATAAAGGCTTCGACGTCGGCCAGGCCGTTGATGCGCGCAGCGTATTCCAGATCGGTGGCGGACGGATCCTGGTGGCGATCGCGAAAGCGCATCAGCGTCTCGTGGGTCCAGGGATCGTTGTAGAGCACCGGGATTTCGATCATCCGCGTGGCCAGCTGGCGCTCGGCCACCGCCTGGTCTTCCACGCCCTGGACCGCTGCCAGGAGCCGGTCGGGCGGCAGCACATCGGGATCGAAACGGATCTGGAAGGAGGCATTGGCCAGGCAGATGTCGTGGATGCCGGGCAATTGCAGCGCCTGCACCGCACGGGTCATGGCCAGGCCACGGAAAAACGCTTCCAGGGACATGCTTTCGGACAATTCGACGAACAGGTGCTCGTCGCCACCGAAGCTATAGCGGATCGCGGTCGTCATGCGGAGATCTCCTCGGCCAACCAGTGTTCCAGGGTACCGGTGTCGAAGCGCGCTTCGATCACCCAGGGTTCGTCCAGCAGACGGCGATGCAGGCTGGCGGTGGTGGCCATGCCGCTCAGACGTAATTCGTCCAGCGCCTGGCGGGCACGGGCCAGGGCCTCGCCGCGATCGGCGCCATGGGCGATGAGCTTGGCCAGCAGCGAGTCGTAATAAGGGGGGACCCGATAGCCTGCGTAGAGATGACTGTCGACGCGGATGCCCGGGCCCTGCGGCCAGGCGAGCTGCTCGACCGTCCCGGGGCTGGGAAAGAAGTTGCGCGCCGGATCTTCGGCGTTGAGTCTCAGCTCGATGGCGGCGCCCTGCAGATGGATGTCTTCCTGGCGCAGCCCCAGGGGTTCACCCCCGGCGATGCGCAGCATGGCCTGGACCAGATCGATACCTGTGACCATCTCGGAGACCGGGTGCTCGACCTGGATGCGGGTGTTCATCTCGATGAAGAAGAATTCGCCGCTGGCTTCATCGAACAGGTACTCCAGGGTCCCCGCGCCGCGATAGCCGAGGCGTTCGGCCAGGCGTACCGCGCTGGCGCAGAGGGTCTCGCGCTGGGCAGCGCTCAGCACCGGCGATGGCGCTTCTTCCAAGAGCTTCTGGCGGCGCCGCTGCAACGAGCATTCGCGCTCGAACAGATGCACGGCGCGCTGGCCATCGCCAAGGATCTGCACCTCTATATGACGAGCGCGCTCGATGAAGCGCTCCAGATAGAGGGCGCCGCTGCCAAAGGCGGTCTGGGCTTCGCGCTGGGCGACGGGAAATTCCCGCGCCAGCTCGGCGGCGTCGCGGGCCAGGCGGATGCCCCGACCTCCTCCCCCGGCCGCTGCCTTGATCAGCAGCGGATAGCCCACCGTCTCGGCTGCCGCTATGGCGGCCTCTATATCAGCCGGTTCGCTGGCAGAGCCCGGGACCACCGGGACGCCAGCCGCCTGCGCGGTGCGTCGTGCCTCGGCCTTGTCGCCCATGCGGCGGATGATGTCACCCGAGGGGCCGACGAAGACGGCACCCGCCGCCTCCACTGCATCGGCAAAGGCAGCGTTCTCGGCCAGAAAGCCATAGCCGGGATGCACCGCATCGGCGCCGCTGTCACGCAAGGCCTTGAGCAGCGCCTCTATATTGAGGTAGCTGCGATCCGCCCGCGCCGGGCCGATCACCACCACGGCATCGGCCTGGCGCGCCGCCAGGGAATCCTGGTCGGCCTCGCTGCAGGCCAGTACCGTCTCGATGTCCAGCGCCTTGGCGGCGCGCAGGATACGAACGGCGATCTCGCCACGATTGGCCACCAGCAGACGGCGGATGCCGCTCCCTGACGTACTCACGAGGCGGCTCCGCTCAGGGTGGCCAGCAACTGACCCGGCTCGACCGGGTCACCGTCCTCCACCGCGAAGGCCGTCAGGGTCCCGTCCACTTCGGCGTGGACCTCCGAGAATTGCTTCATCACCTCGACCAGGCCGATCACCGTGCCGGCGGTGACGGTTTCCCCGACCTCCACATAGGGCGCCGCATCGGGCGTGGGTTTGCGATAGAACGTTCCGGGCAAGGGCGAAAGCACCGAATGTTCGGCCATGACGATTCCTCTTCTAGGCAATGTTGTCGGAAAGGCAGGCGTAGCGAAGGACTGGAGGACCCGGCGTCTTGGCGCCGGTGTCCGCATGAAAACTAGCCGGCGCCAGGGGCGCGGATGGCGATGCCGGTGGCGTCGAGGCGCTGGCGGATGGCCTGGGCCAGGCCCAGCGCACCGGGGGTATCGCTGTGCAGGCAGATGGATTCGAAGGCCACCTCGACCTCGCCCCCCTCCACCGTGGCGACCCTGCCCTGCTGGCAGGCTCTGAGTACCCGTTCGGCCACGGCCTGGGGATCCAGCGCACCCATGCGCCGGACCAGCACGATGGACCCGCTGGCGTCATAGTCCCGGTCGGCATAGAACTCGCGCACCAGGGGCTGGCCCAGCTCGCGACCGATTCGCCAGGTGGCCGAATCGGGCAGGCAATAGAGCAGCAGCCCGGGTTCGATCCGTTGCAGCGTCTCCACCAGCAGCCGGGCAGCCGTCTCGTCCCGCGCCAGGTGCATGAACAGCGCGCCATGGGGTTTGAGGTGTTGCAGCCGCAGGCCATGCAATCGGGCGAATTCACGCAGGGCGCCGAGCTGATAGACGATATCGGCCACCAGTTCTTCGGCGGGCATCTGCAGGGGCCGGCGGCCGAAACCCACCAGATCGCGATAGCCCGGATGGGCGCCGATGGCCACGTTGCGCGCCTTGGCCTGCAGCACGGTGCGCTGCATGAGGGCGGGATCGCCGGCATGGAAGCCGGTGGCGATATTGGCCGAACTGACCAGGTCGAGCAGTTGGTCATCCACGCCATCGCCCAGCGTCCAGGCGCCAAAGCCCTCGCCCATGTCGGAATTGAAGTCCACCTCGATCATTGCGGTATTCCCTTGCAGTGGTGCGGTGTCCTCGACCTTAGGACTGCCCTGCCCCCTTGGGAAGATTTATTATCCAAGGTCCAGCGTTCGGAAAAATCGATACCTCAGGACAGTTGTCATGGCCCTTACCCTGCGTCAGCTGCGCTACTTCACCGCGACCGCCGAACTGGGGCAGATCTCCCAGGCGGCCATCCACCTAAACATTTCCCAGTCGGCGGTGACCAGTGCCATCCAGGAACTGGAGAGTCTGCTGGGCGCCAGTCTTTTCGTCCGCTCGGCGCAAGGAATGGCGCTGACCGATGCCGGCCGGCATTTCCTCAACCATGCCTACGGCATCCTGCGCGGGGTCGACGATGCCCTGAGCAGCGCCCTGCCCGACCACCGCGCCAGCGGCGAATTACGCATCGCCGCCAGCTATACGGTGATCGGCTACTTCCTGCCGCACCATCTGCAACGCCTGGCGCAGCTCTATCCCGAGGTGACGGTGGCGGTGCACGAACAGGAGCGCCAGGCCATCGAGGAGGCGCTGCTGGACAGGCGCATCGACATGGCGGTGGTCCTGACCGCCAACCTGACCCACGAGGACATCGTCTCCGAGACGCTCTTCAATTCCGAACGCCGTCTCTGGCTGCCCAGTGGCCATCCCCTGCGCGATCGACCCAATGTCAGCCTGGCCGATGTCGCCCGCGAGCCCTATGTGCTGCTGACCGTCGATGAGGCGGAACAGAGTGCCAGGCGCTACTGGCGCCAGTCAGGCCTTGAACCCCAGGTGCGCTTGCGGACCAGCTCGGTGGAAGCCGTGCGCAGCATGGTGGCCAACGGCAGCGGCGTGGCCATTCTCTCCGACCTGGTCTATCGCCCCTGGTCGCTGGAGGGCAAGCGCCTGGAGACGCGCACCCTGATAGAGCCCATCACGCCCATGAGCGTGGGGCTGGCCTGGCACCGCGAACACCCCCTGACACCGGCCATGCAGGCCTTTCGCAGCTACTTCCACAGCGCCTTTCTGGCACCCCAGCAACTGGGGGCGCGACGTTAGCAGAAGATTAAAATCCTCATGATCGAAAGGATTTTGTATTAGCAGCGTTATCAGCAACTGAAATCCTCACGATCTTGAGGATTGCGCTGCCTTTCCCTTTGGCGTTAGCCTGATCCCCACGCTCGTGAGGATAAATCATGCAGGTGATACTCAAGAATGCCGCCGACCTGGGCGCCCTCGTCCGCCAGGCGCGCAAGGCCCAGTCGCTGCGCCAGGACGATGCCGCCGGCAGTCTCGGCGTCAGTGAAAACTTTCTCGGCAAGGTCGAGCGCGGTGGCGAAACCGTCCAGTGGGGCAAGCTGTTCCAGGTATTGGAAGGCCTGGGGGTGCGCCTGATCGTGGATCTGCCCACTGAAGTGGCAGCCCAGCCGGATACCCGGACACCATGAGGCGTGAACTCCTGGCCTGGATCGACGACCAGCTGGTGGGTCGGCTGGCTGACGAGAACGGTATCTGGTCGTTCCGGTACGAGTCCGATTGGCAGGCCTTCGGGCTCTGTCCGCAATTGCCCTTGCAGCGAGCGCCACTGATCGATGGCAGTTCGCAGCGACCGGTGCAGTGGTACTTCGACAACCTGCTGCCCGAGGAAGGCCAGCGGCAACTGCTCGCCCAGGATGCGCGCCTGGATGCCGCCGATGCCTTCGCCCTGCTGAGCTGGTACGGCGCCGAATCCGCCGGATCCCTTACCCTGCTCGCCGAAGGACAGCACCTGCCACCGGGAGATCGCCGCCCCCTGAGCGATGCCGATCTCTCCCGGCGGATCCAGGCCATGCCGCAGTTGCCGCTGACCCACGAGGCGCACAAGCGCATGTCGCTGGCCGGCGCCCAGCACAAGCTGGCGGTGATTCTCGATGACCAGGGGTTGCAGGAACCCGTGGGCGCCCTGCCCTCCACCCATATCCTCAAGCCGGACCATCCCCACGAGGCCTTCGCCCATTCGGTGATCAACGAGTGGTTCACCATGCGCCTGGCGGGTCTGGCCGGGCTGATGGTTCCCGCCGTCGAGCGCCGCTACGTGCCCGAGCCGATCTATCTGATCGAGCGCTTCGACCGCGTCCGTACCTCGGGCGGCTGGCAACGGCGCCATGGCATCGACGCCTGCCAGGTGCTGGGTCTGGACCGTCATTTCAAGTACCAGGCGGGTAGCGTGGAGCGCCTGGCCGAACTGGCCCGGCTGTGCGAGGCGCCCGCCGTGACCCGGACGCGGCTGTTCAACTGGCTGGCCTTCAACGTGCTGGTGGGCAATACCGATGCCCATCTGAAGAATCTGGGCTTTCTGGTCTCACCCCGTGGGCTGGCCCTCGCGCCCTGCTATGACCTGCTCTGCACGGCCGTGTACGAGAGCCGCGCCTTCGATCAGCAGCGCTGGCCGGACGCGACCACCCTCGCCTGGCCGATCCTGGGTGAAAGCCGGCTGGTGGCCATCGACCGCAAGCGACTGCTGGATGCAGCCGAAGCGCTGGGTATCAAGCGCTCGCCGGCTGCTGCCCAGTTGCAACGCCTGCGCCAGCGCCTGTCCCTGCAGGCTCAGCAGTTGCTGGAACAGACCGAGCGGGAAAACCAAACCCTGGCCGGGGCGCGACCGGAGCTGCGGGCGGTCTTCGCCGGCGAGTTGCGCTGTCTGCGCGCGATCAGGGCGCTGATCGCCGAACAGGTCGAGCGGCTGGCCTGACGGCCACGTTCAAAGCGGCAACACCGCCAGCAGGCGTTCGCGTCTGAGCTGCTGCAGGCGGGCAATCAGCTCCCGCGTGGGCGTGCCGCTCGTGAACTGTTGCAGCCGTTGACCGGCGACCGATCCCAGCCATTCCAGCTCGTTCGAGCCCGCCGGCTCGACCGCCAGCAGCAGGCAGTCACCGCCCAGCCGGGACAACAGCCGTACGATCCGGCTCTGCGGACCCTGGGTGAGCCACTCCTCGTGCAGCCCGCCGACGTCCTCCAGCTGCAGCACCGGGAGGTCGCTGCAGCCGGGCAAGCCGCTGCGCAATTCCGCCGTTACCGCGGGGTCGAGATCGCCATGCAGGATGACCAGCGCCACGGCCGGCCGGAGGTCGTCTACCGCTGTCCAGCATTGGCTCGTCATGCGGGACCTCCTGGTGATCGGTCGTGGTTTTGGGGTCAGGCGAAGGCGTTGTGGTAGGCGTTGAGCGCCGGGGCACCCCCGAGGTGAACATAGAGTACCCGGCTGCCCTTGGCGATCTCGCCACTGCGCGCCATGGCGATCAGCCCGGCCATGGATTTGCCCTCGTAGACCGGGTCGGTGAGCATCCCCTCCATCTGCGCGGTGTAGCGGATGGCCTCGACGGTGGGACCATCCGGCAGGCCATAGTCCGGTCCGCAGAAGCGGGGCTCGATGATGACATCTTCGTCGCGGATCTCCTGCTTCAGGCCGATCATCTCGGCGGTGTTGCGCGCGATCTTGGTCACCGCGGCGCGGGTCATCTCGGCGTCCGCCGCCGTGTCGATGCCGATCAGGCGCCGCTCGCGCTCCTGGGCGCGAAAGCCCACCACCATGCCGCCCTGGGTAGAACCGGTACAGGTGGCCGTCACCACGGTATCGAAGAAGAGGCCCTGCTCGCGCTCCTGACCGGCCAGTTCATCGGCGAAATGGGCATAGCCGAGGCCACCCAGCGGATGGTCCGAAGCGCCGGCGGGAATGGCGTAGGGCTTGCCGCCTTCACGCCGCACCTCATCCAGCGCGCGCTCCCAGGTCGCCTTCACCGCGGTGGAATAGCCCTCGCCTTCCAGCAGCGTCTGGGCGCCCATCAGGCGGGACAGCAGGATGTTGCCGACCTTGTCGTAGACCGGGTCTTCCCACTTGGTCCACTCCTCCTGGACCAGCCGGCACTTCATGCCCAGCACCGCGGCGACGGCAGCGACCTGGCGCGTGTGGTTGGACTGGATGTTGCCGATGGAGACCAGGGTGTCGCAGCCCTGTGCCAGGGCATCGGCGGCCAGCCATTCCAGCTTGCGCACCTTGTTGCCGCCATAGGCTAGACCGGAGGAGACGTCGTCACGCTTGGCCCAGAGTTCGATACCGAGGTCCTTCGACATGCGCTCCAGCTTGTGCAGGGGCGATGGGAAGTAACCGAGCTTGACGCGGGGAAAACGCTTTTCGAGATCCAGGGACATAGCAGCGACTCCAGTGGTGAGAGGACGCCTTCAATGCTAGGGAAAACCCTGAAAAAGGTGCTTTCGAATGAGCGGTACGAAATCTGCTTTCCTTTTGAACAACTCCCAGAATCCGCATGGATGTTCCTCCAACAACCGTTTTCCAAGGAGAATCTTTCGATGAGCGAAGCTGCGGAACTGACCCCGGTAGAACGCAAGATCCTGCGCGCCCTGCAGCAGGACGGCCGGCTGAGCAATGCCGAGCTGGCGCGCCAGGTTGCCCTGAGCCCGAGCGCCTGCTGGAACCACACGCGCAGGCTGTTCGAGAGCGGCGTCATCACCAGCGTCAGGGCCCATGTGGACCCCAAGGCGGTGCAACGGGAGACCGCGGTACTGGTGGGCGTGGTGCTGGACAGATCGACCCCGGATTCCTTCCAGGCCTTCGAAGCGGCCGCCCGCGCCCTGCCCCCGGTGCTGGAGTGCTACCTGGTGGCCGGCGACGTCGACTACTTCATCAAGCTCAGGGTCAAGGACATCGCCGCCTTCAATCGCCTGCACAGCGAACGGCTGATCGCCCTGCCCGGCGTGCGCCAGGTGCGCACCTTTTTCGTGCTGAACGAAGTCAAGGCCGAGGGGCTGTTGCCTATCTGAACAGGCGGGTGGCGCCCAGGGAGGGACGGGTGCCGAGCGGCGCCCGTTCAGATAAGGGGTTTCACAGAGGGCGGCGTCCTGATTTGACGCCGCCTCAGGTCATTACACGACCACGTTCAACAGCAACACCACGATCAAACCGACCACGGCGACGATCGATTGCACCACCGAAATAGTCTTGGTGGCTTCGCCCATCGTCATGCCGAAGGATTCCTTCACCATCCAGAAACCTGCATGGTTGGCGTAGTTGAAGAACAGCGAGCCGCAGCCAATGGACAAGGCCAGCAGCGGCAGGTTGAGGCTGGGATCGGCACCGGCGAGCGGTGCCAGCAAGCCGGCAGCCCCTACGATACCTACCGTGGCGGAACCGGTAGAAACCGAAAGCAACATAGCGATCAACCAGCCGAGGACCAGCGGAGGGAATGCCGACTGCTGAGTCAGGTGGACAATCGCATCGCCCACCTTGGCGCTGGTCAGCAGCTGCTGAAAGGCACCGCCGCCGGCGATGATCATGATGATCGAGGCGATTGGCTTGAGGCTCTTGCCCAGCGATTCGCGCAATTGCTCCGCATCGCCGCCGCGCGCGAGTACCAGGCTCGCCCCGGCGAACAGCACGCCCAGCAGCATCGCTATCAGCGGATTGCCGAGGAAACCGGCCATTTTCAGCAGCGCATTGTCCTTGGCCAATACCATCTCGGCGACGGCATGGATCAGCATCAGGATCGCCGGCAGCAAGGCTGCCAGCACGCCAAGGTATACGCTGGGGCCTGGTTTATCGTCGGCTTTTTCAGCCAGGGTGAACTGATCCAGCAACACCTGATCGGGCCGAGTGCTCATGCGCGGGGAAATGAAAGCGCCATACAGTGGGCCGCCCAGGATCATGGCCGGGATAGCCGCCAGGAAACCATAGAGCATGGTCGGCCCGACCGAGGTTTTCAGCGCGGCGATGGCCGTCAACGGGCCAGGGTGCGGCGGGACCATACCGTGCATGGCGGCCAGTGCGGCAATCACCGGAACGCCCACATAGACATAGGCTGAACCCTTGAAGCGCGCCTGACTTTCCAGCTTGCGCGCCACGCTGAAGATCAGCGGCAGCATGATCACCAGGCCGACCTCGAAAAACATCGGAATGCCAATCACGAACGCGACCATCATCATCGCCCACGGAATCATCCGATCCGATGTACGCCTGAGGATGACCGCGGCGATCTGCTCGGTGACGCCGGCGTCCGCAAGTATTTTGCCGAGCATCGCCCCCAGCGCGATGACCACCCCCACTGCCCCCAGTGTCTTGCCGGCGCCGGTGACCAGCTGGGAGACGATGCGATCTGGCTCCATGCCGGTTGCAAAGCCTACGCCGACGGAAACTACCAGCAACGCCAGCAGCGGGTGCATTTTGAGGCGCGAGACGATCAGCACTACCAGCACCACGACGCTGATCAATGCAGTCAGTAACAGATCTATATCTAAGGGAGTCATGAAAGGTTCTCGGTTGGGCTGGTGCCAAACTCTTGTAAGAGGGTGAGATGAATGGCCTCTGCAACGGCTAGGTTGCAGCGTTCGTCTTTCTAGAAACCAAATAACCTGCGAGGCGCCTGCACCAGCAGCGCGGCGCTGGCTTGCGCCGAAAGCTCCAAGGCTTGCAACTGGTCGACGACGGTGGCGAAGTCAACGCTTTGCTCATGCTGCGTATGCGGCCAGTCGCTGCCCCACACCAACTGATGCAGGCCAACGCTTTTTTCCAGCAACGGTAATGCCCGTCGAGCGAAATCAATGTTCTGTTGTGGCGTACCTCCCAGGCGATAGATTCCCGATACCTTGATCCAGATCGAGCCTTTCGATCCGGCCTCGAGCAACTCGCCAAACCCGGGCTGATCGAGACCTGCATTCGCATCCGGCCGCCCCAGGTGATCGATCACCAATTTCACGCCGAACGGCGTCAATTGCCGGATCAAGCCCGGCAGATCCCTGACTTCCCGGTGCAACTCGACATGCCAGTCGAGATCGGCGATATCGCGGAAAAACCCTTGCCAGGCACTGTCACGAAAATCAGGTAACGCCTTGCCGATCAGGTTCAGGCGCACGCCGACCACGCCCAGTTGCGCCATGTCCTTCAAGGTAGAACGACTGATGCCGGGCTCCAGCACGACCACACCGCGCAATTGCTGAGGTGCTTGCTTCAACGCCGCCAACAGGTAGCTATTGTCGGTGCCAAGGAAACTTGGTTGCACCAATACACCGTGACTCAGACCATGGGCTTGCAAATGCTCAAGGTACTGGTCAAGCGTGGCGTCGTACTCGGGACTGTAGCGGCGTGCACCGATCAGCTGCAGATCACGGCTGAACACATGGGCATGGGCGTCAATGCCGGTGATCGACTTGGAGCGGGAAGCTGACATGGGTTTTATCTACTGAAGGTGGGGATCATCACGCCCGAGCGCGCTGATTGCCGTTGATAGTGGCCGGAACGGCGGAGGCATTGGCTTCAAGGTCCCTGCCCCGGGTTTCAGGCAGGCAAAGTGCGGCAAGCACCCCCACGCCGTAGGCGATTCCGGCATCGATACCGATCGCCGAACCCAGGGACATGGAATCACTCATGTGCCCGACCAGGAATGGAAATACAGCGGACAGCACCCGGCCAAAGTTGTAGCAAAAGCCAACGCCGGCGCCGCGTACATCGGCCGGGTAAAGTTCGTTGAAGAACGCGCCCAGACTGGCCGGAATGCCGGCGGCGAAGAACCCCAGCGGGAACCCCAGGAACAGCATCTGCGTATTGGTCAGCGGCAGAAATACGTAGCACTGCACCGTGACCACGCAGCACAAGGCAAACAGCACAATGTTTTTTCGACGGCCAATGCGATCGATCAAATAACCGCTGGCCACACAACCACACCAGAAGGCGAAGATGATCACCGCCAGATAGCCGCCCGAGTTCAGCACAGACAGATTGCGCTCGGTCTTGAGAAAAGTGGGTAACCAGGTCATTACCGCGTGATAGCCACCGTGCGCGCCCAGTCCCAGCAGCCCGCCAAACAGCGTCACGCGAATCAGTTCCGGGCGAAAAATGCCCGCGAGCGACGTGAAGAAACCCTGCGGAATGGCGTTGCCTTCTTGCAGACGCCGGAAGCTGTCCGGCTCCTCAACGTTACGACGTACCCAGAAGATCAGGAACGACGGCAGCAACCCGACAAGGAACATCACACGCCAGGCCATGTCCTGTGGCACAGCGGTATAGATCAGGGTGAACACCCCGACCGCCAGGCCCCAACCCACCGCCCAGGCACTTTGTACAGTGCCCATGACCTTGCCGCGATAGCGCGGATTGATCGTCTCGGCCATGAGCACCGCGCCGGCCGCCCACTCCCCGCCAAGCCCGAAACCCTGCAGCGCCTTGACCACCAACAGCTGATTGAAGCCCGTGACGAAAGCCGAGAGAAAGGTGAAGAACGAGAACCACAGAATCATCAACTGCAAGGTGCGCACGCGGCCGTAGCGGTCAGACAACGTCCCACCCACCCAGCCACCGAGTGCCGAGGTGACTAGGGTAACGCCGCTGATCAATCCGGCATCGCCCTTGGTCAGCGCGAAAGCGGCGATCAGCGCCGGAATCGCCAGACCGAACATCTGTACTTCCAAGGCGTCGAGCGACCATCCGCCGAAGCAGGCCCAAAATGTCTTGCGCTCACGAGGAGTGATGTGGCGATACCAGCTGAACATGAGTCTTATCCTTATAGGTGTTACGCAAGACAGCCGACGGCCAACCCGCCGCGACAGGATCGACGTTGGCAACCAAACAGCAATCGGCCGGCGATCTGGCCGCCGCAGAACGCTTCGCTACGCAGACAGGCGTCAGCGAATATCCACGCTGTAGCGGAAATGCTCCGCGTGGCCGCGCGAGCGACGCCACTCCAGCGGGCTACCCGCGTAATCACGGGCCAACCGCTCGATCACGATCACCGGACTGTTGACCGGTACCTGGAGCAGGCGGGCATGCACGTCATTCACCGATTCGGCGGTCAGCGTCTCTTCGGCCGAGGCAACAACCTGTCCGCACACCTCTTCGTAGATCGGATACAGCAGCGGCCCTTCGCGACTGAGGTCGATCTCCAGCAGCGCCTGGAACCGCTGGCGGGGCAGCCAGATTTCTTCGGCGAGCACCGGCTTAACATCGAGCAGACGCACGCGGACAATACGAATGACCAACGCATCGGCAGGCAACCCTAGCGCTTGCGCTACGGCCGAAGGTGCGGCAACGGGCTCGATCGAGAGGATGCGACTCTCCGGGACCTGGCGCTCTCCGGAAACAGTCTGGAATCGGAAGAAACGGAACAAGGAGGATTGAAACTGCGCCCGTCGAATGAACGTCCCGCGCCCTTGCTGACGTTCCAGAATGCCCTCACTGACCAAGGCATCAATCGCCTTGCGCACCGTGCCGGTGGACAGCTGATATTCCGCAGAAAGCGCCGCTTCGGTAGGGATCGCCTCCCCCGGACGCCAGCGATTATTGGCGATCTGCTCAGCCAATTGGTCACGCAGGCGTTGGTACAGCGGCAGTCGGGCATCACTGGATAAAGAATTCATCGACTTTATTCACCTTGTTATCTAGTCATCTATATGAATCTTGCAGCGAGTATTTGCCCAGACAACTTCGCTGTCAAGGAAGGGCCTTTTGTCTCGCTGACGAATGGCTGCCCTACCGCCCTTGTCATCGACAGGCAGGTCTTCGCCAGCAATATCAGATCCTGGCCGATTGCTGCCCCGAACCAAGGGCAGCTATGAATCGATAGCTCGAGGATCTAAAGCCGCCAATTGTGGCCCTCCCCGACCAGGAGTCGCACCTGTTTCGGAAACCGGCGTGAGGGTCAGGCCTTTACGGCCAGGGCCAGGATGGTCGCCACCAGCGCCTGGGTGCGTGGAACCAGGGTATCGAGCACCAGGAATTCGGCGTCGGTGTGTACCTTGCCGCCCACGGGGCCCAGGCCACAGAGGGTGGGCACGCCCAGGCTGGCGGTGAACCCGGAGTCGGCGCAACCGCCGGTGAATTCGCCCTCGACGCTGAAGCCGAGGTCCTCGGCCTCGCGCTGGTAGAGCGCCAGCAGGTCGTGGCTCAGGTGCGCCTCCATCGGCAGGAACAGGCAGGTGGGTTCGACACGGGCGGCTGTCCCCGGCACCTCCACCTCGGCGATGATGGCCTCGATGCGCGCCTGCAGCGCGGGCCAGTCGGCCAAGGCGACGAAGCGCACATCCAGGCGCGCGGTGGCGCTGGGCGCCACGGTATTGCTGGAGGTGCCGCCCTCGATGAGGCCGACGTTGGTGGTGATGCCGCGCTCGTAGTCGGTCAGGGCGTGCAGCTTGGCCACCTTGAGCGCCAGGGCCTGGATGGCACTGGCGCCCTCGGCGTGGCTGACGCCGGCATGGGCGGCACGACCGCTCACGCTGATAGCCAGGGTGGCGCCGCCCTTGCGCGCCTTGACCACGTTGCCACTGACGCGCCCGGGCTCGCAGTTGAGCACGGCCCGGGCGCCGCGGGCCGCCGCTTCCAGGTGCGGGCGAGCCGTGCCGGAGCCGATCTCTTCGTCACCGGTGTAGAGCACCCGTACCGGAAACGGCAGCTCGCCGGCGCGCTTGAGCGCGCGCAGCGCGAAGCAGCTCGCCACCAGTCCACCCTTCATGTCCGCGACGCCGGGGCCATAGGCCTGGCTGGCATCGCGGGTGAAGCCGCGGCTGGCCACGGTGCCCGGCGGAAAGACGGTGTCGCGGTGGCCCAGCAGCAACACCGCAGCGCCGGTGGCGGGCCCCACCTGGGCGGCGAGGACGTCACCGAAGTCGGCGATCGGCGTCCGGGCAACCTCGATGCCGTCTTCGGCCAGGGCGGCGGTGAGCACTGCACCGACGGCATCGACGCCGGCCTTGTCGTAGCTGTTGGAATCGGTATCGACCAGGCGTTGCAGGAGAAGGGTCATCGGCTCGCGCTGGGTGGCGAGCCACTCCAGGGCAGTGGTCTTGGCAAGGGGCATCAGCTGCGGCTCCAGCGATCGCCCAGGTCCCAGAACAACCCGGCCATGAGTTGCAGCCCCTGCCGCGCGACCGGGGCCAGGAGATGCTCGTTGGGCGCGTGCTGGGAGCAGGCGGGATAGGAATGGGGCACCCAGAGGGTGGGCAGTTCGAGGATGTCGGCAAAGATGTCATTGGGCAAGCCACCGCCGAAATTGGGCAGCAAGGCGGGCTTTTCGCCCAGGGTGCGGGTCAGGGAGGTCAGCGCCCAATCCACCCAGGGATTCTCCGGGTCCAGCCGCGAGGCGTGGAGGATCTCGTCCTTGGCACGGGAAACGCGCACCGCGGCGAAACCCCGTTCGGCCAGGTGCGCCTCGATCAGCGGGATGAAGGTCGTGCAATCGCAGCCGGCGACGAAGCGGATCTGGCAGTGGGCGCGGGCGCTGCCGGGAATGGCATTCACCGGTGCCTCGGGATTGCCGGTGGTGAAGGCCAGCAGTTCGAAGGTGTTCCAGCCGTAGACACGTTCCGCCGGGGTCAGCCCGGGCTCGCCCCAGTGGGGATCGATGGCCGGATCGCCCGGCGCGCCGCCCACCTCGATGTCGGCCAGCGCCCTGCGCACCGGTGCGGGCAGCTCGGTGGGCTTGAGCCCCGCGACCTGGATCTGGCCCCGGGCATCCACCAGGCTGGCCAGCGCATGGGCGAGGATGATCCCGGGATTGGCCAGCAGCCCGCCCCAGTTGCCGGAGTGATGGCCGCCTTCGCGCAGCTCCAGGTGCAGATCGAAATTGAAGGTGCCGCGGGCACCCAGGAACAGCGTCGGCCGGGATGCCGAGACTCGCGGACCG
The DNA here is from genome assembly GCF_029872515.1 of Pseudomonas flavocrustae. Taxonomy (NCBI): domain Bacteria; kingdom Pseudomonadati; phylum Pseudomonadota; class Gammaproteobacteria; order Pseudomonadales; family Pseudomonadaceae; genus Pseudomonas; species Pseudomonas flavocrustae. The sequence continues at coordinate 171,288 of NZ_JAPDIQ010000003.1, read as the reverse complement.
TCGGAGGCGATGAACAGATCGGCGGCCAGGGCCTGGCGCTGCTCCTGGCAGAAGGCGCGCAGGCCGACCGAGCCGATCTCCTCGCCCATCTCCAGCAGCAGCTTGACGTTGTAGCCCAGGCGTCCGCCGCGGGCGGCGATCACCTGTTCCAGCGCCGCCAGGTTGAGCAGGTGCTGGCCCTTGTTGTCGGCGGTGCCGCGGCCGTACCAGCGCTCGCCCTGCTCCACCAGGGTCCAGGGCGCGAGGCCTTCGCGCCAGCGGCTGGCATCACCGCGCACCACGTCACCGTGGCCATAGCTGAGCAGGGTCGGCAACGCCAAGTCCTCGATTCGCTCGGCGATCAGCAAGGGCCCCTTGCCGGCGACCGGATTGTCCAGCTGCCGGCTGGTGAAGCCGAGACTGGCCACATAGGGGGCGATGAATTCATCCAGGTAGCGCTGCAGCTCCGCCTGGCGCTCGGGCGCCTGGCTTTCGGTAGGATGGGCCACCGCGGTGGCGAGCTGCGTACGAAAGGCGCCGCTGTCGAAGTGCGCGGCGGCAAGCTCAAGGGCATGGGTACGGCTGGTCATGGCGGACTCCGGGGTCAGGCAGGTTCGGGCAGATGGCAGCGCTTGCTGCCGCCGGGGATGGGTTCGCGTTCCGGATAGCGCTCGGCGCAGGGGCCGAAGCAGCGCGGGCAGCGGGGATGGAAGGCGCAGCCGCTGGGCGGCGAGATGGGATTGGGAAAGCTGCCGCCCAGGCCCAGCGCCGGCAGGCCCAGGCTGGGATCAGGGGTGAGCACCGCATCCAGCAGCGCCCGGGTATAGGGATGCGCCGGCTGGGCGAACAGCGCCGCTCGCTCGCGCTCCTCGACGATCTTGCCGAGGTACATCACCGCCACCCGGTCGGCCAGGTGCTCCACCACCGCCAGGTTGTGGCTGATGAGCAGATAGGTCAGACCGAATTCACGCTTGAGTTCCAGCAGCAGGTTGAGGATCTGCGCCTGCACCGAGACGTCCAGTGCCGAGGTGGGTTCGTCGCAGATCAGCACGTCCGGGCGCATCACCAGGGCGCGGGCAATGGCCACTCGCTGGCGCTGACCACCACTGAGCTGGCCGGGATGGCTGTCGGCGGCGCGCCGTGGCAAACCCACCACGTCGAGCATCTCGGCGACCCGCTGTTGCTGCTCGGCCGTCGAGCCCAGGCCATGCACCTTGAGCGGCAATGCCACGATCTCGCGCACCGTCTTGCGCGGATTGAGCGACGAATAAGGGTCCTGGAAGATCGGCTGGATATGCCGGGCCATTCGCTTGCGATCCACCCCGCGCAGGTGCTCGCCGCCTACCAGGATGTCGCCGCTGGTGGGTGCCAGCAGCCCCAGCAGCAGCTTGGCCAGGGTGCTCTTGCCGCACCCCGATTCCCCCACCAGACCCAGGGTCTCGCCGCGATGGAGCCGCAACGAAATGCCATCCACCGCCTTGAGGGTGGCCGGCGGGCGGAACAGGCCGCGACCCAGGGTGAATTCGCGGCGGATGTCGCACAGTTCCAGAGCGATCTCGCGGCTCATCGCACACCTCCGACCCGGCGCAGGGGTTCGCTGGGCAGGGCGAAATGGCAACGCGCCAGGTGCGCGCCCTCCTCCAACAAGGGCACGCTGTCGGCGCAGACCGCCACCGCCTGCGGGCATCTGTTGCGAAAGGCACAGCCGTGCTGCTCGCCGACCAGGCTGGGGACCAGGCCGGGAATGGCGCCCAGCGGCTGCCCGGGACGGGTCCGGCCCGGTACCGGGATGCTCGCCAGCAGCCCACGGGTATAGGGGTGTCGGGGGGCGGCGAACAGCTCGGCGGCCGGTGCCTGCTCGACGATCTGGCCGGCATACATGACCGCTACCCGGTCGGCGATGCGCGCCACCAGCCCCAGGTCATGGGTGATGAACACGATGGCCGTGCCGAATTCCCGCTGCAGATCGCGCAACAGGTGCAGGATCTGCGCCTGGATGGTGACGTCCAGCGCCGTGGTGGGTTCGTCGGCGATGATGAGGTCCGGTTCGCAGAGCAGCGCCATGGCGATCACCACCCGCTGGCGCAATCCGCCACTGAGCTGGTGCGGATACTGGCGCAGGCGCTCGCCGGCGTTGCTGATGCCGACCTTTTCCAGCATGGCCTCCGCGCCTGCCCAGGCGGCCTTGCGATCCAGCCTGCGGTGGCGCCGCAGCACCTCGGCGAGCTGGTCGCCGATGCTGTAGGCCGGATTGAGGGCGGTCATGGGTTCCTGGAAGATCATCGCCAGGCGATTGCCGCGCAGGTCGCGCATGCCCTTTTCGCCCAGGGTCAGGAGGTCGTGCTCGCCCAGCGTCAGGCGCGCCGCCTGGCGCCGGGCCTGGCGCGGCAGCAGATCCATCAGCGCCAGGGAGGTGAGCGACTTGCCGCAGCCGGACTCGCCCACCAGGCAGAGCATTTCGCCCCGCTCCACCTGCAGGTCCAGGCCGCGCACGGCGTGCAGGGTGTCATCCCCCAGGGGGATATCGATCCGCAGGTCTCTTACGTCGAGCAGTGCCATGGTCAGTCCTCCGCTTAGTTGCGCCCGCTGGGCGCGGCCAGATCCCGGATACCGTCACCCACCAGGTTGATGGCCAGCACCAGCAGCATCAGGGCGATGCCGGGAATGGCGATCACCCAGGGCGAAAAGAACATGTAGGGCTTGCCTTCGGCGATCATCAGGCCCCAGGACGGCAACGGCGGCTGCACGCCCACGCCGAGAAAGGACAGGGTCGCCTCCAGCAGGATGGCGTGGGCCATCTCCAGGGTGATCACCACGATCAGCGCCCCCAGCACATTGGGCAGGATCTCGCCGACGATGACCCGCCAGGGTGAACAGCCCAGCGCCTGGGCAGCGGCGACGTATTCGGCGTCGCGAATCTGCTGCACGGCGGCGCGCACCACCACGGCGAAGCGATCCCACAGCAGACAGCCGAGCAGGATCACCACCACCTGCAGCGAGCCACCCACCAGGGAGGCGGCGGCCAGGGCCACCATCACCACCGGCAAGGCCAGGCGGGTGGTCACCAGGTAGCTCACCAGGGCGTCGACCTTGCCGCCGTAGTAGCCGGCGAGCACCCCGAGCAAGGTGCCGATGGCGCCGGAGATGAGCGCCGCGGCGAGACCGATGAACAGCGAGATGCGCGCGCCATAGAGCAGCCGGGAGAGATAGTCGCGGCCGAGCTTGTCGGTGCCCAGCGGATGGGCCCAGGTGCCCTTGGCCATCCATACCGGTGGTTTCATCCGCTGCATCACGTCCTGGGCATAGGGGTCGTGGGGCGCCAGCCAGGGCGCGGCCAGGGCGGCGAAGACGATGACGACGAGCAGCACGGCGCCCAGGGCGAAGCCGCGGTGGCCGAACCAGCGGCGTAGCTGGCGGCCCAGCGTCGGGCGCGGGGGCAGATAGTCGTCGAGCACGAAGGGATTGGCGACGGTCATGGAGCCTCCTAGCGCACGCGAATGCGCGGGTCGAGCAAGGCGTTGAGCAGATCGGCCACCAGCGTCAGCACGATATAGATCAACGCGATCAAGAGGACGATGGCCTGCACCACCGGGAAGTCGTTGCGGGCGATGGCGTCCCAGGCCAGTTGGCCGATGCCCTGCAGCGAGAACACCGCCTCGATCACCACCGACCCGCCCAGCATGAAGCCGAACTCCACCGCGGCCAGGGCCACCACCGGGATCAGCGCATTGCGCAGGGCGTGCTTGAACAGTACCCGGGCCGGACTCAGGCCCTTGGCCCGGGCGGTGCGGATGTAGTCGGCGCCCAGTACATCGAGCATCCCGGCCCGGGTCAGGCGCATCAGCGAGGGAGTGGCGTAGTAGCCCAGGGCGATCGCCGGCAGGATGAAGTGCTGCCAGCTGGTATTGCCGGACACCGGCAGCCATTTCAGGGTCACGGCGAAGACGACGATCAGCACCAGGGCGAACCAGAAGCTGGGCATCGCCTGGCCGAAGGTCGCCAGGGTCAGCGCCAGGCGGTCGATCCAGGTGTCGCGCCGGACCGCGGCCAGCACCCCGAGCGGGATGGCGATGAGCAGCGCCACCAGCAGCGCGATGGCGCCCAGGGTCAGGGTGATGGGCAGGCGGCTGGCGATGAGATCCCGCACCGATTCCTGGAAGAAGAACGATTGCCCCAGCTCCAGGCGCAGCAACTGCCCGATCCACTCGACGTACTGCGTCGCCAGGGGTTTATCGAGGCCGTGTTGATGACGCACCACCTCGATCTGCTCGGCGGTGGCCTCGGGTCCGGCGATGGCGGTGGCCAGGTCGCCGGACAGGTGCAGCAGGAAGAAACTGATGAGGGAAACGGTAAAGGCCACGGCCAGGGTGATACCCAGGCGGCGCAGGAGATAGGCGGACATGTTCGGCTCCTCGGCTGAGAACCTGTTCAAGCGCTGCTGCGCGTCGGCCAAACGGCGTTGAAAAGGCCTTCGGAATGCTCATTTACCATTCGTAAACTCCGCTTCCTCAGGCCTTTTCGCCTTGTTTGGCTCTAGCTCGCGAGCTTGAACAGGTTCTGAAGACGCCCCCGTGCGGGGCGCCGGGACGGATCAGTTCCAGTGGGCCAGGGCGAAGCGCGGCAATTCGTCCGGATAGGGCTGGAAGGCCAGGTCCGAGGTGAAGGCGTAGTTGATGGAATAGTTGAACACCGGCGCCCAGTAGGCCTGCGCGGCGATCCGCTGCAGCGCCTTGCGGTAGTTGTCCTTGCGCACCGCCGGATCCATGGCGGTGTCGGCCACCTTGAGCCAGTCGATCACCTGGGGATCCTTGGCCACGTCGTCGGCATTGCCCTTGAAATACACGCCGGTGGCCGCCGAGGCGTCGGCGATGGAGAACGAGCCCCAGGCGAGAAAGGCCATGGGCACCTTGCCGGCGCGCTGCTGGTCGCGCAGGGCAGCGTATTTCAGATAGCGCAGCTTGGCGTCGATGCCCACCGCACGCAGGTCCCCGATCAGCGCCTCGACCACGTCACGATCGCGGTAGGCGAAGATCTCGGTGCTGAAGCCGTTGGGATAGCCGGCGGCCTTGAGCAGCGCCTTGGCCTTGGCCGGGTCGTAGGCGTAACCCGGTACGGCTTTGGCGTCGCAGCCGAATTGCTCCGGATAGCAGGCCACCTGCAGCGGCTGGCTGCCGCCCCCCATGAGCTGGCTGGCGATGGCCTGGCGATTGATGGCGTAGTTGACCGCCTGGCGCACCTCGGCCTTGGCAAAGGGTGAATCCGGGCTGGAGGCGCCCTGGGCGTCCATGCTGAGGAAGCCGATCCTCATGCTGGCGCCGCTCTCCACGGTGAGGTTGGGCGCGGCCTTGAGTTGCTCGGCCTGGTCCGGCGCCACGCGCCAGGCCCAGTCGATGCCGCCGGTCATGAGCTCGGCGAGCCGGGTCTCGGCGTCGGGGATGACGCGGAACTGGATGTGGCCGATGCGTGGCTGACCCTGGGGACTGTCCTTGAAATAGTCCGGATTGCGCTCCAGCGTGACCCCCTGGCCGCTGGTGACCGCGACGATGCGATAGGGCCCGGTACCCACCGGCTTTTGCGCGAAGCCCGCCAGACCGACCTTCTGGAAGTACTTGCCGGGATAGATGGGCAAGGGATTGGCCAGGTATTCCAGCGCGGCGGGAAACGGCTGCTTGAGGTGCAGGCGAACCTTGTATTCGCCCAGCTTCTCGGCGCTCTTGATCCAGTTGACGTTCTGCTGGGTGACCACCTTGCCTTCGGGCGAGGCCACGTAGTTGAAGGTGAAGACCACGTCGTCGGCGGTGAAGGGGTCGCCGTTGTGGAAGGTCACGCCCTGGCGCAGATCGAAGTCGAGGGTCAGCGGATCGACCTGCTGCCAGCCGGTGGCCAGCATCGGCCGGTATTCACCGGTCTGGGGATCGCGGTAGATCAGGGTATCCCAGGCCAGGTGGGCGAGGATGACGCCTTCACGGGCATCGTTGTGATAGGGGCTGACGTTTTCGGGCTCGGTGTCGGAGGCGTAGACCAGGGTGTCGTTGGCTTTGCCGGCGAAGGCCTGGCCCTGGGCCAGGAAGAGGGAAAACGCGATGCCACAAGCGAAACCTTTGAGTCCCATGCCGTCTGTCTCCGGGGCGGTGGTTGGTCAAAGGCAGGTCCGCGAAACGCGGGAAAGGAGTTCTTGCTGAAGCCTGTTGTTGGTCTCTTGACCCGACTCTAGGTCTTGCCATCCCATGCCACAAGCAGAATATTTAGATGCGAGCCATGCCTTTTCGGCAAAGGAGGCCCTATGCAGCCCTACGGCATTCAGTCCACCGCCCTGCGCTATTTCCTCGAGGTGGTGCGGTGCGGCTCCATCAGCGAAGCTTCCCAGCGGCTCAATGTCGCGGCCAGTGCGGTGAGTCGCCAGATCGCCAAACTGGAGCGCGAACTGCAGACGCCGCTGCTCGAACGCCGCGCCCGTGGCGTCGTGCCCAGCGCCGCCGGCGAGCGTCTGGCCGTGCATGCGCGCAAGGCGCAGCTGGCCAGCGAGCAGGTCGCGGCCGAGTTGCGGGGCCTCGCCGACCTGCGCCGCGGCCAGGTACGCCTGGCCACCACCGAAGGCTTTTCGCTGGACTTCCTGCCCGAGGTCATCGTGGCCTTTCGCCAGGGCTATGCCGGCATCCACTTTTCCCTGGAGGTCTGCGCGCCGGCGGCGGTCACGCGCCGGGTCCAGGAAGGTGACGCCGACCTGGGCCTCACCTTCAGCCTCAGGCCAGAGCCGGACATCAGCGTCGACGCCGCCTTGAGTGGCGCCATCGAGGCGGTGGTGGCGCCCGAGCATCCCCTCGCCGGCCGTACCGGGCTGACCCTGGCCGACCTACAGCCCTTTCCGCTGGCGCTGCCGATGCCCGATACCACGGTGCGCCAGCTGTTCGACATCTGCTGTGGCGTCCAGGGACTCTCCTTCGAGCCCGTGCTGGTGAGCAACAACATGCAGGCGCTCTATCGTTTCGCCGCCTTGGGCGGTGGCGTGGCGCTCTCAAGCGAACTGAGCCTGCGTAGTCGACTGCGCGAAGGCCAACTGGTGGCCCTGCCCCTGCTGGACGAAGGCCTGGCCGCGCGGCGGATCGAATTGCAGAGCATGGCGGGTCGCGAATTGCCCCCGGCGGTGAATGCCTTTCGCCAGGCGCTGATCGCGGCGCTGGGGCGCTGAGTCAAAGCAGTGCATCGTGCCGCTTCGAACGCACTGCAACGGGGCGGCGCGCTGGATACAGCCTCAACGTCATGGCGAGCAATCAGCATGGCACGGGGCCTGGCGGCAACTGGCACGCATCTGGCAAAGGCCATAGCGTGCAGGAGCACCGGCCAGCCGGTTTGATGCACCACAATCTGCAATGGATGACTAGGGTTCCGACTCGCTCGTGCGGGTGTCTGGTCCGAGAGTCGTCGACCTCTGATGGGGTTACACGGCGGGACAAAAGCCCGGGAGACACAGCGCCAGTCGCGTGCTCCTGTCCCGTCGTCCATCCTATTGGAGGTCCCATGCGCCATCCCCTGCTCGCCTCGCTCGTTCTCGGTTGTTCCCTGCTGCTTGGTGCCACCGCTCAGGCGGCGCCGCGCGACGACTTCAAGGTGTGCTGGACGATCTATGCCGGCTGGATGCCCTGGGGCGAAGCCCAGGCCCAGGGCATCATCGACAAGTGGGCCAAGAAATACGGCATCCACATCGAGGTCGTGCAGCTCAACGACTACGTCGAATCCATCAATCAATACACCACCGGCCAGTTCGACGGCTGCGCCATGACCAACATGGACGCCCTGACCATTCCGGCCGCCGGCGGCGTGGACAGCACGGCGCTGATCGTCAGCGACTACTCCAACGGCAACGACGGCGTGGTGATGAAGGGCAAGGGCAAGACCCTGGCCGACCTCAAGGGCCAGCAGGTCAACCTGGTGCAGTTCTCCGTCTCCCACTATTTGCTGGCACGCGCGCTGCAGAGCGTGGGACTGAGCGAGAGGGACCTGACCACCGTCAACACCTCCGACGCCGACATGGTGGCCGCCTTCCAGACCGCCGACGTGCGCAACGTGGTGACCTGGAATCCGCTGCTGGCCGAGATCAAGGCTCAGCCAGACACCACCGAGGTGTTCGACTCCAGCAAGATTCCCGGCGAGATCCTCGACATGCTGGTGGTGAACACCGCCACGCTCAAGGACAACCCGGCCCTGGGCAAGGCCCTGACCGGTGCCTGGTTCGAGATGCTGGCGCTGATGCAGTCCGGCGACGCCAAGGGCAAGGCGGCCCTGGAGGCCATGGCCAAGGCCTCGGGTACCGATCTCGCCGGCTTCCACGCGCAACTGGACAAGACCCGGCTGTTCGCCACGCCCGCCGAGGCCCTGGCCTTCGTCAAGGATCCCGCGCTGCCGACCACCATGCAGCGCATCGCCCACTTCTCCTTCGAACACGGCCTGCTGGGCCAGGGCGCACCCAGCGCCGAGGCCATCGGCATCGCCTATCCGGGCGGCAAGACCAGCGGGGACGCGGGCAATCTCAAGCTGCGCTTCGATCCGACCTTCGTACAGCTGGCCGCCGACGGCAAGCTCTGAGCCCCGCCGCGAGGACGACGCCCATGCGCTTCATCAATCGGCATCCCGATCGGGGCGGCCGGCTCCTGCTGGTCCTGCTGCCCTTCGCCCTGCTCGCCCTGCTCTATCTGGTGGGCTCGGCCACCCGGCTAGCGGAGAACCCCAACGACAAGCTGCTGCCCAGCGTGGCGCAGATGGCCGATGCGGTGCAGCGCCTGGCCTTTACCGCCGACGTACGTACCGGGGGTTATCCGTTCTGGCAGGACACCCTGGCCAGCCTGCAACGCCTGGGGCTGGGCCTGGGGATCGCCGCGCTGATCGCCCTGGTGGTGGGCATCGCCGCGGGCAGTCTGCCCCTGGTCGGCGCGCCGCTGTCGCCGCTGGTGACGGTGCTCTCGATGATCCCGCCGCTGGCGATCCTGCCGATCCTCTTCATCGTCTTCGGCCTGGGCGAACTGGCCAAGGTGATGCTGATCGTGGTGGGCGTCACCCCGGTGCTGATCCGCGAGCTGGACCAGCGCGCCCGGGAGCTGCCACGCGAACTGCTGATCAAGGCCCAGACCCTGGGCGCCAACAGCTGGACGGTGATCCTGCGCCTGGTGCTGCCGCAGCTGCTGCCGCGCCTGCTCATCGCCCTGCGGCTGCAGCTGGGCGCCGCCTGGCTGTTTCTCATCGCCGCCGAGGCCATCGCCGCCACCGATGGCCTGGGCTATCGCATCTTCCTGGTGCGGCGCTATCTGGCCATGGACGTGATCCTGCCCTATGTCGCCTGGATCACCCTGCTGGCCTGGCTGCTGGACGCGGGCCTGCGCCTGCTGACGCGGCGCGCCTTTCCCTGGTACGGGGAGGGTCGCTGATGATCGAGGTCCGCAATCTCTGGCAGCGCTATGGCGAGCAGGTGGTGCTCGAAGGCCTCAGTCTGCAGGTGCGCGAAGGCGAATTCTGCGCCCTGGTCGGTGCCTCCGGCTGCGGCAAATCCACCTTCCTGCGCCTGCTGCTCGGCCAGGAGCGGCCCAGCCGTGGCGAGATCCGCATCGATGGTCAGCCGCTCTCGGCGGAACCGGATCCCGAGCGGGGCGTGGTCTTTCAGCGCTATTCGGTGTTTCCCCACCTGAGCGTGCTGGACAACGTCGCCCTGGGCCTGGAATTGCCCAGGTCCCCGCTGCTCGGCCGGCTGCTGGGCACGGCCAAGCGCCAGGCCCGGGAACAGGCCGCTGCCCTGCTCGAACGCGTCGGCCTGGGCCAAGCACTGAGCAAGTACCCGGGCCAGCTGTCCGGCGGCATGCAGCAGCGCCTCGCCATCGCCCAGGCGCTGATCGTCCGGCCGCGCATCCTGCTCCTGGACGAGCCTTTCGGCGCCCTCGATCCCGGCATCCGCAAAGACATGCACACCCTGCTGCTGGAGCTCTGGCACGAGCGCCCGCTCACCGTGTTCATGGTCACCCATGACCTGCACGAGGGCTTCAGCCTGGCCACCCGGGTGCTGGTGTTCGACAAGGTCCGCCAGGACCCGCAAGCCCCCGGCGCCTATGGCGCCCGCATCACCTACGACCTGCCCCTGACCGCCAAGACCCGGCCCGTGCATGCGCCTGGGACTCGGCCAGCCCTTACCTGACGAGGTTGCCCATGACTGACGAACTGCTCTACCAGGAACGCGTCCCCGGCGGCGGCACCGCCTCCTTCATCCTGCGCCGCGGCCAGACCCTGCGGCTGACCGACGTGGAAGGCGGCGCCAATGTCAGCCTGCTGCTGTTCAATGCCGATGACCGCAGCGAGCGGCTGAACCTGCCCGATACCCTCAAGGGCCAGCACACCGCGCGTCTCACCGCCGGCCATTGCCTCTATTCCGACATGGGGCGGGTGCTGGCGGCCGTGGTGCGCGACACCTGCGGCTGGCACGACAGCTTTGGCGGCGTGGCCAATGCCGCCGAGGTGGCGGAGAAATACGGCGCGGGTCGCTACCAGGAGCTGCGCAACGGCTTCCACCGCAATGGCACCGACAACCTGCTGGTGGAACTGGCCAAGTGGGGCCTGGGCCTGGAAGACCTGCTGATGACCCTCAACCTGTTCAGCCGGGTGGACGTGGATGCCGCGGGCGCCTTTGCCTTCGTGCCCGGCAACTCCCGCGCCGGCGATCTGGTCGAGCTCCATGCGCCCATGAACACCCTGGTGGTGCTGACCGCCCTGCAGCATCCGCTGGACCCGGACCCGGTCTATGCGCCGCGCCCGGTCGATCTCGCCCAGTTGCGCGCGGCGCCCGAGGTGGCCGAACGCTGCCGCACCTCGCGCCCGGAAAACGAGCGCGCCTTTCAGAACACCGCCCGCTACTTCCTCTGAGGCCCTGCCATGACCCTGATCGCCAGCACCAAACGCCCGGAAGATGCCAGCTACCGCGCCCTCCTGCCGGCCGGAGCGCCCTACCTCAAGGAGGTCAAGGCCGGCCAGACCCTGCGCATCCATGACCTGGAAGGCAACCAGGCGGTGGACACCCTCTTCTACGCCGCCGCCAACCCCCAGGAACGCTACGATCCCCAGCGCACCCTGAGACGCCAGGGCCGGGTCTATCTGTCGACCGGCAGCGTGCTCTATTCCAACCTGGGCAATCCCCTGCTGACCATCGTCGCCGACACCTGTGGCCGCCATGACACCCTGGGCGGCGCCTGCTCCCAGGAGAGCAACACGGTGCGCTACGCCCTGGATCGCCGGCAGATGCACAGCTGCCGTGACAACTTCCTCTGCGCCGGTGGCCATGACGGGCGCCTGGGCAAGCGCGACATCGGGGCCAACATCAACTTCTTCATGAACGTGCCGGTGACCGCGGACGGCGGCCTGACCTTCGCCGATGGCATCTCCGGCGCCGGCAAGTATGTGGAGTTGCGCGCCGAGACCAACGTCATCCTGCTTATTTCCAATTGCCCGCAACTCAACAACCCCTGCAACGGCTGGAACCCTACTCCGGCGGAGGTGCTGCTATGGGACTGACCCACGCACGCCAGCTCTGGCAGTGGCTGCGACCGCGTCTCCATCGCCTCTGCGAAGTCCGCGCCGGGCGCTACAGCTACCGCGGCAAGCGCTAGACGCCGACTGACCTACCGCCCTCGCGCGGCCTCCTGGGGACGACCCCGGGAGCTTTTATCTGGCGGGACGGCCCGCCGCCTTCGAGGACGCCTCGAATGTTCACCACCCTGCTCATCGCCAACCGTGGCGCCATCAGCTGCCGCATCCAGCGCACCCTGCGCGACTTGGGCGTCGCCGCGGTCGCCGTCTACAGCGAAGCCGATCGCGCCAGCCGCCATGTCAGCGCGGCCGACCAGGCCTTCAGCCTGGGCGAAGGCGCCGCCGCGGCCACCTACCTGGACACCGCCAAGCTGCTCGAGGTGGCGCGCCAGAGCGGCGCCCAGGCCATTCACCCGGGTTATGGCTTCCTCTCCGAGAACGCCGCCTTCGCCGAAGCCTGCGAAGCCGCCGGCATCGCCTTCGTCGGGCCCACCCCCGAGCAACTGCGCACCTTTGGTCTCAAGCACACGGCGCGGGCCCTGGCGCGCGCCCAGGGCGTGCCGCTGCTGGAGGGCACCGAGCTGCTGGATACCCTGGAAGGGGCACTGGCGGCCGCGCAACAGATCGGTTATCCGGTGATGCTCAAGAGCACCGCCGGTGGCGGCGGCATCGGCATGCGCGTGTGCCGCACGGACCCTGAACTCGCCGAGGCCTTCGACGCCGTGCGCCGGCTGGGCCAGAACAACTTCAGCGACGCGGGCGTCTTCCTGGAGAAGTACATCGAACGCGCCCGGCACCTGGAGGTGCAGGTGTTCGGTGATGGCCAGGGCGAGGTGCTGGCGCTGGGCGTGCGCGACTGCTCGGTACAGCGCCGCAACCAGAAGGTACTGGAGGAAACCCCGGCGCCCAACCTGCCGGCCGGCATGGCCGAGGCGCTCTGCGCCGCCGCCCTGGAGCTGACACGCGCGGTACGCTATCGCAGCGCCGGTACCGTGGAGTTCGTCTACGACAGCGCCGCCGACCGCTTCTACTTCCTGGAGGTGAACACCCGGCTGCAGGTCGAGCACGGCGTCACCGAGCAGGTCTGGGGCGTGGACCTGGTGCGCTGGATGATCGAACTGGCCGCTGGCGAACTGCCGCCGCTGGCCGTGCTCGCCGCGGGGCTGCAGCCCCAGGGCCATGCCATCCAGGCGCGGCTCTATGCCGAAGACCCGGGTCGCGACTTCCAGCCCAGCCCGGGCCTGCTGACCCAGGTCGACTTCCCACCCGCGGATGGCCGGGCGTTGCGCCTGGACACCTGGGTCGAGGCCGGCTGCGAGATCCCGCCCTATTTCGATCCCCTGGTGGCCAAGGTCATCGCCTGGGCCCCCGACCGTGACGCCGCCCGGCAACGCCTCGATCAGGCCCTGGCGGCAACCCGGCTCTATGGCGTGGAAACCAATGGCGACTACCTGCGGCAGATCCTCGCCGCCGCGCCCTTCGCCTCGGGCCAGCCCTGGACGCGCTGCCTGGAAGGGCTGACCTACCAGGCCACCACCCTGGAGGTGCTCAGCGCCGGCACCCAGACCACGGTGCAGGACGCCCCCGGGCGCCTCGGCTACTGGTCGGTGGGCATTCCCCCTTCCGGCCCCATGGACGACCGCGCCCTGCGCCTGGGCAATCGCCTGCTCGGTAACGACGGCCGCGCGGCCGCCCTGGAAATCACCCTGGCCGGCCCTACCCTGAGATTCAACACCGAGGCCGTGGTGGTGGTCACCGGCGCGGCGCTGCCGATCCTGCTGGACGACCAACCCCAGGCCATGGACAGCGTCTTTCGCGTCCCCGCGGGTGCCATCCTGCACCTGGGCGCCATCACCGGCGCCGGCGCCCGCAGCTATCTCTGCCTGAGAGGCGGCCTGGACCTGCCCGACTACCTGGGCAGTCGCAGCACCTTCACCCTCGGCCAGTTCGGCGGTCACGGTGGCCGCGCCCTGCGCGCCGGCGACGTGCTGCACCTGCACTCGCTGACCGACGCACGTGCGGAGGCCCGGCTGCCCCTCGCCCTGACCACCCGGCTGCCCGAGACCCGCACCCTGCGCGTCATCTATGGACCGCACGGTGCGCCGGACTATTTCAGCCCGGCCTATCTGGATCTCTTTCTCGCCACCGACTGGGAGGTGCACTTCAATTCCAGTCGCACCGGCGTGCGCCTGATCGGCCCCAAGCCGGAATGGACCCGCGAAGACGGCGGCGAGGCTGGTCTGCATCCCTCCAATATCCATGACAATCCCTATGCGGTGGGCGCGGTGGACTTCACCGGCGACATGCCGGTCATCCTCGGCCCGGACGGCCCCAGCCTGGGCGGCTTCGTCTGTCCGGTCACAGTGATCGAAGCCGACCTCTGGCAACTGGGCCAGCTCAAGGCCGGCGACCGGCTGCGCTTCCTGCCGGTGGACCTGGCGACCGCGCGACGCCTGCAGCAGGCACGCCTGGCCGAGGAAAGCAGCTTGCAGCCGCAGGCGGAGATCGCCATTACGCCCGAGCGCGGCGATCCCGTGGTGCTGGATCTGGGCCAGGGCGCCGAGCGCCTGGTGGCGCGGCTTTCCGGGGATACCCATCTGCTGCTGGAGATCGGCCCACCGGAGCTGGACCTGGCCTTGCGCTTTCGCGGCCATGGGCTGATGCAGGCACTGGCCGCGCTGGCGCTGCCCGGGTTGTACGAACTCACCCCCGGCATCCGTTCGCTACAGGTGCACTACCAGCCCGAGGCACTGCCTCTGGCAGAGCTGCTGGCGGCGGTCAGTCGCTGCTGGCAGGCGCTGGGCGATGCCCAGGACCTGCGGGTGCCCTCGCGCATCGTCCATCTGCCGCTGTCCTGGGACGATCCGGCCTGCCGCCTGGCCATCGAAAAATACACCACCACGGTGCGCAAGGACGCGCCCTGGTGCCCGAGCAACTTGGAGTTCATCCGCCGGGTGAATGACCTGGAGTCCCTGGAGGCGGTCAAGCGCATCGTCTTCGACGCCAGCTACCTGGTGATGGGCCTCGGCGACGTTTATCTGGGTGCGCCGGTGGCCACCCCCCTCGATCCGCGTCACCGGCTGGTGACCACCAAGTACAACCCGGCGCGTACCTGGACCGCGGAAAACTCGGTGGGCATCGGTGGCGCCTATCTCTGCGTGTACGGCATGGAAGGCCCTGGCGGCTATCAGTTCGTCGGTCGCACCCTGCAGATGTGGAATCGCTACCGTGACGTGGAAGCCTTCCACGGCCAGCCCTATCTGCTGCGCTTCTTCGATCAGATCCGCTTCCATGAGGTGTCGGCGGACGAGCTGCTACGCATCCGCGCGGACTTCCCACTGGGTCGCGTGCCGCTGCGCATCGAAGAGAGCGAATTGTCCCTGGCCGACTACCAGGCCTTCCTGGCACGCGAAGCCGAGGGTATTACCACCTTCCGCACGCGCCAGCAGAGCGCCTTCGCCGCCGAGCGGCAGCGCTGGATCGACTCCGGCCAGGCGCATTTCGACAGCCAGGAAGCCGCCGTGGAAGCCACCGAGGATGTCCCCCTCGCCAGCCACCAGCTGGCCCTGGAAAGCCCGGTGGCCGGCAATCTCTGGCAGGCCCAGGTGCAGCCGGGCGACCAGGTGGAAGCCGGCCAGCCGTTGCTGATCCTGGAATCCATGAAGATGGAAATCCCGTTGCTCGCGCCTTGCAGCGGCCGGATCCACGACCTGCAGGTCCAGCCCGGCTCGCCGATCCGCGCCGGCCAGCGCCTGCTGGTCATCGACAAGACGTGAAGGAAGCCACCATGACATTCGATCTGCGCCTCGACACCCTGAGCGCCGCCTATGCCGCCGGGACCCGGACCCCACGCACGCTCATCGTTGAATTGCGGGAACAGGCCGCGGCCCTCAACCCCGAGTACCACCTGTTCATCCACCTGCTGACCCCAGCCGAGCTGGAGCCCTATCTCGCCGCCCTGGACGATCGCGATCCCGCCGAGCTGCCGCTCTATGGCATCCCCTTCGCCATCAAGGACAACATCGACCTCGCCGGCATCCCCACCACGGCGGCCTGCCCGGCCTATGCCTATGTGCCCGAACGCTCGGCGACCCTGGTGGAACAGCTGGTCGCCCTGGGCGCCGTGCCGCTGGGCAAGTGCAATCTCGACCAGTTCGCCACCGGCCTCAACGGCACCCGTTCGCCCTACGGCGCCTGTCGCAACAGTGTCCATCCGGACTATCCTTCCGGCGGCTCCAGTGCCGGTTCGGCGCTGGCCGTGTCCCTGGGTGTCGCCAGCTTCGCCCTGGGCACCGATACCGCCGGTTCCGGGCGCGTGCCCGCGGGGCTGAACAACCTGGTGGGCCTCAAGGGCAGCAAGGGACTGCTGTCCACCGCCGGCGTGGTCCCTGCCTGCCAGACCCTGGACTGCGTGACCTTCTTTACCGCCACCGCCGCCGAAGCCAGCACGCTGCTGGCGCTCACCGCCCGCCTCGATCCGCGCGATCCCTACAGCCGCGCCAATCCACAGTGGAACGACGCCAGCGCCTTCGGCCGCCCGCGGCCCTTCCGCTTCGGCGTCCCGACCCAGCTGGAATTCCTCGGCTGCCCGGAAAGCCCGGCGCTGTTCGCGGCGGCCAAGGCCCAGCTGGAGGCCCTGGGGGGCGAAGCCGTGCCGCTGGACCTTGCGCCCTTCCTGGAAGCCGCGCGCCTGCTCTATGAAGGCCCCTGGGTCGCCGAGCGCTATAGCGTGGCCGGCGCCCTGATCGAGGCCGAACCGGACGCCGTACTGCCAGTGATCCGCGCCGTGCTGGAAAAGGCGCCCGACACCACGGCGGTGGACGCCTTTCGCGCCGGCTACCGCCTGCAGGCGCTGAAAGCCCGGTGCGACACCCTGCTCGCCGAACTGGATTGCGTCCTTACCCCCACCTATCCGCGCCCGGTGACCCTGGCGGAACTGGCCGCCGAACCGGTCACCCGCAACGCCGATCTGGGTTACTACACCAACTTCATGAACCTGCTGGACTACGCCGCCGTGGCCGTGCCGGCCGGCGTCATGGCCAACGGCCTGCCCTGGGGCGTGACGCTGTTCGGCCGGGTCTTCACCGACCAGTACCTGCTGAGCCTGGCCGCGGCCCTGCAGGAAGCCCAAGGCCTGGCGCTGGTCGGCGGCGCCCTGCCGCACGCCAGCCTGCCGGCGCGTCCCGCCCACCATGACCGTGCCCGGCTGGTGGTCTGCGGTGCCCATCTGCAGGGGCTGCCCCTCAATGGCCAGTTGCTCGCCCGCGGTGCCCGCCGCCTGGCCCTGACCCGGAGCGCGCCGCACTATCGCCTCCACGCCCTGGCCGGCGGCCCGCCGCTACGTCCGGGCATGGTCCGGGTCGCCGAAGACGGCGCCGCCATCGAGGTGGAGGTCTGGGAGCTGCCCAGCAGCGAACTGGGTAGCTTTCTCACCGGCATCCCCGCCCCGCTCGGCCTGGGCAAGGTGGAACTGGCCGATGGCAGCTGGGAAACCGGCTTCATCTGCGAGCCCTATGGCCTGGCGGAGGCTGAGGACATCACGGCGCATGGTGGGTGGCGGGCGTGGTTGGCGAGTCGCAGCGCCGTTTAGGTCGGGAAACGAGCTAGGCGGCGAAGCCACCGTATCAGCCAGGATGCGCAGCGCCGCTTCTAACCGCCGCTGTGCAAGCGGTGGACGCAAGCACCCGTCTGCTGTTCATGAGCTTCTTTCAAGCCGCCATGAGCTGCGGGCGCTAGCCGTACCCGTGGCCGCCTGCTATCAAGGGTGTTCGAAGCCGCTGACCGTTGCTGGGCAGTGGCGCCTCCTTGCTTGAAGATCGAAACACCCTCATGCCTCTCTCCTGCACCGACCGCTACGACCTTCCCCTGTCCACCGCTTCCACCCGCGCCGCCGAGCGCTATCAGGCCGGCATAGATCTCTTGCTGTCGCTCTGGCCCGGTGCGGCGGAAGCGTTGGACGAGGCCATCGCGGCCGATCCTGGCTTCGCCCTGGCCCATGCAGCGCGGGCACGGCTGCAGCTGATCGACAACCAGGCCGGCGCTGCCCGGGAGACCATCGCCCAGGCGCAGCGGCTGGTGGAGCGACATGGCACGGAGCGCGAGCGCAGCCATGTCGAGGTCGTGCGGCGGCTGATCGCCGGGGAAGCCGCCCAGGCCCTGGAGGGCGCGCTGGAACACGCCGAGCGCTGGCCGCGCGACATCCTGATCCTCGGCCTGCCGCTGGGGGCCTTCGGCTTGCTGGCATTTTCCGGGCGGGCGGATCATGACCAGGCGCGGGTCGAACTCTGCGAACGCCATGCCCGCCATTTCGCCGCGGATGACTGGTGGTTCCTGACCTACCGCGGCTGGTCCCACGGCGAGAACGGCGACGTGGTCCGCGGTCGGGCGCTTGCCGAGCGGGCGCTCGAGCTGCGCCGCCACAACGTCAATGCGGCCCATGCCCTGACCCATGTCCTGCACGAATCCGGCGCCAGCCAGTCCGCTCAGGCCCTGATCGCCGGCTGGCTGCCCGAGTACCCCCTTCACGGTACCCTGCATGGCCATATCGCCTGGCACGGCGCCCTGGTGGCCCTGGAACAGGGTGACAGCCAGGGCGCGCTGGCCCTCTATCAGCGCTTCGTGGCGCCGGCCGCGTCCACCGCCGGCCCGCTCAATCGAGTCAGCGACAACGCCTCCTTTCTCTGGCGCCTGGGCCTCTATGGCCATGAGGTGCCCGCCGACCTCTGGCAGGCCACCGCCGCCAGCGCGGACGGACTGTTCAAGCAACCGGGGCTGCCCTTTGCCGATGTCCATATGGCACTGATCGCCGCGGCGACCGGGGATCGTCTGGCGGTGGAAGCCCGCGTTGCCGGCCTGGAAAGTCGTCTGCGCGACGGCGTCCTGCCCGCCGGGCCGGTCGTACCGCTGCTCTGCCGTGCGCTCCTGGCCTTCGCCGAAGCCGATTACCTGGGTTGTGCCCGCCTACTGGAACCATTGCGCGCTGACGTCCTCCGCATCGGCGGCAGCGGCGCCCAGCGCGAGGTCATCGAAGACACCCTGCTGGTCGCTCTGCTGCGCGGGGGTGAACAGGCCAAGGCCGCGGCGCTGCTGGACGAGCGGCTGCACCGCCGGCCCTCGACCCGGGATCGGCGCTGGCAGGCCAGCCTGGCGCTCCCTCGCTAGGACGCCCATCTAGCCGCCCTAGCGAGGGAGCGGTAAAGCCTCTATCTCTGTAGATGCAAATTCATTATATTTGCCTCTACAGATTGGAGAATACTATGTCCCAGGTTGCCATCGTTGAGCAATTTTCGAAAAGCCAGAGCACAATTGGTCTAAGGGCAGCGCTCAATATCCTGGAAAGATGGCAAGCTTCCAGCGAGCAGAGTTGCCGGATCCTGCGCATCTCACGCAGCACCTATACCCGAGCGTCGCAGCGGGACAGCGAATGGGCGGTGAGCCTGGATGCCGATCAACTGCAGCGTGTCAGCCTGGTGCTGAACATGCATTCCGCGTTGCGCCTGGTTTTCGACAACCCGGAAAACGTCTATGGCTTCGTCGCCATGGCCAATCACAATGAATTCTTCAATGGCCGTTCGCCGCTGGAGATCATGGCCCAAGGCGACATGATCTCCCTCTATGAAACCTTCCGGCGTATCGACGTCCTGCGCGGTGCCGGATGGTGAAGCTGGAGGACCTGCCCCTGCTGGCCGATGAGCGTCTACAAGGGCATCGCCTGGTCAACTCCAAATTCCCGCCCATCCACCTGTTCGACGATGTTGCCAATGCCGAAGATTTCGCCGTGCTCCATCAGTTACAGGTGTTGACCAACCCGCGCCTACAAAACGAACTGGGGCGTCTGGAGCTGATTCCCCGCGAACAGATTCCCTTCGGCATCTCGGGTTGCTCCTATGCGACAGCGCCCTTCACTCATGTCAATCCAGAGGGTTCGCGCTTCAGCGATGGCACCTTCGGCGTTCTCTATCTGGCCGACCATCCCGATACCGCCCTTGCCGAAGTCCACCATCATCAGCAGGCCTACTGGTCGAAGGTGCCGGCACTGAAGTACGAGCGTTTCGTCTTCCGTAATCTTTCGGTGAGCTTCTCCGAGAAGGGGGTACGCGACGCCCCGGTGCTAAAAGCAGCAGATCCTATCCATGATCCCTTGGACTACAGCGCGGCGCGCAGTCTGGGCGCCGCCGCCAAACGCGTCGGCTGCCCAGGTCTGCGCTATCGCTCGGTACGCCGCCCCGGCAGCCATTGCTGGGCGCTGCTAACCCCGCGCCTGGTCACTGCCGTGGTCCAGGCGGCGCCGGTTGAGATGATCTGGAATGGCGGCATCATCAGCGTGAATCGCCTCACCGCCGTGCCGGGCGAGTCGGACTGATCTGACACCGACCCATCAGGCGTGGGTCAGATACCAGCGCCAGTCCTGTTCCCCCACCTCGGCCATGAATTGCCGGTACTCCGCGCGCTTGATCGCCAGATAGACCTCGATGAAACGCTCACCCAGCGCCTCCCGGATCCAGCTGGAGCGCTCCAGCGCCTGCAGCGCGGTGAGCCAGTCGGTGGGCAGGAAGTCGGTGGCCTGCTCGTAGCCATTGCCGACGATGGCCGGCCCCGGGTCGCGTCGGTCACGGATGCCTTCGTGGATGGCAGCGAGGATGGCCGCGGCGGCCAGATAGGGATTGGCATCGGCGCCGCAGATGCGGTGCTCGATGTGGCGACTGCTGGCCGGACCTCCAGGTACGCGCAGGGATACGCTGCGGTTGTTGACTCCCCAGCTCTTGGCCAGCGGCGCATAGCTGTTGGCCTGGAAACGGCGGTAGGAGTTGGCGTTGGGACAGAAGATCGCCAGGGCGTCCAGCATCCGGTGCTGCATGCCGCCGATGGAATGGCGCAGCAGCGGCGTGCCCTGCGGGTCCTCGCTGGCATAGAGGTTGTTGCCCTCGGCATCGGCCAGGCTGACGTGCAGGTGCAGGCCACTGCCCGCCTGGTCGCCGAACGGCTTGGCCATGAAGCAGGCCTGCAGGCCGTGGCGGTTGGCCACGCCCTTGACCAGGCGCTTGTAGCGAATGCCTTCGTCGATGGCCTGGAGGGCGTCGAAGCGGTGCAGCAGGGTCAGTTCGAGCTGGCCGGGGGCGTATTCGGAGATGGCCGTGCGCACCGGCAGGCCCTGCACCTCGCAGGCGGCGTAGAGGTCATCGAGAAACGGCTGCAGCTGCTCCAGTTCGTAGACCCCGTAGACCTGCGGCGAGCCGGGTCGCACGCCATTCATCTGCAGCGCCGGTTGCGGCCGGCCCTGGGCGTCGCGGGTGCGGTCGAGCAGATAGAACTCCAGCTCCACCGCCATCACCGGCTGGAAGCCGTCGGCCTGCAGCCGTTCGATCACCCGTACCAGGGCGTGCCGGGGATCGGCGGGCGTGGCCGGCAGCCCCTGGGTCGGGTGCATGCTCACCTGCACCTGACCGGTCGGGGTGCTGCGCCAGGGTTGCAGGGTCAGACTGCCGGGCAGTGGATAGGTCCAGCAGTCGACGTCGGCGACCTCCCAGACCAGACCGGTGGCTTCGACGTCCTCCCCCTGCAAGGTCAGCGCCAGGATGGAGCTGGGTAGCGGCCGGCCCTCCTCATAGATGGCCAGCAGTTCGTCCCGGTGCAGCAGCTTGCCGCGGGGCACGCCATTGGCATCGATCAGCATGAGTTCGATGCTGCGCACCTCGGGGTGGGCGGCGAGGAAGTCGCGGGCTTCCTGAGCGTCGGCGACGTTCATGGCTGACACTCCCGGGCGCCGGGCAGCGCCAGGAGTTCGGCGAGGCCCTGGTCGAGGGTGGCGAGCAGTAGATCGACGTCTGCCGCAGCGAGGTCCGGGCAGCACAGGGTCATGTTGTGGAAGGGGGTGATGAGGATGCCCCGGTTGATCAGATAGAGGTGCAACGCCTGCTGCAGGCTGTCATGGAAGGCGGCTTCCGCCTCGGCGCCGGTGGTGGGCGGCGTGGCGCAGAACTGGAATTCGCAGCGGGCGCCCAGCTCCGTCACCGACCAGGCCAGGCCATGGTGGGCGATCACCGCGCGCAGACCGGCGGCCAGTCGCGCTGCCATCGGCAGCATCCGTTCGTAGGCGGCCGGCGTCGCCACTTCCTCCAGGTTGACTCTCAGGCAGCGCATGGCCAGGGCATTGGCCGACAGCGTGGTGCCCATGCCGCTGTGCCCATGGCCGTGGCTGGTCTCGCTGGCGTGCTGCTGCGCCAGGCGCATGGCCTGGGCCATCTCGTGGCTGCAGCCATAGGCCGAACAGGGGACGCCCCCGGCGATGGGTTTGCCAAAGGTGATGAAGTCCGGCTGCAGATTCCAGGCGCGGGTACAGCCGCCGGGGCCGGTGGACAGGGTATGGGTCTCGTCGATGATCAGCAGGGTGCCGTATTGCCGGGTCAGGGCGCGGACCTGGTCCATGAAGCCCGGGGCGGGCAGTACCATGCCGATGTTGGTCATGGCCGGTTCGCAGATCAGCGCGGCGACGTCGCCCTTCGCCAGCGCCTCCTCCAGCGCCGTGAGGTCGTTGAAGGGCACGGCCCGGCTGGTCTCGGCCAGGTTGTGCGCCTGGCCGATCAGGCCGCCGCGGTGCACGGTGCGACCGTCCTGATGGCGCACCATGACGTCGTCGACGGTGCCGTGATAGCAGCCGTCGAACACCAGCAGCACCTTGCGATTGGTGATGGCGCGCGCCCAGCGGATGACATAGCGATTGGCGTCGGTGGCGGTGGTCGCTACCTGCCAGAACGGCAGGCCGAAGCGCTCGGCGAGCAATTCCCCGGCGACCACGGCATCCTCGCCGGGCAGCATGGTGGTGAGCCCGCGCGCGCCCTGCTCTGCCAGGGCCCGGGCGATGGGCGTCGGCGAATGGCCGAACATGCTGCCGGTATCGCCCAGGCAGAAGTCGATGTACTCGTGGCCGTCTACATCGTGGAAGCGCGAGCCCTGGGCATGGCTGACGAACAGCGCACTGGGCATCGACCAGTCGTTCATCCAGTGCATGGGCACGCCGCCGAACAGCGAGTGCCGGGCCCGCTCGGCCAGGGCGAGGGATTTGGGATTTCGCGCCAGGAAGCGCTCGCGTTCGGCCGCGACAAAGGTCTGGACGGCGGCTTCGCTGATACCACTGGTGGTCATGTCGGACTCCTCTTGGGGTTGAGGGCGGCTCGGCCCGGGCTCAGTGCCCGGCCGAGACGCCGCAATCGATGGCCAGGTCGGCGCCGGTGATGGAGCGGGCGGCGGGTTGGCACAGGAAAAAGGCCAGTTCGGCGACTTCCTCGGGCTGGATGAAGCGCGCCTGCTCGCCTTGCGGATACTTCTCCAGCAATTCCTGCAGATAGGCGGCGGGATTGCCATTGCCGTAGCGCTCTGCCTGAAAGTTCAGCATGGGCGTCGCCACATCGCCGGGGGAGATGCTGTTGCAGCGCACCCCGCTGGGCGCCAGGTCCAGTGCCAGGGCCTTGGTCATCAGGGTCACCGCGCCCTTGCTGGCGCAGTAGACGGCGGCGTTGCGATTGCCCTGGCGGCCGGCATCGCTGCTCAGGTTGACGATGGCGCCGCGGGTGTCGCGCAGCGCGGGAATGGCCGCGGCGCTGAGAAAGAAGCTGGCCTTGAGATTGACGTCCAGCACCAGGTCGAAGTCTTCCTCGCTGAAGGTCTCGGCCGGGCCTTCGCGCCAGACGCCGGCGCAGTTGACCAGGGCGTCGAGGCGACCGAGGCGGTCCAGGACGCTGGCGACCACCTCCCGGCTCGCGCGGGCCTGGCGCAGGTCAGCAGCGTGCTGGCCGGCAAGGTGGCCGTCGGCCTGGAGCGCCGCCAGGGCTGCGCCGTCGAGATCGGTGCCGAAGACCTGCCAGCCCGCCTGCAGGAAATGCTCGCGCACCGCCCCCCCGATGCCACCCAGAACCCCACTGACCAGTACGACCGGCTGCATGTCAGGCCCCCTTGTTTTCGATGCGGCTGTTGCCGCCGTCCACCACCAGGTATTCCCCGGTGATGTAGCTCGCCTCGGGCGAGGCCAGGAAGGCCACCGCCGCCGCGACCTCGGCGGGGCGGCCGGCGCGACCCACGGGGACCCGCGTCGCCGCCTGCAATTCTTCCGGCAGGCTGGAGGCGGTTTCGATCCAGCCAGGGGCCACGGCGTTGACCGTGATGCCCTGCCCGGCCACCTCCAGCGCCAGACTCATGTTCATGCCGACCATGGCCGCCTTGGCCGCGCTGTAGGCCGCTGCCTGCGGAATGCCCGCCCGGGTGCCGGTGGCGGAACTGACGTGGACGATGCGGCCATAGCCGCGCGCCTGCATGCCGGGCAATACGGCGCGAGTCAGCAGGAAGGCCGTGGTCAGGTTGCGCGCCAGGGTCAGATTCCAGTCGGCCAGGGTCATCCGCGCCACCTCCACCAGGGGCTCGGGACTGCCCTGCATGGTCATGCCGGCGTTGTTGACCAGGATGTCGATGCGGCCCCAACGCGCCTCGGCCCACTGGCAGAAGTCGCCAACGGCGGCCTCCTCGGTGAGATCCAGGGCCTGACCTTCAGCGGTAAAGCCGGCGGCGCGCAATTCCGCCACCCGCTCCGCGATCCGGGTGCTGCTGGCGGTGACGAGCAACCGTGCCCCCGCCGCGCCCAGGCGGCGGGCTATCGCCATGCCGATGCCGGCTTCGCTGCCAGCACCGCTGATCAGGGCCACCTGGCCCGCCATCGACTCGCTCATGTCGCTGTCTCCGTTGTGGTCTGACTGGACTCTAAGCCTGTCTGGCTGATACAAAAAGACGATCGTTATCAGCGAAATTGACAACCATGGCCTTTACCAGCGAAACGCTTCGGGTATTCCTCGCCGTGATCGACGAGGGCTCCTTTTCCGCGGCGGCCCGCGTCCTGGGGCGGGTGCCGTCAGCGGTGAACATGGCGATTTCCCAGCTGGAGGCCGAGCTGGACCTGGTGCTGTTCGATCGCGCCACCCGCAAGGCCTTGCCTACCCCCGCCGCGCGCGCCCTCGAACCCCAGGCGCGGCAGGTGGCCAGCCAGCTCAACCTGCTCGACGCCCATGCCCTGCAATTGCACGCCGGGCTGGAGCGGCGCTTCGTGCTGGTGATGGCGCCGGAGTTGCAGACCGGTGCCTGGAGTCGGCCGCTGGTGACCCTGGCCGAGGAATTTCCGGCGCTGGAAATCGAGATCCGCTCGGCGGCACGCGCCGAGGCGATCCGCCTGCTGCACGATGGCAGCGTCGACCTGGCGCTGATCTTCGAACGACCGGGGATCAACGAGCAGGAAGGTTTCGCCGAGGCCGGCAGCCAGTTGCTCACGGCGGTGGCGGCGCCCGGCTACCCCTCGACCCGCACCGGTCGACCTCTGGGCGAAACGCTGATGGCCGATACCCGTCAGATCGTGGTGGCCGGCGGCGACCGCAACGCCTCGGACCCGCAGATCGTGCTGTCGCAGCGGGTCTGGCTCACCGACAGCTATCTGGCGACGCTGGACCTGGTGCAGGCCGGGCTGGGCTGGGCCTATCTGCCTCACCCACTGGTGCGCCCACTGATCGCCGCCGGGCTGCTCGAACAGGTGCAATTCGACAACATGGCCAGCCAGATCCGTCGCTGGATCGACGTCATCTGGATCAAGAACCGCCCCCAGGGCTTGGGCGCGCGGCGTTATTTGCAACTCCTGCGGGAGCAGATCGGCACCAAGCCTGAATAGTAGCCTTAGCGCCCTTCGGTGAGCCGCTGCAGCAGTTGCACACGCCGCGCCTGGTCCGCGGCTTCCTTGGCCTGGGCCAGTGGCAGCAAGGCTGTGGCCCGCGCGGGCGACAGGATGAACAGGCCGTCGTCGTCTCCCAGGGCGAGGTCACCGGGGCAGACGAGCGTCTCGCCGAGCTGGAGTTCGACGTCCAATTCGCCCAGCGCCTCGCCGCCTTGGGTGGTGACGGCGCTGATGCCGCGATGGAAGACCGGCAGACCGAGTTGGCGAAGCGCCTGGATGTCGGTGATGGCGCCGCTCACCACCACGCCGGCCAGGCCCTTGACCAGGGCCGCCAGGGTGCGCAATTCGCCCCAGCAGGCGCAGTGGGGATCGCCGACGGCCTCGATCACCAGGACGTCGCCCGGGCGACTGGCGATCAGCGCCTCGCGCAACAGGGCGCCGTGGGGCAAGGGAATGCGCGCCGTCACCACCCGGCCCAGCAGGCGCGCGCCGGCTACCGCCGGCTTGAGCTCGGGCAGGTAACCCGTACGTCCGAGATGACCCAGGGTCGAGGCGGAAATCTCGGCGTAGCCGGCGATCAGCGCGGCCGGCAGCTCGTTCAGGTGGCTGGGCATACGGCCTCCCGGGGGCGGATCAGCGGACAGTTGGAGCAGTATTCGGCAGGTGCCGTGGCCTGGTAGTAGAAGCAGCAGGTGCGCCGGAAGCGGACGGGACGTCCCACGGTACTGGCCGTTGCAGGCCGGCGGAATTGCGCCAGCGGATTGGTCTCCAGTCCCAGCTCCGCCGGCGTGGCCGCCAGCAGCCAGGCGAAGTCCTCGGCGCAGCGGGCACGAATGGCCGGATCGGCCAATTCGGCAAGGCGCCGGTCGTACAGCGAATAGAGCCGCACCGCCGCGTTCTCCCAGAGGATGCGCGGCGAGACGCGGCCAACCTGCGCCAGGGTCTCCCAGAGCGGCCGCAGCAACTCGCCGAACAGGGTGCGGGCCAGCAACGCCCGGGCAGTGGCATGATCTTCCACGGCAGGCAGTGGCCGGGTATCGCTCAACGGCAGGGCCGATCGCCAGCGCCCCTGGGCGTGGCCATCCTCGATCCAGACATTGCCAGGCGTCAGGTCCAGGCGCCGGTCATAGGCCGACAGGGCGTGAAAGGCCACCCCGGTGGTAAGGAAGCCCAGCCGTTTGGTCAGCAACGACGCCGCGACCCGCCGCGTGGGGGCTTGCATGCGCGCCGTCAGATCGTCGAGCAACTCGGCGCAGCGCGCGGCGTCCAGCCAGGCGGCGACCGGCTGGCTGTGCTGCCCATCGCGCTCGCTGGCTTCGCGCAGGCCGAAGGTAGCGCGCAGCTCGTCCCGTTGGGCACTGTCGAAGGTGAGCCTCAGGCACATGGCGGTACCTCGCGACCGAAGGGAATGCACAGCGGCGTGCCGAAATAGGGATCGGCGATGATCCGGCATTCCAGGGCGAACACCTCCCGTACCAGGGCTTGCGTCAACACCGCCGCGGGAGCGCCCTGGGCGTAAGCGCGACGCTGGTGGACGGCGACCAGGTGATCGGCATAGCGGCAGGCGAGATTGAGGTCGTGCAGCACCATGACGATGGTCTTGCCTTCCTCCCGGTTCAGCTGGCGCAGCAGGTCCAGCACCTCGATCTGGTGCGCCAGGTCCAGGTAGGTGGTGGGTTCGTCCAGCAGCAGGCAATCGGTATCCTGGGCCAGGGTCAGGGCGATCCAGGCGCGCTGGCGCTGACCGCCGGAGAGGTCGTCCACCGGCCGCTCCGCCAGCGCCAGCAGGTCGGTGAGGCGCAGCGCCCTGTCCACCGCCGCGGCATCGTCCGCCGACCATTGGCGCATCCAGTTCTGGTAGGGATAGCGGCCCAGGCTGACCAGCTGCCGCACGCTGATGCCCTCGGGCGCCACCGGGGTCTGTGGCAGGACCGCCAATCGCCGGGCCAGGGCGGCGGTGGACTGCCGGTGGATGTCCTGGCCGTCGAGCAGCACCTGGCCCTGGCGTGGTTCCAGCAGCCGGGCGCAGGCCTTGAGCAGGGTGCTCTTGCCGGAGCCGTTGCTGCCAATGAGGACTGAGACGCGACCCGGTGGTAGGTCGAGGTCGAGGGCCTCGATGATGGTCTGGGTGCCGTAGCCGAGGGTCAGGCCGCGGCTGGCCAGGGTTGCCATGAAGCCTCCTTCAGGGGCGTTGCCGGATCAGCAGGTAGAGGAAAAAGGGCGCCCCCAGGGCGGCGACGAAGATGCCGGCCGGCAGATCCAGGGGCAGGAACAGGGTACGACCCAGGAGGTCGGCGAGCATGACCAGCAGCGCTCCCACCAGGGCCGCCAGCAGCGCCTGACCGGCGAACCCACTGGGCAGCAGGCGGCGGGCGATATGGGGCGCGATGAGGCCGACGAAGGCGATGGCGCCCCCCCAGGCGATGGCCACCCCGGCCAGGGCCACGGCCAGCGCCAGCAGGGCCGCGCGTTGCCGCTGCAGGCGCACGCCGAGGCCGCGGGCCAGGTCGTCGTCGAGTTGCGCCAGCACGGCGTGTCGCGCCAGAGCCGCCAGTGGCAGCAACAGGGCCAGCCACCAGAGGCCCAGGGCGCGCACCTCCGGCCAGCTGGCGCCATAGACGCTGCCGGTCAGCCAGACGTAGGCGGACAGCGTGGTGGTCAGCGGACTGAACACCAGCAGGAAGGTAGTGGCCGCGGCGAGCATGGCCGATACCCCTACCCCCACCAGCACCAGCCGCAACGGCGAGGCTCCGTGATTCCAGGCCAGGCCATAGACCAGCAGCGCCGCCAGGCCCGCGCCGAGCATCGCGGCCAGCGGCAGGCCATGCGGCCCGAGACTCCCGGCCAGAAACGCCAGATAGCAGACCGCCCCGGCACTGGCGCCACTGGTGATGCCGAGCAGGTCCGGCGAGGCCAGGGGATTGCGAACCTGGCCCTGCAGCAGCAGGCCGGACACCGCCAGGGCGCTGCCGACCAGGGCCGCCAGCAGCGCCCGCGGCAGGCGCAACTGGGTGACGATGAAATTCCGGCCGCCGTGCGCGTCGTCGGCGAAGACGGCCAGCACCTGGGTGGGCGTCAACCAGACCTTGCCCAGGCAGAGGCACAGCAGCAAGGCCGCCAGGGCCACCAGCGCGGCGACGACCAGCCGCCCCAGGGTGGCCGGGGCCAGGCGCCGGGAAAAGCGGCCGAGCCGCCAGACGATCTCAACGGCCATGGCGGCCTCCCCGGCGCGCGAGATGGATGAAGAACGGCCCGCCGAACAGGGCGGTCATGATGCCCACGGGCACCTCCTGGGGCAGGATCACCACCCGCGCCAGGCTGTCGGCCAGCACCAGCAGCAGGGCCCCGCCCAGGGCGCAGCCGGGGATCAGCCAGCGATGCTCGTTTCGCGCGCGGGCCAACAGCCCGCGCACCAGGTGCGGCACCATCAGGCCGATGAAGCCGATGTTGCCGGCCAGGGCCACGGCGCTGCCAGCCAGGCAGATCACCAGCACCCCGGCCAGCAAGCGGATCAGTCCGATCGGCTGGCCGAGGCCACGGGCCAGGTCGTCACCGGCGACCAGTACATCCAGCTGCCCGGCCAGGACCATGGCGGCGGCCAGGGCCAGCAGGCTGAACACCAGCAGGGGCGCAGCCATGGCCAGGTTGCGCTCACCCACCGAACCGGCCAGCCAGAACAGCACGCTGTCCAGGCCCTCCTGATTGATCACCAGCAGCGCCTGGCTGAAAGCGGTGAACAGCGCCGCCAGGGCGGCGCCAGCCAGCACGATGCGCAGCGGCGTCAGGCGCGCCTGGCCCCGGTTGCCCAGGATCCAGACCAGGGTGCCGGCCACCGCAGCGCCCAGCAGCGCGCAGAGCACCCAGCCTTCCGTGCTGGACAGCCCCAGCAGGGTGATGCCCAGCACCAGGGCGAAGGTGGCCCCGGCGTTGATGCCGAACAGCCCCGGCGAAGCCAGGGGATTGCGCGTCATGGCCTGCATCAGGGCACCGGCCACCGCCAGGTTGGCACCCACCACCAGAGCGACCAGCAGCCGCGTCAGGCGCGTGGTGTTGACCAGGGTGGCATCCAGCGCCAGCGAAGGATCCTGCACCAGCGCCGCCACCACGCTGCTAGGCGCGATCCAGCGCGCACCGACCGAGAGGCTCAGCACGGCGGTCAGCGCCAGGGCCAGGGCGAGCAGCAGCAATCTGAAGGGTGCGCTCATGCGGCCCCCTGGGCGGCCAGAACGCCCTCGATATCGTCCAGCAGCCGATTCGCCGCGAGAATGCCGCCGCCCAGGCTCCAGGCCACCCCGTCGACCCGCCAGACCTGCCCGCGCCGGGGGGCGCTCAGGCGTTGCCAGAGCGGGTGTTCGAGCAGACTGGCGTAGTTGCGCTGCACCGCGGCCTGGTCGGCGCGCAGGAAGACGAAGAAGACCTCGGCCTCCACCACCGGGAGGCTTTCCCGGGAGGTCAGCTTGATCGAGGACGCGGCGCTGCCCTGGCTGGCCGCCGGCCAGGCGAAGCCCAGTTCGCTGAGTACCCGCCCGGCGAAGCTGTCGGGCAGGTAGCTGCGCAGGTGATCGGCGCGCACATCCAGTACCGCCACCGTCGGCGGCCACTGGGTCCCGTAATGGCGTTGCAGCGCCTCGCGCAGACGGGCGATGCGCGCCTGCCAGGCCTGCAGCAGGGCCATGGCGTCCGCTTCACGCCCCGCAGCGGTGCCCAGGGCCAGCAGGGTCTGCTTGAATTCGAAGACCTCCTCCAGCATCACCACCGGGCACAGCTGCTGCAGCAAGGGTGCGATCCGGCCATGGCGAAAGCGCGAGGCGACGATCAGGTCGGGCGCCAGCAGCGCCAGGGCCTCCAGACTTGGCTGGGTTTCCAGACCCAGCGAGGGCACCCCTGCCAGCGCCGGGCGCAGGTAGCGATAGACAGGTTTCTCGCTCCAGGATTCGACCACCCCGCAAGGCCTGAGCCCTAGGGCCACGGCACTGTCGGTGGCACCCTGGAACAGCGTGGCTACGCGCGTGGACTGCGCCCGGGCGACGCCTGGCGGCAGCGCCAGGCCGGTGGCGAGCACGCCGCCGAGCCCGAGCAGGCGGCGGCGGGTCATAGAGAGGGAAACACTAGGGGGCATGGCTCACCTGATGAAAGGGATTGACCACCCTGCCCTTGCCGAACGGCATGCTGCCGGGCCCACCGGCCCGCTCGATCATCGGGCGCAGCAGCCACTTCTGCGGCCAGTCCGGTGCCTCGAACAAGGTCTCCCGGAGCAGCGCCCGGGCCTCGGCGTCGAAGTCCAGGGCCGCGATGCGCTCCTCCAGTACCTCGCGCAGCAGCGTCCAGGCAGCGGTCAGCGGGACAGCGTAGCAGTTCGCGACGGTCTCGAAGATGGCCCTGAGGTTGACCTGGATGCCCAGCGTCTGGAACCAGAACAGCAGATCGCGCGGATGCTCGTGATAGAGCGTCTGGGCATGGCCGGGCTTGATCCGGTACTGCGGATCGGCCAGCCCCTGGCGCTCCAGCCAGGGCACGTACAGGCGCAGGGAGTCGTGGTCGCGTAGCAGCAGGCCCTGGATGCGCCCGGCGCGCCAGACCAGCACGGCATTCTGCCCGTGCACCTCGCCGAGCAGGCCGAGGCGGAACAGCCGCAGGTTGAGATCGATGAAACTGTGGCACAGCTCACCCAGCAACAGCTGGACGTTGGCCGGCGTCGGTGCCAGCGCCCGGGCCGCCAGCCAGTCATCGAAGAAATGCCGGCGACTGCCCGGCAACGGCGTGCCGAGCGCGGCCATGGGCAGCAGCCGGCAGTCGGGATCGGCCAGCAGCGCCGCGGGATAGCCGCGCACCATGGCTGACAGATGCCGCGGCGCCTCGTCGAACAAGGTCGCCGCCGGCGGCATGAAGGCCCACCAGCGCGACTCGTCGCACAGGTGCAGGCTCTCCGCGAGCACCGGGTCCAGGGTGCGGGCCTGGCGCAACAGGGCCTCGCTGCGCGAGCCGTTGATCATCTTCACCGCCGGCAGGTAGCGCGAGGCGCCCAGGGAATGCACCGCCATGGGCAACTTGAGCTGGGCCACGCCCGCGCCCTCCTCCATGAGCATGGAGCGCAGCGACGAGGTCGCGTGGCAACGTGCGCCGGCGAAGTCCAGGTGCTGGCAGACGCCGCTGGTGAAGGCCTCGTCCAGCCGGCCCGGCAGTCCCTCGGCGAGTTGCCAGGGGTGTACCGGCAGCGCCAGGTGACTCTCGGCCAGGCCGCGCTGCTGCAATTCGGCCTGCAACTCGGCCAGCGCCGCTGGGGTCAGCAGGGCGGCCGCCGGCCCCTGGCTCTCCGCCGCCACCCCCTCGCCGCACAGCAGCTGATCGCGGTGCACCGCGACCCAGGCCAGGCGCACGGGTTGGCCGAATTCGGCCTGATAGGCCTGGTAGTCGGCGTCGTTCAGGCCCAGCTTGGCCTTGGCCAGGGGGTGATAGGGTCGATCCCGCAGGG
This sequence comes from Pseudomonas flavocrustae, assembly GCF_029872515.1. Classification (NCBI taxonomy): domain Bacteria; kingdom Pseudomonadati; phylum Pseudomonadota; class Gammaproteobacteria; order Pseudomonadales; family Pseudomonadaceae; genus Pseudomonas; species Pseudomonas flavocrustae. Next base: position 139,576 of record NZ_JAPDIQ010000003.1, on the reverse strand, counting down.
CGGCCCAGCGCTCCAGTTGCAGGAAGGCGGCCTGGCCGTCGCCCTCCAGCAGCGGACCCGGGACCAGGGGTCGTTCCAGCGACAGCCGGGTTTGCCGCAGGCTGGTGGCCAGGGTCTCGCGCAGCAGGGCGATGCCCCGTGCCCGCTCCGGATCGGCAGCCGCCTCGGCGAAGACCAGGGAGACGAAGGCCTCGGGCGTGAGGGTGCTCCAGGCGTCGCCCTGGCGCGCCAGGATCGGCGTACCGGGCACCTTTACCCAGGCCTGGGTGATACCCGGACGCACCCGCGCGGCGATGAAGCGCTGCTCGCGGGGATCGCAGCAGCACTCCCAGAGGCGCTCCTCCGGGGCGGCCGGCTGCAGGATGGCGGGAAGTTCCGGGGCCGCGGCCGCCAGGGTCACGGCCAGCGGGGCGAAGACGTCTTCGGCCAGCAGGCAGTCGAACAGGTCCTGCAGGATCAGATCGGTGGCGAGGGTCTGGGCGTTCATGGGGATTCTCCGCAGGAATGGGCGGTCAGGCGGGCCTGCAGGGCCCGGAAGGCGATGCCGCGCTCGTCGCCGAGCACAAAGGTGGTGACGCCCCGGGCGCGCCAGAGATCGAGGTCCTCCGGGCGCCGGGGGATGGCGCAATAGGGTGTGCCCTGGCGTCTTGCCGAGTACCAGGTCTTGTGCAGGGCCTCCTGCACCTCCGGATCGGCGATGCGCCAGGGGCGACCGAGGGATTGCGACAGGTCCGCCGCCCCTTCGAGCAGCAGGTCCACTCCCGGCACCGCGGCGATCTCCGCTGCCCGGGCAACGCCGGTGGCGCTCTCGATCATGGCGACCACCAGGATCTGCGCATTGGCGCGGGTCACGTAGTCGGCCAGGCTGGTTTTGCCGAAGGAGCCAGGCCGCCCGGCATTGAGGCTGCGCTCGCCCTCCGGGTGGTATTTGCAGGCGCGCACCGCGGCGGCCAGCACTGCCGGGTCTTCCACGCAGGGCAGCACGATCCCCTGGGCCCCGGCATCGAGCAGGCGCAGCAGGCGCTTGGGCTCGGCGTCCGGCACCCGCACCAGCGGCGTGAGGTCGTAGCTCTCGGCGGTGCGGATCATGTTCTCCAGGGTTTCCGGATTGATCAGCACGTGCTCCAGGTCGATGATCACGAAGTCGTAGCCGGCTTCGGCGATCAGCTCGATGCTGGCGGGCGTGGGCAACGAGGCGAACAGGCCGTGGCTGGGCGTGCCGGCCGCCAGGGCGGCCTTGAGTCGATTGCGCCTCAGCATGCGGCGGGCCGGTAGGGATGCAGGGGATTGGCCACCGCCTTGAAACGCCGCTCGCCATCGCCCAGCAGGCGCCGCTTGGTCAGCTCCTCCACCTCGAAGGTGGGGGCGAAGACGTCGAACAGCGCATAGCGCTCCCGGTGCTGGGGATGGGCGCGCTGGTAGTCGAGGATGACCGTGGCGGTCGCCTGCCAGAAGTCGGCCTCGGCCAGGGCGAAGTGCTGGCGCAGAAATACCGCCAGTTCGCCCAGGGCGATGAAAAAGAAGGCATCGCAGGTGAAGTCCCGGACCGCGTCCACGTCCTCGGTGAGGATGAAGGAGTTGCGGTTGATCCGCGCGTGGCTTGCCGGCAAGGGCGCAAGGGTCGGGCGCAGCTCCGGACGCGCCAGGTGGCGCTCGGCATAGCGTACGCCGTCGTGGAAGTCCTTGAGGGCGATGCGCAGCGGCCAGCCGTCGCGGTGGATCAGCACGATGTTCTGGCCGTGGGACTCCATGCCGATGCCTTCGGCGTGGAGCATGTGCATGAGCGGCGTCACCGTGACCCTGAGCAGTTGCCGCAGCCAGGCGTCCAGGCCGTAGCGCTCGATCCAGGCGGCGACGAAGGGCTGCGGCGCGCCCTGGCCATAACGATGCTCCACCTGGGTCAGGCCATTGAAGGGTACCGCCTGTTCATCCGCGCGCAGATAGGCATGGATGCTCTCGCGCCAGACGGCGCCGAGGGTGCCGTAGACCTGCCCCGCGCGACTGACCGGCAGCGTGCGACTGTCGTAGGCGACGCCGGCGACCTCGCCGAGCACCACGAAGTCCAGGTCGCGGGCCGTGGCATCGGTTTCGATCAGGCGCTGCAGCCAGTCGGTGATGATTGGGCCGTTGAGCACCGTATGGCGCGCCAGGATGCGGGTGCTGGAGGTATTGGTCAGGCACATCGCCAACTTGACGTAGGGCCGCCGGGGCGCACTGCGGTTGGCCAGGGTGCGGATGGACTGCTGGGCGGCGTACTGGTCGCGAGAGGTGCCCAGGTAGAGCAGCTCGCCACTCACCAGCTCGGGCTGGAACAGCGCGGCGAGGTGCTGCTCCCACTGCCAGGGATGCACCGGGATCAGTTGGTAGTCGTCCAGCGCCCGCCCCTGTTCGCGCCACTCGGCGGCCAGGGCCGCCCAGCGCTGGGCACCGAATTCCTCGGCGATGAAGGCCGGAAAATCCAGATGGCGAGAGTGCCCCACCGAGGCCCGCTCGCGCGCCAGGGCCAGCCAGACCAGCTGGATCGGCTCGCCGAATTCCGGTCCGTAGCGGCGATTTTCGGCTAGGGAAAAGCCGATGCGCGACTTGTAGCAGGGGTGGTAGCCATGGGCATCCATGAAGTGCCGTTCCAGCGCGTCCACATCCAGTTCGTGGGCCGGGCGGTCGGGACGATAATCCTGGCGGCGCGACTGCAGGTCCTTGAGCAGGGTCTGCTCCAGCTCCTGGACGAAGCGCGGCCATAGCGGCGCGGCGCTCTGCTCGCCGAGCAATTCGGCCAGGGTCTCGTGCAGCGTCGGCGCACGGCTCCCCTGGGCGTCCTGGCGAACCAGGCGCTGGGGGTCCAGGCGGATCAGGCCGAAGCTGGCAGCGGCGGGCGCATAGCCCAGGTACTGCACCGGTTGGCCATCGGCGGCGTGACCGGCCAGGCGATACTGCGCCAGGCCATCCGCCACTGGCTGTACCTGGGCGCTGAGCACCTCTTCGTAGATCAGCGTCTGCAGCAATTGCGCCACCACGCGCTGCTCGACCTGGCGATAGAGGGCGGCGTCGGCGGGCGACGGCCAGGGCTGCGCAGGAAGTGAAAGCTGAGCGGTCATGAGTACCTCCGAACGGAAAGGGATTGGCCGGCGGGAAAGCGCCAGGCCCAGGGCAGTGCCAGCAGGATGAACAGACCGGTGGCGATGAAGGCGTCCTGGATGGCGACGCCGGTGGCAGCCTGGCGCGGGCCCCAGCCGGCCGCGCCGCCCAGGCGCAGTTCCAGCCACAGGGAGGCGGCCACCACGGCCACCGAGGACACCAGGCGCCGGGCGATGTTGTTCATGGCCGCGCCCTGGGTGACCTGGGCATCCGGCAGGGTATTGAGGCCGGCGGTGGTGGCCGGCATGTAGGACAGCCCCAGGCCGACGCCGCGCAGCACCATCAGCGCGCAGATCCAGGCGAGTCCGGCATGGCTGCCAACCACACCCAGGGCCAGGGTGGCCAGGCCGCTGAGCGCCAGACCGGTGGCGATCACGCCACGGGGTCCGCGGCGGTCGAGCAGGCGCCCGCCGACCTGACCGAACAGCGCCGCCGCCAGCGCCGTGCAGAGCAGTGCCAGACCGGTCCAGAGCGCGCTGTGGCCCAGTACCAGCTGGATGAGCAGCGGCAGCAGCACCAGGCATTCGAACATGCCCACCGCCTGGACCACGGCGATGATGACGCTGGCCCGGTAGCCGCGCAGGGCGAACAGTCGCAGCGGCAGCAGCGGATGGCTGCGCCGCAGTTGCAGCCGGACAAAGGCCAGCAGGCACAGGAAGCCGGCCGCCAGGGCCAGCAGATTGAGGGGTTCGCCCAGCGCCGCCAGCTCGCGCAGCCGGCCGAGGGTCACCAGCAGCAACCCCAGGCCACCGGCGATCAGCAGGTAGCCGGCCAGGTCGAAGGGCTGGTGTTCGCGAGGGCCATCCGCGGGCAGCACCACCTGCCCCATGGCCAGGGCCAGCAGGCCCACCGGGACGTTGAGCAGGAACAGGGCGCGCCAGTCGAACACCTCCAGCAGCAGGCTGCCGCACAAGGGCCCTACCGCCGGCGCCAGCATCACCGCCCCACCCCACCAGCCGGTCACCCGCCCGCGCTCCTCCTTGGGATAGACGGAGAAGATGATGCCCAGCGCCAGGGGAATCATCAGGCCGCTGGCCACCCCCTGAACCATGCGCGCCAGCAGCACGCCGGCGATGGAATCGGCCAGGGCGCCCAGCGCCGAACCGGCGATGAAGGCCAGCAGCCCGAGGCGATAGAGCCGCCGGCGCCCGAGGCGCCCGGCCAGGAAACCGGTCAGCGGCATGGTGATGCCCATGGCCACCATGAAGCCGGCGACGATCCAGCTGGCCAGCAGCGGCCCCAGGTCGAAGGTGGCGATGAAGGCCGGCAGCGCCGGATTGAGCGCGGTATTGGCCAGGCTGACGGTGACCGTGCCCAGCAGCACGTTCACCGCCACCCAGACCCGCGGGATCGCCACGCTCACGCCGAGGCCCTCCCGTTCCCGTCGAGGAACAGCTGCCGCGGGCGCGGATGGCAGAGGAAATCCGCGTGGGAGATGTTGTAGCCATAGGCGCCGGCCAGGGGCAGCACCAGCAGGTCGCCCACCCGTACCTCACCCAGCGGCTGGCCGCGGCTGAGGACGTCCTTGGGGGTACAGAGCTGGCCCACCACCGTCCAGGCCTTGCCCCCGGTCGCCGTCGCCCGCGCCTCGCGGGGCAGGTGCAGCACCGGGTGATCGTGCCCCTGGGCCACCGGCAGGCGGAACTGGTGGGTTCCGCCGCGGCAGACCAGGAAGTGCTGGCCATGACTGGTCTTGGTATCCAGCACCTCCATGGCGTAGTAGCCGCAGAAGGCCGCGAGGAAACGGCCCGGTTCGAAGCGGATCAGCGGCGGCTGCGCCTGGGCGGCCAGACGGGCGCGCAGGTGCGCGCACAGCCGCGCCCAGTCGAATCGCCGACCTTCGCGATAGTCAACGCCGATGCCGCCCCCGACGTTGAGCCGCACCAGGCTCTCCGGGCGCCGGGCCAGGCCGCACCAGTGCGGCCAACGCTGCAGGTAGAAGTCCAGCAGGTGCAGATGGCGCTCGACCGAGTGCTGGTGCGACAGGGCATGCACATGGAAACCCTGCAGCTGCAGGTGACTGGCCGCCTCCACCGCTGCCACCGCGGCGTGCAGATCGGCCTCGTCGAAGCCGAAGGGCGTCGCCGTACCGGCCATGGCCAGGGTACTGGTCAGCCCGGCCGGCAATTGTGGGTTGATGCGGATGTACACCGGCTGTAGCCGCCCCAGGGAGCGGGCCAGGCGTTGCAGGCGCTGGATCTCGCCGAGGCTCTCCAGGTGGATGGCTTCGACCCCGGCGCTCAGGGCGGTGCGCAGGTCGGAATCCAGCTTGCCCGGACCGGAGAAGATGAACGGCTTGCGCTGCGGGCAGGCGGCGAGGCGATCGATCTCACCACCGGAGGAGATCTCGAAGCCGTGCACCAGCGGCGCCAGGGCCGCCAGGATCGGCGCCTCGCTGTTGGCCTTGATGGCGTAGTACAGCTCCACGCCCGGCGGCAATTCGGCCATCAGCGCGGCGACGTGCCGCCGCAGGGCATCGAGGTCGTAGACGAAGGCCGCCAGGGGATCGCTGGACTGCGCCTGGGCTTCCACCAGGGCGGCGCGGACCACGGTCGGTAGCTCACCCATGACGCACCTCCGCGCCCCAGGGGCAAGGCAACTGCACGTAGCCGGCCTGGCGATCGGCCTGGGCGGCGAGGCGCACCTTGAGATTGGTCTTGCAGGGAATCGGCTGGCCGGCGATCAGCGCATCCAGCTCGGGCGCGGCGCGTTGCAGATCCGCGCGGATGGCGATCAACTCGGCTTCCACCTGCCGCCACAGGCGCGGCGCCAGGTGCGGACGCTCCCAGCTCAGCGCCAGCACCGCCTCGGCGAGGTTATTGACGAACAGGCAGTAGGCGATGCGCCGCCAGCCCTGGTCGCGGCTGTAGAGCAACGACTGGCGCACCCGGGGATGGACGTGGGCGTCCAGGGCCTCGGCGCCGAGGGTATCGGTCAGCTTGATACCTTCGAAGTCGCGCAGCAGCAGCCGGACGGGCCGGCCATTGTCATGCACCAGGACGCAATTCTGCAGGTGCGGCTCCAGCACCACGCCGTGCTCGAAGAACATTCGCAGCACCGGCCCCAGCAACAGCCGCTGGTAATCCTGGAACCAGGCCAGCCGCGCCTGATCGCTGGGTTCCCTACCGCCGCAGCGACTGAGGAAGTCCTGCAGCAGCGGCTGCAGGCGGGTGTCGCGGGCGAACAGGGTGCCGGCCAGCAGGCAGCAGTCGGCGCCATGCTCCAGGCAAAAATTCTCGCGCAGGATGGCGCCGGTCTGCTCCCGGAACCAGCGCTCGTCCTCGGCACTCGCCGCCGGCGGTGCCCAGCTCAGGGCACCCGGCTCACGCACCATGTCCAGGCCCGCCACCCGCCCCTGCAGGCGTTGCATGAGGCGATCGACGATCAGGCTGCTCTGCAGTTCGTACCAGGCGTTCTTGCGCACGCAATTGGTGATGCGCACATTCAGCGAGCCCTTGACGAAGAAGGCATGGCCCGCGCGGTACCAGGTGCGCATGGAGGCGGTGGGACTGGCCAGGGCGCCGCTGGGCCCGAGGTCATGGATCAGCCCCTGGCTGACCAGCGCCTGGACCCGCGGATCGCCCAGGAACAGCTGCGCCTGGACCGGGTGCAGCACGATCCGCGCCCGCTCCGGAGCGGCCTGCGCCTGGTCCACGAAGCCCTGCAACACCTGGGCATCGCTCAGGCCGTTGCCAGCCACCTGCAACCCGGCGCGCGGCACCTCCAGCACGTGCATGGGGGTGCTGGTGTGCAACTCCGGTGCATAGGCCTCGGCCGGCAGAGGCTCCGGCCAGCGCCGCGCCTTGGGCGCCGGGTGATTGGGATGGCCGAACCACAGGCCCTGCTCGCTGGCCAGGTAGTCGCTGAGCGGCGCGGGATGTCGAGTGACCTGCACGTGGTCGACGATGGCCGCGGTCAGGCGCTGACTCTGCAGGACCTGCTGCAGCAACTCGCCATTGTGGGCGCCGGCGAGTTCTTCGCAGGCCTCCAGCAGATAATCGATGAAGGCGGGAAAGTCCGGGCAATACCAGGGCTGGTCGCCGCGTCTTACATAGATATCGGATAGATAACGCTGGCTGCCGAGTTCATCCTGTCGATCGACGACCAGAAAGAACTGGCGGTCTCCAGGAAAGTTGATCAGCAAGGGAACGCCGCCGTCTTGTAACCAACTCAGATAATTGGCCGGCGCTATACCGCGCCGATCTTCCGGCCAGTTATAAGTCAGGCACTTTTCCGGCAGCGCGAATTCCTTGATGAGGCAATTCATCAGGGCGTGGGAAGACGCCAGCTCGCTGACGATGCGGGAAAGCAGCGTGGATTCTAGAGAAGTCATGGCAGTGTCCAAGAGGTTGCGCGTCCCTGCGGGCGATCCGGTGTCACGGCACTCGGGGGTGCCTCGTGCTCAGCCACGGGGTTCGGCCAGGGCCGCCACGAGGGCCGCCTCCAGGCGCTCGAGCAGCACCAGGCAGTGGCTTTCCTGGAGGATCAGCGGGGGCAGCAGTCGCACCACGTTGCCGTCGCGGCCACCGCGTTCGAGCAGCAGCCCCTGGGCGAAACAGTGGCGCTGGATGGCCGCCGCCAGGGCGGGATCGGCCGGCAGGCTGCCGAGCGCATCCGCGTCGCCGCCCGCCTCGACAATTTCCAGGCCCAGCATCAGCCCCAGCCCGCGGACATTACCGATGGCGGGAAAGCGCTCGCGCAGCCGCTCCAGATGGCGCCTGAGCCAGCCCCCGAGCTGGGCGGCATGGCTGACCAGGCCATCGCGCTCGATGACCTCCAGGGTGGCCAGCCCCGTGGCCATCGCCAATTGATTGCCGCGGAAGGTGCCGGTATGGCCACCGGGCTCCCAGGCGTCGAACTCCCGACGTATCGCCAGCAGGGCCAGCGGCAGGCCACCGCCCACGGCCTTGGACAGCACCAGGATGTCCGGCTCGATGCCGGCATGCTGGCAGGCGAACAGCGCGCCGGTGCGACCGAAACCGGTCTGGACCTCGTCGACGATGAGCAGGATTCCGTGCTCCCGGGTGACCTGGCGCAGGGTCCGCAGCCAGGCCGCCGGTGCCGGATTGACGCCGCCCTCCCCCTGGACCGCCTCGACGATCACCGCCGCCGGCCGGCAGACGCCGCTTTCCACATCGCCGAAGAACCGCTCCAGATAGCCCGCCAGGGCCGCGGCGCCCTGCTCGCCGCCCAGTCCCAGCGGGCAGCGGTATTCATGGGGATAGGGCAGGAATTGCACCCCGGGCATCAACCCCGCCACGCCCTGCTTGGGCGCGAGATTGCCGGTCACGGCCAGGGCGCCGTGGGTCATGCCGTGGTAGCCGCCGGAAAAGGCCACCACGTTGCTGCGTCCGGTGACCTTCTTGGCCAGCTTCAGTGCCGCTTCCACCGCATCGGCGCCGGACGGCCCGCAGAATTGCAGGCAGTAGTCTTCCGCCCGACCCGGCAGCAGGCCCAGCAGGTGCTCGCTGAAGGCGTCCTTGAGCGGCGTGGTGAGATCCAGGCTGTGCATGGGCAGCCCGCTGCCGAGAAAGTCGGTGATGGCCGCGGTAACCGCCGGATGGTTGTGCCCCAGGGCCAGGGTGCCGGCCCCGGCCAGGCAATCCAGGTAGGTCTTGCCTTCGACGTCGGTCACCCAGACACCGGCGGCCTTGGCGATGGCCAGCGGCAGCTTGCGCGGATAGCTGCGGACATTTGATTCGAAGCGCGCCTGGCGAGCGAGAAAGAAGGCGTTGTCGGCTACTGCGGTATCGCGACTGAGGGATGGTTGAAGCATGGCGTCAGACCTCGGGACGTTTATCTTCGGTAACGATAATCAGTTTCATTCTCATCCTTCAACCGCTATTCCGGTGAATAGCCCAGTCTTTGAACTCGCCCAACTTTGGCCAATGTGCGGACGACAGGAAACCCGAACTCACTACAGTCCGTTATTGAAATAGCTCGGTGATAAGCCTGATAAGGATCTTGTTTCAGCTATATCCGCAAGGCACTCCTGTCGATGAATAACGACTTTCAACCGAATAATGCAGCAAGGCTATTCCGGTAATTAACTGCTCATAAATGTGCCGCTGCGCAGGACTGAACGAGCCTTGCGCAGCAGCGGGCTCCGGCGGCGTCAGAACGCCAGGGTGGTGGAGAAGACGAAGGTCCGCGGCGTGGAGATCGTCAGGCCGGGTTCGCTGTCGTCGGACGCGCCGGCGGAGGCCCAGTAGCGCTCGTTCATCACGTTCTCCACCGAGGCCCTCAGGGTCACGCGGGTGGCGTCGACCTTGAAGGCGTAGCGCGCGCCCACGTCGAAGCGATGCCAGGCGTCGATTTCCTTGCTGTTGGCCTGGTCCAGATACTGGGAGCTGGTGTAGATCCCCCGCCCGGTCAGGGTCAGTCCGGGCACCGCCGGGATGTCCAGTTCGGCGCCGAGGTTGGCATTGAGCCTGGGCGTGGCCGGGGCGCGATTGCCGTCGAAGGTGCCGCCCACGGTGTCCCTGAGCTCGCTGTCGATGTACATCAGGCCGCCCAGCACGCGGAAGCCGGCCAGCGGCTCGCCGAACACGCTCAGCTCCGCCCCGTCGTTGACCCGCTTGCCGTTGGGGCCGAAGGTACGGCTGGTGGCGTTGGTCTCGTAGGCTGGCTGCTTGATGCGGAAGGCACTCGCGGTCACGGCCACGGCGCCGAAGTCGTACTTGGCGCCCACCTCCGCCTGGCGGCTGATGAAGGGCGGGAAGATCTCGTCCTCGTTCAGCGCGGTGGACGGCGCGATCTTGCCCTGGCTGAGGCCTTCCATGTAGTTGGCATAGAGCGACAGGCGCTCGGTGGCCTTGAACAGCACCCCCGCCGAGGGCGAGACCTTTTCCTCGTCGTAGGCGGTGGTTTGCTTCACCCCATCGGACCAGTCGTCCACCTTGACCCGCTGCCAGCGGGCGCCGAGGGTGACCAGCAGGCGGTCGTCGAAGAAGCCCATGGTGTCGGCCAGGGCCACGCCACTGAAGCGGTTCTCGGTGTAGTCCTTGGCATCGGACCGGGTGCGCACGCCCGGCGCGGGCAGGTCGCGGGGCGCATAGAGGTTGCTGGCCCCGCTGGCGTAGCGCCCGCCACCGTTCTCGAAGTCCATGTAGAAGTAGTCGGCACTGACATTGAGCTCGTGGCTGACCGGCCCGGTCTGCAGCCATTTGCGCGCGCCCACGTTGGCGGTACGGACGTTTTCGTCGCGGGTGAAGTCGCGCGGCTGGACGGTGAAATCGCCGGCGTCGTTGGTGAGGGAAACATTGTGGCGCAGGAAATCGTGATCGCTGCGGCGCGCGCCCACGGCACCGTAGACCATCAGCGAATCGTCGACGTCGAATTCGCCACGCAGGGCGCCAAAGGTGTCCTTGGTCTGGGCGCGGGTCCAGCGCTGGGCATAGTTGTGGCGCACGTCGTCGGCATCGGGCACCCGGGCATTGGCACCGACCAGCACCCGCTCCTGGGGCGCATCGGTGTCGCGCTCGGTGTGGCCGAGATCGAGGCTTAGGCGCAGGCGTTCCACGCGATAGTCCAGACCGAGCACGCCCATCTGCCGGTCGACGTGCTGGTGATCCCAGGTGGTATCGCCGGATTGCTTGACGCCGTTGAAGCGCATCCCGAAGCGATTGTCCTCGCCGAAGCGACGACCGATGTCCACGGCGCCGCCCACCTGGCTGTCGGAGGCATAGCTGCCGGTGATTTCGGTGATGGGCTGATCGGTGGCGCGCTTGGGCACCACGTTGATGCCCCCGCCGACGCTGCCGCGAGGCGAGATGCCGTTGAGCAACTGGCTCGGGCCCTTGAGGATGTCGACCCGCTCGGCCATCTCCATGTCGATGGAATAGGTCGGCAGCACGCCATAGAGCCCGTTGTAGGCGACGTCGCTGTTGAACAGGCTGAAACCGCGGATGGTGAATTGCTCGAAGCGACCACCCGACGGATTGGTGGAGCGCACCGAGGGATCGCTGGCGATCAGGTCGGTAAGGGTGCGGGCCTGAAGATTCTGGACGGTCTGGGCGGTGTAGGAGGTCTGGCTGAAGGGCGTGTCCATGAAGTCGCGATTGCCCAGCAGTCCCTGGGAGCCTTGCCGCGCGACCTGGCCGCCGGCGTAGGGCGCGTCATCCGCCTGCAGACTGGTGGCGATGATGGAGGTGCTGGCCAGCTCCTGGACGCCGCTGTCCTGCGGCGCTGGCGCCAGGGTGAAGTCGCGCTCCCCCAGCGGTTGCAGTCGCAGGCCCGAGCCGGCGAGCAGGCGGCTGAAGCCCTCTTCCACACCATAGTCGCCGTTGAGGCCAGCGCTGTCGCGCTTGCCCACCAGCCCCGGATCCACAGCCAGATTGACGCCGGATTCCGCGGCGAAGCGCGTCAGCGCCTGGGCGAGACTGCCAGCGGGAATCTCGTAGTGCCGGCGGGCGGCCTCCTGGGCCCAGGCAGAACCCGCCCACCAGGGAGTACCACTCAACGCCACCAGCAAGCCCGTGCGCAGCAACGGACGCAATACCAACGCCACCATTGAATCCCCCTCCTTTGATTGTCCTATGCCGTTAATGACCGACGAGTACGGAAAAGGGGACAGGCTTTTTTCAGGCGGCGATCGAGCGGGGTTTCAGGGTCACCCAGAAGCGGGTACGCCAGTGCACCTCAACTGGCAGCGTCGCGGCCAGCAGCGCCAGTACCCGGTCGGTATCGGCGAGCTGAAAGCTGCCGGTGACCCTGAGGTCGGCCACCGCGGGATCCCAGCGCAGCAGGCCAGGACGATAGCGACTGAATTGCTGCAGGAATTCGCCCAGTGGCTGGTCCTGGGCGATCAGCACGCCCTGGCGCCAGCTCAGCAGCGTCGCGGAAAACGGCTCTATGGCACCGATCCCCAAGGTACTCAGGCGCAACTGCTGGCCCTTGCCCAGTTCCAGCCCCGGCCCGCTCAGCGGGCGCACCCCCACGCTACCGCTGACCACACGCACGTCGCATCCTTCATCGTCCTGCTGCACGCAGACCTCGGCCTGCTCCACCATCAGGGTCCCGAAGCGGGTATCCAGCCTCAGCGCCTGGGTACCGGGTACGCGCAGCGAGAGCTCGCCGCGCACCAGGGTCAGGCGTCGCCGGGTCTGATCCAGATCCACGGCGGTCGCGGTATTGAGTTGCAGCAGGCTGCCATCCTCCAGGGTCAGGCTGCGGCGTTCGCCGGTGGCGGTGCTGAGATCGGCGGTCCAGGCGTCCAGCGGCACTTCCTGGGTCAGCCACCACCCCGTCGGTACCACCACCGCCAGGCCCAGCAACTGCCGCAGGGCGGTACGTCGGCCGCGATCGGCCGGTTGCAGACTGGCCATGGCCAGGCGCGACGGCACCCCGGCGAAGCGTTGCTGCAGCGCCAGGGCCGCCTGCCAGGCGCGCTCGTGCTCGGCATGGGCCTGGCGCCAGGCCTGCAGCTGCTGGTGTTCGCGCTCGCCAGCCGCACCGGATTCCAGCAACGCCAGCCAACCCGCGGCCTCGCGGATCGCGGTCCGCCGCCGGTCCTGGGCGCCGCTCAGCACAGCTCCGCCAGCAGGCAATGTTCATAGGCCTGCGCCATGTATCTCTTGATGGTGCGCTCGGAGACCTGCAAGCGCTCGGCGATCTCGCGGTAGGTGAGGTCTTCGAGCTGGCTGAGGAGGAAGGCATGGCGCACCGTGGCGGGCAGGCCGTCGAGCAGCTCATCGAGGGCCTGCAGGGTTTCCAGCAGGACCCAGCGTTGCTCGGGCGATGGCGCGCAGGCTTCGGGCAGCTCGGCCAGGGCGTCGAGATACGCCTGCTCCAGGCTGCGCCGGCGCTGGAAATTGATCAGCAGGCGCTTGCCGATGGTCACCAGATACGCCCGCGGCTCCTGCAGTTCGCCCAGCACCTCGGGGTTGCGCACCAGCCGCAGAAAGGCCTCCTGGCTGAGATCGGCCGCATCCCATTCGCTGCCCAGCCGCCGCCGCAACCAGGCCTGTAGCCAGCCGCTGTGGTCGCAATAGAGCCGATGAAGATGGCGTGAGGATGCGAGAGCCATATCACTCATGACGGGTGCTGCCTGCTCGATGATGCTTAGATGATATTGATTCTACTTTACATCACGCATCCGCGACCAGCCCGGAGCCGTCTATCCCTGCCCTTTCGCCCGGAAGATGGGTAACTGCCAGCACGGCGTTCAGCCTGCCGGGTTTTCCGCCGGCACCGGCGACAGATCGACACTCCGGCAATAGTCCATGAACAGCCGCGTCGCCTTGGTCGGCTCGTTGTTGCGCAGGTAGGCCATGATGAAGGTCGAGGCCGGCATGTCGTCGTGGATGTTGACCTGGGCCAGACGCTTGCCGTCGTAGGTCAGGTTGGTGGTCGGCCGGGTGACCAGCACGGAAAAGCCCAGCCCCTGCCCCACCATGCAGCGCACCATCTCGATGGAGGGGGAGCTGTAGGCCACCGTGGGGTGGTAGCCCTTCTCCTTGAAGATGTCGATGAAGTAGTTACGGCTGGGCACCACGTCCAGCAGGATCATGGGCTCGCGACTCAGCTCCTTGAGCGTCACCGCCTTCTTGCCCGCCAGGGGGTGGGCAATGGGCAACAGGGCATAGGGCTTGTGCGGCGCATTGAGCTTTTCCTTGGTGATGGAATCACCCAGCTCCAGATCGTAGAGAAACACCAGGTCGAAGCGTCCCCGGTGCACGCCGTGCATGAGTTCATGCTGCTCGCCGTCGTGCAGCTGGATGGTGATTTCCGGATAGAGCCGCTTGAAGCCGGCGACTAGCTTGGGCAGGTAAAGCGGCGCGGCGGATTCGAAACAACCGATGGCCACGGTGCCCGAGACCATCTCGTTTTCCGCCTTGGCGTTCTGCTCCAGCTCGTGGGACAGCCGCAACAGTTCCTTGGCCTTATCGTAGAGTCGGCGCCCACTGGCGGTGAGGGAAACGCCCTGGGCGTGATGGCGGATAAACAACTTCTGCTCGAAACTTTCTTCGAGATTCTTGATGGCGACGGAAATCGACGGCTGGGATATGTGCAGTTGTCGCGCTGCCTCGACGATGCTGTCTTCCTCGACCACCGCGACGAAATAACGAAGTTGCCTGAGCGTAAAGTGGGTCACGGATTACCTATAGGAAAAAACTGTGCAGAGCTCGTTTTTGCATAGCCTTTACTCTCGAAGCGAAAGCTGTGCCAGGCAGGCTGCGCCTGTCTTCAACGCCCATCAAACCTTTGAAAATCCAGTGGATCTCCGCAGCATCCTTATCATGCCAGTGCACCAAAACCCTGCATCGAAGCCTTTAATGGCGGCACTTTGCCCCTTATGAGGGCATAGAGGAAAAGTTCTCCAGCAGCCGTTTTCTCTGTATAGCAAAGTCCTATACAGAGGCCTGTAATTTGTTAATTGACGATAAGTCCGCCGATTGCCAATTCTGTAATTACAGCGACCGGACACCCCTCTTCGGAGGTGTCCTTCCAATGAATGGCGACAGGTTTTAACGATGACTTTCGACTGGAACTACATGTTCGGCCTTATCGGCGACACTCAATTCTGGCTGGCAACCTGGACCGTCATCAAACTCAGCACCCTCACCTGGGTCATCAGCATCGCCCTGGGCTTCTTCATCGCCCTGGCCAAGCAGTCCCGGCATCCCGCGCTCAACCTGCCGGCCCGTGCCTACATCTGGTTCTTTCGCAGCGTGCCGCTGCTGGTGCTGCTGATCTTCATCTACAACCTGCCGCAGGCGCTGCCGGGCACCTCGGTGGTGCTCGCGGATCCCTTTTGGGCCGGCCTGATCGGCCTGGTCATCAGCGAGACGGCCTATGTCGCCGAGATCCACCGCGGCGGCCTGCTGTCGATTCCCAAGGGCCAGGGCGAAGCGGCGCGGGCACTCGGGCTGCGCTTTCTCGGCACCCAGTGGCGCATCGTCATTCCCCAGGCCCTGCGCGTGGCCCTGCCGTCGCTGGCCAACGAATACATCTCCATCGTCAAGCTCAGCTCCCTGGTATCGGTGATCTCCCTCACCGAGATCCTGATGGTCGGCCAGCGTCTCTATTCGCAGAATTTCCTGGTCATGGAGACCATGGTGGCGGTGGCCTTCTACTACGTGCTGATCGTCACCCTCTTCGACTTCCTGCTCAAACGCCTGGAGCGCTTCCTCGACGTTACCCAGCGCAAGGTGGTGCGGACCCCCGATGAGCAGGTGCTGGCCCTGGCCACCCAGGCCTCCACCGCCAGCGCCAAGCCGCAGTGGGACGCCGCCACCCCGGCGCTACAGGCCGCCCGCCTGCACAAGGCCTACAACGACGTCGAGGTGCTGGGCTCGGTCAACCTGCGCGTCCAGCCCGGCGAGGTGGTCTCGGTGATCGGCCCGTCCGGCTCGGGCAAGACCACCCTGATCCGCCTGCTCAACGGCCTGGAGCAACTGGACAACGGCGAGATCCGCATCAACGGCCAGCCCTTCATCCACCTGCACAAGGACGGCGCCCAGAAGCCGCGCTTCATCGAGCACAGCGAGCATCGCCTGGACATCGGCATGGTGTTCCAGAGCTTCAATCTCTTCCCCCACCTCACGGTGCTGGACAACCTGCTGCTCGCGCCGCGCTATCACCGCCTGGATACCCCCGCGGCGCTCAGGCAGCAGGCCTATGCCCTGCTGCACAAGGTCGGGATGCTCGATCACACCTGGAAGTATCCGCACCAGCTGTCCGGCGGCCAGCAGCAGCGGGTGGCCATCGCCCGGGCGCTGATGATGCGACCGCAGATCATGCTGTTCGACGAGCCCACCTCGGCGCTCGACCCGGAAAAGGTCAACGAGGTGCTGCAGGTGATCGAGGCCCTGGCCCAAGAGGGCATCACCATGGTGATCGTCACCCACGAGATGAACTTCGCCTTCAAGGTCTCGGACCGCATCGTGTTCATGGAAAAGGGCCGTGTGGTCTGCGACGACGCGCCCCAGGTACTGCGCAACGGCCAGCATCCCCGCGTCGAGGCTTTCCTCAAGGACGTGTCCCTGGCTTGACCCCCACCCTTGGCTTCTGGAGAACCCCTATGATCGAGCAAGCGCAACTGGAGAGTTTCCACAAGAACGGCTACCTGGTGGTCGAGAACCTGCTGACGGCCGAGGAAATCGCCGCCCTGCAGGCCGATTTCGATGATTGGGTCGAAGACAGTCGCAGCCACACCGAGGCCTGGGGCGAGACCCAGGACGGCCGCGCCCGCTTCGATGTCGAACTGGATCACCGGCCCGACCACCCCTCCCTGCGCCGGGTCAGTTCGCCGACCGAGATCTCCGCGGCCTATCGCCAGGTCGCCTTCACCTCGCGGATGGCCCAGGTCGCGGCTCAGCTCATCGGTGGCAGCGGCACGCGATTCCACCACAGCAAGATCAATTCGAAGCTGCCGCGCACCGCCACCCAGGTGAAGTGGCACCAGGACTTCCTCTTCACGCCCCACAGCAACGATGACGTGGTCACCGCGCTGCTGATGGTGAGCGAGGTGACTCCGGAGAACGGCCCCCTCACCGTCATCCCCGGCAGCCACAGGGGCCCGCTGTGGTCGCACTGGCAGGACGGCCGTTTCACCGGCGCGGTCGACGACGGCGTGGTGGCCGAGCACTGCGGCGAGCCCGTGGCCTGCTTCGGCCCGGCCGGTTCGGTGTGCTTCATGCACACCCGCCTGCTGCATGCCTCCAGCCCCAACCAGACCGAGCTGCCGCGCACCCTGTTCATCAGCGTCTATGCCGCCGAGGACGCCCTGCCCTTCGGCGAGAATCCGCTGCCCAGCGAGCACGCCGGGGTGCTGGTGGCCGGCCAGGAAAGCGGGCTGGTGCGCAGCGTGGCCAACAGCGTGCGGCTGCCGCAGAAACCACGCGGCGCGTCCTTCTTCGTCCAGCAGGCCGGGCTCGACCAGGCTGCCGTTTGATCTTTCCTACCCTCCAAGGAGCACCGCCATGCAAAGAGTCAGCAGCGCCTCGATTCGAATCCTCTCCACCGCCGTACTAGGCGCCGGCCTGGCGCTGGTCTCCAGCCTGGCCTCGGCCGACTTCCTGCAGCCAGGCAAACTCGTCGCCGGTTCCGACCTGACCTTCTTCCCCTACGAATACGTGCAGGACAACAAGCCGGCAGGCTTCGACATCGAATTCGTCGAGGGGCTGGGCAAGCTCATGGGGCGCTCCGTGGAAACGCTGGACACCCGTTTTCCCAACCTCATCACCGGGCTGCAGGGCGGGCGCTTCGACATCACCAACTCCTCGATGTACATCACCGCGGACCGCCTCAAGGTGATCGACATGATCCCCTACCTGAAGAGCGGCGAGTCGATCATCGCGCTCAAGGGCAGCAGCTATCAGCCCAAGAAGCCGGAAGATTTCTGCGGCCACAAGATCGGCTCCATGGGCGCCACCTCCTGGCTGCAGCAACTGCACAAGCTCTCCGACGAGTATTGCGTGAAGAACGGTCTGCAGCCGATCGCCGTGAGCGAATACGGCACCGATCCCCAGACCACCCAGGCGCTGCTGTCCAAGGCCGTGGAGGCGCAGATCACCGACGCCGCCGTGGCCCGCGGCCTGGTGGAAAAGCTCGGCAATCGCGTGGTGATCTCCTCGGACACCCTGATTTACCCAGTGCTCAACGGCTTTGGCGTGAAGAAGGGCAACGATGCGGTCAAGACCGCCCTGGTGGAGGCGCTCAAGCAATACAGCGCCACCCCGGAGTACGCCGCGCTGCTGAAGAAATACAACTTCCAGGCGCCCACCGAGGCGGACATCGCCGCCCTGATGCCCAAGCCCTGAGCTTTACGGAGTCACGACCATGGCACTTTCTCCCGAGGAACGGCTGCGCATCGATCTGGCGGCGACCTTTCGCGTCATCGCCCACCTCGACATGCACGAAGCCGTCGCCAACCACTTCAGCGCCGCCGTCTCCACCGACGGCAAGCAGTTCCTGATCAACCCCAAGTGGAAGCACTTCTCGCGCATCCGCGCCAGTGATCTGCTGCTGCTCGACGCGGACGATCCCCGAGGCGCCGAGCGGCCCGACGTGGACAGCACCGCCTGGTCGATCCACGGGCAGATCCATCGCCGGCTGCCGGAGGCCCGGGTGGTGCTGCACCTGCACCCGGTCTACACCACGGCGGTGGCCTGCCTGGCCAAGCCCGAGGTGCCGCCCATCGACCAGAACACCGCGCGCTACTTCAATCGCCTGGCGGTGGACGAACTCTATGGCGGCATGGCCGATACCGAGGCCGAGGGTGCGCGCCTGGCCGGGTTGCTGGATGGCAAGCAGCGCCTGCTGATGGGCAACCACGGCGTCATGGTGATCGCCCCCACCGTCGGCCAGGCCTTCGACGATATCTGGACCCTGGAGCGTGCCTGCCAGATTCTGGTCACCGCCTGGTCCACCGGCCAGCCGCTCAAGGTGCTCTCCGCCGAGGTCGCCGAGAAGACCGCCCGCGCCTGGGAAGGCATCACCGACTTCTCCGAGCAGCACTTCGCCGAGATGAAAGAACTGATGATCCAGCAAGACCCTTCCGTGCTGGATTGATCGCCGCGGAGCCTGCGCGCTCCGCCTTCCTACTGCTTAGAGCCTGTTCCAAATCTCGCGAGCTAGAGCCAAACAAGGCGAAAACGCCTGAGGAAGCGGAGTTTACGAATGGTAAATGAGCATTCCGACCGGGCTGGCGACCCAGGGCGTTTTCAACGCAGTTTGGCCGACGCGCAGCAGATTTTGAACAGGTTCTTATGATGACGGCCGCCCCCTGCGGAGCGGCCGAAGGGTACCCTCATGTCCACATTACCGACCACGATCGACACCCTGGTGATAGGCGCTGGCCAAGCCGGCGTCGCCATGAGCGAGCACCTGGGACGGCTCGGCATCGAGCACCTGGTGCTGGAAAAGAACCGCATCGCCGAAGCCTGGCGCACCGGTCGCTGGGACTCCCTGGTAGCCAACGGCCCGGCCTGGCACGACCGCTTCCCCGGACTGGAATTCCAGACGGCGCCGGACGGCTTTCCCGGCAAGGACGAGATCGCCGCCTACTTCGAGACCTATGCCCGGCAGATCGGCGCACCCATCCGCACCGGCGTCGCCGTCACCCGGGTGACCCGCCAGGCCGGCCAGGCGGGCTTTCTGGTGGAAACCTCGGCGGGCAGCCTGAACGCCCAGCGCGTGGTGGTGGCCACCGGTCCCTTCCAGAAGCCGGTGATCCCGGCCATCGCACCAACGGACGAGGGCCTCTACCAGATCCATTCCGCCCATTATTTCAATCCACAGCAACTGCCCGAAGGCGCGGTGCTGGTGGTGGGCGCTGGCTCCTCCGGCGTGCAGATCGCCGAGGAATTGCTGCGCGCCGGCAAGCGCGTCTATCTCTCCGTCGGCCCCCATGACCGGCCGCCGCGGGCCTATCGCAGCCGCGATTTCTGCTGGTGGCTGGGCGTGCTCGGCCTGTGGGACACCGAGACCATGCAGCCGGGCCGCGAGCACGTGACCATCGCCGTGAGCGGCGCCCGCGGTGGCCATACCGTGGACTTTCGCCGCCTGGCCCAGGCCGGCATGACCCTGGTGGGCCTTACCGACAGCTTCGTCGACGGGGTGGTGCGCTTCCGTCCGGACCTCAACCAGAACCTCGACGCCGGCGACGCCAACTACCTGGCCCTGCTCGACGCCGCCGACGCCTATGCCGCCCGCCACAGCCTCGACCTGCCCGAAGAGCCCTCAGCCCGCGAACGGGTGGCGGACGCCGACTGCATCCGTGAACCGCTCAAGGAACTGGACCTGAAGGCCGCGGGCGTCAGCTCGGTGATCTGGGCCACCGGCTATGCCACCGACTTCAGCTGGCTGCAGGTGGATACCTTTGGCGACAACGGCAAGCCCAGGCACCAGCGCGGGGTCGGTGCCGAGCCGGGCATATATTTCGTCGGGCTGCCCTGGCTCAGCCGCCGCGGCTCGGCCTTCATCTGGGGCTGCTGGCACGACGCCCGCCACGTGGCCGACCAGATCGCCATCCAGCGCCGCTACCAGGACTACCGTCCCAGCATCCAGTCGGCCGCCCACCCCCAGCAGTCGCGTAGCGCCTGACGCCCTTATCGAGACCCGGAGATCCCGCATGGCCACCCCGACCCACACCCGTATCCGCATGTTCAACACCAAGGACACCTACCCCAACCAGACCCTGGACAACGACCTCTGCCAGGCCGTGCGCGCCGGCAACACCGTCTATGTCCGTGGTCAGGTCGGCACCGATTTCGACGGCAGGCTGGTCGGGCTGGGCGATCCCCGCGCCCAGGCCGAGCAGGCCATGAAGAACGTCAAGCAACTGCTGGAAGAAGCCGGCAGCGACCTCAGCCACATCGTCAAGACCACCACCTACCTGATCGATCCGCGCTATCGCGAGCCGGTGTACCAGGAGGTCGGCAAGTGGCTCAAGGGCGTCTTTCCCATCTCCACCGGCCTGGTGGTCGCGGCCCTGGGCCAGCCCCAGTGGCTGATGGAGATCGACGTCATCGCCGTGATCCCCGACTGAGGCCGCCCTATGACCTTTTCCCTCACCGCCCGCTGCGCCGAGACCGGTCAATTCGGCATCGCCATCAGTTCGTCGAGCATCGCCGTGGGCGCCCGCTGTCCCTGGCTGCAACCCGGGATCGGCGCGGTCAGCTCGCAGAACATCACCCTGCCCGCCCTGGGGCCGCGCACCCTGGAGCGACTGGCTGCGGGACAGGCTCCCAGCGCGGCCCTGGCCGAGAGCCTGGCCGGCGACGGCTACGCCGAGTATCGCCAGGTGACCGTCATCGACGCCCAGGGCCGCAGTGCCCATCACAGCGGTGCCCATACCCTGGGCGTGCACCAGGCGCGCAGCGGCCGGGACTGCGTGGGCGCTGGCAACATGCTGGCGAGCCCCGCGGTGGTGGAGGCGCTGGTGGAGAGCTTCGAAGCCAGCCAGGGCGCTCTTGCCGAGCGCCTGCTGCGGGCCATGCAGGCGGCCATGGCCGCCGGTGGCGAGGCCGGACCGGTGCACTCGGCGGCGCTGCTGGTGGTGGGCGACGCCAGCTGGCCCATCGTCAATCTGCGGGTCGACTGGGCCGAGACGGACCCCATCGGCGAGCTGGCGTCGCTGTGGCGCGCCTATGAACCCCAGTTGCAGGACTATCTCGACCGGGCGGTGCGCCCGGATCTCGCCCCCGGCTACGGCGTCCCGGGAGACGACCGATGAGCGCCAGCGGTGAACTGCTGGCGCGGCTGGTGGCCTTCGACACCACCAGCCGCGAAACTAACCTCGCGCTGATCGACTTTGTCGCCGGCTACCTGGAGGGCTTCGGCGTACCCTACGAGCTGATCCACAACGGCGAAGGCACCAAGGCCAACCTGTTCGCCACCCTGGGGCCGGCGGACGTGCCCGGTATCGTGCTCTCGGGACATACCGACGTGGTGCCGGTAGACGGCCAGGCCTGGACCCGTCCCCCCTTTGCCCTCAGCGAAAGCGCCGGCAAGCTCTACGGTCGCGGTACCGCCGACATGAAGGGCTTTCTGGCCTGCCTGCTGGCACTGGTGCCCGCGGCCAGCCGTGCGGCCCTGCGCCGCCCGCTGCACCTGGCGCTGTCCTACGACGAGGAAGTCGGCTGCCTCGGCGTGCGCAGCCTGCTCGACCAGTTGGCCCAGCGTCCGGTCAAGCCGCTGCTGTGCCTGATCGGCGAGCCCACGGAGCTGAAACCCGTGCTAGGCCACAAGGGCAAGGTAGCCATGCGCTGCCAGGTGCATGGCGCGGCCTGTCATTCGGCCTATGCGCCTCAGGGCGTCAACGCCGTCGAATACGCCGCGCGCCTGGTCGTGGAACTCGGCCGGCTCGGTGAGGCGCTCAGGACAGCGGAACGCCAGGACCCCCGCTTCGATCCGCCCTTCTCCACGGTGCAGACCGGCCTCATCGGTGGCGGCCAGGCACTGAACATCGTGCCCCAGGACTGCACCTTCGATTTCGAGATCCGCGCCCTGCCCGCCCAGGACCCCTACCAGGTGATCCATCAGCTGCAGGCCCATGCCGAGGCGACCCTGCTGCCGGCCATGCGCGCCATCAGCGGCCAGAGCGCCATCCGCTTCACCGAGCTGTCGAGCTATCCCGGCCTGGATACCGCCGTCGAAAGCGAGGCGGCCGACTGGATCGCGCAGTTCTGCGGCTCCCGCGACTTCGGCACGGTGGCCTTCGGCACCGAAGGGGGTCTGTTCGCGGCGGCCGGCATTCCCACCGTGGTCTGCGGCCCCGGCAGCATGGCCCAGGGGCACAAGCCCGACGAATTCGTCACCCAGGCGCAACTGGACGGCTGCGATGCCATGTTGGGTCGGGTGTTGGCCTTCGCTTGTCGCTAGCCCGATCATTCCATTTTGCGGAATGCTGAACTGACCAGAAAGCCCATTCCCTCGAAAGCGCCCTGATCCCAAGCTGGTAGCACCTATCGGGCCCCCTCGGCCCTCTGCCTGGCAGGAGTCGGATCATGAAGCTCTATCACACCCCGCTGTCCGGTCATGCCCATCGCGCCGTGCTCTTCGCCTCGCTGCTGGGGATCGAGGTCGAGCTGATCGACATCGATATTCCGGCCGGCGCCAATCGCACGCCGGAATTCCTCGCCCTCAATCCCTTCGGCCAGGTGCCGGTGCTGGAGGACGCTGGCGTGGTCGTCGCCGACTCCAACGCCATCCTCGTCTACCTGGCGAAGAAACTGGGCCGTACCGATTGGCTACCGGAAGATCCCGCTGGCGCGGCCGCGGTGCAGCGCTGGCTGTCGGTGGCCGCCGGAGAACTGGCCTATGGCCCGGCAGCGGCGCGCCTGATCACGGTATTCGGCGCCCGCCTGAATCCGGAAGAAGTCATCGCCCGCGCCCATATCCTGCTCGAACGCTTGGAGGCGCACCTGACCACGGGCAAGTGGTTGGCTGCCGATCACCCGACCATCGCCGACATTGCCCTCTACAGCTACCTGGCCGGAGCGCCGGAAGGCAATGTGGAGCTGGCGCCCTATACGGCGGTGCGCGCCTTCCTACAGCGGGTGGAGGCCCTGCCCGGCTTCGTGCCCTTTCCCGAGACCGTGGCCGGTCTCCGCGCCTGATCGCGGCGTCACCCTACTGGAGGCCAAGGTCATGCACGAGCCCCTACCCACCTGGCACGCCGGGGAAACCTTCATCCAGGAACGGCTAGGCGTCCGCGAGCGCCTGGAGGCCCTGGGGCCGCGGGTGATCCGGCCGTTCATGCCCGACCAGCATCGGCAGTTCTTCGCCCAGCTGTCCTTCGTGGTACTGGGCAGCGTGGATGCCGCGGGCGACGCCTGGGCGACGATCCTGGAAGGCCAGCCGGGCTTTATCGCCTCGCCCACGTCCACCACCCTGGATATCGCCGCCCGCCCTGCCAGCGAGGATCCGGCAGCGCCCGGACTGGGCGCAGACGCGGCCGTGGGCCTCCTGGGCATCGAGTGGCATACCCGCTGCCGCAATCGCATGAACGGCATCCTCAGCCCCACAGCCCAGGGACTGCGCGTGACGGTGGACCAGAGCTTTGGCAACTGCCCGCGCTATATCCAGCTGCGCGACCTGAGCTTCGCTCACGAACCGGGCGCCGCCCCGGCCACGCCCGGGGAGCAGCTCGCCAGCCTGGATGTGGCGGCCCGCGCGCTCATCACCAGTGCCGATGCCTTTTTCGTCGCCTCCTACGCCGACCAGCAGGACCAGCGACGGGTCGATGTCTCGCACCGCGGTGGCAAGCCGGGCTTCGTCCGGGTAGACGCCGAGGGCTTGCTGACCATTCCCGACTTCAACGGCAATCTGTTCTTCAATACCCTGGGCAATGTCGTCGCCAATGGCCGCGCCGGACTGCTGTTCGCGGACTTGGAGCGCGGCGATCTGCTGCAGCTGAGCGGGACCGCCGAGGTGCTGTTCGACTCGCCCGAGATCGCCGCCTTCGAAGGCGCCGAACGCCTCTGGACCTTTCGCCCCCAACGTATCGTCCGTCGCCGTGGTGCCCTGGCGTTGCGCTGGCAGGCGCAGCCCGGCGGCGAGTCGGACAGCAGTCGGCTGACCGGCAGCTGGGCGGAAGCCAAGCGGCGCCTGCAGGCCAGGGCCCAGGACCGCACCTGGCGTCCGCTGCGCATCACCCGGATCGTCCAGGAGAGCGCCACCATCCGCTCCTTCCACCTCGAATCGGTGGACGGCGCAGCCCTGCCCCCCTACCAGGCCGGTCAATTCCTGCCGATCCGGGTGACACCCGAGACGGGGCAATCTTCCCTGGTGCGAACCTACACCCTGACCTCCCTCCCCGCCGACGGCCATTACCGCATCAGCGTCAAGCGCGACGGCCTGGTCTCGCGGCTGCTGCACGGCCAGCTGCGCGAAGGCGACCTGATCGAGGCCCGGGCACCCGCCGGCGACTTCACCCTGGCGGTCTCGGCGGAGCGCCCCCTGGTGTTCCTCGCCGCCGGGATCGGTATCACTCCGTTGCTGGCCATGCTGCGCCAGGCGGTCCATCAGGGTCGGCGGCCAGTCACGCTGTTCTATGGCGCGCGGACCCAGGCGGAACGGGCCTTCGACCGGGAGCTGAGCGAGCTGATGGCCAGGGCTCCGGAAACGCTACGGGTGATCAGGGTGCTGAGCGATCCCGCTGCTGCCCTCCCCGGGGTGGACTATGACGTCGCCGGGCGCATCGACATGGCACTGCTGGGCCGCCAGCTGCCCTTCGGTGACTATGACTTCTACCTCTGCGGTCCCGCGGCCTTTACCCAGGGCCTCTATGACGGCTTGCGCGGTTTTGGTATCGAGGATGCCCGTATCCATGCCGAAGCCTTCGGTCCGGCCGGCCTGGTGCGCAGCGGTGCGGCGACGGCGGCGACCGTACGGCCTGCCGCGGCCACCGAGGCCGTCCGGGTGCGCTTCGCGGCGTCCGGCCAGCACGCGCAGTGGACGCCCGCCTCCGGCAGTCTGCTGGAGCTGGCCGAGGCCCAGGGCCTGGAGCCCGCCTTCAGCTGTCGCGAGGGGCACTGTGGCAGCTGTCGCACGGGACTGCTCCAGGGCGCGGTCACCTATGCCGAGGAACCCGCCGCGGCGGTCGCCGCCGACCAGGTCCTGCTCTGTTGCGCGCGGCCCGCGGCCGGGTCCGTACCGCTGGAACTCGATCTCTAGGCTGGCCTGCCTGGCCGGGTCGACTACCATGGACGTCTTGCCGGGCCGCTCCGGCGCCCTGAGGAAGACCCCGCAGATGGATCGTTGGCAGGCGATGCGCGTGTTCGTGAAGGTGGCCGAGACCGAGAGTTTCGCCCGCGCCGCCCGGGATCTGCACCTGAGCGCCCCGGCGGTGACCCGCCTGGTGGCGGGCCTGGAAGCGCTGGTCGGCGCCCGCTTGCTGGTGCGCACCACCCGTTCGGTGAAACCCACCGAGGCCGGTGCGCGCTATCTGCAGGATTGCCGGCGCATCCTCGGCGACATCGCCGAGGCGGAACTGGCCGCGGCCGGGCACTACGCCAAGCCGGTCGGCACCCTGGCGATCACCGCGCCGCTGCTCCTCGGCCAACTGCACGTATTGCCGCTGGTGCTGGACTACCTCGAGCGTTATCCAGACGTGCGCGCCCGGACCTTCTTCGTCGACAGGCCGGTGAACATCGTCGACGAAGGCATGGACATCGCCCTGCGCATCGGTCATCTGGCCGACTCCGGCCTCACCGCCATTCAGGTCGGCTGCATGCGGCGGGTGGTCTGCGCCGCGCCCAGCTACCTGGCGACCCGTGGCGTCCCGGGGACGCCCGCCGCGCTGCGCGATCACCGCGTCCTGGTGTCCCACAGTGCCTGGTCGTCGCTGGAATGGCGTTTCGCCGGGGGACAACGGGTGGTGGTCGAGCCTTTGCTGCACAGCAACACCAATGCCGCCGCGATCAGCGCGGCCGAGAACGGTCTGGGCCTCACCCGCGTGCCCCACTATCAGATCGCCCAGGCCCTGGCGGACGGCGTGCTGCAACTGGTACTCGAAGACCACGAAGAGGCGCCGCTGCCGGTCAATCTGATCTATCCCGAGGGCCGCCAGGCACCGGCCAAGGTCCGGGCGTTCATCGACTTGGCGGTAGCGGGATTGCGGAGCAATCCGCTGTTCAACCCGCGTCAGTGACCGAGGATCGCCTTGGTCTCCAGGTATTCCTCCAGGCCGTGGACGCCATATTCGCGCCCGTTGCCGGAGCCCTTGTAGCCGCCGAAGGGTGCGCAGGGGTTCCAGGCCGGATAGTTGAGATGGACCTGCCCGGCACGAAGACGGGCCGCCACCGCGGCGACCTGGTCGGGATCCCGGCCCTGGACGTGGGCACTGAGGCCATAGCGGCTGTCGTTGGCGATGGCGATGGCTTCCTCGACGAAACCATAGGGCAGCAGGCAGAGCACCGGCCCGAAGATCTCCTCCTGGGCGATGCGCATGTCGGTGGTGACCGCCGAGAAGACCGTGGGCCGCGCATAGAAGCCTACGGGCTGATCCTCCGGGCGGCCCGGCCCGCCACAGATTAGCCTGGCGCCCTCCGCCAGGCCGCTCTCGATCAGTTCCTGCACCCGGGCGAACTGGGCGCCATTGGCCAGGGGACCATGGGTCGTCGCGGGCGCCGGGGGATCGCCGACCACGAGGCTGGCCACGGTGGCCGCCGCCAGGCGCTCCACCTCCGCCAACTGGGCCTGGGGCACCAGCATCCGCGTCGGCGCGCTGCAGGATTGGCCGCTGTTACGGAAGGCGGCCAGCACGCCCTTGGCCACGGCCGTCTCGAGGTCGGCGTCGGGTAGCAGCAGGTTCGGCGACTTGCCACCCAGCTCCTGGGTCACTCGCTTCACGGTGGCGGCGGCGGCCCGGGCCACCTGCACCCCGGCGCGATTGGAGCCGGTGATGGAGATCATGTCGACCTCGGGATGCTCGGCCAGCGCGGCGCCGACGGTGGGGCCGTCACCGTTGATCAGGTTGAACACCCCGCCCGGTATCCCCGCGTCATGGACCGCCTGGGCGAACAGCAAGGCGCTCAACGGCGCCAGTTCACTGGGCTTGAGCACTACCGTGCAGCCAGCGGCCAGCGCCGGCGCGACCTTGGCGGTGATCTGGTACAGCGGCCAGTTCCAGGGGGTGATGAGGGCGCAGACGCCGATGGCTTCGCGGCGGATGCGCAGCGTACCCTCGCTGCGCTCGAAGGCGTAGTTGAGCGCGACCTCGCGCGCGACGCGCAGATGTTCCAGGGCCAGGGGCACCTGCAGGGCGCGCGCCGCGGCCAGGGGCGCGCCCATCTCCCGGGAGATGACCTGGGCGAAGATTTCGCTGCGCTGCGTCAGCAGGCCATGGAGTCGCTCCAGCAGCCGGGCCCGGGCGGCCGGGGTACGACCGGACCAGTCGCTGAAGGCCGCGCGGGCGGCCTGTACGGCCCGATCCACCTCGGCGGCGCTGCCCAGGGCCACGTCGGCCAGGGGACGTTCATTCGCCGGGTTGATCACCCTGACCCGTTCCGGGCCAGCGGCGGGCACCCAGCGACCGTCGAGATAGAAGTGGCTGGTGGTCCGGGGATCGATCAGGTCGTGCAGCGTGGCGTCCAGCATGGCGGTGTCTCCTGAAGATTGAACGCGACTTAGCCCAGCGCCTGGGTCACCAGGGCGAAGGATCGGACACTCCCCGACGATCGTGGCGGCGTGCCTCTGGCCATGCGCGGGGCGCGATCCACGCAGGCCAGGCCGGCGGCTACCAACCAGTCGGCCAGGCCGCAATCGGCGAGGATGTCGATGCGCACGAATTCACCCTGCGTCGCCTCCAGCAGCGGGGCGATCAGGGCCTTGGCCGCCTCGGCATCCGGCGCTACCACAGGGCCTATCACCAGGCCCCGGCCGAAGTGTCTGAGCAGGGCCAGACCCTGCAATTCACCCGCCCGCTCCAGCCCCAGCACCTGCAACGCCTCGGGCAGCAGCTCATCCAGCAGCCGAGTACGCTGCAGACCGCTGGCGGCGTTGGCCAGGGCGATCGCCTGCGGATAGTCGGCCGGCGCCAGGCGGCGGCAGCGCGACTCGGCGAGCACCGGCGCGGCGGGCGCACTGGCCAGGCAGCCCTGGTGCTGCTGGATATGGTCGAAGGTCGCGAAACCCAGGCTGGCGTACAGCGGGGCGCCCGCCTCGGTGGCATTGAGGATGGGCGTGCGCGGCGCCGTGGCGTCCAGGCACAGCTGCATCAAGCGCCGGCCGATCCCCTTGCCCTGCTGCTCATCGCTGACGATCACCAGGCCGATGGACGAAAAGTCGCCCTGGTGGCAGGCGAAGGCGATGCCCACCAGTTGCCCCTCGTGTTCGGCGACGAACCCGTCGGCGGTGCGCTGGACCAGGGCCCAATCGGCTTCCCGATGCGGCCAGCGCAGCCGTTGCGACAGCGCATGGGCGGCCGGCAGGTCCCGGGCGGTGGCGGGGCGATAGCTGTAGGTCGAGGCGTTCATGAGCGCTCCTGGTGGGATGTCCGGGATCAGCAGGCGCGGGCCAGCGCCTCGATCTCGACGAGATAACCATGGTGCAGGTGCGGCACGGGCACCACCGCCCGCGCCGGGCGATGGTCGCCCAGGTACCCGGCATAGAGGCGGTCGAAGGTGGGCCAATGCTCGACACCCACCACATAGACGGTCACCTTGAGCAGATCCTGCGGCCCACGCCCGGCGGCGGTCAGGATGGCGCAGAGGTTGTCCAGGGCGATGCACGCCTGATCGGCGAAGCTCGCCGCCATGCTGTGACTGCCATCGGGCCGCACCGGCAGTTGCCCGGAGACATACAGCAGCCCCTGGTAGGCCACCGCCTGGCTGTAATGCCCACCAGGTGGCGCGGCGGTGGCGGTCTGGATGAATTCGGGATCAACGGCCATGCAGGCGACTCCAGGCAGTGAGGGCGCCGGTGGCGTCCACGGCGTGATAATGATCGAACTGGCCACCGGTGGCGCAGGCATGATTGGGCAGGACCCGCAGGCGACTGCCCACGGGGAAGCGCTGCTCCAGATCGGCGGGCGCCCCTCCCGCGAAGCTGATCATGCCGTGCTCCTGATTGGCGCCGGACAGGAGCGCGCCTTCGAGCCAGGTCCCGTCCAGGTCACAGACCTGGCCGTAACCGAAATCGCGGTGCTGCCGCTGGGTGCCGCGGTCGCGACTCAGCGCCATCCAGCCGGCGTCCACCAGCACCCAGCCCTTTTCCGGCTGGTGGCCGATCACCGTGGTGAGGACACTCAGCGCCAGGTCGTCGGCGCGGCAGATGCCGACGTTGAGCATCACCAGGTCCTGGAAGACATAGACCCCGGCACGCACCTCGGTGACGCCGGTCAGGTCCCGGGCCGACAGCGCCGTGGGTGTCGAGCCGATACTCACCTGCGGACAGGCGAAGCCCTGGGCCCGCAGCTGCTCGGCGGCCGCCACGCAGAGGGCGCGCTCCTGCTCGGCCAGCGCCTGTAAGGCCGCGGCCTCGTGCAACTCGTAGCTGGAGCCGGCGTGGGTGAGCACACCCACGAGAGTCATGCCGCCGGCCCGCAGCACCTCGGCGATCTGCAGCAGTTTGGGATCGTCCGGCTGCAGGCCGGCGCGATGACCGTCGCAGTCGATCTCCAGCCAGACGTCGAAGGCTTCGGCATGGCGCTGTCCGGCTTCGACGATGGCGCGCGCCCCCGCCAGGCTGTCGGTGAGGATGCCGAGCCGGCAGCCCCGCCGCCGCAGCGCCCGCACCTGCTCCAGCCGCGCCGGGGCGATGGCCACGGCATAGAGCACGTCGGTGATGCCCAGGGCGAAGCAGGCCTCGGCCTCCTGCAGCGTGGAAACGGTCACGCCCTCGGCGCCCGCGTCCAGTTGCCGGCGCATCACCGCCTCGCTCTTGCTGGTCTTCACGTGGGGCCGCAGGCGTACGCCGAGGGCGTCCATGCGTGCTTGCATGAGCTGGATGTTGCGGGTCATCCGCGTCTCGTCGATGAGCGCGGCGGGGGTGTCGAGGGTGAGCAGGGACGGGGTCATGGCAGGGACTCGACCAATGGGCGTTGGCTCGACTGTACCCAGCCAGCCTGAACCTGTGCTTCAATTCAATTGACTCATTCCTTCAGCTCAGATTAATGATCGCCATCGAAGACCTGCGCCTGATGGTGCTGCTGGCCCGTTCCGATTCCTTGAGCGCGGCGGCGCGCGCCCTGAACGTCTCGCCGCCCGCCCTCTCCACTCGGCTGCGCAGGCTGGAGACGCGGCTCGGCGTGGCCCTGGCCAATCGCGATGCTCGGCGGCTGAGCCTCACCCCCGATGGCGAACGCCTGGCCCAGGAATGCGTCGAGCTGCTCGAACGCCTGGACGCCCTGCCCGAGGCGTTCGCCCGCCACGACCAGCCATTGGTGGGTACCCTGCGCCTGGCGGCACCCTTCGGCTATGGTCGCCAGCGCATCGCTCCGCTGCTGGCCCGCTTCGCCAGCCTGCATCCAGGCGTGCGCCTGCAACTGGACCTGCGCGAGACGCCCTGGCCCGATCGACACGACAGCGACGCGGTCATCCATATCGGCGCCATCGAGGACAGCTCCTGGATCGCCAAGCCCCTGGCGCACAACGAGCGCTGGCTGTGCGCCAGTCCCGCCTACCTGGCCGAGCACGGCGTGCCCGGGGAGCCGCAGGACCTGCTGCGGCACCGCTGCATCTGCATCCGCGAGAACGACGAAGACGTGACGCTCTGGCAACTCCGCCACGCTGAGGAGCGCCGGACACTGCGCATCGAGCCCGCGCTGCTGACCAACGACGGCAGCGTGGCCCGACGCTGGGCGGAACAGGGTCAGGGCATCGTGCTGCGCTCCGAATGGGACGTGGCCGACGCCATCGCCCGCGGCGCGCTGGTCCGGTTGCTGCCGGACTGGCGTTTCGACCGTGCGCCCATCACCCTGCTGGTCCCCGCGCGCAAGCAGCGCAGCGCCCGGCTCCAGGCGCTGGCGCGCTTTCTCGACCGGGCGGTGAAGGGGCTGGAGGCGGACACCGACGCGCAATAAAGGCAACGTCCGAGGGCCGCCGCAGAAACTGCGGCGAGGCGGTGAGGAACACCGCGGGCAGCGCTCAGGCACCCTGCATTTCGGCATTCGCCACCGTGGCCGCTCCTTAGACTCAGGGGCTGACCTGCCACTGGGAGCGCCACCATGCCACTGCACCCCGATCTGCGAGACCCACGCCTGTTCAAGGAATCCGCCTATGTCGACGGTCACTGGATAGCCGCCGACAACGGCGCTACCTTCGCCGTGGAAAATCCTGCCACCGGCGCCGTCATCGCCCAGGTGGCGGCGCTGGAGGCGGCGGAAACCGCCCGCGCCATCGCCGCCGCGGAAGCGGCCTGGCCGGCCTGGCGCGAGCGTCCGGCAGCCGAGCGCGCGGTCCTGCTGGAGCGCTGGTACGCATTGATGCTGGAGCATCAGGAAGACCTGG
Organism: Pseudomonas flavocrustae; assembly: GCF_029872515.1. Classification (NCBI taxonomy): domain Bacteria; kingdom Pseudomonadati; phylum Pseudomonadota; class Gammaproteobacteria; order Pseudomonadales; family Pseudomonadaceae; genus Pseudomonas; species Pseudomonas flavocrustae. Next base: position 108,041 of record NZ_JAPDIQ010000003.1, on the reverse strand, counting down.
CCCTGCTGATGACTCTGGAACAGGGCAAGCCCCTGGCCGAGGCGCGCGGCGAGATCGCCTATGGCGCCAGCTTCGTCAAATGGTTCGCCGAGGAAGCCCGGCGCAGCTTTGGCGACATCCTGCCCGCCCCCGCCCGGGATCGCCGGGTGCTGGTGCTGCGGCAACCGGTGGGGGTCGCCGCCGCCATCACCCCCTGGAATTTCCCCAACGCCATGATCACCCGCAAGGCCGCGCCGGCGCTGGCCGCCGGTTGCCCGGTGGTGATCAAGCCCTCGGACCTCACCCCGCTGTCGGCCCTGGCGCTGGCCGAACTGGCCGAGCGCGCCGGCTTTCCGCCCGGCGTATTCAACGTGCTCACCGGGATGCCCGCCGGCATCGGCGGCGAACTGACCGGCAACCCCGCGGTGCGCAAGCTGTCCTTTACCGGCTCCACGCGCATCGGTCAGCTGCTGCTGGCCCAGTGCGCGGCCACGGTGAAGCGCACCAGCATGGAACTGGGCGGCAATGCGCCCTTCATCGTCTTCGACGACGCCGATCTGGACCTGGCCATCGCCGGGGTGCTGCAGAGCAAATTCCGCAACGCCGGCCAGACCTGCGTCTGCGCCAACCGCATCCTGGTGCAGGACGGCATCCACGACCGCTTTGCCGAGCGGCTGGCCGCCGAGGTGGCCAAATTCAAGGTGGGCAACGGCCTGGAGGCCGGCGTGACCTTGGGTCCGCTGATCAATCGCCAGGCGGTGGACAAGGTGGCGCGCCATGTCGACGACGCCCTGACCCAGGGCGCCAAGGCACTGTTCGGCGGACCGCCCGGCGGCCGCGACAAGTTCGTCGCCCCCACGGTGCTGACCGGCGCCACGGCGGACATGCTGCTGGCCCGCGAGGAGACCTTTGGCCCGGTGGCACCGCTGTTCCGCTTCCGCGACGAAGCCGAGGCCCTGGCGCTGGCCAATGCCACGCCCTACGGCCTGGGCGCCTACTACTACACCCAGGACCTGCGCCGCGCCTGGCGCGTCGGCGAACAGCTGGAATTCGGCATGGTGGCGCTCAACACCGGCACTCTGTCGATGGAGGTCGCGCCCTTTGGCGGCGTGAAGCAATCCGGCCTGGGCCGCGAGGGCTCGCACCTGGGGCTGGACGAGTACCTGGAGGTCAAGGCCTGGCACCTCGGCGGCCTCGACTGAAAGCCATTGGCGGCAGGCAACCGAAAATGCCGCCGCCCCCAAGCAAAACAGCCGATCACGATGCCGGGGCTGGCAACTTCAGCGTTACCGACCCTGCGGCCTGCGTAGGCTGGAACTCTCGCCCCTGCCTGGAGTATCGCTGCATGAATTCCGCTGCCAAAGCCACCGACCGCCTGCTGGGTCTTCGCGAACAAGGCGTGCCCCGCGGCATCATCACCGCCCATCCCGTCGTGGTGGCCCGCGCCCAGGGCAGCGAAGTCTGGGACGTGGACGGGCGTCGCTACCTCGATTTCGTCGGCGGCATCGGCGTGCTCAACGTCGGTCACAACCATCCACGGGTGGTGGAGGCCGTACGCCGCCAGGTCGGAGAGATCTCCCATGCCAGCTTCCAGGTGATGGCCTACGAGCCCTACCTGGAGCTGGCCAGCCGGCTCAATACCCTCATCGGCGACGGCGAAGCCTACAAGACGCTGCTGCTGACCTCCGGCGCCGAAGCCGTGGAGAACGCCATCAAGATCGCCCGCGCCCACACCCGGCGCCCCGGGGTGATCGCCTTTCGCGGCGGCTTCCATGGCCGCACCCTGCTCGGCGTGACCCTCACCGGCTTCGCCCAGCCCTACAAGCAGAACTTCGGCCCCTTCCCCGGCGACATCTACCACGCGCCCTACCCCGATGCCTTCCGCGGGGTGGATAGCCAGCAGGCCCTGGCCGGCTTGCGCGAAGTCTTCGCCACCCAGATCGCGCCCGACCAGGTGGCTGCCCTCCTGATCGAACCGGTGCAGGGCGACGGCGGCTTCCGCCCGGCGCCGGTGGAATTCCTCCAGGCGCTACGCGCCCTCTGCGACCAGCACGGCATCGTGCTGATCGCCGACGAGATCCAGACCGGTTTCGGCCGGACCGGCAGCCTCTTCGCCTTCCAGCAGACCGGCGTCCAGCCCGACCTGGTGACGGTGGCCAAGAGCCTGGCCGGTGGCCTGCCGCTCTCCGGGGTGGTCGGTCGCGCCGCCATCATGGATGCGCCCCTGCCCGGCGGCCTCGGCGGTACCTACGGCGGCAACGCCCTGGCCTGCGCCGCGGCCCTGGCGGTGCTGGACGTGTTCGCGGAAGAGGATCTGGTGGCCCGTGGCGTCGCCCTCGGCGAGCAGCTGCGCAACGGTCTGCTCGAGCTGCAGCGGCGGCATCCACGCATCGGCGAGGTGCGCGGCCGCGGCTTCATGCTGGCGGTGGAAATGGTCGGCGCCGATGGCCAAAGCCCGGACGCCGCCCTCGCCCAGCAGGTCATCGACGGCGCCCGCCAGGCGGGCCTGCTGGTGATCAAGTGCGGTGTCGAACGCAACGTCATCCGCTTCCTGGCACCGCTGGTGACCACCGAGGCACAACTGGCCGAAGCCTTGCACATGTTCGGCCAAGCCCTCGCCCAGGCCGGTGCCTGAGGTCGAACGTAACGCCGCCTGATATCGGCAGAGCGGCGCCAAGGGGAAACCGACCATGAGAATCACGCGTTACCAGGCCATAGGCTTTTCCTGCTACGGCACCCTCGTCGACCGCGAAGGGGGCATCCTCGAAGCCCTGCGCCCCCTTGTGGCGCAGGCGGGCCTCAGCACCCATCCCGACTGGCTGCTCGGCAGCTATCACCGCCTGGCCCGCGAGCTGCGCCAGGCCACGCCCAACGCCAGCCAGACCAGCCTGCACCTGCGTATCCACCAGCGTCTGGCGCAAGAGTTGCAGCAGGAAGACGATCTGGATGCCAGCGTGGCCTTTGGAAACGCCACGACGTGCTGGCCGGTGTTCGAGGATGCGCCGGGCGCGCTGCAGTACCTGAGCAAGTTCTATCGATTGGTGTTGCTGGCCTCGCCCGATGACGGCGAGGCCGCGGCGGTCACGGCACGCTTGCCCGAGGTGTTCGCCGCCGTGATCCCCAACCGCGGCGGCGATCTGCGCCTGGCGCTGGACAACACCCTGGAAGAGCTTGGCCTGGCGCGCGGGGATCTGCTGCCGGTAAGGGGCAGCGAACCGGACGACCCCTGGAACCCCCTGGTGGATTTTCCGCTGTGTACCTTGCGCCGTGATCGCTCGCGGCCCTGGAACCTTTCACGGCAGGCCCTGGATGGCACGCGGTGCGAGTACGCGAGTCTCGCCGACCTGGTGCATGCGCATCAGACCGCCCTGCGTGCCTAGCCTGACGTTCACGACTGCGAGGAACGACGATGGACGCCGCAACAAAACTGGACCGCATCGACATCAACATCCTGGTGCAACTGCAGAAGGATGGCCGGATGACCAATGTCAGTCTCGCCGAAGCCGTGGGCCTCTCGCCCAGCCCCTGCCTGCAGCGCGTCAAGCGCCTGGAGGCGGCCGGCTACATCAGCGGCTACGAAGCCCACGTCAACCTCGCCAAGATCGCCAACTCGGTGACGGTCTTCACCGAGGTCACCCTTTCCGACCACAAGCGCGCCGACTTCGTGAAGTTCGAATCCTTCATCCGCGGGGTCGACGAGATCCTCGAATGTCACCTCATCAGCGGCGGGTACGACTACCTGCTGCGGTTCATGTGCAGCAGCATCGGCCACTACCAGGAGCTGATGGAATCCATCCTCGACCGCAACGTCGGCATCGAGAAGTACTTCAGCTACATCGTCATCAAGTCGCCGGTGGTCAAGAACGCCCTGCCGCTGCGCAGCCTGATCAAGGCCGGCTGACCACCCTCGCCGCGACGCTCCACCAGCATCCCGCTGCCGGAGCGTCCTCTTCTCAGCGCAATATGCAATAGAGCTTGCGCACCCGCTCCCGGCTGTCCCAGGCCATGGGGGTCTCCGCGGGTACCAGCACCGCCTCGCCCGCCCTGATGCTGCAGGGCGCTTCACCCTCGACGGCCAGGGTCACCGAGCCGGCATAAAGCAGCATCAGTTCGCAATGGGGATTGGTCACTGCCTTGCGCACGTAGCCGGTGCATTCCCACATCCCTACCCGCAGGGCGCCGCCGCCGCTTTCGAACAGGTCGCAGCCCGTGGCAGTGGGCGCCGGGCTGAGCAGCACGCTGGCGGCCGGTGGCGGCGAAGGCTCACGCACGGCGGCCGGATCCAGCAGTAATGGCGCCGACGGCATCGGGCCTTCGCTGGCGCGGCCGGGAAAGGCCATGAACAGGCGGCGTAGCTCGCCACTGTGGCGCCAGCGGCAACTCAGGCCACGCGGCAGGATGAAAGCATCGCCGGCCTTGAGCTGCAGGGCGCCACCGGCCCACTCTAGCTGCAACTCGCCCGCTTCGAGAATGCTCACCTCCACCCAGGGAAAGTCATCCAGCTGGCAATCGGCGGAGTGGCTGGTGGCGCTGCCCATGACATAGCCCAGGCGGCCGTCGTGCAGGTGCAGTTCCCGGCCAGCGGCCAGGGGATCATCGTGCAGGGGTTGCAGCGCGCGCGGCAACTGGCGGTCATTGGGCGGTTGGCAGTAGTGCAACAGGGGCATGGCGAATCCTCACGACCAGAGGCGCGGCGGGCATGCCGCGGACAGGGTCAGTATCGACCGCCACGACGGCCGGGATATGGCGTTTCCGTCGCGACGCAGCACAGAAGCTGCCGTTTTTCCCAGATGCGGCGCAGTTTCCGCCGCACCACCGATCATGACGGCGACGCCTGGGATTTCAGGACAAACTACCGCCCCCTTGCGCCATCCTTGAGCTTTGCCGGAGACCTTTCCATGACGCTGCTCTACAAGGCCGATCCTGAACGCGGCCAGGCCTGGCGCCGCCTGTTCCAGGAACGCGCGCCCGATATCGAATTTCGCCAGTGGCCAGAGGTGGGCAACGCCGACGAGGTCCGCTACCTGGCCTGCTGGCAACCACCAGAAGACCTCGCCAGCCGCTTTCCCAACCTGGAGGTGTTGTTCGCCACCTCGGCCGGGGTCGATCAGTTCGACCTGAGCCTGCTGCCTGCCGACCTGCCGGTGGTGCGCATGCTCGATCCCGGCATCGTCGCCGGCATGGTGGAGTACGCGACGCTCATGGTCCTGGCCCTGCATCGCCAGCTGCCGCGCTACCTCGACCAGCAAGGTGCGGGGCGCTGGCAGGAACATGCCCTGGTGACGGCGGAGAACAGACGCGTCGGGGTGCTCGGCCTTGGCCAGATCGGCCAGGCGGTGCTGGAGCGCCTGACGAGCTTTGGCTTCGCGCTGTCGGGCTGGTCACGATCGCCCCATGAGCTGCCAGGGGTACGCTGTCATGCCGGCCCCGATCAGCTGCCCGCCTTTCTCGCCGACTGCGAGATTCTCATCTGTTTGCTGCCGCTGACCCGGGAGACGCGTGGAATTCTCGATGCCGAACTGTTCGCCGCCCTGCCTCGTGGCGCCAGCCTGATCAACCTGGGACGTGGCGCCCAGCTGGTGGAGGCCGATCTGCTGGCGGCCCTGGACAGCGGTCAGCTGAGCCAGGCGATACTGGATGTGGTGGAACCAGAACCGCCCACGGCCGACCATCCCTTCTGGCAGCACCCGCGTATCTGGCTGACACCCCACGTGGGCGCCATGACGGTGCCGGAAACGGCCTTCACGGTCTTGCTGGAGAACATCCGCCGCCACCAGCGCGGTGAGCCGATGCAGGGTTTGGTGGATCGGCAGCGGGGGTATTAGCCGAGGCTCCGGGTGGCCTTAGCCCAAGGCCACTCGCAACCGTCCGAGCAAGGCATCGCAGGCTTCCAGCTGGCTGATCTCGACGTATTCATCGGGCTTGTGCGCCTGTTCGATGCTGCCGGGCCCGCAGACCACCACCGGGGTGTCCAGCCGATTGGCGAAGAGGCCGCCCTCGGTGCCGAAGGCCACCTTGAGCTGCGCCGTCCCCGGCTCGACCAGGGTCTGCAGGAAGCGCACGGCCTCGACGCTGGGATGGGTATCCAGTCCGGGATAGGCGTTGACCGTCTCGATTTCGATGGCGGCCTTGGCTGAGGTCTGTTGTGCCTCCCTGACCAGGCTGTCCGCCGTTTCCTGCAGCGCGGCGACCAGGCTGGCGGGATCGTCCGCCGGCAGATGGCGAATCTCGAAGTCCAGGGTGCAGAGGTTGGGCACGATGTTCAGCGCCTTGCCGCCGTCGATCCGCCCGACATGCAGGGTGGTATAGGGAATATCGTAGGCCGCGTCGTGCGCGCCCTCTTCCGCCAGCCGCCGCTGGCTGGCGCGCAGGGCGCCGACCAGGTCGCTGGCCAGGTGGATGGCGTTGACGTGCCGCGGCGCCAGGGAGGAATGACCTTCCTGGCCATGGCAGTGGGCGCGCAACGCGGCCTTGCCCTTGTGGCCGAGGGCGACCTGCATGTTCGTGGGTTCGCCGACGATGCAGAGGAAAGGTCGCACGGGTGCCATTTCCAGCACATCCAGCAGTCGCCGTACACCGACGCAGCCGATCTCCTCGTCGTGGGAGAGCGCCAGCTGCAAGGGTCGTTTCAGCGGTTCACCACGAGCGGCGTCCAGCAGCGCCACCACCGCACAGGCGACAAAGCCCTTCATGTCGCAGGCGCCGCGGCCATGGATCCGGCCCTCCTTGAAGGTCCCCGCGAATGGCGGCAGCGTCCAGGCCTGGCCGGCCACGGGTACCACGTCCGTATGCCCGGAGAGCAGCACGCCGGGCACGTCGCCTGGGCCGACGCTGGCGAAGAGATTGGCCTTGCACCCGCTCTCGTCGAGCACCAGGCGGCAGGCGATACCGGCGCCTTCCAGCAGGCCCTGCACATGCTGGATCAGCGCCAGGTTGGAGTCGGCGGAAACGGTGGGAAAGCCGATCAGGGTGCGCAGCAGGTCCTGGCTGTTCATCCGGCGAGGCTCTCGCTGCGCGGTTGCGCGAAGCGGCCGATGTCGAAGGCCGCCAGGGGCGTCTCGGTACGCCCGGTGGCGATCAGCTCGGCCATGGTATCGCCCACGCCCGGGCCGAGCTGGAAGCCGGCGCCACAGAAGCCGAAGGCGTAGTAGAGGCCGTCCACCTGACTGCTGGGACCCATGATCGGCAGGTCATCGACGATATAGCCCTCGACCCCGCTCCAGGTACGGATCACGTTGATCCGCCCCAGCGCCGGCGCCAGGCGGCGCAGCTGGGCCAGTTGGTTGAGCATGCCATGGGGCTCGGCCCGGGCCAGGCGGGTATCCAGGTCCGGTCGGGTGCGGAAGCAGCCGCCAAAGATGACGTTGCCCCGGGGGATCTGGCGGAAATAGATGGTCTCGCTCACCAGCGGCGAAGACACGCCCACGGTCTCGCGGAAGACATAGGGCAAGGGCTCGGTGACCCCCATCTGCGGGCCGTGGGTCTCGATGGGCACCGGCTCGCCGAACTGGCTCGACAACCGGCTGCCCCAGGCACCGGCGGTGATCAGCAGCCGTGGCGCCTGATAGCGCCGGCCATCGGCGGCCTGCACCAGGAAGTCACCGCCCGGCTTGGTGACCTGGGTGATCTCGACCCCTTCCTGGAGATCGACGCCTTCGCGCACCGCGGCGCGGGCGAATGCCGGGGCGGCCAGGCGCGGATTGGCGTGGCCATCGTGGGGCGCATAGGAGCCGGCCACCACCTCGGGGCCCAGATAGGGAAACTTCTCGTGCAGCGCCGCGCCTTCAAGTACCTGAAGTTCCAGGGCGGCGGTCTCCGGCGCCCGTGCATACTCGTGCAGCATGGCGATGCGCGCCGGATCGTAGACCACCCGCAGATGACCGCCTGGAATGAATTCCAGATCGTCACCGATAAGCTCCGGCAAGCGACCCCAGATCCCCCGCGACCGCGTGGCCAGCGCGACCTGACTCAGGTAGCGGCCCTGACGGCGGACATTGCCGAAATTGGTGCCACTGGCGAAGCGCCCGACCTGGTCACGTTCCAGCAGGAGCACCGACAAGCCCCGGCGACGCAGGAAAAACGCGCTGGCGCTGCCCATGATGCCGGCGCCGACGATGATGACATCGGCCCGGTTGGCGGCCTGTTGACTCATGATGAAACCTCCTCTTCGCTGGTCACGATGCCCAGCGGCAATGGCCGGATCGGCGCCTGGCCACGCAGGCGGCCGACGGTTTCCACCGGCACCCCCGATTCGGCGGCGATGATCTCGGCCCCGGCCTGGGCGCAATAGCGACCCTGGCACCGGCCCATGCCGACCCGGCTGAAGGCCTTGGCGCGGTTGGCTTCACGGGCGCCCTTTTCACGCACCACGGCGCGCAGTTCACCGGCGGTGATGCCTTCGCAACGGCAGACCACCGCGGTGTCCGGCAGACTGGCCATCTGCCTGGCCGGCCAGGGAAAGGCCTCGGCCAGGCCCAGGCGAAAGCGCTCCTGCACCGCCAGCGCCTCGCGGCAGCGCTCGGCGAGGCCGCCGGGCGCCGTGCGGCCGAGATCGGTCAGGACCGCGCAGGCGGCCAGTCGCCCGGCCAACTCGGCGCCGTCGGCGCCCCGTACCCGCGCCCCATCCCCGGCGGCATAGACGCCGGGCGTGGAGGTGCGGCCGTCGCCGTCCAGTTGTAGCACCCACTGGCCGGTCGCCTGCTCGAATTCGAAGGCGCAGCGGGCCAGGTCGCCCAGCTGGGTTTCCGGACGCAGGTGATACCCCAGGCCCACGGCGTCACCTGCTACCTCCTGGCGCAAGCCACGGGCATCGGCGAAGGCCACGCCGGCAACCCCCTGCTCGGCATCGCCGAGAATCTCCAGTGGCGTGACGCCGAAATGCAGCGGCACACCGGCGCGCCTGAGCGCGGCCATGAGCTGTACGCCCTTCCAGGCCACACCCGGGCGGGCCAGCAGCTTGGGCGTCGCCAGTGCACGCAGGCGCAGCGGCGCGGTGTCGAGTACCGCCGCCACCGTGGCGCCGGCCTGCTGGTACTGGGCGGCAACGAGATAGAGCAAGGGCCCGCTGCCCATGAAGATAACCCGGCGGCCGATGGACACCGCCTGGGCCTTGAGGGCGATCTGGGCGCCACCCAGGGTATAGGTGCCGGCCAGATTCCAGCCCGGCACCGGCAGCAGCCGATCGCCGGCACCGGTACAGAGCACCAGGGCGTCGAAATCCAGGGTGCGCTGGCGATTGCCCTGCGCCGTATAGAGAGTGCGCTCGTGCAGGTGCCAGGCCAGGGTATCCGGGCGGTAGTCGAGGCGCCCACGCAGGCTGTCGAAGGTGCGGTGCAAGGCCTCGGCCTTGCCTGCCTCGCTGCCATAGAGGGTGGCGTAGGGCCGCTGGAAACCCTCGGGCTGACGTCGATAGATCTGGCCGCCATCGCGGCGATTCTCGTCGATCACCACCGGGGCGATACCCGCGGAAAGCAGGGTTTCCGCACAGCGCACGCCAGCCGGACCCGCGCCGACGATGACCACCCGCGGCGGGTTCGCGCCCTGTTGAACTAGGCCAGATTCCATACGGCCTCCGGTTGCGTGGTCAGGATCTGCAGGCCTTCGCGTACCTCGGTGCCGCAGGCGCGCAGGCGTTCGCCCTCGGCCGTCCAGACCCAGCAATCCTGGCAGGCGCCCATCAGGCAGAAGCCGGCGCGACGTTCGTCGCCGAATTCGGAGCGGCGCAGCGCCGGGCCGTTGGTGAGCAAGGCGACCATCAGGGTGTCGCCGGCCAGGGCGGTGACCGGCAGGCCATCGACACTGAGGCTGACTTGCGGTCGGCCGGTTTCGCCGAGACGCTGGAAGCGGGTAGTCATGCGCGAACTCCTTGGGTGTGCAGCACGGTACCGCCCTGCAGTCGTTGCAGGGCGTCACCGTCGTGATGGCAGAGGATGCGATTGCCACCGGCCAGCATCCGAGGCTGCGGCGGCACCCGGTCGCAGCGCCCCTCGATGCGTACCGGGCAGCGCTGCAGGAAGCTGCAGAGTCGGCCACTGGCGGCTGCCGACGGGACCCAGGGCAGCGGCGCACGGATCGGCTGTTCTTCCAGCCAGCCCTGACGCAGCTCGGGCACCGAGGCGGTGAGCAGGTCGGTGTAGGGATGCAGCGGCGGATGCTGCAAGGTGGCCGGCGTGCCCACTTCCACCGGCTGTCCGGCATAGAGCACCAGCACCTCGTCGCACAGGCTGCGCACCGTGGAGATGTCATGGCTGATGAACAGATAGGCCAGCCCCAGTTCGCGGCGCAGTTCGGCGAGCAGGTCGAGGATGGCGGCGCCGACCACGGTATCCAGCGCCGAGGTGACCTCGTCGCAGAGGATCAGCTCGGGTTCGGCCGCCAGTGCCCGGGCCAGGTTGACCCGCTGCTTCTGACCACCGGACAGTTCGCCCGGACGCCGACTGGCGAGGCTGGCCGGCAGCTGCACGCGGTCGAGCAATTCGCGGACCTTGCGCTGGCGGGTCGCCTTGTCGAAGGCGTGATAGGTCTCCAGCGGCCGCATGAGGATGCGCTCCACGCTGTGGGACGGATTGAGCGCCGTGTCGGCGTTCTGATAAACCAGTTGCACCCGGCGGAACTGCTCACGGGTGCGGCCTTCCAGGCCTGGCGGCAACAGTTCGCCGCCCAGGCGCACGCTACCCTGGGCCGGCGGCAGCAGGCCGGCGATCACCCGCGCCAGGGTCGACTTGCCCGACCCGGACTCGCCGATCACACCCAGGGCCTGGCCCTTGGCGATGCGCAGGTCGATGCCTTCCAGCACCCGGTAGTGCGGCAGGCCATCGGCGCCGAGGGAACCATAGCCCGCCACCAGATCCCTGACCTCCAGGATCGGCGCCGTGGTCTCCACGGTGGGCAGGCCTCGCTCCGCCAGGGGTTCCGGCCGGGCCGCGGCCAGCAGGCTGCGGGTATAGGGATGCCGGGCACTGGCCAGCAGCCGCTCGGTGCGGCGATTCTCATAGACTTCGCCACCATTGAGCACCAGGATGCGATCAGCCATCTGGGCCACCACCGCCAGGTCGTGGGAGACGTAGATGGCGGTCACGCCACGCTCGCGCACCACCTGCTTGAACACCCGCAGCACCTCGATCTGGGTGGTGACGTCCAAGGCCGTGGTGGGTTCATCGAGGATCACCAGGGTCGGATCGGTGATCAGCGCCATGGCGGCCATCAACCGCTGCAACTGACCGCCCGAGACCTGGTGCGGATAGCGCTGGCCGATGTGCTCGGGGTCCGGCAGCGCCAGCTCCTTGAAGAGTTGCAGCGCCCGCGCCTCGGCTTCCCGGCGGTTCAACACGCCATGGATCAGCGCGCTCTCGATGATCTGCTCCATGAGCCGCCGCGCCGGATTGAAGGCCGCCGCCGCGCTCTGGGCAATGTAGGCGACGGTGCGACCGCGCAGGCGCCGCAGGCCAGCGGCGTCCAGCTCCAGCACCTGGGTGTCGCCGACGCGGATCGAGCCACCGGCCAACCGACAGCCCGCCCGGGCATAGCCGAGCAACGACAGGGCGATGGTGGTCTTGCCCGAGCCCGACTCGCCGATCAGCGCCAGCACCTCGCCCTTGGCCAGGCTGAAGCCGACGTCCTTGACGATGGTGGTTTCACTGCCGTCGTCGCCCTGGGCGACCACCCGCAGGTCCTTGACCTCTACCAGCAATTCCATCTCAGCGCCCTCCCCGGCGTCGCGCGCCGAACCGGTCGATGAGCAGGTTGACACCCACGGTCAGGGTGCCGATGGCCAGCGCCGGCATCAGCACCGCCGGGGCGCCGTCGGCCAGACCGCCGATGTTTTCCCGGACCAGGGAGCCCAGGTCGGCATTCGGCGGTTGCACGCCGAGACCGAGAAAGCTCATGCCGCTGAGCAGCAGCACGATATAGACGAATCTCAGCCCCAGATCGGTGAGCAGCGGCAGGCGCATGTTGGGCAGCATCTCCCGCAGGGCGATGTAGAACCGCCCCTCGCCACGGGTGCGGGCGACCTGGACGTACTCCAGCTCGGTAAGGTTCATGGCCAGGCTGCGGGCGATGCGATAGCAGCCGGGGGCATAGCCCACCACCGCCATGACGATCAGCAGCGGCACCGAGGAGCCGAAGGCCGAGACCATGACCAGTGCCAACATCTTGCTCGGCAGCGAGATCAGCGCATCGATCAGCCGTGACAGCGGCTCGTCCACCCAGCGGCCGGACAGCGCCGCCAGCAGACCGAGTCCGGTGCCCAGCACGCAGGAGAGCACGGCGGCGACCAGCGCCAGGCCGACGGTGAAACGGGCCCCGTCGAGGATGCGGCTGAGGACATCGCGCCCCAGGTAGTCGGTGCCCAGCAGGTGCGCCTGACTGTAACCGGCCAGCACCGCGCTATCGCCCAGGGCGCCCGGGTCATAGGGGGTCAGCCAGGCGCCGAACATGGCGATGAACAGCCAGAAGGCCACCAGCACGCCGCCGCAAATGCCGGTCAGCGACCAGCGGGCCCGCCGCCGGGTACGGGGGGGTGACAACTGGGCGTCGAGGGTCTTGCCATCCACCGGCAGGACGGACGCGGCACGTACGGGAGTCACGGGTCGGGTCATAGCGTTCTCAGCCTCGGATTGGACAGGATGGCGCAGAGATCCGCCAGGGTCATGAGGACCAGATAGGCGCAGCAGAACAGCATGGCGCAGGCCTGGATCAGCGGCAGGTCGCGACTGGCGACGCCGTCCACCATCAGCTGGGCGATGCCCGGGTAGTTGAAGATGGTCTCGACGATCACCACCCCGCCCATCAGGTAGGAAAGACTCAGGGCAATGGAGTTGGCGATGGGGCCCACGGCATTGGGCAAGGCATGGCGCAGCACGGCGCGGACCGGACCGACGCCCTTGAGCCGCGCCATCTCCACATAGGAACTCTGCAACTGCTCCACCAGGGCTGCGCGGGTCATCCGCGCCATCTGCGCCACGATCACGCAGCACAGGGTGCCCACCGGCAGCGCATAGGCGCGCAGGAAATCCAGGGGGCCGCCGATGTCATGGGCGAAGGTCAGCGCCGAGGTCCACTGCAGGTGCACGGCGAAGACCAGCACCGCCAGGGTCGCCACCAGGAATTCCGGTACCGCGACGATGCCCAGGGTAAAGACGTTGAGGGCCCGGTCCAGGCGGCCGCCGGCATTCATCGCCGAGACGATGCCCAGGCCCAGCGCCAGGGGCACCGACACCAGGGCGGTGACCCCGGCCAGCATCAGCGAGCTGCCGAGCCGATCGCCGATCATGCTGGTGATGGGCATCTGGCTCGCCAGCGACTGGCCGAGATCGCCGTGCAGGAGACCGCTCAGCCAGTGGACGTAGCGCAGCAACGCGGGCTGGTCGAGACCCATCTGGGCACGCAGGGCCGCGACCTGCTCGGGCAGCGCGAACTGGCCCAGCGCCTGCTGGGCGGCATCGCCCGGCAACAGCGCGGAGACGAAGAACACCAGCAACGAGACGATGAGCAGGGTCAGCAACCCGCCCCCGAGGCGTCTGGCGATGAGCGTGAAAACGGAAAGGTCCAAAGCCACCTCCTGCTTGAGCGTGGAGCGGCGAGCCGGGCCCCTGCGGACAGACTCGCCGGCAGGCACCGGGCGTCAGGCCTCCAGCCAGACGTGCTCGGCGAACATGTAGCCCATGAAGCCACCGATGGGGATGATCCCGTAGCCACCGAGCTTGGGCGAATGGGCATCGATGGAGCTGGTGAAGATCGGCAGGCCGATGCCGCAATGCTGGTGGATCAGCAGCTGCATGTCGGCGTACATCTGCTTGCGCTTGGCGATGTCCGTCTCGCCACGGGAGGTCACCAGCAACTGGTCGAACTGCTCGTTCTTCCAGCCCGACTCGTTGAAGGGCGCATCGGACTTGAAGAATTGCGACAGCAGGATATTGGCCGTGGGCCGGGCGTTGATGTTGCCGAAACCCAGCGGGTCCTTCATCCAGTGGCTGTTCCAGTAGCCATCGGCACTGACCCGGTTGACCATCAGGTTGAGCCCCGCCTGGCGCGCCGACTGCTGCAGCACCAGGGCCATCTCGTTGGCGTTGTCGGCGGCGGTTGAGGTCACCAGGGGCAGCTTCGCCCCGGCGATGCCAGCCTTCTGGAACAGGAACTTGGCCTTGTCCGGATCATAGGGCCGCTGGGGCAGGTCCGCGGCATAATAGGGTGTCCCGGGCATGATCGGCTGGTCGTTGCCGATGACGCCGTAGCCAAGGAATACCGACTTGAGAATCTGCTCGCGGTCGAACAGCAGCTTCATGCCCTCCACCACGTTGGGATCGTTGAAGGGACGATTGGGGATTCTCATGATGAGATCGGTGTAGCTACCGGAATTGTTGGCGACGATCTTGAGCTTGCCGCCCTGCTTGAGCCGATCCGCCGAACGGGGATCCACCGACACGGTGAGCTGGACGTCCCCGGCCAGCAGGGCATTGACCCGCGAAGGCTCGTCGCCGATGCCGATCAGCTCGATCTCGTCCAGATAGGGCTTGCCGGACTTCCAGTAGTTTTCGTTGCGCACGCCCACGGTGCGCACGCCCGGCTTGAATTCCTTGACCTTGAAGGGCCCGGTACCGTTGGCGGTGGAGAAATCCTTGGTGCCGTCGGCGATGATCAGGAACGGTGAGATGGCCAGCACCGCGGGCAGCTCGGAGTTCGGCGACACCAGGCGGATGCGCACCTCGTCGGGCGCCACCGCGGTGACTTCGGCGAACTGATCGGCCAGGGCCTTGACCTTGGAACCCACCGCCGGGTCCTTGTGGCGCAGCAGCGAGTAGACGACATCGGCGCTGTCCAAGGTCTTGCCATTGTGGAATTGCACGCCCTGGCGCAGCTTGATCGTCCAGGTCAGGGCATCCTGGGTCTCCACGCTGGTGGCCAGGGCCATCTGGGGTTCCAGATGGCTGTCGAAGACGGTCAGGCCGTTGTAGAAGAAGTACTGGCGGGCATAGTCGCCCGAGAAAGAGCCCTTGGCCGGATCGAGGGTATCGGCGGTGGAGGAACCCGCCGCTGCGGCACGCACCCGACCGCCGCGACGCGGGGTGCCAGTGACCGCATCTTCTGCGGCGAAGGCCTGGCCATCCCGACCGAGCAGACTGCCCACCCCGGTCGCCAGCAATCCGGCGGCGCCCAGCAGGCGCAGCGCATCGCGCCGCGACACCCCCCGATGCAGGGCCTCGAAGGCCCGAACGCTTTCAGCAGCTCCTATCAGGGGACTTCCAGTCTTTTTCTCGGTCATGTCGGCTCGCTCGTTGGGGACTCGGTCGCCAGTCCGCGCACCCCTCCCCGGGCGCACGAAGCTGTCCTCTTGGCCGCCTTGTCGTGCGGCCAGGTTCATTACAGCACCCGCCCCTCGTCGATTACCGTCGAATTGCCCCCGCGGCGAGACAGAAAAGACCGTTTTGACCGAGCCGCTCAGCATTGTTTGCGGTGTGCGTCGCGACGGCGCGTCGGGGCCCGTCATGCCCGCCTTTGGCGCGCTGGTGCGGCGTTTCGCTTGGCTTGACGGAGCGCGGTGCGGACCGCGACGGGAGGCTGGACGATCGCAAAAAGCCCGCAGCGACAGCAGGTTCTGCGCAGCGGTGCCGGTCAGCGCTGCGACAGGCTGCGGAAACGAAAAAACCGCCAAGCCGGGCGCTGCGTGGCAGGGCCTGGACTGGCGGTGGCGGTGGCGGTGGCGGGATCGGGGCTAGTGCAGGCGATCCTGAACGCGGTAGTAGAGTCCTACCAGTGGCAGGAACCAGGGCTTGCCGAAATGCCCGGGAATCGCCGGCCAGTCCAGCACCCGCCAGGGATTGGCCTGGCCGCGACCTTCCAGCACCTCGGCCATCACCCGGCCCATGTGCACCGACATCTGCACGCCATGGCCGCTGTAGCCCATGGCGTAGAACAGGCCGTCCTGCTCGCCGGCGCGGGGCAGGCGATCGGCGGTCATGTCCACCAGGCCGCCCCAGCAATAGTCGATGGGCGTCTGGACCAGGCTGGGAAAGAGTTGACCCAGCGCGGCGCGCAGCACGGCGCCGCTCTTGGCGTCCTGGCGGGGATCGGACAGGGCGAAACGCGCCCGTCCGCCGAAGATCAGCCGGTGATCCGGGGTGGTGCGGAAATAGTTGCCGATGATGCGGCTGGTGACATAGGTGCGCCGATTGGGCAGCAATCCGTCCAGCTGCGCCTTGGGCAGGGGCGCGGTGGCGATGATGAAACTGCCCACCGAGGCGATGCGCCGGCGAAACCACTGGAAGGGGCCGACGCTGGCGTTGCCCGTGGCCACCAGCACCTGGCGGGCGCGCAACTCGCCCCTGGCGCTGATCACGCGAAAACTGCCATCGGGCAGTCGCTGCAGATCGCTGACCGCCGCGCCTTCGAATACCTGGGCGCCCCGCCGCACGGCCGCCTCCGCCAGCCCGACGCCGAAGCGCCCCATGTGCATCTGGGCGCCGTTGTGCTGCAGCAGACCGCCATGGAAATCGTCGGACGCTACCTCAGCGCACACCTGGGCGGCGTCGAGCAGTTCGACCTGCGGGTCCACCTCCTGGCGGATCAGTTCGCAGGTGCGCGCGAGGTTGTCATAGTGCTGCGGCTTGGCCGCCAGCTTGAGCTTGCCGGCCTTGTGGAAGTCGCAGGCGATGCCCTCCTCGGCGATCACCGCCTCGACGCTGGCGACCGCATCGGCATAGGCCTGGTAGAACGCCCGGGCCTTTTCCGCGCCCAGGCTGGCGTGCAGGGCCGCGTAATCCTGGGCGACCCCGGTGTTGCAGTGGCCGCCGTTGCGTCCGGAGGCTTCGCCGATCACCCGGCCAGCCTCCAGCACCGCCACGCTGGCACCGCGCTGGCGTAGCGCCACGGCCGCGGAGAGCCCGGTGAAGCCGCCGCCGATGACGGCGACATCCACCTCGCCCGCCACCGGCCCGAGGGTAGCCCCGGTAAAGCCCGGCGCGGTCGCGAGCCAGTAGGAATCGGACGATGCTGGGCCAAGACTCATGGGCGGGCGCTCCGGCAGCTCAGGGGGGTTATTCGAGACCGACCACCGCGGCTAGGCCGCCGATGTCCTTGATCTCGGTGTTGGTGTAGAACGGCGTACTCGGCTCATGGCCGCGATTCACGAACACCTTGTTCTTGATGTTCATGTAGTCGGCCGGGATGAGGTCGTAGCGGAAGCTCGACGACACATGCAGCACGTCTTCCGGACCGCAGCCGAGGGTGTCCAGCATGTATTCGAAGGCCTGCAGGCGCGGCTTGTAGGCCTGGCCCTGCTCGGCGGTGAAGACCCGGTGGAAGGGCACGCCCAGCTTGTCGACGTTGGACATGATCTGCTCGTCGGCGGCGTTGGAATAGATCACCAGCGGGATCTTGTCGGCGATCTTGGCCAGGCCCGCGGTCACGTCCGGATGCGGTCCCCAGCTCGGCACCGCCTCGTAGTAGGCGTTGGCCTCGGCGTCGGTGAAGGAGATGCCCCAGCGCTTGCAGGTGCGCTCCACCGCCGAATACAGCACCTCCGAATAGGGCTTCCAGGCGCCGAGCACCTCGTCGAAGCGATAGCCGTTGAAGTCCTTGCAGAACTGGTCCATCGCCTCGGCGGGAATGCGGTCGGCGAACATCTCGCGGGCCATGTCGGACATGCGGAAACGGGTCAGGGTGCCGTAGCAGTCGAAGGTGATGTACTTGGGCCGAAAGGCGGTCATGGCAAGGGTCCTTTGACAGGGGTCATGAGTGAGAGGCCGGGACGCCGGTGGCGTCCCTGGCAAGCATTACAGCACCGGCGGGCCTGACAGTTGTCCGCTTTCAGGCACCGCGGGAGACAGAAAAAACCGTTTTAGCGGTAGGGCCCAGCATTGTTTGCGGCGACCTCAGGCTTTGGCTGAAAAGTGCCTGCGCTCGGCCATGCTGCGTTAAAAATCATCTCGGAATGCTCATTTACCCTTAGTAAACTCGAGCGCGAGTCCGATCCGCTTCCTCGCTGATTTTTGCCTTGCCTGACCATCGCTCAGCGACTTTTCAGCCAAGCCTCAGGAGTGTTCCAGGTCGATCAGCACGCTCTTGCTGCGCAGGGTCGCCTCATAGGCGGCGCGGCCCAGGTCCTTGCCGATGCCGGACCTCTTGTAGCCGCCGGTGGGAATGATCCAGTCGTGGCTGCGGCCATAGCGATTGACCCAGACGGTACCGGCTTCCAGCGCCCGGGTCAGCCGCAACGCCCGGCCAAGGTCGGCGGTGTGCACCCCGGCGGCCAGGCCATAGGTGGAGTGGTCGGCCAGGGCCAGGGCCTCGGCTTCGTCGTCGAACACCTGCACGGTCAACACCGGGCCAAAGATCTCTTCGTGCACCGCGGGGTTGGCCGCGTCGACCCCGGTAATCAGCGTCGGCTGATAGTAGGCACCACCCATGCCCTCCTCCAGGGCGCCACCGACCAGGATCTCCGCGCCGGCTGCCCGGCTGCGGGAGACGATGTCCTGGATGCGCTGCCCCTGGCGGTGGGAAATGATCGGCGCCAGGGTAGCCTCCGCCGCCCAGGTCGGCCCCGGGCGCAAGGCGGCGAAGGCCGCGCGGACGCCTTCCAGCATCGGCTCCAGAGCGGCGCGCTGGACCAGCAGTCGCGAACCCGAGACGCACACCTGGCCGGCGTTGCCGGTGATGGCGGCCGCCACGCTGCGGGCGGTACGGGCCAGATCCGGAGCGTCGGCGAACACCAGTTGCGGACTCTTGCCGCCCAGCTCCAGGGTCACCGGCTTGGGCCCGCTCTCGGCGCAGGCGACCATGATGGCGGTGCCGGTCCCGGTGGAGCCGGTAAAGGTGACCTTGCCGATGCGCGGATGGCGACACAGGGCGTCGCCGGTGGTCCGACCATCGCCCTGGACCACGCTGAGGATGCCGGCCGGCAGTCCCGCCAGCACGGCCAGTTCCGCCAGGCGCAGGATGGAAAAGGGCGTCAGCTCCGAAGGCTTGATGACCACCGCATTGCCGGCGGCGAGCGCCGGCGCCATCTTCCAGCCGGCCATGCTCAGGGGGAAATTCCAGGGGGCGATGGCGCCCACCACGCCATAGGGCTCGGTGATCTGCAGGCCCAGGTGGCTGGTGGCGGTGGCCGCCACCTCGCCGCCGTGCTTGTCGGCGAATTCGGCGAAGAAGCGAATGCCCTCGGCGACATAGGGAATGTCCCAGGCCAGCACCTCGCGCAGCGGACGGGTCGAACCCACCGCCTCCAACGGACCGAGGATCTCGCCATCGGCCTCCACCAGATCGGCCCAGCGGCGCATCACCCGCGCGCGTTCGCGCGGCGGCCGACTGGCCCAGTCGCTGGCCTTCCAGGCGCGCCAGGTGCCCTCCACCACCTCGTCCACCAGATCCGACGAGGCGCACGGCAGGCCGCTCTGGAAGCCACCATCGGACGGCCGAAACACCTCCAGTTCGGCGCGGGCATCGCAGGTGCGACCGCCGATGAAGTGGGCACAACGAACCGCTATTGCTCTGGGGTCGAACGAGGCCATGGCGCGCTCCGCTAGGGCTGTGGGCTTGGCCCCAATGCTAGGCCGCCGGGCCGCCATCTTTTGCCGAACTGGAAGGGGCCTTCGGTGCCTCGCAGTGGCGCATCCACCCACCGGCAACCGAATCTGCCGTCGCGGCTTGCTAGGCTGACGCCTGAATCAGCCAGACCCGAACCGGAGCCCTGCCGTGTCCCACGCCACCTTGAGACCCCTGCGCGAAACCGACCTCGCCACCGCCCACCAGCTGTCCCAGGCGCTGCACTGGCCCCATCGCCTGGAAGACTGGCAGTGCCTGTTCCACACTGGCGAAGGCCTGGTGCTGGAAGACGACCAGGGCGTGTTTGGCACCGGCTTCTGCGTGCCCCAGGGCGACTACGCCACCATCGGCCTGGTGATCGTCGCCGACAGCCACCAGGGCCAGGGCCATGGCCGCCGGCTCATGGACGGCCTGCTGCAACTGGCCGGCAACCGCACGCCGCTGCTGGTCGCAACGGTGCGCGGTGCCCCTCTCTACCGCAGCCAGGGCTTCGAATCCTATGAGCGCATCTATCAGCACCAGGTGGCGCGTCTGCCGGCCATGGGGGAACGCCATCCGCTGGAAGGCCAGGTCCGCGCGTTGAATCCGGCAGCGGCGCCGCAGCTGGAGGCCCTCGCCCAGGCGGCTACCGGCCTGGACCGCAGCGCCCTGCTCCGCGAACTGGTGCCCCAGGCCGAGCGTATCGTCGGCTTGGAGCTGGAAGGCCAGCTACACGGCTTCGCCCTGCTACGCCCCTATGGTCGCGGCCTGTCGGTCGGCCCGGTGATCGCTGAATCCACCGACCAGGCCAAGGCCCTGGTGCTCGCCCTGCTGCGCCACGCCGAAGGGCGCTACCTGAGATTCGACGTGACGGCCCGCAGCGGTCTCAATCCCTGGCTGATTGAAATCGGCGTCCCCCAGGTCGATGAAGTCGAGCAGATGGCCAGGGGCGCGGCGCCGCGGTCCCGCGAAGGGGTGGATCAGTTCGCGCTGCTGACCCAGGCGCTAGGTTGAACAGGCAATCGGATATCAACTCGAATTGGGCGTCACGGCTGAGCCGAATAAACCGGCCGATCAGCTCATGTAGTGAGCCGATCGGCCGGTTCACCTAACGCCACTCGCACCCCGCCACGCGGTTGCAGCTGGTGCGGGCGCGGTCGCCCTGGGACGTGGAGAAGCGACTGATGACGTTCCAGCCCAACTGGCGGGTGCGGCCCAGCCAGAGGGTGCCGTCGCTGGTCAGGCCGCTGAAGAACTGCAGCCGTCCCAGCCGCGTACTGGTCTGGGCCCAGGAGCGGCCCGATACCGGATCATAGCCACGCATCAGGGTATCGTTGCCCTGCACCGCCACCCCGTACCAACCGCCCTGCCCGTCCTGACAGCGCAGCACGAAGGCGCTGCGCACGCAGGTGTCGGCCGGTTTGAGACTGGGAATGGCCGCCTGGACGGCGGGCACAGTCAGCAGCAGGGCCGCGGTAAGCAGGCCGGTACGCAGGATCGCAGACGAGGTCATCGCGGCAGTCGGTTGGCAGCGGGACGCCCAGCATGAGGCAAATCCCCGCGGCTCGCCAGCCAGGCAGGCTCTGGCGTCAGCCTTTCGCCGTCCGCCACAGCCGCCCGATATCGCGAGCGGTCCGCTCCAGCAATACCTCGGCCTGAGCCAGGGCTTCTTCCAGACTCAGCGGACCCGGCACCAGGCTGAAGGCGGCGGCGAGACCCTGCTCATAGAGGGCGTCATAGCCCTCGCCCAGCGAACCGGCCACGGCCACCACCGGCACGCCGTGGCGCCGGGCCAGGCGCAATACACCCGCCGGGGTCTTGCCCCTCAGGGTCTGGCCGTCCAGCCGCCCTTCGCCGGTCACTGCCAGATCGGCGTCGATCAGGGCGTCGTCCAGACCGACCAGTTCCGCCACCACCTCGATGCCGGGGCGGAAGGTCGCCTGGAGAAAGGCCAGGGCCGCAAAGCCGACGCCACCGGCGGCGCCGGCACCCGGTTGCTCCCGGACATCACGACCCAGGGTCGCGGCGGTAACGGTGGCGAAATGCGCGAGGGCCGCGTCGAGCTGGCGAACCTGCTCGGGCGAAGCGCCCTTTTGCGGACCGAAGATCTGGCTGGCGCCCTGGGGACCACAGAGCGGATTATCGACGTCGGCGGCAATGACCACCTCCACCTCCGCCAGCCGTGGGTGCAGCGCGGTCACGTCCAGGCTGGCCAACATCGCCAGGGCTGCCCCGCCCGGCCCCAGCGCCTGACCCTGCCTGTCCAAAAGGCGCACACCCAGCGCTTGCAGCAGCCCTGCGCCGCCGTCATTGGTGGCACTGCCGCCGATGGCCAGCACCAGGCGCTCGGCGCCGGCGTCCAGCGCGGCGTGCAGGAGCTCGCCCGTACCGCGGGAGGTGGCGACCAGCACGTCGCGCCGGCTCCTGGGGACCAGCTCCAGACCGCTGGCGCTGGCCATCTCGACGAAGGCGGTGCGCTGCTCGGCCAGCCAGCCCCAGCGGGCGGTCACCGGCTCGCCCAGCGGACCGGTCACCCGCGCCTCGCGCACCTCGCCGCCGGTTGCGGCCAGTACGGCATCCAGGGTGCCCTCGCCGCCATCGCCCAGGGGGCACTCGATGATCTCGGCCGCGGGCAGGGCCTGATGCAGGCCACGGGCCAGGGCGCGGGCGACACCGGCAGCGGACAGGCTTTCCTTGAAGGAGTCAGGGGCGACGACGATTTTCATGGGCGATTCTCCGTTGTTATGCACCGAGTGTTTCCCGGTTCGGCCGGCGCTACAACAGGACAAAAGCCCAACATAGTGAAGTCAGGACTGTGAATTCGCCCAGTCCTGATCCAGCAGCAGCAGCGCGCAGTACAAGTCGGCGGCCTCGGCGAAACGCCGCGGATCCCGTCCGGTCAGCGCCTGGATCCGCTCCAGCCGATGCCGCAGGCCATTGCGATGCAGCCCCAGCGCCTCGGCGCAGGCCTGGGGGCTGGCGTCCTGGGCGAACCAGCTGCGCAGCGTCGCCAGCAGTTGGCCGTCCCGGTCGGCCTGGCGCAAGCGCAGCAACGGCTCCAGCAACCAGGCGCCGTGCGAGCGCTCGGCCTGACCCTGGAGCCAGGTGGGCAGGGCCAGGTCGTCCTGCGCCACCCGGACGAGGTCAGGTCGCAGGCGCCTGGCCACCGTCAGCAGATCCAGGGCCCGCTGAGTCGTCTCGGCCAACCCCGACCAGGGTCGGGCCTCCGGGATCCAGGCACTGCGCTGCAATGACCAGCCCTGCCCCGGCAGCTCCCCCAGCAGCGCCTCAGGCGCTTGCGCGCCGGGTCGATACCAGAGCCACTGCCCCTCTTTGCGCGGCAGGCACCAGCTGTGCGTCAGCCGCTGCTGGGCCCAGTCGCCAAAGCCCGGTGCAGGCACGGCGAATTCGAGCAGCAGCACGTCACGCGGCAGCTCCGGCCGCAAGCCGAGCAGACTGGCATGGCGACCCACTTCGGGCGCCGCACCCGGTGTAAGCAGCTGACGCAGCAGGGGGGCGGTCATGCGGCTGGTTACGGGCGGTTGCCCGGCGGCCTGCTCGATGAGCATTTCCGCGGTAAGGCGCAGGAGCTCGGCGGGCAGGCGCAAGTGCTCGGCGTCAGCCCCGGACACGCCAAGGACCCCGACCAGCTCGCCCGCGCGATACAACGGCAGGTTGATACCTGCCTGGGCGCCAGCCAGCCGTGCGGCGGCGACGGCATCCAGCGCCACCGCACGGCCTTCGGCGATGACCTGGCGCGCGCCGGCATGGCGGGTGAACAGTCGCGCCGGATCGCCCGAGCCGATGATCAGCCCGGACGCATCCATGACATTGACGTTGCCCGGCAGGATGCGCATGGCGCGTTCGACAATTTCCTGCGCCAGGGTCTGGCTCAGCTCCATGGCCACCTCCAAGGTTGGCGCGCGTCCTTGCGACGCGCCGTCACCTTAGAGGCGTCGCCTGCCGCCGGGCAAGCCTCCAGGAGGCCGGAGGCCGTTACGCCGAGGTGCTCAGCACCCCACGCCGCACCTGATCGCGCTCGATGGATTCGAATAGCGCCTTGAAGTTGCCCTCGCCGAAACCGGTATCGCCCTTGCGCTGGATGAATTCGAAGAACACCGGTCCCAGCAGGGTCTGGGAGAAGATCTGCAGCAGCAGGCGGCGCTCGCCACCTTCGGAGGTACCGTCGAGGAGGATGCCGCGGGCTTTCAGCTGCTCCACCGGTTCGCCATGGTTGGGCACCCGCCCTTCGAGCATCTCATAGTAGGTCTCCGGCGGCGCGGTCATGAAACGCGTGCCGTAGGCCTTGAGCCGATCCCAGGTGGCGATCAGATCGTCGGTGAGAAAGGCCACGTGCTGGATGCCCTCGCCGTTGAACTGCATGAGGAATTCCTCGATCTGCCCAGCCCCCTTGGAGGACTCCTCGTTGAGCGGGATGCGCACCAGGCCGTCCGGCGCCGCCATGGCCTTGGAAGTCAGACCGGTGTACTCGCCCTTGATGTCGAAGTAGCGCAGCTCGCGGAAGTTGAACAGCCGCTGGTAGAAGTCGGCCCAGTAGGCCATGCGCCCGCGATAGACGTTGTGGGTCAGGTGGTCGATGACCTTGAGGCCGGCGCCCACCGGCTTGCGCTCGACTCCCTCAAGAAACACGAAATCGATGTCGTAGATCGAGCTGCCCTCCTCGTAGCGATCGATGAGGTACAGCGGCGCACCGCCGATGCCCCTGATCGCCGGCAGCCGCAGTTCCATCGGGCCGGTAGGCATGTCCACCGCCTGGGCGCCCAGCTCCAGCGCCTTGGCGTAGGCGTGGTGGGAGTCGCGGCAACGAAAGGCCATGCCGCAGACCGAAGGTCCGTGCTCGGCGGCGAAATAGGCCGCATGGCCGGTCTTCTCGCGATTGACGATGGCGTTGATGTCGCCCTGGCGGAACAGCACCACGTCCTTGGATCGGTGGTTGGCGACGTGGCTGAAGCCAAGGCTTTCCAGTACGGGTTCGATGACGTTGGGCGTAGGCGAAGCGAATTCGATGAACTCGAAACCCATGAGGCCCATGGGATTTTCAAACAGATCGGCCATGACTGGCTCCTTGACGGGTAACGTGACGGACGTTGTCGGTAACGCGGGCTAGCGCCCCGTCAGGGGCGGCGCGCAGGAAATGCCGCGCACGCTGCGGGCGAGGAAATCGCCCAGGAGAAGCTGACAGCCCAGGCGCCTCACGAGGCCACCTGTGCCGGGGTATCCGGCTGAACCTCGGGGCGCGCCTGCTGGAACGCCGGATGCGCGGCGGCCAGGGCCTCCACCCGCAGCAGACGCGGATAGGGCGACAGATCCACCTGGAAACGCCGCGCCGCATAGAGCTGGGGCAGCAGATAGACGTCCGCCAGCCCTACGTCGCCGAAACAGAAACCACTGGACCCGATCTGCGCCTCCACCGCCGCCAGGCCCTCGCCGATCCAATGCGAAATCCAGTCGAGGATGGCCGGCTCTTCCAGGCCCAGACCGCGCAGGCGGTTGAGCACCGAGACGTTGTGCAGCGGATGGACATCGCAGGCGATCAGGGCGGCGACCCCCCGATGCCGGGCGCGCAGCAGCGGCTCGGCCGGCAGTAAGGGCACCGCTGGATAGCGCTCTTCCAGGTATTCGAGGATGGCGGGCGACTGGATCAGCACCTCGCCGCTGTCGAGGCGCAGGCTGGGCAGTCGGCCCTGGGCATTGAGCGCGCGATAGTCCGGCTGGCGCTGCTCGCCGGCCAGCAGATTGACCGGCACGGCCTGGTAGTCCAACCCCTTCAGCGCCAGGGCCAGACGGACCCGATAGGCCGAGGTCGAACGGTAATAGGTGAAGAGGTCCATCGACACTGCCCCGCGATTGCCTGCCGGCTTCTTATTATGCGTAAGTTCATTACGTTAAAAGGAATCTGCGCTTGCCCGGAGGCCTTGTCAACGGCACTCGGGTCGTTGCCCAATCCGCGCTGCCCTACCCCGCGGCCAGCACCTGGCCGCGACATTCGCCGAAGCCGATTGTGGGCAAGCCGGGCCGCTGACAGCGCGCCCTGAGGATGACCTCGTCACCGTCTTCCAGAAAGGTACGGGTCTCGCCGCCTGGCAGTTGCAGCGGCTGCTTGCCGCCCTGGGTGAGCTCCAGCAGGCTGCCGCAACTGCCGGCATCCGGCCCGGACAGGGTGCCCGAACCAAAGAAGTCGCCGGGTTGGAGGGCACAGCCATTGACGGTGTGATGGGTCACCATCTGCGCCACCGTCCAGTACATGTTCAGGGTATTGCTCAGGGCGAGCCGCTGGGCAGGCAACCCCTGCTCCACCATGCGCGGCGTACGCAGCAGCACTTCCAGTTCGATGTCCAGCGCGCCCTGGGCCTGGTCGCGTTCGTCATACAGATAGGCCAGGGGCTGGGGATCCCCGGCAGGCCGCGCTGGCTGCGCCTGGCGATAGGGTGCCAGGGCTTCCGCGGTCACTACCCAGGGCGACAGGGTGCTGGCGAAACTCTTCGACAGGAAGGGGCCCAGCGGCTGGTATTCCCAGGCCTGGATGTCCCGCGCCGACCAGTCGTTGAGCAGGCAGAAACCGGCGATGTGCTCCGCCGCGCTGCCGATGGCGATGGACTCGCCCTGGGCATTGCCCGGGCCGATCCAGATCCCCAGCTCCAGCTCGTAGTCCAGCCGGCGGCAAGGCCCGAACACGGGCGCCTCCTGCCCGGGCGGGAGCGTCTGACCCTTGGGTCGCTTGAACGCCTTGCCAGAGACCCCGAGGGTCGAAGCACGGCCGTGGTAGGCGATGGGCACGTGCTTGTAGTTGGGTAGCAGCGGATTGTCCGGGCGGAACAGCCGACCGATCTGGGTGGCATGGTGGATGCCGACATAGAAGTCGGTGTAGTCACCGACCCGCGCCGGCATGTGCATTCGGCAGGCACTCTGGGGTGCCAGCAGATACTCGGCCAGCTCCTCGAGCTGCTCGCGTTGCGGATGGTCGGCGCGCAGCAAGGCCTGCAGGGCCTGGCGCAATGCGACCCTCGCCGCCCCGCCGGCGGCGAAGAAGGCATTGAGCGTTTCCTGAGCAGCCAGTTCGGCGGCCCGCTGGGCCTCGCCGCGGAACAGACCCGCTTCGAGAGCGAAGCCCAGATCGAGGATGAAGTCACCCACCGCCACGCCCCCGCGGGGCCTCTCCTCGCCGCGACTGAACACGCCCAGGGGCAGGTTGTGCAGGGAAAAATCCGCATGGCCATTGGCCGAGGCGACCCAGCTGGGCAATTCGTGGGTCATGCCGATACTCCTGCGCCGGGCGCGACAAAGGTCTTGGTGAGGCCCGCCCAGCAGGCATCGTAGTCGGGCTGCAGCAGCGGCGATGCCAGGGCGTGACGGGTCGGCCGCAGGACGCGCCCGGTTTCGAACATGAAGGCCATGGTGTTCTCGATCCGGTGCGGCCGCAGGTCGGCGGCGATGGCGTTCTGGGTGGAGACCTGATCCGGACCGTGGGCGCTCATGCAGCCGTGCAGGGAGGCCCCACCCGGCGCGAAGCCATCGGCCTTGGCGTCGTAGGCTCCCTGGATCAGACCCATGAATTCGTTCATCAGATTGCGGTGGAACCAGGGTGGTCTGAAGGTGTTTTCCGCGACCATCCAGCGGGGCGGAAAGATCACGAAGTCGATGTTGGCCACCCCTTCGCTGGTTCCGGGTGCGGTCAGCACGGTGAAGATCGAGGGATCCGGATGATCGAAACTCACGGTGCCCAGGGTATTGAAGCGACGCAGGTCGTATTTGTAGGGCACGTTGTTGCCATGCCAGGCGACCACGTCCAGCGGCGAGTGATCCAGCTCGGTCTCCCAGAGTTCGCCGAGGAATTTCTGCACCAGCCGGGTGGGTGCCTCCCGATCCTCGAAGCGGGCCACGGGTGCCTGGAAATCCCGCGGATTGGCCAGGCCGTTGCTGCCGATCGGACCCAGCTCGGGCAGCCGCAGAGAGCGCCCGTGGTTTTCGCAGACGTAACCCCGTACCGCCTCGCCCTCCACCACCTCCACCCGGAATTTCATGCCGCGTGGAATCACCGCGATCTCCAGCGGCTCGATGCGCAGCAGACCTAGCTCAGTAACCAGGTCCAGCCGCCCTCGCTCCGGCACGATCAGCAATTCTCCATCGGCGTCGTAGAAGACGCCGGTCATGCTGGCATTGGCGGCATAGCGATAGAGGCTGACGCCCTCGGCCTGGTCACCCGGGTCGGTGGCGACGAGCCGTTCCAGCCCGGCGAGAAAATCGGTGGCGGCGGCCGGCAGCGGCAAGGGATTCCAGCGCAGGCGATTGGGTGTCGGCGCGCCCAGCTCCACGCCGGTCAACTGCAGCTCGCAGCGCTGGAAGCGGCCATGGGCGGCCGAAGGCCTGAGCCGATACAGCCAGGAGCGCCGAGCCTCGTGGCGCGGCACGGTAAAGGCCGTGCCGGAGAGTTGCTCGGCATAGAGGCCGAAGGGCGCGCGTTGTGGCGAGTTCTGCCCGACGGGCAGGGCACCCGGCAGGGCCTCGGCGCTGAAGTGATTGCCAAAGCCGGATTGATAGGTCACTGGCGTTGTTGCTTGTTCTTGTCTGTCCACCTGGCCCACCCATTATGCGTAACAGGTTTACGCAAAAAGTAAATTGAACCCAGGAGAGCGTCAAGCTATAACGCTGCCTTTACCCACGCGATCGAAACGATGACGAACACCCCCGAAGCAGCACCCCCACGACGCCAGAAGGTGCAGGCGGCCGAGGTCGGCACCGATATCCTCAAGGCCCTCGCCGAGCTGGCGCCGTCGACGTCCTTGTCGCGCCTGGCCAGCCACCTGGACATGCCCGCCAGCAAGGTGCACCGCTACCTGCAGGCTCTGATCGCCAGCGGATTCGCCGAGCAGGATCCGCGGACCAATCACTACGGACTCGGTCAGGCCGCCCTGTTCGTTGGCCTGGCCGCCCTGGGTCGGCTGGATGTGGTGAAGCTGGCGGCGCCGCTGCTGGCCGATCTGCGCGACGAGGTCGGCGAAACCAGCTTCCTGGCGGTCTGGGGCAACAAGGGGCCGACGGTGGTGCTGGTGGAACAGGCGCTGCGCGCTGTCACCCTGGTGACCCAGGTCGGCTCGGTACTGCCGCTGCTGGGCTCCTCCACGGGCCTGGTGTTCAACACCTTCCTGCCGGATGTCGAGACCGCGGCATTGCGCGCGGAAGAATTGCACCGGCCGGATGCGCCCAGCGTGGCGGAGCTGGCGGAAGGTGCACGCCAGCTGCGGGAGACCCATATCCAACCGGTGCATGGCTTGCTGATGGCGGGTGTCAATGCGCTGTCCGCACCACTGTTTGGAGCCGGCGGCCGGCTGGCCGGGGTGCTGACCCTGGTCGGCGCCGCGCCAGGCTTCCAGGCCGAGGTCGGAGGCGCCGCGGCGAGCCGTCTGCACGCCGCCGCCCAGGCCATCAGCAGGCGGCTGGGTGGATAGCGCGGACGAACCCGGGCACAGCACCGCAGTCAGGAGCGCCGATGGTCGCGGCAGCGCTCCACTCGATCCGTTCCAGCCTCCATTCGGCTAAAGGATCACCCGGACTGGCCGTTTGCCATTAAGCTTACTGTTAGCGCGTTTATCATTGGCGCACTGCTTTCTGGTGACCTCTTCATGACTGCTCTTTCCTATCGTGATCGCAACCAGGCTCTCAACGACTCCCTGGGCAAATTCTGGCAAGTCGCCAAACCTGTCGTTCAGGCGGCCATGACCATTCATGTGGCGCTGCTGGTCATCTTCGTCCTGCTCGACCAGATCCTGATGGCCTGGGCCAACGTGCTCAGCATCGCGGCCTACGTCGGCTGCCTGGCCGCCCTGCGCCAGCGCCGTTATCGCATCGCCAGCCTGACCATGTGCTGCGAGATCGTCGCCCACGCCTGGATCGCCACCTGGCAACTCGGCTGGGACAGCAACTTCCACTACTACGTGCTGTGCATCCTGCCGATCGTCATCTACAACTACCGCACCGCGCCGATCCGCCATCTGCTGCTGGCGCTGGGAATCCTCGTGACCCTGGCGGGCGGCTATCTGCTGCACCCTCCCGCGGCTCTCGCGCCCCTGGCAATGAAGCTCTTCGGCGTCGTCAACGTCATCAGCGCCCTGCTACTGCTGCTCTATGGCACCGGCGCCTCCTTCCACCACAGCACCAAGATGCAGCTGGACCTGCTGCATTCCGCCAGCCACGACAGCCTCACCAACCTCTACAACCGCCGGCGGATTCTCGACCAGGCCGACCAGCACAGTGGTGTGGCCGGCAGCCTCATTCTCTTCGATGTGGATCACTTCAAGCACATCAACGATCGCTTCGGCCACGATTGCGGCGATCTGGTGCTGCAGGGCATCGCCGACGTCATCCGCCGCGAGGTGCGCCACTCCGATCTGGCGGCGCGCTGGGGCGGCGAGGAATTCCTGGTGCTGCTGCCCCAGGCGCGGACCGAAGTGGCCTGGGGCGTGGCGGAACGCATCCGCCAGCGCCTGACCGATGTCACCCAGTCCCTCGAACGCGGTCCCGCGCGGGTCACCGCGACCCTGGCGGTGTGCGAGATTCGCGATTGCGAGGCCTTCGCCAGCGCCCTGGAGCGCGCCGACCAGGCGCTCTACCGTGGCAAGCAGGAAGGCCGCGACCGGGTGATGCTGGCGGCCTGAGATCCCGCCCGTCCTAGACCACGAAGCGCTGCAGGGCGCCGTGCAGATCGGCGGCCAGGGCGGAAAGCTGCTGGCTGCTGGCACTGGTCTGCTGGGCGCCGGCGGCGGTCTGGGTCGCCGCGTCGCGGATCAGCGTCAGGTTGCGATCGACCGCCGCCGTGGTGGCCGTCTGCTCTTCGGTGGCCGCGGCGATGGCGTCGTTGCGCTGGCCGATGGCGGTGATGGCCTGAGTGATGCCTTCCAGCACCTGCCAGGTCGCCTGGGCTTGGTCGCGGGTATGGCTGGCCTGGAGTCGACTCTGATCCAGGGCAGTCACCGTCTTCTCGCTGACCTGCTGCATGCCGTCGATCAGACCCTCGATCTCACGGGTGGAGTCGCCCGTACGGCGGGCCAGGCCCCGCACCTCGTCGGCCACCACGGCGAAGCCGCGTCCGGCATCCCCGGCACGGGCTGCCTCGATGGCGGCGTTGAGCGCCAGCAGGTTGGTCTGCTCGGCGACGTTGCGGATGACATCGAGCATCTTGCCGATGCCCTTGGATTGCTCGGCCAGCTGGCCAGCCTGGTTGGCCGCCTCGTCCACGTTGCCCACCAGCTGGGTGATGGCGGCCAGCGTCTGGCGGACCTGCGTCTGCCCCTGCTTGGCCTGATCGACGCAGCGCTGCGATTCGGCGGAGGTGGAGGTCGCGTGCTCGCACACCGCCTGGACCGCCTGATTGAGCTGGGTGACGGCATTGGCCGCATGCTGGATATCGGTCGTCTGCTGCTCCAGATTGCGGCAGCTTTCATCCATCACGGCACTCACCTGGGTCGAGGCCGAGGCCAATTGCTCCGAGGCATTGCCGGTATGGGCCAGCACCTCGCGCAGATTGCCCTGCATACGCTCCAGCGCCAGCAGCAGCATGGCTGCCTCGTCGCGCCCCTGGGGCTGGATGTTCTGCCGCAGATCACCCGCGGCGATGCCGCCGGAGATGTCCAGCGCCTGGCGCAGCGGCTGCACCACGCTACGGGTCAGTCGCCAGGCCAGGAGCAGCAGCAGCAGAATGGCGCCGCCAATGACCGACCAGACGATGGCGCGGGCCTGCAGGAACTGGACGTTCGCCACCTCCTTGGCCTGGGCCGCGCCCTGCTTGTTCAATTCGCGCAGCAGTTGCACCTGCATGTCCATCAGATCGCCCTTGAGGCCCACCACGGTATCCAGTTGCATCCGCGCAGCCGCGATCTGCTGCTGCTCGATCAGGCGCACCTCTTCGCGCAGGCCTTCCACGAAAGGCAGATACGCCTCGTGCAGGGCCTTGATCGAATCCCCTTCGGTCGCATCGGTGACGACCGGCGCATAGTCCCGGAACAGCTGATCGGTCTCGTTGACCAGTTGCTCCAGGGTGACCCGGCTCATGGCCACGGCGCCCGGATCCTCGGCATTGAGCAGCACCACCGAGGCCTGGTTGCGCAACTTGCCGAGGTTGATCGCCAGGGAATCGGCGATGGCGATACTGGGTAACCAGTCCTGCTCCATGCTCAGGGCCTGACGGCGCAGCTGCTGCATCTCCCATAGCGAAAAACTGCCCAATCCGGCGAGCAGCACGGCGGCGAAGGTAAAGGAGAACAGCATCCGCGGGCCGGTCTTGAGAGCTCTCAACCAGGAACGGCGGGAAAGGCGGCGAAGGGGCGCGAGGATCCGAAGCATGGAGGCGTCACTGCAGGAAGACGGTCAAGCACAGCAGCCTAGGCAAGCCAGATGTCGAGCTGATTACAAAATGCCATTGTCCGAAAAAATCAGACGATTGCGGCGAAAGGTAACAGGGGCTAAGGTCCGTCCCCTCCGTTTGCCATCCTGCTCGACGCTGTCATGACTACCCCTGTCGCCAAGGCTTCGCCTTTACAGATCCTGCTGCTCGGCATCGCCCAGATCCTCGTGTGGGGTGGCTCCTTTTTCATTCTCGCGGTGCTGGCCGATCCGGTGGTACAGGAGACCGGCTGGTCCCGGCAATGGGTCTATGGCGGTCTTTCGCTCGGCGTCCTGGTCTCCGGCCTGCTCGCACCGGCGTGTGGCCGCCTGATCGCCCGCCAGGGCGGCCGCACGCTGCTGTCGCTGAGCGGTCTGGGGGTGGCCGCCGGGCTGACCCTGATGGCCAGCGCCCAGCATCTGCCGCTGTTCCTGCTCGCCTGGGTGGTGATGGGTATCGGCATGGCCGCGGGTCTGTACGATGCATTGTTCGCGACCCTGGGCACCTGCTACGGCAGCCAGGCCCGCTCGGCGATCAGCGGCATCACCCTGGTCTCCGGCTTCTGCACCGCCATTACCTGGCCCGTCGCCGCCTTCATGGTGAGTCATCTGGGCTGGCGCGGTGCCTGCCTGGTCTATGCGGCCGTCCTGTTGCTGACGATCTGGCCCCTGTATCGACGCGCCCTGCCCGCGCCGGTCCTCGCCACCCGGGCGCCGCGGCCCAACCAGACGGCACCGGCAGTACCGGTTGATCGCGCCCTGTACATCGTACTCATGGCCCTCTTCAGCCTGGGCGCGGTGCTGATGACAGCCATCTCCATCCAGCTGATCACCCTGCTGCAGGGGATCGGCTACAGCCTGGCCAGCGCCGTGGCGCTGAGCGCCTGCCTGGGGCCAAGTCAGGTCGCCTCACGGATCATCGACCTGCTCAACCGCAACGGCCACCCGCTATGGACGGCCCTGGCCTCGGTGGTCTGCACGGCCGCCGGCCTGCTGTTGGTCACCCTGGGTCCCGGCCTAGTCTGGGTGACGGTCGTGGGTCTGGTGATCTTCGGCGCGGGCAATGGCCTGAGGGCCATCATTCGTGGCGCCCTGCCGCTGGCGCTCTGGAGTCCGGCGGAATACGCCACCATCCTCGGCCGCATGGCGCGCCCGGCATTGCTCGGCCAGGCCGCCACGCCCCTGCTCTGTGGCTATGTCCTGGAACACCATGGCCCCCAGGCGGTGCTGGGTCTGCTCTGCCTGCTGGCGCTTATCAACGTGGCACTGGTCGCCTGGTTGTTCAGGGCGATCCTCAGCCGTCGCGACGCCTAGTCGCAGGCAATTTCCAGGGGTACCAGGCGCAACCTGATGCCGGTGCGACGCAGGGTAAGGATATCGCCCTCACGCTGCCCGACCTCGTCGCCCAGGGTGCTGCGCAGCGTTTTTTCGTCGAGCAACTGGGCATAGGTCCGGGGATCTTCCCCCTGGCAGCTTTCGGCGATATGCAATTCGCCCTGCAGCAGCTTGCCCGCAGTGCGCCCGCTGGTGAGATCCACGAGCAGATAATCCTGGTCAGGCTGGTACTTGAAGGTCATGCGAATTCCCCGGCGACTGTAGCCATGGGAACCGCTCGTACCCGGTTGGTTCAGGACGTCGGGTTGCCTTCCTCGTCCAGACGGGTGCGCAGCATGACCAGGGTCTCGCGCAGATCATCCAGGCCCGCATCGCCCAGGGCGCAGACCTGCCGCACCCGGCTGTTGACCCCATTGGCCTGATCGCGCAGCGTGCGACCCGCGGGCGTCAGTTCTATCGACAGGTTGCGTTCGTCTTCGGCACTGCGACGGCGCGTGACCAGCCCGGCGGCCTCGAGGCGCTTGACCACGGGGGTCAGGGCACCGGAATCCTGCCGCAGCCGATTGGACAATTCCTTGAGCGTGAGGCCGTCATGCTCCCAGAGCACCAGCATGATCAGGTACTGCGGGAAGGTCAGGCCCATGCTCTCCAACAGGGGCTTGTAGAGTTGCGTCATCGCCAGCGAAGCCGAGTACAGGGAAAAGCAGAGTTGCTGGTCGAGGAGCAGTGGATCTTTGGCTGTCATGGGATCTGCCATTACAAAAGCGTGAAAAGAGTGGAAGGTGCGATCTATCCCCAGCCAGGTCAAGCACCCGGGTGACGTGGGGTCGGTTGCCGGAAACATCCGGTAACTGGCACTGGATTCCGATACCACAGGATGCCACAGTGAGCGGCTGGACATAAATAATAAGGGTAATACCTGCATGGCCGTTTCCTCTGCCACGCCAGCCGTTCCTGGCGAAAATCCCCCCGCCGCCCTGGCCGGCGCCTCGCCGATGGTGGCGGGAATCCTGGCCTCCTGTGCGCTGGCCCACCTCATCAACGACCTGATCCAATCCGTCCTGCCCTCGATCTATCCAATGCTCAAGGACAGTTATGGTCTTACTTTTACCCAGATCGGCCTGATCACCCTGGCTTTCCAGATCACCGCCTCCCTGCTGCAACCCTGGATCGGCTTCCATACCGACCGCCATCCTAAACCCTATCTGCTGCCCGCCGGCATGGTCTGTACCCTGATTGGCGTACTGCTGCTCGCCTTTGTTGGCAGTTTTCCCGCGATCCTGGCCGCTTCGGCGCTGATCGGCGTCGGTTCCTCGACCTTTCACCCGGAAACCTCGCGGGTGGCCCGCCTGGCGTCGGGGGGACGCTTCGGCCTGGCGCAATCCACCTTCCAGGTCGGCGGCAACGCCGGCACCGCCATCGGCCCCCTGCTGGCGGCAGCCATCGTCATTCCCTATGGTCAGACTCATGTCGCCTGGTTCGCGCTCTTCGCGCTGTTCGCCATCGGCGTGCAGTACGGACTGTCGCGCTGGTATCGCAACCACCTGCGTAGCGCCAAGGGTCGCAAGGCCGCCGCAGTCAGCCACGGCCTGTCGCGCGGCCAGGTGACCTTCGCGCTGATCGTGCTGGCACTGCTGGTGTTCTCCAAGTACATCTACATGGCCAGCATCACCAGCTACTTCACCTTCTATCTCATCGAGCGTTTCGGCCTCTCGGTGGCCAGCTCCCAGCTGCACCTCTTTCTCTTCCTGGGTGCGGTCGCGGCCGGAACCTTCTTCGGTGGCCCCATCGGCGATCGCATCGGCCGCAAGGCGGTCATCTGGTTCTCGATCCTGGGCGCGGCGCCCTTCACCCTCGCCCTGCCCTATGTCGACCTGTTCTGGACCAGTGTGCTCAGCGTCATCATCGGCTTCATCCTGGCTTCGGCCTTCTCGGCCATCGTGGTCTATGCCCAGGAACTGGTACCAGGCAACGTGGGCATGATCGCCGGGATCTTCTTCGGCCTGATGTTCGGCGTCAGCGCCATCGCCGCCGCGGGGCTGGGCAATCTCGCTGACCATCGCGGCATCGAATACGTCTACCAGCTGTGCTCCTACATGCCGCTGCTGGGTGTCCTGACCATCCTGCTGCCCTCCACTTGCCGCAAGGCGGCCTGAGGTCCGCGCCACGGGAGCATGAGGCTCCCGTGGCGAAGCGCTTCGCCACCCGCTACGCTGGCCGCCCCTGAGCCTTTCGCCGAGTCGCGATGAAGAGTCCGCTGCACTACCTGGTCCGTTACCCCTCCGCCAACCTGCTGTTCATCCAGTTGCTCGGGCTGCTGCTCTACCCCTTCGTGGAGCAGGAAGAACATGGGCGCGCCATCATCGGTGCCTTCGGCATCATCGTCCTCGCCACCGCCCTGCGCATGGTGCGCCGGAGCCCGACCATCCAGTGGCTGGGGTTCATTCTCGCCGGCTGCATCCTGGTGCTCACGGTACTGGTGGAGTGGCAGGGCAATCGCCACCTGGTGGTATCCCTGGCCATCCTCGATGCGATCTTCTACTTCTATGCCGCGGGCAGTCTCATCGCCTACATGATGGAAGACCAGCGAGCGACCACCGATGAACTCTTCGCCGTGGGTGCGACCTTCACCCTGCTGGCCTGGGCCTTCGCCCATGCCTACTCGGCCTGTCAGATCCTGCAGCCCAACAGCTTCACCGCCGCCAACGATCCCCTGGCCGCACGCACCTGGACCGAGCTGCTCTACGTCAGCTTCGCGATCCTCTCCGGCGTCGGCCTGAGCGATATCTACCCGATCAAGCCGATGGCGCGCTCGCTGGTCATGCTCGGCCAGTTCTCCGGTGTCATGTACATCGCCCTGGTAGTGACCCGGCTGGTCACCCTGACGGTGCGCAGCCGCTAGCCGAATCGCGCCAGGCTGAAGCTGCCGAGATCGATGTCGCTGCGCCCGGTGGTCACGCGCTGGGCGAGCGCCTCGCCCAGCGCGGCCGAATGCTTGAAACCATGTCCCGAACAGGCACTCACTACGGTCACGCCCGGCAGCGCCGGATGCTCGTCGACGATGAAGCCGAAGTCGGACGTCACGGTGTAAGCGCAGACCGCGCTGCGTACCGCCCGGTCTGAAAGACCGTTAACCCACCTTCCTACCTGATTACTGAACAGCCTGCTCGATTCCTCAGGATGAAGGGATCTTTTGATCCCTATAGGGGTGGTATTATTCTGGTATTGTTCCGTGGCGACCTTCACGGCATTTTCCCCAGGCAGAGGAGGAAAGCCGTAGAAGAGATCGCTGTCGCCACTGCCATGGGCGAGGATGAAGCTCGGTGAATCCGCCGGAAACAGTTCGGGCCTGGCGACTTCAAACCAGTGCAGGGTCTGACGGCAGACGCGCAGCAGCCGGTCGAACGGTGCGCCCAGCAATTCAGCGCTCCACATGCCGGCAGCGACGATGACCCGCTTCGCCCGCCAGCGGCCCTCTGCCGAATGCAGCAGTACGCCCTGCTCGTCCGTCTCCAGCCGTTCGATGACGGTATCGGTATGGATCCGGGCACCCCGCTCGCGTGCGCCGTCCAGTTGCGCCTGGATACAGGCTTCCGGATAGAGGTAACCCCCACCTGGTTCGAAATAGCCCAGCGCGTCTTCCGCTACCTGGAATTGCGGAAACCGCTGGCGAATGGCGGCGCCATCCCAGGCCTCATGAG
Organism: Pseudomonas flavocrustae; assembly: GCF_029872515.1. Taxonomy (NCBI): domain Bacteria; kingdom Pseudomonadati; phylum Pseudomonadota; class Gammaproteobacteria; order Pseudomonadales; family Pseudomonadaceae; genus Pseudomonas; species Pseudomonas flavocrustae. Next base: position 71,112 of record NZ_JAPDIQ010000003.1, on the reverse strand, counting down.
GGATCCCGTACTGGCGCGCCAGCTCCAGGGTGGCCTGGGTGAAATCCGGGCGACCGTGATGGGAGGTTGCCGTCGCGGTGGCGGTCATGATCAGTACCCCGCATTGCTCGAACAGCCGGACGCCCCTCTCCGCCTCCAGCTCGCGCCAGAGTTGCTGCGAGCGGATCGCCAAGGGCACGTAGGCTGCACCCTCGCCCACCGCCTGGCGAGTAATGCGCGTCGCGCCGTGACTGGAGCCCAGCTCATGGGGCGGTGCATAGCGATCGATGCCTGCGACCTTCACGCCACGCCTGGCCAGTTGGTAAAGCGTGGCCGCGCCCATGGCGCCCAGGCCCAGGACAATGACGTCATGAGTTGCGTTGGTCATCTTATCCCCCTGCCTTCTTCGCTTATTGAGCAGCGAACGCTAGCAAGACGAGCTGCCCAGGACCAGGCGCGGAGTCAGCGATGGATGGTCATCGTCTCCATGACATGTTCGTGCAAGAGGAATCGAAGGGTGGCAGCTCGGTTTTTACAGGGGTGGTATTGGACGGGGATCAATTCAGGAGCCGCGGAGCGACAACGACGATCGTGGCGCCGCCTTAACCACTGGGTGAAGTGTCCGGTCGCAAGTCGTTGGACGCTTCACCCAGTCACCCTCCTCTGCCTCAGGTCATGCCCAACCAATTCGGCAAGGCCAGGGACAGATAAGGCACGTAGGTCACCAGGATGAGGAAGGCGAGCATCACCAGCAGCCAGGGGGAAACGGCCTTGATGGTGGTGGTCAGCGGCATCCCGGTGACTGCTGAAGTGACGAACAGATTGAGTCCTGTCGGCGGTGTGATCAGTCCGATCTCCATGTTGACCACCATGATGATCCCCAGATGAATCGGATCTATCCCGAGCTGCACGGCGATTGGGAAGAGGATAGGTGCGAGAATCAGGATGATCGCCGAAGGCTCCATGAAGGTGCCCGCGATCAGCAGCACGATGTTCACCACGATCAGGAACTCCACCGGCGAGAACCCCTGGGCCACGACCCAACCCGTGATCGACTGGGGAATCTGCTCGGTGGTCAGTACATGAGCGAACAGCATGGCGTTGGCGATGATGAACATCAGCACCACGGTCAACTTGCCTGCATCGATCAGCACCCGGTGGCACTCTCTCAGCTTCATGTCCTTGTGCACGAAGACCGCGACGATGGCTGCATAGATCGCCGATACCGCCGCCGCTTCCGTGGGGGTGAACATGCCCGAGTAGATGCCGCCGAGGATGATCACGATGAGCATGAGGCCCCAGATGGCACGGCGACCGGTGCGCAACACCTCCTTGAAGGACGCGCGTGGCAGTGCCGGGATATTCTTGATCCGGGCGATGACGTAGATGGTCACCATCAGCACCAGCCCCAGCAGCAACCCCGGCACCACCCCCGCCATGAACAGCTTGCCCACCGAGGATTCGGTGGCCGTCGCATAGACCACCATGACGATGGAGGGCGGGATGAGAATCCCCAGGGTGCCGGCATTGCAGACGATGCCGGCCGCGAATTCGCGCTTGTAGCCCGAGCGGACCATGCCGGCGATGACGATGGAGCCTACCGCGGCAACGGTGGCTGGCGACGATCCGCAGAGGGCGGCGAACAGCATGCAGGCCAGGATCGCGGCGATGGCCAATCCACCCCTGATATGGCCGACGCAGGCGTTGGCGAACTCGATCAGCCGATGAGCCACCCCGCCCGTGGTCATGAAGGCTCCGGCCAGCAGAAAGAACGGAATGGCCATCAGGGTGTAGTGCTCGCTGGTCTCGAACAGCTTGATGGCCAGCGAGCGCACCGAGTCGTTGCTGAACAGCAGGATGGTGAGCGCGCCGGAAAGCCCCAGGGAAATGGCAACCGGAATGCCGATGAACATCAGGACGAAAAGCGCCAGGAACAGAAAGGTGATAGTCATGGCTGGCGCTCCGTGCCCTGGTGTCCGTCGACGAGCTTGAGAGCATCCTCGGCTTCACTGTGTCCACCGAACCCGCTCTGCTCGTTGCGCAGGATGCGCAGGAACACCTCGACGAAGCGGATAAGCATGAGACCGAAGCCGATTGGCACGATCATGACGATATGCCACTGACGCAGACCGAAGCGGTCGAGATCCTCGGCACCGATGTTGGCGTTCATCAGCGCCGCTACCCATTGCTGACTGGAATAGGTCATCAGTCCGCAATAGAAAATACAGATACCGACCGCCAGCAAGGCAACCGACCTGCGCAGCGCGGGCGGAAAGGTCTTGACCAGCAGATCGACCCCCAGGTGAGCGCCGAGGCGCACGCCCCAGGCCAGACCGATGAAGATCAGCCAGCCGAATACGGCCTTGGCCAGGGCAACGCTCCAGGTCATTTCCTGGGAGACGAAGAGAATGCCATCGCCGATGGCGAAGAGGGGTTTTTCCAGAAAGGGAAGGTGATCGGCGAAATAATAGAAAACGGCGTAAACGTTGTTGACCACCACGTAGAAGAAGGTGATCAGGGTCATGACCGCCAGCAGGAAGGCGACGAGCGCCTCCTCCAGCCGGCACCAGAGACGGGTCACGGCGGGCATAAGAACCTCCGACAACAGCTGACAGGGGGCGAAGGAAAGAAGCGCTCGTGGCTTTTTTAGCTAGCCCTGTTGGCGTCGACGGCCGCTTTGATCACCTCGCTGCCAATCTCTCCCTCGAACTGCTTCCATACCGGCTGCATGGCCTTGCGCCAGTCTTCGCGTTGCGCGGGAGTCAGCTCGATGATTTCGCTGGTACCGGCCTTGGCGATGGCGCTACGCGCCTCGTCGTTGAGGGCCTGAGCCTGGCGGTTCACCTCGACAGAGACCTCGGCCATCACCTTGCTCAGCTCGCTGCGAACATCCTCCGGCAGCCCCTGCCAGAACTTGGTATTGGTGATCACCATGTAGTCGATCAGGCCGTGATTGGTCTCGGTGAAGTAAGGCTGAACCTCATAGACCTTCTGGCTGTAGTAGTTGGACCAGGTGTTCTCGGTACCGTTGACGACCCCGGTCTGCAAGCCCTGATACACCTCGGCGAAGCTCATCTTGCGCGGCACGGCACGCAGTGCCTTGAATTGCTCATCGAGGACCGCCGAGGCCTGGACGCGGAATTTCAGGCCGCGGGCATCCTTGGGTTCACGCAGCGGCTTGTTCGCTGACAGCACCTTTAGCCCGTTGTGCCAGTAGGCCAGCCCGGTGATGCCCTTGCCTTCCATGCTGGCCAGCAATGCCTTGCCCTGGGGGCCGGCCTGGAAGCGATCGACCGCGGCCATGTTGTCGAACAGGAAGGGCAGATCGAAGACCTGCACCGCCTTGGCGTAGTGCTCGAACTTGGCCAGCGAGGGCGCCAGCATCTGGACATCGCCCAGCAGCAGAGCCTCCATCTCCTTGCCATCGCCAAACAACGACGAGTTGGGATAGACCTCGACCTTCACCCGGCCGGGCAGGCGCTCTTCCGCCAGCTTCTTGAACAGCACCGCGCCCTGCCCCTTGGGGGTGTGCTCGGCGACCACATGGGCAAACTTGATGGTGATGGGAGCTTCATCTGCCGCGTAAAGCGAACCGGCGAAGGAAAACACGGCGGCACAGAACAGCGTCTTGATAGTCAACGTGGGCATGGCGACACCTCATCTTGTTTTTGTAATCAGGTCGGGTTTATTAAACGCGCCCCCTCCGTGGGGTGGAATTCATCATTGCCCAACAGGGCCTTCAGCTCTGCCTAACACCGGAGCACCTGTTTGCAGACGCCTCAGCAGTCGCTGGGCCCGCCCGATGACGGGTGCATCGATCATTTTCCCGTCGACGACGAAGACCCCCACGTCGCCCTGACTCGCCGCGATCACCTGCCGTGCCCAATCGATTTCCGCTGGCGTCGGCCGCAGGCTGTCGTGCACCACGGCGACCTGGCGGGGATGGATGCACAACAGGCCGCCGAAGCCCTGGTCACGCGCACTGGCGGTGGCTGTCGCCAGACCGGCCAGGTCATCGATGGCTGGAAAGACGCTGTCCAGCGGTGCGGGCAGCCCGGCCAGTCGGCCTTCCAGCAGGAGTAGAAAGCGAGCCTGATCCAGCAGCCGTTCGGCTGCCGCCGTACCGCTTTCCAGACCGAGATCCAGGCCCAGATCCAGACCACCGAGCACCAGGCGCTCCACCCCGGCAGCCCCGGCGACCTCCTTGAGTCGATCCAGCCCCCGGGCGCTCTCGATGATCGGCCAGACGGGCTTGCCCGTCTCGGCATGGACGCGCTCGACCTGGGCGGCGCTTTCCGCCTTGGGCAGGACGACCCCGAGCACCTGCCCCAGGCGTTGGCACAGCGCCAGGTCGTCGCCGTGCGCCGAGTGAGCGGCGGCGTTGATCCGTATCCAGACCCGTAAGGCAGGCGCGGCGAGCAACGCCTGTTCGAGGGCGCCGCGTGCTGCGGTCTTGGCGGCTTCAGCGACCGCATCCTCCAGGTCCACGATCACCACATCGGCACCGCTGGCCACGGCCTTGGCGATTCGCTCCGGACGAGTCGCCGGGACGAACAGGGCCGAGCGAGGATCAGCAGCCATCCTGCTGGCGGTAGGGGTCATAGCGCACCTCGCTGGCGCAGCGCCTCCAGCGCGGCGTGGTCATAGCCCAACTCCTGCAATACCGCTTCGGTGTGCTCGCCCAGCGCCGGGACCGGATCCATCCGCGGCTCGAAGGCACTGTTGCTCGCCGGTGGCAACAAGGCGGGCAAGGGACCGGCCGGACTGCCGACCTCACGCCAGCGATCACGCTCGCGTAACTGGGGATGCGCCCAGACGGCCGCCATGTCATTCACCTGGGCATTGGCGATCTGCGCCCGCTCCAAGCGGGTGATGACCTCTTCGGTCTTGAGCTCGGCGAACGCCTCGACGATCAGGTCGCGCAGCACGCCGCGATTCGCCGAACGTTTGAAGTTGGCGGAAAATCGCGGATCGGTAACCAGTTCCGGCTGCAACAGCACCTGCTCACAGAAGAGCTGCCACTCCCGCTCATTCTGCAGGCCCAGCATCACCGTGCCGCCATCGCCTGCGGGAAAGGGTCCGTAGGGGTAGATGGTGGAGTGGGCGGCGCCGGCACGCGCGGGGGCCGGCATGCCGGCGTAGGCGTAATACAGCGGATAGCCCATCCACTCCACAAGGCTCTCCAGCATGCTGACCTCAACGCGACTGCCCTCCCCGGTCCGCTCCCGCAACAGCAGCGCCGACAGGATGCCACTGTAGGCATACATCCCCGCGGCGATATCAGCGATCGAGCAGCCCGCCTTGGCCAGCTGGTCATCGTCTGGTCCACCCGTCACCGAAAGAAAACCCGCCTCGCTCTGAATCAGCAGATCATAGGCCTTCTTGCGCTCGTAGCTACCTCCTGCGCCATAGCCGGACACATCGCAGACGATCAGCCGGGGAAAGCGCTCGTGCAGCGCCTCGAAGCCCAGCCCCAGCCGACTCGCCGCGCCCGGCGCCAGGTTCTGCAACAGGACGTCCGCCCCGGCGAGCAGCTTGTCCAGCACGGCCAGGGCATCATCCTGCTTGAGATCCAGAGCCACGCTCTCCTTGGAACGATTGGTCCAGACGAAGTGGGAGGCGAGTCCGGCGACACGTTCGTCGTAGCCCCGAGCGAAATCGCCACTGCCTGGCCGCTCGATCTTGATCACCCGGGCGCCCAGGTCGGCCAGCTGCCGGGAGCAGAACGGGGCCGCGATCGCGTGTTCGAGACTCACGACCGTGATGCCATCCAGAGGACGAGGTTTTTCGACAGCCATCTTGGTTCACTCCGGGTCAGGTGAAGCAATAGAGATCCACGCACTCGTGCAGCCGCCAGGCCTGGGCGATCAGGGCCTCGGCCTCGGCGGGTGGGCGTTTGCCGGCGAAGGCGACCAGCCGGCGGAACTTGTCTTCCAATTCGGCCCTGTCGAGGGTATTGCCGGGATCACCCTTGGGCTCGTCGATACGTCCCTGCAGAACGGCGCCCTGGCGGGTTGTCACCTCGACCCTTCCCAGCCAACGCTGGGGATAGGCGGCATCGACCTCGGGGTCCAGCCGCATGCCGACGCGCGCGCGGAAGGCCGCGACCGCGGGATCGTTCAGCGCGGAATTCGCAAATTCGCCCAGTTGCGCCTTGCCATGGACGGCGATCAGACCCAGCACCGTGCCCATGGAAAACTTCGCCTGATGCACGGTCCGCGGCACGTCCACGCGCCCGAGCACGTCCAGGGCGCCCTGGTGAACTCGTGCTGTTACCCGGGCAATGTCGTCGGGCGCCAGGCACTCGCGCTGCATCAGGTCCAACAGGGCATCGGCAGCAGGATGGGTATGCCGACAGGACGCATGGAACTTGAAGGAGGTTTCCAGCAAGGCCCAGCGCTGCCCCAGGCGATCGCTCAGGCGGCGGGCGTCGGCGTCACTGGAAAGGCCGGCAGCCATTCCCTGCTCGCCTTCCAGGATGTTGCGCGCACCGGTCAGCCCTTGCGCCGTGAGATAGGCTGCGAGCAGTCCATCCCCCGCTGCCTTGGCGGTATGCAGCTGCTTGGAATCCGCCGCGTCACGCAGGAACTCCCAGAGCCCCGCCGCCTGGGTGCCCGCGTTGCCAAGCACCTGGATGAACTGCTCCCGGTCGAAGCCCAGCAACTTGCCCACCGCCACCGCCGCGGCCAGGGTGCCGACGGTGGCCGTGGTGTGGAAGATCCGATAGTGCGAGCGCCCGAGAAATTCACCGATGCGGATGCCTGCCTCATAGCCGGCGACCGCGGCGACGATCAGCTCCTGTCCGCTCTTTCCCAGGTCCTGGGCGGCGGCCAGTGCGGCGGAAAAGACCACCGTCGCCGGATGCAGCACCGAGCTGTTGTGCAGATCATCCTGCTCCACCAGATGAGAGGCGGCGCCATTGACCAGCGCGGCAAAGTAGGGCGAGGTGCCGTAGGGCGCGACGAGTACCCGGGCCCGCCCCTCGCGCGGGCCCATGGTCTGCGCATAGGCATGGAACAGCGGTGTGGGATGGCTGCCATCGCTGGCCAGTGCGGAGCCCAGCCAGTCGAGAAACAGCTCTTCGGTCCGAGAGACGACGCTGGCTGGCAGGTCCGCATAGGCCAGCTCGCCAAGATAGGCCGCCAGACGTTCGGTATGGGTCATGGCAGTCACCCTAGAACGAGCGCGGCAATTCGAGCAGGTGCTCGGCCACGTAGGAAAGAATGAGGTTGGTGGAGATGGGCGCCACCTGGTACAGGCGCGTCTCGCGAAACTTGCGCTCGACGTCGTACTCGGTGGCAAAGCCAAAGCCACCGTGCGTCTGCAGACAGGCGTTGGCCGCCTCCCAGCTGGCCTTGGCCGCCAGGTACTTGGCCATGTTGGCCGCCGCGCCGGCGTTTTCGCCGCGGTCGTACAGATCGCAGGCGTGCCAGCGCATCAGATCGGCGGCCTCGATCTCGATATGGGCCTCGGCGATGGGAAACTGCACGCCCTGGTTCTGCCCGATGGGGCGACCGAATACCACCCGGTCGCGGGCATAGTGACTGGCCTTCTCGACGAACCAGCGGCCGTCGCCAATGCATTCCGCGGCGATCAGGGTGCGTTCGGCATTGAGCCCATCGAGGATGTAGCGGAAACCCTTGCCCTCCTCCCCGATGAGGTTGCTAGCGGGAATTTCCAGCTCGTCGAAGAACAGCTCGTTGGTCTCGTGATTGACCATGTTGGGGATGGGCCGAACCGTGAGCCCCTTGCCAATTGCCTCACGCAGATCCACCAGAAAGATCGACATACCTTCGGATTTGCGCTGGACGGCCTCCAGGGGTGTGGTCCGCGCCAACAGGATCATCAGATCGGAATGCTGCACCCGGGAGATCCACACCTTCTGCCCATTGATCACATAGCGATCGCCCTTGCGCACCGCCGTGGTCTTGATCTTGGTGGTGTCGGTGCCGGTGGTGGGCTCGGTGACGCCCATGGACTGCAGCCGCAGCTCGCCGCTGGCCAGCCGTGGCAGATAGCTGTTCTTCTGCTCTTCGCTGCCATTCCGCAGCAGGGTGAACATGTTGTACATCTGCCCATGGATGGTGCCGGAGTTGCCCCCGCAGCGGTTCACCTCCTCCAGGATGATGGACGCCTCGGCCAGGCCCAGCCCCGAGCCACCATAGGCTTCCGGAATCATCGCGGACAGCCAGCCTGCCTCGGTCATCGCCTGGACGAAGTCCTGGGGAAAACCCTTCTGCTCATCGATTCGGCGCCAGTATTCGGCCGGAAAGCCCGCGCAGAGGCCACGGACGCCATCGCGAATGGCGGCGAATTCTTCTTGTCGTTCGTCCAGCATGGGGTTTCTCTCTTGTCGTTATAGGGGCACCGCTGTCACTCGAAATGCAACTGAGCCATCTGGGCGACACCGTCGCCATTTCCGGCCCACAGCTCCGCCTCCCCGGGCGCGATGACCTGACCACTGAGCGTGAAGGGAGCGGGCGCGATCAGCGGACGAACGCCGCGATAACTGAATTGCCGTATCCGCGCGGTGGGATGGGCGCGACGAAAGCTGCGCAGCAACAGGGTCGCGATGAGCGGGCCATGGACGACCAGACCGGCATAGCCTTCCTGTTGGGTCGCGTAGGGCCAGTCGTAGTGGATGCGATGACCGTTGAAGGTCACCGCCGAATAGCGAAACAGCAACGTAGGCTCGGGCACCACCGACTCCGCCCAGCCGCCGAGAGCGATGGCTTCGCCGCTGCCGGCCTTGGGCGCTCCGGGCTCGCGATAGACCAGGTCCTGCTCTTCGCGCAGTACCAGTTCGTCGCGCTGGAAATAGCGATGCTCGACGGTCACGAACAGCAGGCTGCCGCTGCGGCCCGCCTTCTCCTCGACGCGTAGCAGGGTCGAAAGGCAACGAGCCTGCTCGTCAACGCGCAGTTCGCCGAGAAACTCCAGGCGTCCGCCTGCCCACATGCGATTACGCCCTTCCGCCGGCGGCAGGAAGGTGCCCCGCGCCGCGTGACCATCGGGCCCGAGCTGGGCACCTGCCACGGGATTATCGAAGAAGGCCCAGTGCCAGAGCGGCGGCAGCGCCTCGCCTGCAGCCAACGGCGATTCGTCGAAGGTATGGGCGATACGCGCGACTTGGCGTTGACCCAGGAACTCGTGGGTTTCGAGCGTTCGCCCCACCCAGGCTTCGGCCGGCGTAGTGTTCATGTCTGGCTCCCGTCATTAGGCTCTCAACCAGCTTGAGGGGAGTTGTTTCGTTCTGTGAATTTACATTTGCGTAAGCCGGCATTCGGCTAGGCTGAACGCCGAAAGACGTACCGAGTACAAGAGCATGCATTTCGACCTGCCTGACCTGCGGCTTTTCATCCATATCGCCGAATCGCCCAGCCTGACCCAGGGCGCACGCCGGGCCGCACTCTCTCCGGCAGCTGCCAGCGCCCGGATAAAGGCCCTCGAAAGCCAATTCGGCATCCGCTTGCTATACCGTGACAGCCGCGGCGTAGAGCTCACGCCAGCGGGTCAGCGTCTACTGCAACATGCCCGCCTGGTTATGCGCCAAGTCGACTTTCTCAAAGGTGAATTCACCGAGTACCGCAGCGATGCCAGCGGGCATATCCGTATCTTCGCCAACACCACAGCGGTTACAGAGTTCCTCCCGGGGCTGCTGGCCGGCTATCTCGCCGATCGCCCCGGCGTGACGGTGGATCTGCAGGAGCGCCTCAATCGTGACATTGTCAGGGGGGTCATCGACGGGGCAGCGGATCTGGGCATCACCGCCGGGCTGATCGAGGCCAGCAATCTGCAGATCCTGCCCTACAGCATGGACCGCCTGACGCTGGTAGTACCGACCGATCATGCCTTGGCGAGCGAGCCCCAGGTCACCTTGCGTGAAACCCTGGACTACCAGCACATCTGTCTGCGCGAGGGCACCAGCCTGCTGAATTTCCTGCGGGATCAGGTGGAGCGTCTCGGTGCCACCCTGAATCTGCGTATCCAGCTTTCCAGTTTCGAGGCCGTGTGCCGCATGGTCGAAGCCAAGGTGGGCATCGGCATCCTGCCCGAATCCGCCGCCCAGCATCACGGCAAAAGCATGGCCATCAGGACGGTACGGCTCGAAGAGCCCTGGGCCCTGCGCGAGCGAAATATCCTGGTCAGGGATCTGGAGGCGCTGCCGGAAAGCGTCCGTGCCTTGGTCAGGCTGTTGCAGCAATCAGCCAAAGGCGAAGTAAACCGGGAACACGCCTGACGAGGCGATCCCGGAAGTCATCCTTTCGACTACACCCCTGTCTAGTGAAACCGGAGCGCTCCCAATTTGCGCATCACTTCGTCTGCAGTCCAACGCCGGTATTCGGTTCGATCATGACGACCATGGCGTCTCGATCGTGGCTGGTCCTTTCGCCGTTGAGTGCTGCAGCAGAGGAGTCGAAGGAGACTGATCAGCTCTTTACAGGGGTGGTATTATTTAGTGATAAGAACTATGGCAAATGGCCGTCTGCCAGCCGGCGTACCCGCTGCTTGCGCTTGAGGATGCAGTGGCGCATCCACGGGTCGCCAGGCGAAACGCCAGCCCAAGTCGCGATAGCCGGAAAACAGGAAACCACCACTGCGAACCTGGTAGGCACGGCGCCTGGCTCGATAGACCCGCGGAATGAAATACCAGGGCAAGCCCGGCAGATCGTGGTGAACCAGGTGCAGGGTGTTGTTGAGAAATAGCCAGCGCAGCGCCCCACCGCTTTCGTTGAGTACGCATCTTTGCGCAGGGTCCAGCGCCGGACGATGCTCGTAGAAAGATCGGATCAGCGTTACGGCCAGCGCCGGCCAGGCTACCCCCAGCACATAGACCTCCAGGGGAATGCCAGATAGCAAGTGAATCGCCAGGAGCAAGCCTGCACACAGCGCCAGATGAATCAGCCAGACGCGCAGCACGCCCCGCTCCCCGCGCCACCCGCGGCGTACTTCGAGATCGAGCATGCCGTGCAGCGCCAGGATCGGGCCAACCAGGAGCCGACCGATCAGGGTCTTGTCCATCCAGAGCAACGCACGCCCGACCTGCCCTCGCCGCTCCCAGAGTTCGCCATCGACATAACGGCTCTCGGGATCGAGGGTCGGATCGGTGAGGTTCTCGCGCCGATGGTGCGCCAGGTGGCTGTCACGATAGAGCGGAAAGGGAAACCAGAGGCCGAGGGGCGGATAGGCGAGCAAGGCATTCACCCCAGGCCAGCGAGTTGGATGTCCATGAATCAACTCGTGTTGCAGGGACTGATGCAGCACCACCAGGATCGTCAGCGGCGGCAGGATCCAGAAACCCAGTAGCGGCCACGCCCAGACCAGCGTCAGCCAGCCGGCGTAGACACCGACGATCAGCCCCCAGGTTGGCCATTCACTTCGACCGGTGGCGGTATGCAGGAGCAGCTTGATCAGGCGGCGGTGCCGCGCATCGAGATAGACAGTCACCGCAGGGTCCTGATAACGAGAAATCAACGCTGACCCTAAGGAAAAACAAGAGGGAAGCCAAATATCGTTAAGGCATTACCTCATGAAAAGACGTTATTCGACCACCTCGCTGCTTGTAACTTCGCTTGATTGAACGCCTTGTTTAAGCCATCTCTTACGTCTTACCTTACATAGCATAATGCAAAAAAAATCATAAGCTTATAAGCAAAAACCGATCAGGCAGCTCAACTGTTGCGTGAGCAACACCTGCATTTAAAAATCAGTTAAAGACATATCCTTAGCAGCTTTGAAGATTGGCGGCGCTCTTGAACGCCCATCTAGACTTCCGCCAACTTTCACGAACTTCAAAGTTTGCCATGCCGCTGTCTGATAAAACTCTTCTACCTGCTGCGCCTGCGCGAACTGCAAGGGTGAATTTCGTTCCCGAGCTGGCAGCCTGCGACGTGTCCAGCCCCCCTCCGCTGCCTCGGCTGCCGACCCTGAATCGAGCCGAAGCGGCAACGCGCATCCGATACCGTGCGACAGCGCGGGTATCCCTCGTCGGCACCCTCGGCCGTCGACTGGTAGCGGCGATGGTGCTGATCGGCTGCACCCGAGCCGCCCATACCGAGCTGGCTCGTCTTGGGCTCGCGCTTCCCCACTCTCTGCTGACACGACCAGAAGGATTTTCTTTTCCATGAGCATCATTTCCGCAGGCTGGGGCGCCGGCCCTTCCGCGCGTCACGCCGAACTCTCGGCCCGCTTTCTGCCGCTGTTCCAGCGTATTCGCGCGGGCGCCATAGAACGCGAGGTGCAGCGGCGACTGCCGGTCGAAGAATTGGCCTGGCTGAAGGCGGCCGGTTTCACCGCCTTGCGGTTGCCGGTCGAGCATGGCGGTGCGGGCGTCACCCTGCCGGAATTGTTTGCCCTGCTCATCGAACTGGGCGAGGCCGATTCCAATCTGGTGCAGGCGTTGCGCGGTCACATGGGCTTTGTCGAGGGCTTGCTCAACAGCGATGACCAGGCACGCCGCAGCCGCTGGTTCGCCCGTATCGCCGCGGGTGAAACCCTGGGTCCGGCCTCCAGCGAGGTCGGCGATGCCCGGCGGGCCGAATTCAGTACCCGCGTGCGTCGGGAGGGTGACGCCCTGCTGCTTTCGGGCACCAAGTTCTATACCACGGGTTCGCTCTATGCGGACTGGATCGACGTGGGCGCCACCGATGACGCCGGCAATCGCGTCATGGCGACCATCCGCCGCGACGCTCCCGGCGTAGCGGTGGTGGATGACTGGAATGGCTTCGGCCAGACGCTGACCGCCAGCGGCACGGCCACCTTTACCAACGTGCGGGTAGCGCCTGGGGACGTGGTCACGGTAGGCGAGCGCTTCCGCTATTCGCCGGGCTTCTTCCAAGTCTTCCACCTCGCCAACCTGGCGGGCATGGGGCGGGCCATGAGCAGCGAGGTGGCGGCTGCGGTCGCCGCTCGCACCCGCACCTTCACCATTGGTAATGCCGACCGGGTCAGCCAGGATCCACAGGTATTGGCAGTGGTAGGCCAGGTGCGCAGCGCCGCCTACTGCGCCGGGGTGATCGCCCTGAAGAATGCCGAAGCGCTGCAGCGCGTGCATGACCTCAGGCAGGCGGATGACCAGGCGGCCGAGGATCGCGCGGTGGAACTGGCCGAACTGGAGGTCTGCCAGTCGCTCAATGTGGTTACGGACCTGATCATCGATGCCTCCGGACGCCTCTTCGACGCTCTGGGCGCCTCGGCCACGCTTAGACCGCAGGGACTGGATCGCTTCTGGCGCAATGTCCGTACCCTCGCCTCCCATAATCCGCGCATCTACAAGGATCGCATCGTCGGCGACTTCGCGGTCAACGGCACGCCGCCGCCACCGCAGTGGAAGATCGGCGTCGCCTAGGGGCCGAAGCCGCCGGAAATGCCGACGAGAGCCGCCCTGCCCCGCTGTTCGCCGCCCCCGGCGATGCTTTAAGCTCGCCGGCTTTCCTCCTGGAGCGGTGTCATGGAAAGGTCGCGCAGCAATCGTCAGGCCGTATGGAAGGCTATCAAGGATCCGCGCTTCATCCCCGTTGCCGTGGCGGCGGTGTGCATCGTGCTGTTCTTCGTCCTGGGGCTGGTCGACGTCCTGGGCAACTGATCGCCACGCTGAGACGCTGGCCGATCCCTGCCACGGGATGGGCCATCACAGCGCAGGGCGCGGCCCGTGGGGGCTATTACCTGGATGCTTTTCCCGGGCCAAAGGCCTTGCGCCAGGTTGGCGAGCCGGGAAGCCAGGTGAAGGTATGAACTGCAAAAAGCGCGAAAAGCGGCCTGGAACCAGGCCGCGGAGGACAGCAATCAGCCTTTGCGCTGATTGAGGAAGCGGAAGCAGCCGGCCAGCAGATCATCGAAGCGCCACGGCTTGGGCAGATAGTAGATATCCGGTGCGCGTTCAGGCTGGAGTTCTTCGAAATAACCCGAGGAGACGATGATGGGCAGACCCGGCAGCTGCTGCTTGACACGACGCGCCAGCTCCAGACCGTCGATGGCACCCGGCATGCGGACATCGGTGATCAGCAGATCCGGCGTCGGACGCGCACTCGACAGGTATTCCCAGGCTTGGTCCGCGGTACCGAAGGTGTGCACCTGAAAGCCTTCGCCTTCGAGCACCTCTTCCATCAGCCCGAGCAACATGTTCTCGTCTTCGACAACCACTACCACTGGCTTCATAAATCCGTCTCGATCTCCGCAGGTCCGCCATCTGACTGGACGTATCTCGTTGGGGCGCGAATTCTACTCCTATCCTGCGTCCGCTGCGCACTCTCCTCTAAGCTTAGACGCGAGGTGCGACATCCTGCCCCACTGATCGACAGAAAAGCCTGCCGGGAGCCGAACAGGTTTTTTCCTGCAGGGGTGGTATTAATTGGCAGGGTATTTTGCCGCTTCCTCGGGGAACCGTGGCGAAGCCCCTCAGTCGGAAAACAGGTATCTCGAAAGGCTTCCCGCGATTCCGCCGCGTCAGCTTTTCAGGATCCCGGGAAGCCGTCTGCTTGAGGAAATGCGTATGACGGCCATCGACTGGACAGGTTGGCTCAACGCCCCCTGGATCACCACGCTGATCGCGGCGGGGGTCGCCCTGCTGATCAGCAGCATCCTCCTGATAGTGGCGTTTGCGGCCATCCGCCCGCTCGCCAATCCCTTTTTGCTGGCGCGCAACCTGGTGAAGCACGCCGAGAAGCCAGCGCGGCTGGCGGTCCCTCTGGTGGTGTTGCAAGGTGTCTGGAATTCCGCACCCGATGCCCTGCCGCTGTTGCGTGCGGTACAGCATCTCACCGGCCTGCTGAGCATCGCTGCCTTCACCTGGCTGGGTCTCAGGTCGGTCAAGGCCGTCGGAGCCACCATCGCCCTGCGCAATCCCGTGGATGTGGTGGACAACCTGCGGGCACGGCGAATCCAGACGCAGAATCGGGTGCTGGTACGCAGCCTCAGCTTCGTCGTGCTGCTGGTAGGTATCGCCCTGATGCTGATGACTTTTCCCGCGGTTCGCCAGGTGGGCGCGAGCCTGCTCGCCTCCGCTGGTGTCGCCGGCCTGGTCGCGGGTATCGCCGCGCGCCCGGTACTGGGCAATCTCATCGCCGGTCTGCAGATCGCCGTGACGCAGCCGATCCGGCTCGACGACGTGGTCATCGTCGAAGGGGAATGGGGCCGGGTGGAAGAGATTACCGGCACCTATGTGGTGGTCCGCATCTGGGACGACCGTCGCCTGGTGGTTCCCCTGCAGTACTTCATCGAGACCCCCTTCCAGAACTGGACGCGCTCCTCCTCCAGCCTGATCGGATCAGTCTTCATATGGGTTGACTATTCCCTGCCCCTGGCGCCGATCCGCACCGAATTGGAACGCGCCTGTGCCGAGGTGCCTCATTTATGGGACGAGCGTGTCTGTGTGCTGCAGGTGACCGATGCGTCCCATGATTCGATCCAGATCCGGGTGCTGGTGAGCTCCGGCGATTCCTCGAAGAACTGGGACCTGCGCTGCTTCGTGCGGGAACGGCTGATCACCTACATCAATCGTGAGTTCCCCCTCTGCCTGCCCAAGCTGCGAACCGAACTGGGACGTCGCGATGTGCTTCCCACACCACAATCCGACGAAAGGCACGAACCGGTCGTACGCCAGCCAGAAGTCTGATTTATCGGCTAATTGTCTCGATCAGGCAGCCATTAAGCGGTTCACCTGCAGCTTATGTCTTAGCGCACCAAGAGTGAGCGCCAGCTTTCGGGCATGTATTTGGCAATACGAAGCAGGACCGCAACATTCGAGCAGGAAACTTGTGACGTTGTCCGAGAGTCAGTGCGAGAGCAATCTGGAATTCCGCGAAGCAGTTCTCGCCCAAATCCAGACATCTCAGAAGAGATGACCGGCAAAAAGGCTGTAGCAGCTCGGCTGTAGGCGTTTTTGAACCAGGAGCATCGAGCTTCAGGAAGAAGCAATCAGGTAAACCTCAGTCTCGAACTTGCTGCATTGGGAGCGCACCATGGCAAATGCCGTCGTGGGGAAATTTGGGGCTCTGGAGCCCGTTGAAACTGCCACTCTTTCCACCAGATCCAGCTCTCCTCGCAAGCGCACGGATGAGCCTCAGCTGACGCTGAGCTCCGTCGTCGAAAGCCGCAAACGTATCCTCTTCGTGACGCCGGAAATTTCCGACTTCGTCAAGGCCGGTGGCCTGGGCGAGGTTTCGGGCGCCCTGCCGCGCGCCCTCGCCGCCTCCCATGACGTCCGGGTGCTGATCCCCGGCTACCGTCAGGTGATGGCCGCGATCAAGGACCGTGTGCAGATGGTCGGCCGCATCGCCGCCCGTGCCGCCATGCCCGCCTGTGACATCGGTCGCGTCAATCTGGACGACGGGCTGGTCGTCTATGTATTGATCTGTCCCGAGCTGTACGAGCGCTCGGGCAATCCCTACGGCGACCTGAACGGCGCCGACTGGGCCGACAACCACATCCGTTTCGGTCGTCTGGCCAGCGCCGCGGCCGACTTCGCCCTGGGCGACGCCTCGATTCGCTGGGTGCCGGACCTGCTGCACCTCAACGACTGGCAGACCGGCCTCGCTGCTGGCTACCTGCGTTGGAAGGGTGCCAGCACCCCTTGCCTTACCACCATCCACAACCTGGCCTACCAGGGCCTGTTTCCCGCCTCGGTCATGGCCGACCTGGACATCCCCGCCCATGCCTTCCAGATGGAAGGCCTCGAGTTCTGGGGCAAGGTTTCCTTTCTCAAGGCGGGCCTGGTCTATGCCGACCACATCACCACGGTCAGCCACACCTATGCCCACGAGATCACCACGCCCGAATTCGGCTGCGGCCTGGAAGGGCTGCTGCAGGTCAAGGCGCGGGAAGGCAAGCTGACCGGTCTGCTCAATGGCATCGACGATGGCTGGAGCGCCTGCAGCGATCCGCATCTGTGCCAGCAGTTCCACGAATCCGACTGGGACGGCAAGGCGGTCAACGCGGCGCGCATCCGCGAGGAATTCGGTCTCGAGCCGTCCAATGGCCCGCTGTTCGCCGTGGTCTCGCGGCTGGTCCAGCAGAAAGGCATCGATCTGACCATCCAGGCCGCCGATCACATCGTCGCCCGTGGCGGCCAGCTGATGATAATCGGTTGCGGCGAGCCGCACATCGAGCGTCAGGTGCGGGCCCTGGCCCTGCGCTACCCTGGCCGCGTCAGTGCCCACATCGGCTTCTGCGAGACGGAAGCCCGACGCATGTATGCCGGCAGCGACTTCCTGCTGATGCCCTCGCGCTTCGAGCCTTGCGGCCTGAGCCAGATGTACGCCCAGCGCTTTGCCTCCCTGCCGATCGCCACCCGCACCGGCGGTCTGGCCGACAGTATCGAGGACGGCACCACCGGCTTCCTGTTTGCCCCGCTGTCGCTGGAAAACTACATCAGCGCCATCGACCGCGCCCTGGGTGTGTTCGAACGTCAGGACCTGCTGCTGGCCATGCGGCACCGGGCCATGCAGGGCCCATTCTTCTGGTCCGAATGCGCCAAGCCGTACGCCTCGCTGTACCTCGATCTGCTCCAGGCCACCGCGCATCAGGAGCGTCACGTCGGCGCCTGATGCCCGACGTGGCTACCAAGCGCTTTTCCTTCGCCAAAAGGCCGACGAAAAGCGCTATCCCCGCCCAACTTTGAGCAACTCTCACCGGTCATAACAGCAACTGCGGCCAACTGGGCCGCAGTGTCTTTTCTGCCGTCCGGCTTCGGGAGTTCTCTATCCATGACTGATATTTCGCGCGACGCAGCCGCGGTGACCGGGGGCTATGCCTGGCAAACCCGTGCCGGTGCCACCCTGGTGGGCAAGGACCGCACCTTCTTCCACTTCTGGGCACCCAGCGCCGATGCCGTTTCGGTGGTCCTGGAAGGCGGCATGACCCTTGCCATGGAGGCCGAGCAAGACGGCTGGTTCGCGGTCGAGGCCCAGTGCGGCGCCGGTACCCGTTATCGCTATCAGATCGAGGACCTGCTGGTCCCGGATCCTGCGTCCCGCGCCCAGGCCGGCGACGTGCACGAGCCAAGCATCGTCATCGACCCCACCACCTATCACTGGCAAAGCGTCGAGTGGCAGGGTCGCCCCTGGCACGAAAGCGTCATCTACGAATTGCATGTCGGCACCCTGGGTGGCTTTTCCGGTGTCGAGAAGCTGGTACCCCGCCTGGCCGCGCTGGGCGTCACCGCCATCGAACTGATGCCGCTGTCGGAATTTCCCGGCGATCGCAACTGGGGCTATGACGGCGTCCTGCCCTATGCGGTGGAAGCCTCCTACGGCACCCCGGACGATCTCAAGTCGCTGATCGACACCGCCCACGGCCATGGCGTCATGGTCTACCTGGACGTGGTCTACAACCACTTCGGGCCGGACGGCAACTACCTGCACGCCTACGCCGAGCGCTTCTTTCGCGAAGACATCCATACACCCTGGGGCGCCGCCATCGATTTCCGTCAGGACGCCGTGCGCCGCTACTTCATCGACAACGCCTTGATGTGGCTGATGGAGTACCGCTTCGATGGCCTGAGATTCGATGCGGTCCATGCCATCAACGACAAGGGCTTCCTCGAAGAGATGGCCGAGGAGATCCGCAGCACCGTCGAGCCGGGTCGCCACATCCACCTGATGCTGGAAAACGAAGACAACACCGCCACCCTGCTGGGCGGCAAGCACTACGACGCGCAGTGGGCGGACGACTGGCATAACGTCATTCATCCTATGCTGACCGACGAGAACGAAGGCTACTACCAGGACTTCACCGAGGACGCCACGGCCAAGCTGGTGCGCTGCCTGGGCGAAGGCTTCATTTATCAGGGCGAGCAGACCCGCCACGGCAAGGCGCGCGGTGAACCCAGCAAGGACCTGCCGGCCTCGGCCTTCGTCATCTTCCTGCAGAACCACGACCAGGTCGGCAACCGCGCCTTCGGTGAACGCCTGACCCGTCTGGCACCGGAGCCGGCGCTGAAGGCGGCCACCGCGCTCTTGCTGCTCAGTCCGATGATTCCGCTGCTGTTCATTGGCGAGGAATGGGGCAGCCGTCAGCCCTTCCTGTTCTTCACCAGCCACAACGATGAACTGGCCGAACTGGTCCGCGATGGTCGCCGTAACGAGTTCAAGGACTTCGATTTCTTCACCAGTGAAGAGCATCGCCAGCAGATCCCCGATCCGAACGCGCCCAAGACCTTCGAGGACTCCAAGCCCAATTTCGGCGAAGCCGATCAGCCCGATCACGCTGCCTGGCTGGGGCTGTACCGCGAGCTACTGGAGATCCGCCACCGCGAACTCTTCCCGCGTCTGGAAGGGGCGCGTCCCGCAGGCGCCGAAGCCCTGGCCGACCGGGCCGTGCGCGCTCGCTGGAGCCTCGCCGACGGCAGCCGCCTGACCATCGAACTCAACCTGAGCGACAAGGCCGTGCAGCTCGACGAGGCGCCTCAGGGCGAGTTGCTGCACAGCAGCGACGCTGCAGCAACGCCTGCCCGTCAGGACCGCACGCTGACCGCGCATTCGGCACTGGTCTGGCTGGAGAAAAAGGCATGAGTGGCGATCGTCTGGAACAACTGGCCGAGGCCGCCGGCATCGCCATCGAATGGACCGCCTACGACGGCCAGCGCCAACGCGTAAGCCCGGAGGCGCTGCGCAATCTGCTCAAGGCCATCGAATTGCCGGCGGACAGTGACGCCGATATCGACGCCAGCCTGCGCAAGCTGGCCGAGGTGGGTGACAAGCACCACTTGCCGCCGCTCATCACCGCAGTGGTCGATAAACCGGTCGGTGCGCCGGACCAGTTCAGGCGCGGTGTCCGCTACCAGGTACAGCTGGAAGGCGGCGAGCGTCTGGACGGCCAGGTCGACGACCGCGGACAGCTGGCGCCGATCAGCGCCGCCGGTTATCACCAGGCCGAGGTCGATGGCGAAGCCCTGACACTGGCCGTCGCGCCGGAACGCTGCTTCACCATCGCCGACGCCACCGGCAATGAACAGGCCCGTCTCTGGGGTCTGGCCGTGCAGCTCTACAGCCTCAGACGCGAAGGGGGCAGCGGCGCCGGCGATCTCCAGGGCCTGGTGCACTTCGCCAAGGCCGCCGGCGACAAAGGCGCCGACGCCCTGGCCATCAGCCCCTTGCACGCCATGTTCAGCGCCGATGGCAGCCGCTACAGCCCCTACTCGCCATCGAGTCGGGTGTTCTTCAATGTGCTCTATGCCGCGCCGGAGCTGGTCCTGGGTGCCGAGTCCGTACGCCAGGCCATGCAGCGCGCCGGTCTGCAGGCGGAAGCCGAGCGCCTGGAGCAGCTGGAGCTGATCGACTGGCCGGCGCTGGCCAAGCTGCGCCTGCGCCTGTTGCGCACCCTGCACCTGGATTTCCGCACCGCCGGCGGCGAGCTGCGGGAACGTTTCGAGGCCTTCCGCCGCGACGGTGGCGAGGCGCTGGAAAACCATTGTCGCTTCGAAGCCCTGCATGCCTCCTTCACCCAGGGCGCTGCCTCGCCGAGCTGGCAGCATTGGCCGCAGCAGTATCGCGACCCCAGGAACCCGGCCGTGGCCGAATTCGCCGAACGCCATGCCCAGGACGTGGAGTTCTACGCCTTCACCCAATGGCTGGCCAGCGAAGGGCTGTCCGCGGCCCAGGCACAGTGCCGCGACGCGGGCATGAAGATCGGCCTGATCGCCGATATCGCCGTGGGCGCGGATGGTGGTGGCAGCCAGGCCTGGAGTCGGCAGGAAGAGTTGCTGGCCTCGGTCACCGTGGGTTGCCCACCGGACCTGCTCAACCAGAAAGGCCAGGGCTGGGGCATTTCCGCCTTCTCGCCCACCGGCATGATCCAGCATGGCTTCCGCGCCTTCATCGAGATGCTCAGGGCCAACTTCGCCCATGCCGGCGGTGTGCGCATCGACCACGTAATGGGCCTGCAACGCCTCTGGCTGGTGCCCGAGGGCGCTTCGCCGGCCGACGGTGCCTATCTCTCCTACCCCATCGACGACCTGCTGCGACTGGTCGCCCTGGAATCCTGGCGTCATCGCTGCGTGGTCATGGGTGAAGACCTGGGGACGGTGCCCGAAGGCTTCCGCGAACGCCTGGCCGAGCGCGCCATCATGGGCATGCAGGTGCTGCTGTTCGAGCGAGATGGCAAGGCCTTCAAGCCCGCTGCGCAATGGTCGGACACAGCCATGGGCATGCCCACCACCCATGACCTGCCGACCCTTACCGGTTGGTGGCAGGGCCGCGATGCCGACTGGCAGGAGGAGCTGGGGCTGCTGCCCGATGGCACCTCGCGCCAGGACCGGCTCGACGAGCGGGCCGAGGATCGCCAATACCTGGCCAAGGTGCTGGAACTGGACGACCCCCGGGAAAGCAATGTCGAACAGGCGGTCGATGCCGCCATCGCCTTCATCGGCCGCACCCCGGCACCGCTGATCATCCTGCCGGTGGAAGACGCCCTGGGCCAGCTGGAGCAGGCCAACCTGCCCGGCACCACCAACGAACACCCCAATTGGCTGCGCCGCTGGGACGACCCGGCCGAGCGCCTGCTGAACGCTGCTACCCCTAAACGACGCCTGAGCGTGCTGAGCACTGCGCGTAATAATCCGGAGAACACTCGATGAGTCGCTTGCGCGCTACCGTACGCCTGCAGTTCCACAAGGACTTCACCTTCGACGATGCCCTGCCCCTGGTGGACTACTACGCCAAGCTGGGTATCAGCCACGTCTACGCCTCGCCCATCACCACCGCTCGCGCCGGCTCCGTGCACGGCTACGACGTGGTGGATCCGACCCGGGTCAACCCGGAGCTGGGCGGCGAAGACGCGCTGCGGCGCCTGGTCGCCCGCCTGCGTGAGCACGGCATGGGGCTGATCGCCGACTTCGTGCCCAACCACACCAACGTGGGCGGTTCGGAAAACGCCTGGTGGCTGGATATTCTCGAATGGGGTCGTCAGAGCCGCTATGCCGGCTTCTACGACATCAACTGGTACGGCCCGGACCCGGATCTGCAGGGCCAGGTGCTGCTGCCCTTCCTCGGTGACGCCTATGGCAACGTGCTGCAGGCCGGCGACCTCAAGCTGGTGTTCGACGCCGAGCAAGGCGCCTTCCGCGTGGAGTACTACGCCCACCACTTCCCCATCAACCCAGGCACCTATGGCCAGATCCTGCGCGAGAGCGACCTGCCCCAACTGAGCCTCTTCGCGGATGCCTTCTCGGCACGTGCCAAGGATCTGGACGAAGCCCGCGGCGCCCAGCGCCAGCTGGCGGACGCCGCCAGGGATCCCGCTGTGGCAGCGGCCATCGAGAAGGCGGTCGCCGCCTTCGATGGCAGCCAGCCGGCCAACCAGGAACGCCTGCATGCCCTGCTGGAGAGTCAGCATTATCGCCTGGCCAGCTGGCGCACCGCATCGGACGACATCAACTGGCGGCGCTTCTTCGACATCACCGAACTCGGCGGCCTGCGCATGGAGCGCCACGAGGTGTTCGAGGAGACCCATTCGCTGATCTTCCGCCTGATCAGCGAAGGCCTGCTCGACGGCCTGCGCCTGGATCACATCGACGGCCTGGCCAATCCCCGTGCCTATTGCCGCAAGCTGCGCCGTCGGGTGGACGACCTTTGCGCCAGCCGCACCGGTGGCGCGCCGGAAGATGGCTTCCCCATCTATATCGAGAAGATCCTGGCGGACGGCGAGCAGTTGCGCGAAGGCTGGGGCATCGATGGCACGACCGGCTACGAGTTCATGAACGAGGTCTCGGCGGTGCAGCATGCGGCCAGCGGCGAAGCACCGCTCCGCCGGTTCTGGGCCGAGCGGACCGGTCGTACCGAGGACTTCCTCGAAGAGGTACGGGAAGCACGGCGTCTGGTTCTCACCGGCGCGCTGTCCAGCGAATTCGAATCCGCCGTGCACACCCTGCACCTGCTCGCCCAACAGGACTGGCGTACCCGCGACACCAGTCAGGGCGCCATCCGCCGGGTGCTGCTGGAGCTGATCGTGCAGTTCAAGGTCTATCGCACCTATGCCGGCGCGGCGGGTTTCGTCGGTGCCGATGCCCAGTGGTTCGATACCGCGCTGGAGGCCGCCCGCCCCCATGTCAGCGAAGCAGAACAGCCGCTACTGGAGCAACTGCGCGCCTGGCTGGGTGGTGATGCCCCGCGGCACAAGCCCGTGGGCAGCGTGGCACGTCGCGAACAGCGCCGGGCGATCACCAAGTTCCAGCAGCTCACTTCGCCCATTGCTGCCAAGGCCGTGGAAGATACCGCCTGCTATCGCTCCGCACCGCTGCTGTCGCGCAATGACGTGGGTTTCGATCCGCAGCATTTCGCCCAGCCGGTCAGTGCCTTCCACCAGGCCAGCGGTTGGCGCGCTGAACACTTCCCGCGCAACATGCTCACCACCGCGACCCACGACCACAAGCGTGGCGAGGACACCCGCGCTCGCCTGGCGGTGGTCTCGGAACGTCCGGATGCCTACATCGCCCAGGCCACCCGCTGGATGCAGCAGGCCGCCCCGCTGCGCGGCCAGTGGAACGACGCCCCGGCGCCGACGCCGGGCGATGAACTCATGCTCTACCAGACCCTGCTCGCCAGCTGGCCACTGCATCTGCAGGCCGATGACCGGCAGGGTCTGGAGGCCTATCTGGAGCGTCTGCTGCAGTGGCAGGAAAAGGCCCTGCGCGAGGAGAAGCTGGAGTCCGACTGGTGGGCTCCGAACGGGGACTACGAAGCGGCCTGCAAGGCCTTTCTGGAAGGTCTGCTCACCGACGATCAGTACCGCGGCCTGCGCAGCGAGATCGTCACTGCGGTACAGGAACTGGCGCCAGCAGGTGCCCTGAACGGCCTGGTGCAGATGCTACTGCGCAATACCGCGCCCGGCGTGCCCGACCTCTACCAGGGTGGTGAATTCTGGGACTTCAGCCTGGTGGAGCCCGACAACCGTCGCGCCGTGGACTACGCCCCGCGGCAGCAGGCGCTGACCAGGCACGCCTCGGTCGATGCTGCTCTGGATGCCTGGCAGAACGGCGAGGTCAAGCAGCAGGTACTGGCTGCCGTATTGCAACTGCGCAAGCAGCGGCCGCAACTGTTCACCGAAGGTGACTATCTGCCCCTGAGCGTAGTGGGTGCCCACGCCGATCAGGTGCTGGCCTTTGCCCGTACCTGGGAACAACAGGCAGTGATCGTCATCGTGCCGGTGCATGCCTCCGAACTGCTGGAGAACAACGGAAAACTGCAATTTTCCGCGGAGGCTTGGCAGGACACCCGGATAAAACTTCCCGAAACCTTGTCCATGTACCGTTTTGGGGAAACTTTTGCCCCGGCATCTGTCCATGACCAGAAGAAAGAGCTTTCTGTCGGCGAGGTTCTGGCACGTTTTCCGCTTGGATTGCTCAGCACACAAGACATCACTCAAGGAGCCGCACCGCAATGACCCAAAAAGACGAACGCATCCAGCAGCTCGCCTATCAGATCTGGGAGTCCGAAGGACGGCCGGCTCACGAACATGATCGCCACTGGGAGATGGCGACCCGACTGTACGAAGCCGAACAGGAAGGCGTGGCCAAGAAGACCGCGGCCAAGAAGCCTCGCGCGACCAAGGCTGCAGCCAGCGCGGAAAAGCCTGTTACTAGCAAGGCCGGCACCACCGGCAAGACCAAGAGTGGCAGCGAGAAGGCCGCTACCGAAGACGCAGCTGCCGGTGAGTCCGTGACCGAGAAGGTCGAGTCGGCCGCCAAGAAGGTTGCCAGCAAGGTCAAGCAGGCGGTCAAGCCCAGTGCAGGCAAGACCGGTGCGAGCAAGGCCCCGGCCAGCAAGGCAAAGGCTGACGCCAACGTCGAGGCCACCGGCGTAGGTGTGGCACCAGCCACGCTCAAGAAGCCGCGCGCTTCCCGTGCCAAGGCGGCCACGGCCAAGCCTGCCGCCACCGAGTGATGTGATGTTCCGGCCTGGCCGTTCGGCCAGGCCTTCCCCTGCCGCCTCGCTGCGGCGTTCGCGTTACCGCTGTTCTCCTGATTTTTCCAGAAAAAACAACGCTTTGTCGGTTCGCCATCAGGGCCCGGAACTGCGCTGCGTCGGGCCTTTCATATACAGGTAGCCGGATCTGTATCGATTCAGCCACCGGCAGGTATTGAGAGCCGAGTCAGAGCTACTTCCTTCCTAGCTATCCCCGAGAGCGTCGAAATGACATCAACCGATTCCAACAAGCCCTTAACCGAAGCGACCGCGTTCATCAGCAAGTCCAAGTCTCGTGTTCGTGAAGGCCTGCCCTATCCCCTGGGCGCTACCTGGGACGGCTCCGGCGTGAACTTCGCCATCTTTTCCGCCAACGCCACCAAGATAGAACTCTGTCTCTTCGACGACGAAGGCAAGGAAGAAATCGAACGCATCGAGCTGCCGGAATTCACCAACGAGATCTGGCACGGCTACCTGCCCGATGCCCGTCCCGGCACGCTCTACGGTTACCGCGTACACGGCCCCTATGAGCCGCAGAATGGCCATCGCTTCAACCACAACAAGCTGCTGATCGATCCCTACGCCAAGCAGATCGTCGGTGAGCTGGAGTGGAACGATGCCCTGTTCGGCTACACCATCGGCCATGCCGATGGCGACCTGTCTTTCGACGAGCGCGACAGCGCCCCCTTCATGCCGCGCTGCCGGGTGATCGACCCGGCCTTCACCTGGGGCAACACCACCCATCCGCGTGTCCCGCGTGACCGCACCGTGTTCTACGAGACCCATGTCCGCGGCTACACCATGCAGCACCCGGCAGTGCCCGAGAATGCCCGGGGCACCTTCTCCGGCCTGCAGGAAAGCGAAGTCATCGATTACATCAAGTCGCTCGGCGTGACCTCCGTCGAGCTGATGCCGATCCACTACTTCCTCGATGACAACCACCTGCTGGAAAAGGGCCTGAGAAACTTCTGGGGCTACAACACCCTGGCCTTCTTCGCCCCGCACTCGCGCTACATGGCCAGCCAGTCCATCGGCGAATTCAAGGTGATGGTCGCGCGCATGCACAATGCCGGCCTCGAGGTCATCCTCGACGTGGTCTACAACCACACCGCCGAAGGCAACGAGATGGGCCCGACCCTCTCGCTGAAGGGCATCGACAACGCCAATTACTACCGCCTGATGCCCGATGATGCGCGTTACTACATCAACGATACCGGTACCGGCAACACCCTGAACATGAGCCACCCCTGCGTGCTGCAGATGGTCACCGACTCGCTGCGCTACTGGGCGACCGAGATGGGCGTGGACGGCTTCCGCTTCGACCTGGCCACCATCCTGGGCCGCGAGCCGGACGGCTTCGACGAAGGCGGCGGTTTCCTGCATGCCTGCCGTCAGGATCCCATCCTGGCCGAGACCAAGCTCATCGCCGAACCCTGGGACTGCGGCCCCGGCGGCTATCAGGTCGGCAACTTCCCACCCGGCTGGATGGAGTGGAACGATACCTTCCGCGACACCGCGCGTGCCTTCTGGAAGGGTGACGAAGACAAGATCGGCGATTTCGCGAAGATCCTGCTGGGCTCCGGCGACAAGTTCAACCGTCGCGGTCGCAAGCCCTACTCGTCCGTGAACTTCGTGACCGCCCACGATGGCTTCACCCTGGCCGATACCGTGTCGTACAACGACAAGCACAACGAGGCCAATGGCGAAGGCAACAACGACGGCCACTCCCATAACCTGTCGTGGAACTGCGGTGTCGAGGGTGAGACCGACGATCCGGAGATCATCGAACTGCGCTATCGGCAGATGCGCAACCTGCTGGCGACCCTCTTCCTCTCCCAAGGCACGCCCATGCTGCTGGCTGGGGACGAGTTCGCGCGTACCCAGGGCGGCAACAACAACGGCTACTGCCAGGACAGCGAGATCGGCTGGGTCAATTGGGAGATCAGCGAAAAGAGCGCCGAACTGCAGGAGTACGTGCGCAACCTGATCGACCTGCGTCGCCGCTATCCGCTGCTGCGTCGTAGCCGCTTCTTCACCGGTGCCTACAACGAAGAACTGGGCGTTAAGGATGTCACCTGGCTGCAGCCCGGCGGCACCGAGATGGGCGACGAGCAATGGCAGGACGGCAGCAACAAGTGCATGGGCATCCTGCTCGATGGCCGTGCCCAGCCGACCGGCATTCGTCGCAAGGGCGCGGATACCTCGCTGCTGATTCTGGTCAATGCTCATTATGACGTGGTGGATTTCACCCTACCGGAAGTCCCCATGGGCGAGCATTGGTCCCTGCAGCTGGATACCAATCAGCCTGACCTGGATGCCGGCGACGTCTTCAATTTCGGAGACACCTATCAGGTCACCGGACGCTCGGTATTGCTGTTCGAGCTGACCCAGACCAAGCGGAGGAAGCGCCAGGCATGACGAACGCGCAACAGGGTTTTTCGTTCAAGGTCCTGACCATCAACACGCACAAGGGCTTCACGTCCTTCAACCGCAAGTTCATCTTGCCGGAATTGCGCGAGGCGGTGCGGACGGTGTCAGCGGACATTGTCTTCTTGCAGGAGGTATTGGGTACCCACGAAAAGCACCCGTTGCGCTTCGAGAACTGGCCGGCGGCGCCGCAGTACGAGTTCCTGGCCGATTCGATGTGGACCGACTTCGCCTACGGGCGAAATGCGGTCTACCCGGACGGCCATCACGGTAATGCGGTGCTGTCGAAGTTTCCCATCGTCAGTTACGACAACTTCGACATTTCCATCGCCGGTCCGGAAAAGCGCGGGATGCTGCATTGCGTCCTGCGTATCCCGGATCAGGCCGTGGATCTGCACGTCATCTGCGTGCATCTGGGCCTGCGCGAGAAACATCGCCAGATGCAGATGCAGCTGATCTGCGAACACATCAATTCCCTGCCCAGCGATGCCCCCGTCGTGGTGGCAGGGGACTTCAACGACTGGCGTCAGAAGGCCAATGACATCCTTGGCCAGGGCGCGGGACTCGAAGAGGTGTTCATGAAGACCGCGGGGCGCCTGCCCAAGACCTTCCCGGCCAAGCGACCCCTGCTCTGCCTGGATCGCATCTACACGCGCAACGTCAGCGTCGGGCGCCCACAGGTGCTGGGCAATCAGCCATGGTCGCACCTGTCCGACCATGCGCCCCTGGCTGCGGACTTCCACCTATGAATTTCGAATGGCGGGACGGAAACCGCATCGCCTTGCTGGAAAACGGCGAGGACTTCTTTCCACGGGTCTTCGAGGCGATCCGCGCGGCCGAGCGCGAGGTCATCATCGAGACCTTCATCCTCTTCCACGACAAGGTCGGCAAAGCCTTGCAGAAAGAGCTGGTCGCGGCGGCCAAGCGTGGTGTCCAGGTGGACATCACCGTGGACGCCTACGGCTCGCCCGATCTGCCACGCGACTTCATCGATGAAATGGTGCATGCCGGCGTACGGTTCCGCTATTACGATCCGCGCCCCCTGGTCATGGGCATGAGGACCAATCTCTTCCGCCGCCTGCATCGCAAGATCGTGGTGGTGGACGCCCGCCTGGGGTTCATCGGCGGCATCAACTACTCCGCCGAGCACCTGGGCGACTTCGGACCCGAAGCCAAGCAGGACTACGCCGTCGAGGTCGAAGGCCCCATCGTCGATGACATCCACCGCTTCGCGCGGGACGCCATCAACTCCCCGGAGGAAACCCACCGCTGGTGGGGCAAGCGCTCGCAGAAGCCGGCCGACAACCGCAATCCCGGCAATGCCCAGGCGCTGCTGGTGTTCCGCGACAACGACGAGCATCGCGCCGACATCGAAAAGCACTACCTGGAGATGCTGCGCAACGCCAAGCGCGAGGTGGTGATCGCCAACGCCTACTTCTTCCCCGGCTATCGGCTGCTCAGGGAAATGCGCAATGCGGCGCAGCGGGGCGTCCGCGTGGTGCTGATCGTGCAGGGCGAACCGGACATGGCCATCGTCAAGGTCGGCGCGCAGATGCTCTACAACTACCTGGTCAAGGCCGGGGTGGAGATCTACGAATATTGCCTGCGGCCCCTGCACGGCAAGGTGGCGACCATGGACGAGCACTGGTCCACCGTGGGTTCGAGCAATCTCGACCCCCTGAGTCTCTCGCTGAACCTCGAATGCAACCTGATCTTCCATGACCACGCCTTCAACCGCGAACTGCGCGGTCGCCTGGAAACCCTGATCCAGAATCACTGCGAGCACGTCGACAGCAGCAAGGTACCCAAGCGCACCTACTGGCACCTGGCCAAGACGATGCTGGTCTTTCACTTCCTGCGCCACTTCCCCGCCTGGGTCGGCTGGCTGCCCGGTCATACCCCCAAGATCGAACTGGTGAGTCCGCCGGTGCAGCCCGAGCTCGAAACCCAGGATCGGGTCGATTCCTCGATTTCAAGGTATCCCCAACGATGAGCAGCCACAGCGACGCCCTGGATCATACCGACGACGAGGACGACCAGCAGGCTGCCGACAAGCCGCAGAATGGTCGCTGGGTGCTGGCGAAGAAGATCCTCACCTGGGTCTTCCTGATCGCGGTGGTGGTGCTGCTGGTGATCTATGCCCGCAAGGTAGACTGGGGCGAGGTCTGGAAGGTCTTCACCGGCTACAAGTGGACGACGCTGGCCATGGCCGGCGGCCTAGTGGTGCTGTCCTACATCATGTATGGCTGCTATGACCTGATCGGGCGGGCCTATTGCGGGCACAAGCTGGTCAAGCGCCAGGTGTTCCTCGTCTCCTTCATCTGCTACGCCTTCACCCTGACCCTGAGCACCTGGGTCGGCGGCATCGGCATGAGATACCGCCTCTATTCCCGCCTGGGCCTTTCCAGCGGCACCATCACCCGCATCTTTTCCCTGAGCATCGCCACCAACTGGCTCGGTTATATCCTGCTGGCCGGTGGCATCTTCGTCAGCGGCGTGGTGGACATGCCGCCTAACTGGTTCGTCGGCGATACCACCCTGCGGCTGATCGGCTTCGGCCTGCTGGCCTTCATCGTCTTCTACCTGGGCGTCTGTGCCTTCGCCAAGCAGCGCGAATGGACGGTACGCAAGCAGCGCCTCGCCCTGCCCTCGCTGCGCATGGCCTGCCTGCAGTTGCTGGTCTCCTCGATCAACTGGATGGCCATGGCGGCCATCGTCTACCTGTTCCTCGGCCGCCAGGTGGACTATCTGCATGTGCTAGGCGTGTTGTTGCTCTCCAGCATCGCCATGGTCATCGTGCATATCCCGGCTGGGGTCGGAGTGCTGGAGACGGTGTTCATCGCCCTGCTGGCCAATGACGGCCTCTCCCAGGGCAAGATCATCGCTGCGCTGCTCGGCTACCGGACGCTGTATTTCATCCTGCCGCTGCTGATCGCGGCCGTGCTCTACTTCGCCCTGGAAAGCCGGGCCAAGAAGCTCAAGGTCAGCAATGACCGACGCGAAGAGCGCAAGCAGCAGGAAAAGCACGCGACCTGAGCCAGTCTTACCGGTTGTTGGGCTGGTGCATGGAGATCAGCCGGTAGAACAGGACCCGTCCGCCTTCGGTGGCGGGCCCCTCGCCATCGCGCAAGCGGGCACCCGCCTTGAAATACAGGTGATGGCTGCTCCAGGCGCTGTCCAGTTGCAGACCCAGGTCACCGTTGCGCGACCCGGCACCATGGGCGCGGACGGTGAGCACGCCACTGCGGGCCAGCTTGATATCATAGCTGAAGCGGCTGTTGAGGGGCAGGCGCTCCAGCAGGATGACCTCCTTGGGGCTGTCACTGGGGCTTTCCCGCAACCGGGCGATCAACTGGCCCTGGGGGGTCTGTCCCTTGCCGGTCGCAGGGCTCTCCACGCGATAGATGAGTTGCAACAGCGCCTGGGGTGCTTCCGGCACGGCGGTCTGGTCCTCGATCTGGCTGATGATGACCTCGGGGCGTGAAGGCACCTGTTGCACCACGGCTTCAGCCTGCAGCAGGGCATCCCCTTCGCGGTATTTCCACGCATAGGCACTGCCGTCCGGGCGCGTCTCACGCAGCTCCGTGGCGGGATAGGTGTTGAAGGGTTGCGGCGTACCGGTCACCGGAACCCAAAACACCAGCGATCCCCCCTCGCCACGCGCGAGATAGGGGCTGCGAAAGCCGCTGCTGTTGAGTTCGGCGGTCTGTACCTGAGCCACGGGCATGGGTACGGGAACCGTCAGATTCCATTCGGCGAGATCGATCATGGTGTTCTCGGTTGCCAGATGCCTGACAAGCATCGCCCAGAACGGGGATGCCTGTCAGCGGAACGCGCCCCTGATGGGGCGCTCCCGGATCAGCCCTGCGGCTTGAACACCAGCAGACCCAGCGGCGGCACTTGCAGATTCAGCGAGGCCGGCTGGCCATGGGCGCCGATCTCCTCGGCCGTTATCCCGCCGCCGTTGCCCAGGTTGGAACCACCGTAGCGCTCGGCATCGCTGTTGAATATCTCCTGCCAATGGCCCAGCGACGGCACACCCACCCGGTAGTCGTGACGCGGTACCGGAGTAAAGTTGGCGACGACCAGCAGCGGTCGCTGCTGGGCGTCCTTGCGCAGCCAGGCGAAGACGCTGTTGCCATTGTCGTCGCCGACCACCCAGTCGAAGCCTTCGGGCAGGTGATCGCGCTCGTGCAGTGCCGGTTCGTGACGATAGAGCTGGTTGAGATCGGCCAGCAGCTGCTGCACGCCCCGGTGGGTGCCGTGCTCCAGCAGGAACCAGTCCAGCTCGCGATCATGACTCCACTCGCGCCATTGACCGAATTCGCAGCCCATGAACAGCAGTTTCTTGCCCGGATGGGTCCACATGAAGCTCAGGTAGGTGCGCAGATTGGCGAATTTCTGCCAGACGTCGCCCGGCATCTTCTCGATCATCGAGCCCTTGCCGTGCACCACCTCGTCGTGGGAGATGGGCAGCAAGAAACGCTCGGACCAGGCATACACCAGGCCGAAAGTCATCTGGTGGTGATGGTACTGGCGATAGACCGGGTCCTCTTCCACGTAGTGAAGAGTGTCGTTCATCCAGCCCATGTTCCACTTGAAGTCGAAACCCAACCCCCCTTCGCTGACCGGTGCGCTGACGCCCGGCCAGGAGGTGGATTCCTCGGCGATCACCAGGGCACCCGGCGCTTCCTCGTGGACCACCTCGTTGAGGTGACGCAGGAAGGCGATGGTTTCCAGGTTCTCGCGACCACCATGGATGTTGGGGATCCACTCGCCTTGCTTGCGCGAGTAGTCGCGGTAGAGCATGGAGGCCACGGCATCCACGCGCAGACCATCGATGTGGAAGTGCTTGAGCCAGTGCATGGCCGACGCCAGCATGAAGCCGTGCACCTCATGGCGCCCCAGGTTGTAGATGTAGGTGTTCCAATCCTGGTGGAAGCCCTCGTAGGGGTGCTCGTATTCGTACAGCGCGGTGCCATCGAAGCGGGCCAGGCCGTGTTCGTCGGTCGGGAAATGCGCCGGTACCCAGTCGAGAATGACGCCGATGTCGGCCTGGTGGCAGGCGTCAACGAAGGCGGCGAAATCCGCCGGGGTGCCGAAGCGCGAGGTAGGCGCGAACTGGCCCAGGGGCTGGTAGCCCCAGGAGCCGCTGAAGGGATGCTCCATGATCGGCAACAGTTCGATATGGGTGAAGCCCATCTCGCGGATGTAGGGAATCAGGCGCTCGGCCAGTTCGCGCCAGTTGTACTGGCGCCCCTCGTCACCGCCTTCACGGCGCCAGGACCCGGCGTGCAGTTCGTAGACCGAGATGGGCGCTTCCACACCCTGCAGCTCGCGACGGCGAGCCATCCAGTCCTGGTCGTGCCAGGTGAAGGGCTTGTTGTCGGCCACCACCGAGGCGGTGCGCGGTGGCAATTCCGCGGCCAGGGCGATGGGATCGGCCTTGAGCGGCAACACGCCGTGCTGGCCGAGAATCTCGTACTTGTAGGCCGTGCCCACCGGCAGACGCGGCACGAAGAGCTCCCAGACACCGCTGTTGGCGCGCAGGCGCATGGGCAGACGGCGCCCGTCCCAGCTGTTGAAGTCGCCGACCACCGAGACGCGCCGGGCATTGGGCGCCCAGACCGCGAAGCGCACGCCCTCCACGCCGTCGACCTGGCAGCGCTGGGCGCCAAAGGTCTCGCCGAGATTGCGGTGGCGGCCTTCGTTGAACAGGTAGAGATCGGTTTCTCCCAGCAGCAGCCCGAAGGAATAGGGATCCTCGGTCTCCTGCACGCCGCTGGGCCAGCGGATGACCAGCTTGTAGGGCGCGGCGTAGTCGAGCCGCGCGACGAACAGCCCGGGCACCCGCCCGGGTTGCATCTGGGCCAGCGACCGACCGCTGACGCGATCGACCAGCTCTGCGCCCAGGGCATTGGGCAGGAAGGCGCGGACGATCAGGCCCTCGCCATCCGGATGGGGGCCGAGCACGGCGAAGGGATTGCCATGCTCGCCACGGGCCAGGGACTCGGCCTCGGCAGCCGAGAGCCGGGCGTCGTCCAGCGGAGCGACAGGAACGGTGTTGTGATCGGTCATGCGCGGGCTCCGGACAAAAGGGTCTCGACGATGGCGGCAACGCCCCGTAGCGGGATGTTGATCCAGGTGGGTCGGTTGGCAGCCTCGTAGCCTATCTCATAGACCGCCTTCTCCAGGCTGTAGAGATCCAGCGCCGCCTGCTCGCCCCGCTCGCTCCACTGGTGGCCGATGTCGGCCGCCGCAGCGCGATAGCCTTCCAGGAAGGCCGCGTAGGAAGCATTGCGGTAGGTTTCTGCTGCCTTGGCACGCAGTTGCAGGTGCTCTTCCGAGGTGTCCGCGCCGGCGTTGCTCGACTGGGTGACCATGGCCGCCGCGTAGTCGAAGGAGCGCAGTACCCCGGCGACGTCCTTGTGCGGACCGTACTTGCCGCGACGTTCTTCCAACGACCGTGCCGGCTCGCCTTCGAAGTCGATGAGGATGGCGTCGTCCTGGGCCACCAGCACCTGACCCAGGTGCAGATCGCCGTGGACGCGGATACGCAGACCGCCCTCGACATCGGCCGCCAGGGCCTCGATGCGCTTGGCCAGGGCTTCGCGCTTGCCGACCAGGCCCTGCAACAGGGACTTGCCAGTGGCGTCGAGCTGATCGCCCATGCCCTGCAGGGTATCCAGGGCGTTGTCCACCTGGAGGCGAACGCGATGCGCCAGCTCCTTGGCCGCTTGGGCGTCCACGGTTTCGGGAGCGAAGGCCGCATCCTCGGTGGGCTGCGCCAGCACGAGATGCATCTCGCCCAGACGCTTGCCCAGCACGCCGGCGAAGGCCGTCAGATCGCCCATGGCGGTGAATTCGTTCTCCACGTCGGAGATGCCGCCGCTGAGCAGGTCACGGGTGACGCGATCCAGACCGTCGAGGCTCCAGGTCCAGGCATCGCCCTGGTTGTGGATGTGCTGCTGCACCAGCATCAGCACGTGCGGCGTGCCATCGGCCGCGATGCGCTGGGCCACGGCATGGGTCGCGGCGATGTTGGCGAACCCGGCCTGGGCCAGGTAGCGTCCCATCTCCACTTCCGGGTGGATACCCGGCGCCACCTTGCGGATCAGTTTGAGCATCAGGTGGTCGCCGACGATCAGCGAACTGTTGGACTGCTCGACGCCCAGGTGTTTGATCTCGATGTCCGGATCCAGCGCGAAGTCCTCGGCCTGGTCGTAGACCTCGAAACTCAGGTCCCCGGCAGGGGACGCCAGCCTGGCACCCTTGCGGAAGGCATCGAACACGCCATGCACGAAGCTGGTGAGGGCGAAGGCGTCGGTCACCAGCCCCACACGCCGCACGTGACGGATGCGGGAAAGCGCCAGCTGGGTCGCCAGCGGACTGCAATGCTGGTCCTCTTCGGCGAGGAAGCCGAGGGGCAAGGCGTAGCGCTCTTCGCCCTTGGCATTGGTCACCACCACCTCGCTGAACATCACCGGCAGCTTGGGCGTATTGATCTGCACGGCATAATCCAGCCGCACACCGGTGATGGCCTCGTCCTTGGAACCGAACCAGCGACGCTTGGGCAGATAGACCGGCAGCACCTCTTCGAAGATGCGGCGCGGCTCGCCGTCCAGCAGTTCCTGCAGATTGCGCTTGATGACCACCGTCTGGTAGTCGGGCATCGGTGCCGGCGGCTCGGTGTGCCAGGCGGGCATCTGCTCGTTGCCGGCCAGGTAGAACCAGTAGAAGCCATAGGGCGGCAGGGTCAGCATGTAGGGCAGCTGGCCGATGGGCGGGAAGGCGCTGCCACCGATCATTTCCACCGGTACCTGGCCGGCGAAGCTGGACAGGTCCAGTTCCACCGCCTGGGCAGCGCGGGAGACGTTGGCCACGCAGAGGATGGTCTCGTGCTCGCCCTGGGCATTGGTGAAGTCGCGCAGGTAGGCCAGGATGCGTCTGTTGGTAGGCGACAGCATCTTCAGGGTGCCGCGACCGAAGGCCTTCTGCTGCTTGCGCACGGCCAGCATGCGCCGCGTCCAGTTGAGCAGCGAATGGGGATCGCGCGACTGGGCCTCGACGTTGATCGCCTGGTAGCCGTAGAGCGGATCCATGATCGAGGGCAGCACCAGGCTGGCTGGGTCGGCGCGGGAGAAGCCGCCATTGCGGTCGACCGACCACTGCATCGGCGTCCGTACGCCGTCGCGATCGCCCAGGTGGATGTTGTCACCCATGCCGATTTCATCGCCGTAATACATCGTCGGGGTACCGGGCATCGACAGCAGCAGGCTGTTGAGCAGCTCGATACGCCGGCGGTCGCGCTCCAGCAGGGGCGCCAGGCGGCGACGGATGCCGAGGTTGATGCGCGCACGGCGATCCGAGGCGTAGTAGTTCCAGAGATAGTCCCGCTCGCGGTCGGTCACCATCTCCAGGGTCAGTTCATCATGGTTGCGCAGGAAGATCGACCACTGGCAGTTGGCCGGGATCTCCGGGGTCTGGCGCAGGATATCGGTGATGGGGAAGCGGTCTTCCTGGGCGATGGCCATGTACATGCGCGGCATCAGCGGAAAGTGGAAGGCCATGTGGCATTCGTCGCCATCGCCGAAATACAGCTGGGTGTCTTCCGGCCACTGGTTGGCCTCGGCCAGCAGCATGCGGTCGGGATAGTTGGCGTCGATCTCGGCGCGAATCTCCTTGAGCACCACGTGGGTCTCGGGAAGGTTCTCGTTGTTGGTACCGTCGCGCTCCACTAGGTAGGGAATGGCGTCCAGCCGCAGGCCGTCGACACCCAGGTCCAGCCAGTACCTCATGATCGAGATGACGGCCTTCATGACCTGGGGATTGTCGAAGTTGAGGTCCGGCTGGTGGGAATAGAAGCGATGCCAGAAGTACTGGCCGGCGACCGGGTCCCAGGTCCAGTTGGACTTCTCGGTGTCGAGGAAGATGATGCGGGTGCCATCGTACTTCTGGTCGTCGTCGGACCAGACGTAGAAGTTGCGCGCCGCCGAGCCCTTCTTGGCGCGCCGCGCGCGCTGGAACCAGGGGTGCTGGTCGGAGGTGTGGTTGATGACCAGCTCGGTGATCACCCGCAGGCCACGGGCATGGGCCTCGGCGATGAAACGCTTGGCATCGGCCATGGTGCCGTAGTCGGGATGGATGCCGCGGTATTCCGCGATGTCGTAGCCGTCGTCGCGCCGCGGCGAGGGGTAGAACGGCAGCAGCCAGATGGTATTGACGCCCAGGCTGGCGATGTAGTCCAGCTTGTCGATCAGGCCGGGGAAGTCGCCGATGCCATCGTTGTTGGAGTCGAAGAACGACTTCACGTGCACCTGGTAGATGATCGCATCCTTGTACCAGAGCGGGTCGTCGATGAAGGCGGCGGGTTTGCGGGAGCGAGCTTTATTGGGTTTTGCCATGTCGTCAGGTCCTTAACAGGGCGTCTGAAGCGTATGCGTGCACCGGTCGTCTAGGCCGTCCGGCGATGATGACGGAAGGCGCCAGGCACTCGGGGACCTGTCCCCGAGTGCCTGGCGCGCTCCGCCCGAGGTATCGCTAGTGGCCCGCCTGGATGCGCCAGATGCCGAAGGGCATCGACGGCTCCAGCCGTGTCCACTGAGTCTTGCCGTGCCAGGCCCAGCGGTGCCCGGTCATCAGGTCTTCGCCGTAGGTGGTGGCGTGATCGTCGAGGCCCAGCTCCCACA
Source organism: Pseudomonas flavocrustae (assembly GCF_029872515.1). Taxonomy (NCBI): domain Bacteria; kingdom Pseudomonadati; phylum Pseudomonadota; class Gammaproteobacteria; order Pseudomonadales; family Pseudomonadaceae; genus Pseudomonas; species Pseudomonas flavocrustae. Next base: position 34,121 of record NZ_JAPDIQ010000003.1, on the reverse strand, counting down.
GCGGCAATTCGAAGTGGCCCTCCTGGGCATTGAAGGGATCCAGGTTGATCGCCACCAGGATGAAGTTGCCCAGATCGTCGGTGCGCTTGCCGAAGTAGAGGATCTGGTCGTTCCAGCAGGTATAGGCCTTCAGGCCCAGATGGGTTTGCAGCGCGGGGTTCTGCCGGCGGATGCGATTGAGCTGGGCGATCTCGCCCATGATGTTGCCCGGCGCATAGAAGTCGCGCGGCCGCAGCTCGTATTTCTCCGAATCCAGGTACTCCTCCTTGCCCGGCGTGAGCGGCGCGCCCTCGCAGAGCTCGAAGCCTGCGTACATGCCCCAGAGGCCGGAGCCCATGGTGGCCAGTGCCGCGCGGATCAGGAAACCGGGGCGGCCACTGGTCTGCAGGAAGGCCGGGTTGATGTCCGGCGTGTTGACGAAGAAATTCGGCCGGTAGCAGTCGCGCAGGGGCGCTTCGTTGAGCTCGGTGAAATACTCGGTCAGCTCGGCCTTGGTGTTACGCCAGGTGAAGTAGGTGTAGCTCTGGCTGTAGCCCACCTTGCCCAGGCGCGCCATCATCGCCGGCTTGGTGAAGGCCTCGGCGAGGAACATGACGTCGGCGTCGCGGCCGCGGATATCGGCGATCAGCCACTCCCAGAAGGGCAGCGGCTTGGTGTGGGGGTTGTCGACGCGGAAGATCTTCACGCCCTGCTCCACCCAGTGCCAGACCACATCACGCAACACCAGCCACAGATCCGGCACGGCGTCCTGGGCATAGAAGTCCACGTTGACGATGTCCTGGTACTTCTTCGGCGGATTCTCCGCGTAGCGCATGGAGCCGTCCGGGCGCCAGGAGAACCAGCCCGGATGCTCCTTGAGCCACGGATGGTCGGGCGAGCACTGGATGGCGAAGTCCAGGGCGATCTCCAGGCCGTGATCGGCGGCGGCGGCCACCAGGGCACGGAAGTCGTCCAGGGTACCCAGCTCGGGATGCACGGCATCGTGACCACCGTCCGGGCTGCCGATGGCATAGGGGCTGCCCGGCTGATCGGCGCCGGCGCCCAGGGTGTTGTTCTTGCCCTTGCGATGGGCCAGGCCGATCGGATGGATCGGCGGGAAGTACAGCACATCGAAGCCCATGTCGCGCACGCGCGGCAATTCGCCGATCACGTTGCGGAAGGTGCCATGGCGATGGGGATCATCGGTGATGGAACGGGGAAAGAGTTCGTACCAGCTGGCGAATTCGGCGCGCAGGCGCTCGATGTCCAGCGGATATTCGATGCTATGGGTCAGGTGGGCATAGGCGTCCACCGGGGTCATGGCCTGGCTCGCCTCGCCCGCCAGCAGCACGGCGACCTTGTCACCTTCGCTACCGGCCTGGTCCAGGCGCTGCAGCAGAGCCTCGAGCGGGCCGCGCTGCTCGCCTTCGGCGCGGGACAGCGCCTGCTCGACGTGGAGACGGCCTTCCTGCAATTCCAAGTTCAGCCCGACGCCCGCGGCGTACTTCTTCTCGATCTCGTAGCGGTAGGTGCCCCAGACATCCCACCAGGCCTGGACCACGAATTCATAGCGGCCCACGGCTGGCGGCGTGAAGCGTCCACGCCAGAGGTCATTGGTCTCGAGCGTCAGCGGGGTCTGTTGCCAGTTCTCTTCGCCCTCCTGACGCCAGAGCACACTGGCAGCCAGCTTGTCGTGGCCATCGGCGAAGATCTTGGCGGTCACTTCGACCACCCGCCCGGCGATGCCCTTGGCGGGAAACTGGCCATTGTCCACGGCCGGCGTGACCGCCTCTATGGCGATGCGCGGGGTCTGGGCAGCGGTAGCGGGATCAAGGGAAAGGGTGGAAAAAGAACCGGGGAGATCGGTGTTCGACATCGAGCCTGACTCCATCTTGGGACGCGTGAAAGGCCGCAACGCGCTAGCGCTGCGACCTTGGTCATGAACCCGCTACTGCTTGGCTTACCGCCAAAGAGGCCCGGCTGGCCGAACCCCTGAAGGGAGTCGGTAACCCGCAGCGACGTCCATGAGGACGCCGCTCCAGACAGCCGCGACTCTACTGCAACCGGAAGCACTCACGCGGGTGTGTCTGAAAGAGTCTGAGCACCGACGGCGCGCAAAAGTTCAGCCAAATCTCAATGACCGGCAGGCGCAGAAAATCAGTAAAAATCCTGAAATATCATCCGCTTAGGTCAAATATATGAATCGATATCTAACCCAACACCGAACGCCCTGGAGTTAGTCGAATAGCAGCGCAGCACACACCGGGATGGCAATCGTACTAGGGCTACTATTCGGGAAATCACCTAAATAAGTACTCGCAACCCTATGATTTCAATGGAAAGGCGTATAGGGCAGATCGCGCTTGTGGGCGCTACGCCGGTAGGTATTGAGAATGATCTCCAGGGTCGCCGGGCTTACTGCCTTGCCTTCCAGGAAATCGTCGATCTCGGCATAGGTGATGCCGAAGGCATCTTCATCGGCCTTGCCAGGCGACAGGGATTCCAGATCGGCGGTCGGCACCTTGTGCACCAATTCGTTCGGTGCGCCTAGCCACTCGGCCACCGCCCTAACCCGCCGCTTGTTGAGCCCGTGCAAAGGAGTCAGGTCACAGGCGCCATCGCCGAACTTGGTATAGAAGCCCATCAGCGCTTCCGCCGCATGATCGGTGCCTATCACCAGGCCCCGACGTGCGCCGGCTACGGCGTACTGGGCGATCATGCGCTGGCGCGCCTTGATGTTGCCCAGGGTAAAGTCTTCATGGAGTTCGTCATCGAAGGCCACCCGGGCTTCGCGCACCGAGGCGAGCATCGCGTCGCTGGCGGGCTTGATATTGACGGTATGGGTCTCGTCGGGCTGGATGAATTGCAGGGCGCGCTGGGCATCCGCCTCATCGCGCTGCACGCCATAGGGCAGCCGCATGGCAATGAATCTCAGGCGGGCATTGCCACTTTCCTCGCGCGCCCGTTCCACCGCCAGTTGGGCGAGTCGACCCGCGGTGGAGGAATCCACGCCGCCACTGATGCCCAGCACATAGCTCTCCTGGCGGCTGCCGAGCAGATAGTCCTTGAGGAACTGGATACGACGCTCCGCTTCCGCGGCCGGATCGAAATATTCGGGTACCTGCAGGGCCTGGATGATGTCGCGCTGAAGGGCTTCGGTCATCGGGCGTTCTCCTCTGATTCGCGTTCGAGACGTTGATGATAGGGCACCACCGCGCCGAGGCTATGACGGGCCGCCGCCAGTTGCACGGCCTCGCGATCGCCGGGGAAGTGCCGGGTTTCGGAATAAAGCACGATGTCATCGCCAACCCGGTAGCCCCAGGCGAAGCAGACGGTTCCCTGGGGAATGCCGTCCGCTCCGCCGGGCCCGGCCAGCCCGGTATTGGCGATGGCCACCTGAGCCGGACTGTCACACAGGGCACCGGCGGCCATCTCCCGCGCCACTTCTTCGCTGGTGAGGTTATGACGCTCGATGGTCTCCGGCCTGACGCCCAGGAGACGCTGCTTGGCTTCGGGGGAATAGACGACGTAACCCGATTCGATGCAGCCGCCGCTGCCGGGTATCTCCGACAGCAGCCCCACGACCTTGCCGGCCGTGCAGGATTCGGCCGTGGTGAGTTGCAGTTCGCGGGTCTTGAGATAGTCCAGCATGGACTCGATGGTGTTCATGAGTGCGTGTCCCCAAAAGCGGTGCTCCTCCCTTGGAAGAGCGGCGAATTGGGGAAGTTCTGGGGCTACCTGCCCGGTATTTTCCAGGTCGGCGGGCGTATCGATGTCGTGGTGGATACCGGCGTCCGCGACCTCCCGCTCTAGCACCGAACCCTCGCGCAGGAGCCGTTTCGCTCCCTCGTCCCCCTCGAGTTCGCCCAGCGCAGCAGCAAAATTCCGACCAAAGAGCACGGGATGACCACGCCTGCCCTGGCAGGTCGGGATGATGATACGTTCGGGATGATGCAGGTCCAGCAACTGCCGGGCCGTCGCGGGCTGTACGAAGGGCATATCGCCCAGGGTTACCAGCCAACCGGACGCACCGGACGTCGCTTGCACCGCGGCGGCCAGGCTGTCGCCCATGCCGGTGGTGGGCAGGCTCAGCACTGCCAGGCCTTCCTGTTGCGCCAGCTCGGCGCGCCAGGGAGCGCTGTCCGAAACCACTGCCAGGCACGGTAGACCCAGGCCTCGCCACAGTCGAAAGGTCGCCTGCAACACCGTCAGCTCGGCCGGTCCGGGCAAGGCGGCCTGCAGCTTGTCGCCACCGCCGGCGGCGCGGAAGCGACTCCCGGCACCCGCCGCGAGGATCAGCACCTGAACCGGGGCCATCCCTAGGCGACCTGCTCCACCGCCACCAGGGCGCGCTTCTTCTGGGTCAGAGCGATGCCGTTCTTGACGGCGACCACCTCTGCCAGCAGCGACAGGGCGATTTCCGGTGGGGTGTGACTGCCGATATGCAGGCCGATGGGGCCATGCAGGCGATTGATCGCTGCGACCGGCAGGTCCAGCTGCAGCAGCCGCTCCCGCCGCCGGTCATTGTTGCGCAGTGAGCCCAGGGCGCCGACGTAGAAGGCGTCGGACTGCAGCGCCGTCAGCAGGGCCAGGTCATCCAGGCGCGGATCGTGGGTCAGGGCTACCACCGCGGTGCGTTCGTCCGGGCGGATCGACAGCACGGCATCGTCCGGCATGCCGGAGATGAAACGCGCCTGGCGCGTCTCCCAGCCCTGACGGAATTCCTCGCGGGGATCGCAGACCAGCACCTCGAAATCGAGCATGGCCGCCATGTCGGCGACATAGAGCGATAGCTGACCGGCACCGATGAGCAGCAGGCGCCAACGCGGTCCATGGACCAGGCGCAGCCGCTGCTCGTCCAGGGTGACCGGCGCATCGTGGGTGGTGCTGGAAATCCGCACCTCGCCGGTCGCCAGGTCCAGCTCACGCAAGGCCAGTTCGTGGCCGTCGCAGCATTGCAGCAACTGCTCGACCCAACAACAGTCACCGACCTGCTCCTGGACCAGACGCAGGGTACCGCCGCAGGGCAGCCCGAAACGCGCGGCTTCGTCGCCGGAGACGCCGTAGGTGATGATCTCCGGGCGCTTCCCGGCGAACTGGCCGGCGTGCAGTCGGGCGATCAGATCGTCCTCGATGCAGCCACCGGACACGGAGCCACAGACCTGGCCATCGTCGCGCAGGGCCAGCATGGCGCCCGGCGGCCGGGGCGAACTGCCCCAGGTCTGGACCACGGTGAACAGGCTGACGCCCTGTCCCTGCCGTCGCCAGGCCAGGGTCTTGCGCAAAACTTCTTGATCGACACTGTCCACGCCCTGCTCCTCTCTACCCTGCACCTGCGACGGCAAAAACGTCGTTCCGGGGGTAGAACCCAACAGCGGAGCGGGGTTCCCCAGGGCGGAACCCGATGGATCGCCGGCCTATCCATAGGGGACACCCAAGAGGAGAACGCCCATGCCCCGCTCGATCTGGAAAGGCGCCGTCAGCTTCGGCCTGGTGCACATCCCCGTTTCGGTCGTCTCGGCGACCCGGCAATCGGGCATCGACTTTGACTGGCTGGACGAACGCAGTCTCGATCCGGTGGGCTACAAGCGGATCAACAAGACCACCGGCAAGGAGGTGCCCAGCGAACACATCGTCAAGGGCGTCGAACATGGCAAGGGCAAGTACGTGGTGCTCAGCGAGGACGAGATCCACAACGCGCTGCCCGAGGCCACTCGCACCATCGACATCCTCACCTTCGTCGAGGCGCGGGAGATCTCCATCCTGCACTTCGAGAAGCCCTACTACCTGGCGCCGGACAAGAACGGCGAAAAGGTCTATGCCCTGCTCCGCGACACCCTGAGCGCCGCCGGCAAGGTGGGCGTGGCCAACCTGGTAATGCACTCCAAGCAGCACCTGGCGGTGATCATGCCGCTGGGCGATGCCCTGGTGCTCAACACCCTGCGCTGGGCCGACGAGGTCCGCTCCGCGGAAGACGTCGGGCTCGAAGGGCTGGACGCCAAGGTCACCAAGAAGGAAGTGGACATGGCCCAGCGGCTGGTGGACGAGATGACCGAGCAATGGGATCCGGAGCAGTACCACGACACCTTCAAGGACAACGTCATGGCCCTGGTCGAACGCAAGCTCAAGGACGGCAAGCTGGAAGCCGTCGCCGAGGAGCCCGAAACCGAGGACAGCGGTGCCGACGTCATCGACCTCACCGAATTGCTGCGCCGCAGCCTGGGCGGCAAGCAGGACAAGGCCAAGGAGGCGCCCAAGCCCAAGGGTACCGGTCGTTCGACCAGCCGCCGTAGCCCTGCCGCCAGCCGTACCCGCAAGGCCAAGTGAGGACCGCCGCCATGGCCAGCCCGCCCAGCGAATACAACCGCAAGCGCAACTTCGACATCACCGCCGAGCCGCGGGACGAGGACAGTCCGCGCCGGCGCAAGGCCAGGGGCGCCCTGAGTTTCGTCATCCAGAAGCACGATGCCCGTCGCCTGCACTATGACTTCCGTCTGGAGCTGGACGGCACCCTGAAGAGCTGGGCGGTGCCCAAGGGTCCCAGCCTGGATCCCGGTGAAAAACGTCTGGCGGTACAGGTGGAAGATCATCCGCTCGCCTACGGCAGCTTCGAAGGCAGCATTCCCGAAGGCCAGTACGGCGCGGGCGATGTCATCGTCTGGGACCGCGGCGAGTGGCAGGCGGAGGGCGATGCGGCCGAAGCCTATGCCGCTGGCAAGCTCAAGTTCGAACTCCGCGGCGAAAAGCTCCGCGGCCACTGGACCCTGGTACGCACCCGGCTGCAGGGCCATGGCGACAAGCCGCAGTGGTTGCTGATCAAGGAGCGCGACGCTGAAGCCCGCGACAGCGCCGACTACGAGGTGACCGCGGCCGAACCCGACAGCGTGCTGAGCGACAAGACTCTGCCGCGGCTGGCGCAGCCCAAGGCCAAGTCCAAGGGCAAAACCGCTAGCCAACCGAAGGCAGCCAAGGCGCCGGCGCGCCAGGCCAAGGCACGCAAGGCCAAGCTGCCCGAGACCCTGGAGGCGCAACTGGCGACCCTGGTCGACAGTCCGCCGGCCGGCGACTGGCTGTACGAGGTGAAATACGACGGCTATCGGTTGCTCGCCCATATCGAGGACGGTGAGGTGCGCCTCTTCACCCGCAGCGGCAACGACTGGACCGAACGTCTGCCCGAGCAGGCCAGGGCACTGGCGGCCCTTGGCCTGGAAAACGCCTGGCTGGACGGCGAGATCGTGGTCAACGATGCCCAGGGCATCTCCAGCTTTCAGGCGCTGCAGAATGCCTTCGAGACCGGCAGGGCGACCCGCATCGCCTATTACCTGTTCGACCTGCCCTATCTCAATGGCGCGGATCTGCGCGAGGTACCGGTCGAGCAGCGCCGCGAGCTGCTCGGCAAGCTGCTGGAGCAAGGCAACGACAGCGACCTGCTGCGCTTTTCCGCCGCCTTCGAGGTACCGGCCGATCGCATCCTGGCCAGCGCCTGCGAACTGGGCCTCGAAGGGGTGATCGGCAAGCGCCTGGGCAGTGCCTATCGCTCCCGGCGCAACAAGGACTGGATCAAGCTCAAGTGCGCCCATCGCCAGGAATTCGTCATCGTCGGCTACACCCCGCCCAAGGGCGGCCGCCAGCACCTGGGCGCGCTGCTGGTGGCGCTGCACGATGACCAGGGCCGGCTGCACTATGCCGGCAAGGTCGGCACCGGCTTTACCGCCGCCCTGCTCAAGCAGTTGCACGGCAGATTCCAGCCGCTGATCGTCGATCAGCCGCCGGTGGTGGATCCGCCGAGGGGCGCCGCCTACCGCGAGGTGACCTGGTTGCGGCCCGAGCAGCTGTGCGAGATTGCCTACGCCGAGCTGACCCAGGATCGCATCGTCCGTCAGGGCGTCTTCCATGGCCTGCGTGACGACAAGCCCGCCGAGGGCATCGGCCTCGAACAGGCCGCGCCGGCACGGGAAGCCGAAGGTCCCGACGCCCCGCCCCGGCGCAAACCCGGTGCCGGACAGCAGGAGGCTACCGTCGCCGGAGTGCGCATCAGCCACCCCGAGCGCGTCATTGACGAGGCCAGCGGCGCGCGCAAACTCGACGTGGCCGGCTATTACGCCGCCGTTGCCGACTGGATCCTGCCGCACCTGGCCGAGCGGCCCGTGGCCCTGGTCCGTACGCCCGAGGGTATCGCCGGCGAGCAGATTTTCCAGAAGCACAAACAGACCCTGGCGATCCCCCATATCCGCGAACTGGCGCCCGAGCTGGATCCGGGTCATGCACCGCTGATGGTCATCGACAGTCGCGAGGCTCTCATCGGCGCGGCCCAGATGGGTACGGTGGAACTCCATACCTGGAATGCCACCGCCGCCCGCATCGATCGCCCCGACCGCTTCATCCTCGATCTCGACCCCGATCCCGCCCTGCCCTGGTCGCGCATGGTGGAAGCGACGGAGCTGGTGCTGACCCTGCTCGACGAGCTGGACCTCCAGGCGTTCGTCAAGACCAGCGGCGGCCGCGGTCTGCACTTGGTGGTGCCCCTGGATAGGCGCCAGGATTGGGACACCGTCAAGGCCTTCGCCCAGGCGGCCGCCCAGCACCTGGCCAACACCCTGCCCAAGCTCTTCGCTGCCAAGATGGGCGCCCGGAATCGCCAGGGGAAGATCTTCGTCGACTACCTGCGCAATCGCCATGGCGCCACCACGGTGAGCGCCTTTTCCCTGCGCGCCCGTCCCCACCTCGGCGTTTCGGTGCCCGTGGCGCGCGACGAGCTGACCGACCTGCAGGGCAGCGACCAATGGCGCTTCGATTCGCTCCTGCAACGCCTCGAAGGGCTCAAGGACGATCCCTGGGCCGGGTATGCCGGGGTGCGCCAGAGCCTCACGGCCGCGCGGCGCAAACGACTGGGCGTGGCCTAGCGACACGCCTGCCGTCGGCCAGCATAGGGCCCAAGCGAAACCCCTTATCGCTCCCCGTGGTCTGCACTAACGAGCGCTGTCGTGGACAGCGCCGTCGCCAGCCACGGGATGGAGCCGATGTCGATCGATCTGGATAGCCTTCAGGACACCCTGGACGAGTGGGCCTATGACGAGGTCACTCCCGCACTGCTGCAACACCGACTCCAGATTCTCAATCAGCGCGGCCTCGACCGCCTGCCCTTGCCCGGCCAGGGTCAGACCCTGGATCGTTGGCGCGCTTTGGCCCAGGTAGCCCATCATGATCTGGGCCTGGTCAAGCTGTACGAGGGCCATACCGATGCCCTGGCCATCCTGAGCGAACTGGATGGCTACGTACCGCCTGAAAGCCTCTGGGGCGTCTGGGCTGCCGAGCCGCCGGACGCCCGCCTGCTGGTGCGCTACAGCGCCGACGGCATGGTCACCCTGCACGGCCGCAAGTCCTGGTGCTCCGGCGCCGCCCTGGTCAGCCATGCCCTGGTCACCGCCTGGATGGACGACCATCCGATGCTGGTGGCGGTGGAAATGAAGCAACCCGGCGTCGAGGTCACCCAGGACGGCTGGCGCGCCATCGGCATGCAGCACACGGGTAGCGTCGATGTGCTCTTCGATGGCGCCGCCGGCGTGCTGGTCGGGGCTCCCGGTCGGTACCTGCACCGTCCCGGCTTCTGGCATGGCGGCGGCGGCATCGCCGCCTGCTGGTATGGCTCAGCCACCGCCCTGGCGGATACCCTGCGCGCCCATTGCAAGCGTCATCGCGAACCCCATGCCCTCGCGCACCTGGGCCACGTGGACGCCGCCCTGCTCGGCGCCGTCACGGCCTTGCGCCAGGCCGCCCACTGGATCGACCTCAATCCCGAGGCGGACGCCCGCTATCCCGTCTGCCAGTTGCGGGCCCTGGTCGAGCAGTGCGCCGAAATCGTCATCCGCCATACCGGCCGCGCCTTCGGCGCCGCGCCGCTGTGCCGTGACGCCTATTGCGCCCGCCACATGGCGGACCTTCCCGTCTACCTGCGCCAGAGTCACGCCGAACGTGATCTGGCGGTACTGGGTGACCTCAATCTGCTGGAGGGTGCCCCTTGGCAACTGTAGGCGATCGTCAGATTCAGGGACTCGGCACCCCGCCCGAGGCGTGGCTGCAGTGGTCAGGCTTTGGCGAGATGCCGGCCATCGAAGCCGCGCAACTGGTTCCGCCGGGACATCGCGCCGTGGTGGTCGCCCCTCACCCGGACGACGAAATCCTCGGTTGCGGCGGCCTGCTCTGCCTGCTGGGCGAACTGGGGCGCCGGTTGGCGCTGGTGGCGGTCACCGATGGCGATGGCAGCCATCCGCAGTCCACCCTCTGGCCCGCCAGCCGCCTGCGCAATACCCGCCCGCTGGAAACCCGCGAAGCCCTGCGCCGGCTGCGCCTGGAACGCGCCACCGTGACGCGCCTGGCGATCCCGGACGGTCAGGTCAGCGAGCAGGAAGACGCCCTGCAACAGCGCCTGCTGGAGTTCATCACTCCCGAGGACGTGGTCTTCGCCACCTGGCGGCTGGATGGCCATCCCGATCACGAGGCGACCGGGCGTGCGGCGGTGGAAGCCTGCCGTTTGCGCGGGGCTCGCTGCATCGAGGTGCCGGTCTGGACCTGGCACTGGGCCGCCCCCGGTGATCCGCGCGTGCCCTGGGACCGGGCGCGGCGCCTGGATCTGGAAGAAGATGTCCTCGCGCTGAAGAAGCGTGCGGTCAGCGCCTTTGGCAGTCAGCTGACCGAGGACGCCAGCACGGGACAGGGGCCGATCCTGCCGCCTGCGGTGGTTGCCCGTCTTACCCGTGCCTGGGAGGTCTATCTGACGTGACTGTCTCCATGAGCTATTTCGACTCGCTCTACGCCAACAGCGAAGACCCCTGGGACTACCGCCATCGCTGGTACGAGGCGCGCAAGCGCGATCTGACCCTGGCCGTGCTGCCGCATCGCCGCTACACGCACGGCTATGAGCCAGGCTGCTCCACCGGTGAACTGTCCCGGCGCCTGGCCGAACGCTGCGAACGGCTGCTGGTCAGCGACGGCAATGCCTCGGTGGTCGCCACTGCCAGCGAGCGCCTGGCCGACCAGCCCCACGTCGAGGTACGGCACGCGCTTTTGCCGGACGCCTGGCCCGCGGGCGCCTTCGATCTCATCGTCATCAGCGAGATCGGCTACTACCTCGGTGAGCGCGGCCTGGATGCCCTGCTGGATCGCGCCCACAGCGCCCTGTTGCCCGGCGGGGTGCTGCTCGGCTGCCACTGGCGCCACCCCATCGACGGCTGCGCCCTGACCGGCGACCAGGTCCACGCACGCATGGCCGCCCTGCCCGGCCTGCATCGCCTGAGCCAGCTCGAAGAAGCCGATTTCGTCCTCACCCTCTGGTCTTCCGATCCCACCTCCGTCGCCCGCCGGGAGCAGCTTCTATGATAGGTGCCGTGATACCCGCTCATAACGAAGAGCAACACGTCGAACGCTGTCTGCAATCGGTGCTGCGCGCCGCGCGGCATCCGGCCCTGCTGGGTGAGACCGTCGAGATCGTCATCGTGCTGGACAGCTGCACCGACGGCACCGCCGACATCGTTCGTCGCCTGCCGGTAACCGCACTGGAGGTCTGGGCCTGCAACGTCGGCCTGACCCGGGCGACCGGCGCGGCCCACCTGATCCAGCGGGGCGCGCGCTGGCTGGCCTGCACCGATGCCGACTCCGAGGTGGCGCCGGACTGGTTTGCCGCCCAACTCGCCTACGGCGCCGATGCCGTCTGCGGTGTGGTCGAGGTGGACGACTGGGCCCCGCATTCCCCCGGTCTGAGAGCGCGCTATGAGGCGGCCTATCACGATCGTGAAGGCCATCAGCACATCCACGGCGCCAACTTTGGCATCTCGGCGGCGGCCTACCTGCGCGCCGGGGGCTTTCCCTCCATGACCGTGGACGAGGACGTCACCCTGGTCACCGCGCTCAAGACCCAGGGCGCGCGTATCGCCTGGAGCAACAGCGTGCGGGTGCGCACCAGCTCACGGCTGGACTGCCGGGCTCGCGGCGGCTTCGGTGACTACCTGAGCCTGCTCGGCGCCACCGCCTGACGGTTAGACGCCCAGGGCGAAGGCCCCGGGCGTCGCGCCGAACTGGCGGCGAAAGGCCGCGATGAAGGCCGATGGCGAGTTGTAGCCGCAATCCAGCGCCACCTCGGTCACCGCGGCGCCCTGCTCCAGGCGCTCAAGGGCGCTGATCAGCCGCAACCGCTGGCGCCAGGTCCTGAAGGTCAGCTCGGTATCCCGCAGGAAGGCACGACTCAGGGTCTTTTCCGACGCCCCCAGCACCCCCGACCATTGCGCCAGGGTACGGTCGTCCGACGGATTGGCCGCCAGGGCCTCGCACAGCAGCCGCAGCCGGCCATCCTGGGGCGCCGGCAGCGACAACCCCACCTCGGGCGCCGCCTGCAGCTGATCGAGCATCACCGACACCAGCCTGCCCTCGGCGCCATCCTCGTCATATTCCCGGGCGAAGCCACTGAAGATCTTGATCAGCTCGCGGATCAGGGGGCTGACCGCCACCACGCGACAGCGCTCGCCGACATAGGGCGCTGCCTCGGCGCTCACATAGAGACTGCGCATCTCCGCCTGCGGCGAGGAACGCACCTGGTGCTCCACATCGGCGGCGATCCACACCGCCCGCTGCGGCGGCGCGACGTAGCTGCCCTCAGCGGTGGTCACCGTGAGCACCCCCCGGATGGCATAGGACAGTTGCCCCCAGGGATGTCGGTGCCAGGGTGTCCAGGCCGGTTGCGCCAGGGACTCGACGCGGGCATAGAGCCGCCGGGGCAGGTGGGCGAGCGCGGGAACGGGACGTTCGACCGCAGACTGTCCGTTTGACGACATCATTGGGGCTTTTCGCGTTAGTCGGTTAGGTCAGGAGACGATAGCCTTGAAGCCATCCACAGACAACCCGAGAGAGACCATGGCTCGTCCCCGCCTAATGCCCGACAACTTCACCCTGCTGCTGGTTGCCACGGTAATCCTGGCCAGCGTGCTGCCCTGCCGGGGCCTCGCTGCCCAGGTCGCCAACGTGGTGACCAACATCGCCATCGGCCTGCTGTTCTTCCTGCATGGCGCCAAGCTGTCGCGCCAGGCGCTGGTGGCCGGCATCACCCACTGGCGGCTGCACCTGCTGGTGTTCGCCTTCACCTTCGTCAGCTTTCCGTTGCTTGGCTGGGCGCTGCAGCCGCTGCTGGCGCCCCTGGTGACACCGGAGCTCTATCTTGGCGTGCTGTTCATGTGCGCCCTGCCCGCCACCGTGCAGTCGTCCATCGCCTTCGTCTCCATGGCTCGCGGCAATGTCTCGGCGGCGGTCTGCAGTGCGTCGCTGTCCAGCCTGCTCGGCATCTTCCTCACCCCGCTCCTGGTACGGCTGCTGCTCGACGCCCATGGCGGCTCGGACGGCCAGAGCACCCTCGACGCCATCGTCAAGATATGCGTCCAGCTGCTGCTGCCCTTTGTTGCCGGCCAGCTGCTGCGCCCGGTGATCGGCCACTGGGTCGATCGCCACAAGGGCAAGCTCAAGTTCGTCGACCAGGGGTCCATCCTGCTGGTGGTCTACACCGCCTTCAGCGCCGCGGTGATCGAAGGCCTGTGGCGCGAGACACCGATCCTGTCGCTGGTGGGCCTGGTGTTCATCTGCGCCACCCTGCTGACCCTGGTGCTGCTGGCCACGCGCTACAGCGCGCGGCTGCTGGGCATGAGCAAGGAAGACGAGATCACCGTGGTCTTCTGCGGCTCCAAGAAGAGCCTGGCCACGGGGGTGCCCATGGCCAAGGTGCTGTTCGCCGGCAGCACCATGGGGCCGGTGCTGCTGCCCATCATGCTGTTCCACCAGATCCAGCTGATGGTCTGCGCGATACTGGCCCAGCGCTACGCCAAGCGTGAGGCGGTAGTGCCTGTCACACCCGTGGTAGCGCCGCTACCCAAGTGATGCCCGCAGTGGCGAGGCGCCCGATCAGCGCGCCTCGTCCTCGCGAACCGGTTTGCGCATGGTGACCCACTCTTCCGCAGCCGTGGGATGGATGCCCAGGGTGTCGTCGAAGCAAGCCTTGGTCGCCCCGGCCTTGAGGGCAATGGCCAGGCACTGGATCTGCTCGCCGGCATCCGGTCCCACCATGTGGCAGCCCAGTACCTGATCGCTGTCGGCATCCACCACCAGCTTCATCAGGGTGCGCTCCTGGACATCGGTCAGGCTGAGCTTGGTCGGCCGGAAGCTGCTCTGGAAGATCTTCAACCGATGGCCACGTTCGCGGGCCTCTTCCTCGCTCAGGCCGATGCTGGCCAGGTTGGGCAGGCTGAAGACCGCACTGGCGATCAGGTCGTAGTTCAACGGGCGATAGCTGTCCGGATTGAACAGGTGCCGCGCCAGGGTCATGCCCTCGGCCAGGGCCACCGGGGTCAGTTGCACCCGGCCGATGACGTCGCCGATGGCGTAGATCGACGGCTCGGTGGTCTGGAAGGTCTCGCCGACCTCGATGAAGCCCCGCGCATCCAGGGCGACCCCGGTGTTTTCCAGCCCCAGGTCATCCAGCATCGGTCGGCGGCCGGTGGCATAGAACACGCAATCGGCTTCCAGCACCCGATCATCCTTGAGCGTCACCTGCAGGCTGCCATCGGCGGCCTTGTCGATCCGCGCCACGTCGGCATTGAACTGCAGGTCATGGCCACGTTTGAGCATCTCGTCGCGCAGGTGCTCGCGCACGCCCTGGTCGAAGCCGCGCAGGAACAGCTCGCGGCGATACAGCAGCGTGGTGCGGGCGCCCAGGCCCTGGAAGATCGAGGCGAATTCCACGGCGATGTAGCCGCCCCCCACCACCACCACCCGCTTGGGCAGCTCCGGCAGGTAGAAGGCCTCGTTGGAGGTGATGGCGTGCTCACGCCCGGGGAAGTCCGGCACGTCCGGCCAGCCACCCGTGGCGATGAGGATGCGTTCGCAGCGATAGCGCTGGCCTTCAACCTCAACGGTATGGGGATCGAGGATGCGGGCATGGGCTTCCAGCAGGGTAACCCCGCTGTTGACCAGCAAGGCCCGGTAGATGCCGTTCAGCCGGCGGATCTCGTGGTCCTTGCTGGCGACCAGGGTATTCCAGTCGAAGGCCGGGACCTCGGCGTCCCAGCCATAGCCACGGGCCTGGCGGAATTCGTCACGAAAGGAGGCACCGTAGATGAAGTATTTCTTGGGCATGCAGCCCACGTTGACGCAGGTGCCGCCGAGGTAGCGGCTTTCCGCGACTGCCACCCGGGCCCCGAAGTCGGCGGCGAAACGCGCCGCGCGCACGCCGCCCGAACCGGCGCCTATCACGAAGAGTTCGAAATCAAAGGTCGTCATGGAGCTCTCTCTCTGCAGCTGCTGGCGCCAGCATAACGCAAGGCCACCCCGGACAGCGGCGCGGATGGCCAACCGCCAGAAACGACAAGGCCACCCGCAGGTGGCCTGGTCCAGTGCACAGGGCGTCTTACAGTGCCTTGTACAGATGCTCGAAGCAGAAGTTGGTGGCTTCGACGAAGCCTTCCGCGCTGCCGCAGTCGAAACGCTGACCCTTGAATTTGTAGGCCAGTACGCAACCGTCCTGGGCCTGCTTCATCAGGGCGTCGGTGATCTGGATCTCGCCACCCTTGCCCGGCTCGGTCTGCTCGATCAGGTCGAAGATGTCCGGGGTCAGGATGTAGCGGCCGATGATCGCCAGGTTGGAAGGGGCATCTTCCGGCTTGGGCTTCTCGACCATGTTGTTCACGCGGTAGATGTCGTCGCGGATCATCTCGCCGGCGATCACGCCGTACTTGTTGGTCTCGTTGGCCGGGACTTCCTGGATGGCCACGATCGAGCAACGGAACTGGTTGTACAGCTTGACCATCTGCTTGAGGACGCTGTCGCCGTCCAGGTTCAGGCAAAGGTCGTCCGCCAGCACCACGGCGAAGGGCTCGTCACCGATCAGCGGGCGGCCGGTCAGGATGGCGTGGCCCAGGCCCTTCATTTCCACCTGACGGGTGTAGGAGAAGGTGCAGTTGTCGATCAGCTTGCGAATGCCGACCAGGTACTTTTCCTTGTCGGTGTTCTTGATCTGGCTTTCCAGCTCGTAGCTGATGTCGAAATGGTCTTCCAGCGAGCGCTTGCCACGACCGGTGACGATCCCGATCTGATGCAGGCCCGCCTCCAGAGCTTCCTCCACGGCGTACTGCACCAGCGGCTTGTTCACAATGGGCAGCATTTCCTTGGGCATGGCCTTGGTCGCAGGGAGAAAACGAGTGCCATAGCCGGCTGCCGGAAACAGACATTTGGTGATCATGGGAGTCCTTTGATCTGTACGTGAAGGCAAAACGAACGGCGGTCTATCCAGCCGCTTGTCGCATACAATGCCCGAAGCGCGCGACGCTGGAAATAGCCAGGCATGGGCGCTCTGTGGACGTGCGGATACGACTCCAGGATTGCCTTCGGGTTCTGCGCAAAGCCGCAAAGAACTGCTATCGTCCAAAGTTTGGAACCAGCGTCACGACTCCGCGGATAGATCTCGACATGAAGAAATGGATGCTACCGTTGCTGTGTGTTTCCCTCGCCGGCTGCTCCCTGGGCGGTCACCACGAGGCAGCGGAAACGCGGCCACTGAGCGCGGAACAGACCACCCTGCTGCGCCAGAACGACCTGTTGCAGGCCAAGCTGCTGGTCCTGGGTGGCAGTGAGGAACAGCTCAAGCTCGCGGATGCCCTGCTCCTGCGCAATGGCGGCACCAGCGCCGATGGCGAGGTGGAATTCTATCGGGCGGTAATCGCCATCAAGCAGGGTCCGCAGACCGACGATGTCCTGGAATTGCTGAACGCCTCCGCCGATCATCGCTATCCGCTGGCCTATGCCCTGCTCTATCGCATGTACACCGACCCCTTCCTGGTGCCCGAGGCGGATCCGATCCAGGCGCAGACCTACAAGAGCGCCTATGGCGAGCTGGCGGTCGCCAAGAGTGGCTACCCGTCCTTCGACAAGGCCCTGGAAGTCACCCGCCAGCTGGCGCCCTGAAGCCGCCCCTCTAGCCGGCCGCTTTTGCGGCCGTTCACAGTCTGGCACTGGCGAATGAGCAGCCGTTGACCTTTCCTTCATGTGAATGATGTCAATTGGCCGCACGACGGTAGCATCGAACCTCTACCGTCCGCCGCCCAGAGCCATTCCCATGTCCTCGATTGGCAAGCTGTCACCCGATATCGTTGCCGTCCGCACCGTGACGCAGCGGCTCGTCCTGCTGCTGATCGGGTTCTTCGCGCTGGCCATCCTGTTGACGCGGCTGCCGACCTTCATCAACGCGGCCAGTGGCGAGACCTGGCAGATCCGCGGTGGCCAGATTCCGCTGATGCAGTATCCCGCCATGCCGGAACGCAGCCTGGTCGCCAACCGCCAGCTGATCGTCATGCTCGAGCCGGGTAATCGCATCCTGGTCCTGGACAGCGCGCCCTTTCGTCCCTGGAAGAAAGTCATGCTGATCGGCGAAGACAGCCGCATCGGCTGGATTCGCGTCACTCCGGCCCTGGGCGCGATCCGTCTGGAATGACACCGGCCCCGGACCGCGACGACAGCAGTCGCATGACCCGGGTGTCATGCCAGCGATACCAGCGTTCATGGCCCAGCCGCTGCGCCTGCCGATGTTCCGGATGGGCACCCCAGGCCGCGACCGCCGCCTGGTCGGTCCAGTAGGACAGGGTGATGCCCCGGCCGTCGGCGCCGCGTACCGACTCCATGCCGAGAAAGCCCGGTTGCGCCTGCGCCAACTCCACCATGCGCGCGGCCATCCGCTCATAGTCGGGATCTTCGTCCGTGCGCTGCGAGAGGAAGGCGATCACCACGCAGTCCTCGGGCAGCTCCAGCCGGTTCATACCCGTAGGCTCCGTGTCGCGACCACCGCCTCCAGCCAGGCGCGCACCACCGAGGGGACCCGACCGGCCAGCGCCTCCCGCTCGGGCTGATAGAGGGTGCCGAAATAACAGGGATGGCTTTCCAGTTCGAACGCCGCGGGTAGCCCTTCTTCATCCCAGGCGAGGACGCGCCAGCCGGCAGCGAGCAAGGTCGGCAGATAGGCGGGATTTACCCCGAAGCGACAGCGATAGGTGGCCTCGACCCGTTCGGCGCCGGCCGCCTCCGCCAGGCGCGAACCCGGCAGCAGCCGGAGTTGATTCTGCACCTCGATGCGGGCGCAGCTCAGGGGCGTGAGCACCGCGCGGGTCGCCAACGGATCGTCTTCACCGTGGGCGGCGTCCGTCCAGCCCAGTACTGACTGGACGTACTCCAGGAGCGCGTACTGCAGCCCGCCACAGGTACCCAGAAAGGGAATCCGCTGTTCGCGGGCCGTGCGCAGGGTCGCCAGCACCCCTTCGCGATGGCGATAGGGACTGCCGGGCACGCACCAGAGGCCGTCGCAGTGGGCAAGGGCGCCATCGGCTTCTACAGTCGGCAGCCAGCGGGAACTCAGCGTGACACCCAGCGCCATGGCCGTCAGCGCCAGGGCCTGGGGGATGGCCTGGTGGGCAATGATGGATACATCCTGGTCACCCAGGAGCACGATTTCATACGACGTCATGACGGACACCTGCAGGCGTGGAAGGTCCGACTGACTCTAGGCCTTCGGGGCCACGGTTTTAATAGGCGTCGCGGACAGCAGCCCTTGCGTCCATGCCCTGTTGGTCACGGCCGCCTTTCGCCGCGCGCAAGAAAACGCCCGGTACAACGGCTGTACCGGGCGCCGGATACCACGCGATCAGGGCGCCGGATTGGGCTGGTCGACGTGGATGGCTTCGATGGCGGCCAGGGTTTCCCGGTCCAGCACCAGCTCGCTGCTCGCCAGGTTGCTTTCCAGCTGGGCGAGCGAGGTGGCGCCGATGATGTTGCTGGTCACGAAAGGCCGACTGGTGACGAAGGCCAGGGCCATCTGCGCCGGATCCAGACCGCGTTCCCGGGCCAGCTCGACATAGGCCTGGGCGGCGCGCTGCGTCTGCGGATTGCTGTAGCGCTGGAAGCGTTCGAACAGCGTCAGTCGCGCGCCCTCCGGACGTGCGCCCTGCAGGTACTTGCCCGCCAGCACGCCGAAGGCCAGTGGCGAATAGGCCAGCAAGCCTACCTGCTCGCGGATGGCCTGCTCGGCCAGACCCACCTCGAAGCTGCGATTGAGCAGGTTGTAGGGATTCTGGATCGAGACCACCCGCGGCCAGCCACGGGTCTCGCTCAGGTGCAGGAATTGCTGCACGCCCCAGGGCGTTTCGTTGGAAAGCCCGACATGGCGGACCTTGCCTGCCTTCACCAGGCTATCCAGGGCTTCCAGGGTCTCTTCGAGGGGCGTGAAGTCGGCATCGCTGTGCTCGTAGCCCAACTGGCCGAAGTAGTTGGTCCGCCTATCCGGCCAGTGCAGCTGATAGAGATCCAGATAGTCGGTGTTCAGACGCTGCAGGCTGGCGTCCAGCGCCGCGGTGAGATTGGCCCTGGTAAAGGCCAGACCGCCATTGCGGATATAGTCCATGTCGCGTCCCGGACCGGCCGCCTTGCTGGCCAGTATCCAGTCGGCGCGATCGCCATGCTGGCGAAAGTAGTTGCCGATGATGGTCTCGGTACGGGTGTAGGTCTCGGCGCGCGGCGGCACCGGATACATCTCCGCCGTGTCGATGAAGTTGACCCCGGCGGCCTTGGCGGCGCGCAACTGCTCGAAGGCCTCGGCCTCGGTGTTCTGCTCACCCCAGGTCATAGTGCCCAGCGCAATGGCGCTAACCTGGAGGTCGGTACGACCCAGCGATCGAAAGTGCATCTGGAAGCTCTCTGTCGGTGCGGAAGTCGTACAAGTTAACAGGCGGCTGCCTGGTCTGCCCATCGGTCCGATGAGGCTGCCGATCCGACGCCGACCGGCGCGACCTCGCCAGGTGCCCCGTATATCCGTAGAATGTCGCCCCGCCTCCGCGCCCTGGGTTCCCTCACCCCAGGTAACCAAAAAAGGACTGCCCATGTCTGCCTTGCTTGCCACCCCGCAGCGTGCCCTCGTGGCCGCGCTCGTCGCTTTCCACATCCTCATCATCATCGCCAGCAACTATCTGGTGCAGTTGCCGCTGCAGCTGTTCGGCTGGCACACCACCTGGGGTGCCTTCAGCTTCCCCTTCATCTTCCTGGCCACCGACCTTACCGTGCGGGTGATGGGCAAGGCGGCGGCGCGTCAGGTTATCGCCCGGGTGATGCTGCCGGCGCTGTTGGTCTCCTATGGGGTTTCCGTGCTGTTCCAGGACGGCAGCTTCCAGGGCTGGACGGCGCTGGCCGCCCTCAATGTCTTCGTCCTGCGCATCTCCCTGGCGAGCTTCTGCGCCTATGTGCTTGGCCAGTTGCTCGACATCCAGGTGTTCGACCGCCTGCGGCGCTCGCGCCACTGGTGGCTGGCGCCGACGGTCTCGACCCTGTTCGGCAACGCCCTCGACACCCTGGCGTTCTTTTCCATCGCCTTCTGGCGCAGCGACAATCCCTTCATGGCCAGTCATTGGCCGGAGATCGCCCTGGTCGACTACGGGGTCAAGCTGACGGTCAGCCTGCTGCTCTTCGTGCCGCTCTACGGCGTGCTGCTGCGCTCCCTGGTACCCCAGGCCTGGGCACGGCGCCCGGACCTCGCCTGAGTGCAGGATTGCTGCCAGGCGCGGCTTGCCCCTAGAGTGAAGCCCCCTTCACTGCCCCGGGTTCCGCCATGCTCGCCACCGCCCTCGCCCGCTTTCCGCGCCTGACGCTGCAATCCTCGGCGACCCCGCTGGAGCTCCTGCCGCGACTGTCGGCAGAGCTGGGCCGACCGGTCTACTGCAAGCGCGACGACACCACCAGCCTGGCCCTGGGCGGCAACAAGGTGCGCAAGCTGGAGTACCTGGTCGCCGCGGCGCTGGCCGCCGGCGCCGACACCCTGGTGACCGCCGGCGCCATCCAGTCCAATCATGTCCGTCAGACTGCAGCCGTCGCCGCGCAGCAGGGGCTGGCCTGCGTCGCCCTGCTGGAAAATCCCATCGCCACCACGGCTCCCGGTTATCTGCACGGCGGCAATCGTCTCCTGCTCGAACTCTTCGGCGCCGAGGTCAGGGCCGTCGCCGCCCTCGATGATCCGGTCAGCCAGCTGGAAGCCGCAGCCGAGCGCCTGCGCCAGCAAGGGCGCAAGCCCTGGGTGATTCCCATTGGCGGCTCCAGCGCCCTGGGCGCCCTCGGCTACGTCCGTGCCGGCCTGGAACTCGACGCTCAGCTGCACGAACTGCAGCTGCAACCCGCTGCCGTCATCCTCGCCTCCGGCAGTGCCGGCACCCAGGCCGGTCTAGACCTGGCCCTCCACCAGCTGCGACCGGAGTTGCCGGTGATCGGGGTCACCGTCTCCCGCACCGAGGCCGAACAGCTGCCCAAGGTCGCCCTGCTGCGGCAACAGCTGGCCGAGCTGTTGGGCGTCGCCCCGCCTCAGGATCCGCCGCAGCTGCGTGATGGCTATTTCGGCCCCCGCTATGGCGAACCCAATCCCGGCACCCTGGCGGCCATCCGCCGGCTGGGCCGGCTGGAAGGTCTTGTGCTCGACCCGGTCTACACCGGCAAGGCCATGGCCGGCCTGCTGGACATGGTAGCCACCGGCGCGCTGCCGCCCGGCCCCCTGGTATTCCTGCACACCGGCGGAGCCCCGGGTACCTTCGCCTATGGCGACTGGTTGGCGTGATCGGCTAGCCAAGTCCCTGGGCGATGGCATAACGTCAGCAGTTTTCGGACTTGGGATGTCAGAACAGACACCCCCATAGTGGCGCACCCTCATAACCTCAAGGATTTCCTCCATGCGCAAAGCTCTCCCCCAGCGTCTGTTCCGTAGCGCCGCCCTGCTGCTCGCCCTGGGCCTGGCCCACCAGGCCACCGCCCAGGCCGAAGATCTCCTGCAGACCGTCAAGCAGCGTGGCGAACTGGTCGTCGGCCTGGAAGGTACCTATCCGCCCTTCAGCTTCCAGAACGAACAGGGCCAGCTGACCGGCTTCGAAGTGGACTTCGCCAAGGCGCTGGCCAAGGAACTGGGCGTCGACGCCAAGATCCAGCCCGGCAAGTGGGATGGCCTGCTGGCAGCCCTGGAATCCCGTCGCCTGGACGTAGTGATCAACCAGGTCACCATCAGCGAGGAGCGCAAGAAGAAATACGATTTCTCCACCCCCTACACCGTCTCCGGCATCCAGGCCCTGGTGCGCAAGGACGATGTGGACAGCATCAAGACTGCCGCCGACCTCGCCGGCAAGAAGGTCGGCGTCGGCCTGGGTACCAACTACGAGCAGTGGCTGCGCCAGAATGTACCCAAGGCGGACGTGCGCACCTACGAAGACGATCCGACCAAGTACCAGGATCTGCGCGTCGGCCGTATCGACGCCATCCTCGTCGACCGCCTGGCCGCCCTGGAATTGCTGGCCAAGACCAAGGACAAGCTGGCCCTGGCCGGTGAGCCTTTCAGCCGCCAGGAATCGGGCATCGCCGAGCGCAAGGGCGATCCGGAATTCCATGCCGCGGTCGACCAGGCCATCGCCAAGCTGCGCGCCGACGGCACCCTGGCCAAGATCTCCGAGAAGTGGTTCAAGGCTGACGTCACCCAATGAGCGACACGCTACAGCTCCTGCTCGATTCGCTGCCCTTCCTGCTGAAGGGCGCGATCTGGACAGTGGTCCTGAGCCTCGGCGGCATGTTCTTCGGACTGCTGCTGGGCTTCGGCCTGGCCCTGCTGCGCCGCTCCCGAAGTCTGCCGCTGCGTAGCCTGGCGCGGCTGTACATCTCGTTTTTCCGGGGTACGCCACTGCTGGTGCAGCTGTTCGTCATCTACTACGGCCTGCCCGAGCTCGGTCTCCAGCTCGATCCGCTGCCGGCGGCGCTGATCGGCTTCTCGCTGAACATGGCGGCCTACACGGCGGAGATCATCCGCTCGGCCATCGGCGCCATCGACCGCGGCCAGTGGGAAGCCGCCGCCAGCATCGGCATGACGCCCCTGCAGACCCTGAGGCGCGCCATCCTGCCCCAGGCGCTGCGGATCGCCCTGCCACCGCTCGGCAACAGCTTCATCTCGCTGGTCAAGGACACCTCGCTGGCGGCCACCATCCAGGTGCCTGAGCTGTTCCGCCAGGCCCAGCTGATCACTGCCCGCACCTTCGAGATCTTCAGTATGTACCTGGCCGCAGCGCTGCTCTACTGGGTGCTGGCCAGCCTGCTGTCCACCCTGCAGAATCGCCTGGAACGGCACTACGGGCGTCACATCAACGAGCGAGGCCCGTCATGATCGAGGTGCAGGGGCTGTCCAAGTCCTTTCAACAGCAGACCGTGCTCCAGGCCATCGACCTCCAGGTGGCCCAGGGCGAGGTGGTCGCCATCATCGGCCCCAGCGGCTCAGGCAAGACCACCCTGCTGCGCTGCCTCAATCTGCTGGAGACCCCGGACGCCGGCAGTATCCGCCTGGGTGAGCTGCGTATCGATGCCAGCCGGCCGCTCAAGGCCCAGCAGGGCACCATTCGCCAGTTGCGGCAGAGCATGGGTTTCGTCTTCCAGAACTTCAATCTGTTTCCCCATCGCACCGCGCTGGAGAACGTGATCGAAGGGCCTATCATCGTCCAGGGCGAAGCGCGCGAGACCGCCAGCGCCCGCGGTCGCGAGCTGTTGGCCAAGGTCGGGCTGGCCGACAAGGCGGATACCTATCCCGGGCAGCTGTCGGGTGGCCAGCAACAGCGGGTCGCCATCGCCCGGGCGCTGGCCATGCGTCCCCAGGCCATCCTCTTCGACGAGCCCACCTCGGCGCTGGATCCCGAGCGGGTCGGCGAGGTGCTGGAGACGATCCGCGGGCTGGCCCAGGAAGGTCGTACCCTGGTGATCGTCACCCACGAGATGGCCTTCGCCCGTGACGTCGCCCACCGGGTGCTGTTCATGGACGGTGGCCGCATCGTCGAACAGGGCCCGGCAGCCGAGCTGTTCAATCAGCCGCGTGAAGAACGAACCCGGCGCTTCCTGGCCAAGTTCGTTCGCGACAGCGCCGCCGACTACTCCTGAGCCAGGCCGGCACAGCCCTGCAAGCTGGCCTGGCTGACGTTGCTGTTGGCCGGCACGCCATGGGTCAGCCAGACGTTGCCGCCAATGGTCGAACCCTGGCCGATGGTGATGCGCCCGAGGATGGTCGCCCCGGCATAGATCACCACGTCGTCCTCGACGATGGGATGGCGCGGGTGGCCCTTCTTGAGATTGCCCTCGGCATCGGCCGGGAAGCGCTTGGCACCGAGGGTCACAGCCTGATAGATGCGCACCCGGTCGCCGATGATGCAGGTCTCGCCGATCACCACGCCCGTGCCATGATCGATGAAGAAGCCTTCGCCGATCTGGGCGCCCGGGTGGATGTCGATCCCGGTCGCCGAATGCGCCCGCTCGCTGACCATCCGCGCCAGCAGCGGCAGGCCGCTGCGATAGAAGTGATGGGCGATGCGGTGATGGATCATGGCGTAGATGCCCGGATAGCACAGCAGTACCTCGTCCACGCTGCGCGCAGCGGGATCGCCCTGGTAGGCGGCGATCACGTCGGTATCCAGCAGGCGGCGCAGATCCGGCAGCGCCAGGGCAAAGGCCTGTACCAGCCGGCGCGCCTCATCGGCACGATTGACGCCGTTCTCGCCACGCTGCTTGGCGAAATAGTCCAGCTCCAGCTTCGCCTGGATCACCAGGGCATTGAGCGCTCGCTCCAGCTCGAAGCCGACATAGAAGTCCTCGCTTTCCTGGCGCAACTGATCCGGCCCGAGGCGCAGCGGAAAGAGCGCCCCGCTGAGGGATTCGATCACGCTGGCCATGACGCTGCGCGACGGCAGCTCGCGGCCACTGAATTCGCGAAAACGTCCATGGGTCTCGCGCCATTGACTGCGCGCCTCATGCAGTTCACCGACGATGCGCCCTAGTTGCCAGTCGTTGCCGCCCGTGGATTGCCCGTTAAGTTCGCTCATAAGTCATCTATCCAGTTGCCAGGTTGCCGAGGATAAAGTATCCGCTGGTCCCTGACAGCCCACGTCGCGCCAGGCGCGCTAAGCTGTCGCCCTTTGCCCATCAAGGAGCGCCACCCATGATCGCTTCCCCGCTGGTCACCGTCGCCTGGCTACACGAGCAACTTGGTCGCCCGGACCTGCTGATCCTCGATGCCAGTCTCTATCTGCCCAATGAACCCCAGATCGCCGACGAAACCTATCGGCAGCAGCACATCCCCGGCGCCCTGCGCTTCGATATCGAACACTTCTCCGACCCGGACACCGCGCTGCCGCACATGGTCCCCAGCGCCGGACGCTTCGCCCGCCTGGCCGGCGAACTGGGCGTCACCCCGGAGACCACCCTGGTCGTCTACGACCAGAAGGGTCTCTTCTCCGCCGCCCGGGCCTGGTGGCTGTTCCGCCTGTTCGGCCATGACCAGGTGCTGGTGCTCGATGGCGGCCTGCCGCTCTGGCGTGAACAGGGCCTGCCGCTGGAGGCCGGTGAAAACCTGCCCAGCCCGCAGCCACCCTACCCCGTCATCTTCAACAACCGCCTGCTCTGCGGCCTGGGCGATGTGCAGACCGCGCTCAGCGTGGGCCAAACCCAGGTGCTCGACGCGCGCGGCGCCAAGCGCTTCACCGGCGAGATCGCCGAGCCGCGCCCGGGCGTTGCCTCCGGTCATATGCCCGGCAGCCAGAATCTGCCCTACGACAGCCTGTTGACCGACAACGGCACCCTGTTGCCACCCCAGGAGTTGCGGCAGCGCTTCCAGGCCCTGGGTATCGATGGCCTGCATCCGGTGATCACCAGCTGCGGCAGTGGGGTCACCGCCACGGTGCTGCTGCTCGCCCTCAGTGTCGCCGGCTTTCCGGATGGCCGACTCTATGACGGTTCCTGGAGCGAATGGGGTCAGCATCCCGCCACGATCAAGGCCCTGGGCGCTGCCTGAGGTTTGGCTAAGGTACTGATTTCCTTCATAACCTGTAGTATCCGATAGAGGCGCCTAATCGCCAGCATCGCCTTTAACAATGAGGTGAATCGTCAAACTGCGATTAGTATGCGTCCTATCGATTTCAACCCTGACTTAAACCCATCAAGGAGTCATCAATGTCCCTGATCAACACCGAAGTGAAGCCTTTCACCGCGACTGCCTACCACAATGGCAAATTCGTCCAGGTGACCGAGGCCGATCTGAAGGGCAAGTGGTCCGCCATCGTGTTCTACCCGGCTGACTTCACCTTCGTGTGCCCCACCGAGCTGGAAGACCTTGCTGACCTGTACCCCGAGTTCCAGAAGCTGGGCGTAGAGATCTATGGCGTGTCCTGCGACACCCACTTCGCCCACAAGGCCTGGCACGACACCTCGGAAGCCATCAAGAAGGTCAACTACCCGCTGGTAGGCGATCCCACCGCTCGCCTGGCACGCAACTTCGAAGTGCTGATTGAAGAAGAAGGCCTGGCCCTGCGCGGCACCTTCCTGATCAACCCGGAAGGTCAGATCAAGCTGTGCGAAATCCACGACAACGGTATCGGCCGTGATGCCAGCGAACTGCTGCGCAAGGTCCGCGCCGCCCAGTACGTCGCCAACCACCCGGGCGAAGTCTGCCCGGCCAAGTGGAAAGAAGGCGAAGCGACCCTGACCCCCTCGCTGGACCTGGTCGGCAAGATCTAACGCCCGCCTGATCCAGCCCGAGCGCCCGGGCGCCTTGCCCGCGCGCTCTTTTTTTGCCCATTTTTTACGGAAGCCACGTCGCCATGTTGGACGCAAATCTGAAAGCCCAGCTCAAGACCTACCTCGAACGCGTCACGCGCCCCATCGAGATCGTCGCGTCCCTCGATGATGGCGCGAAGTCCCGTGAAATGCACAGCCTGCTGCAGGATATCGCCAGCCTGTCCGATCAGGTCAGCCTCAGCACCGACGGCAGCGATGAGCGTCGTCCCTCCTTCGCCCTGCTGACCCCCGGTCAGAACATCGACCTGCGCTTCGCCGGTCTGCCCATGGGCCACGAATTCACGTCCCTGGTCCTGGCCCTGCTCCAAGTTGGCGGTCATCCGTCCAAGGCCAGCCAGGACGTCATCGAGCAGGTCAAGGCCCTCGACGGCGACTACCAGTTCGAAACCTATTTTTCCCTGTCCTGCCAGAACTGCCCGGACGTGGTGCAAGCTCTGAATCTCATGGCCGTGCTCAATCCCCGGGTCAAGCACGTGGCCGTCGACGGCGCCCTGTTCCAGGACGAAGTCGAGCGCCGCCGGATCATGGCCGTGCCCAGCGTCTACCTGAACGGCGAACCCTTTGGCCAGGGCCGCATGGGCCTGGAAGAGATCGTCGCCAAACTCGACACCGGCGCCGCCGCCCGCTCCGCCGACAAGCTCAAGGCCAAGGACGCCTTCGACGTCCTGGTCATAGGTGGCGGCCCCGCTGGTGCTGCAGCAGCCGTCTATGCCGCGCGTAAGGGCATCCGCACCGGCGTCGCCGCCGAGCGCTTTGGTGGCCAGGTGCTGGACACCCTCGCCATCGAGAACTTCATCTCCATCAAGGAGACCGAAGGCCCGAAGCTGGCCATGGCGCTCGAAGAGCACGTCAAGCAGTACGAAGTCGACATCATGAACCTGCAGCGCGCCGAGCAGCTGATTCCGGCCCACGACGCTAGCGGTCTGCACGAAGTACGCTTCGCCGATGGTGGCTCGCTCAAGGCCAAGACGCTGATCCTTGCCACCGGTGCCCGCTGGCGTGAGATGAATGTGCCGGGTGAGCAGGAATACCGTAACCGCGGCGTAGCCTACTGCCCGCACTGCGACGGTCCCCTGTTCAAGGGCAAGCGCGTCGCCGTGGTCGGCGGCGGCAACTCGGGAGTCGAGGCAGCCATCGACCTCGCCGGCATCGTCGCCCAGGTGACCCTGATCGAGTACGACGGCCAGCTGCGTGCCGACGCCGTGCTGCAGCGCAAGCTGTTCAGCCTGCCCAACGTGACCGTCATCACCAGTGCGCTCACCAGTGAAGTCAAGGGTGACGGCCAGAAGGTCAACGGCCTGGTCTACAAGGACCGCAATTCCAGCGAGTTCCACCATATCGACCTAGAAGGCGTCTTCGTGCAGATCGGTCTGGTACCCAACACCGACTGGCTCAAGGGCACCGTGGAGCTGTCGCCACGTGGCGAGATCGAAGTGGATGCGCGCTGCCAGACCTCCCTGCCTGGCGTGTTCGCGGCGGGCGACGTCACCACCGTGCCCTACAAGCAGATCATCATCGCCCTGGGCGAAGGCGCCAAGGCCTCTCTGGCCGCCTTCGATCACCTAATCCGTACCAGTGCCTGATCAATCTGACGCTCCACTCCAAGCCCGACACCTGTCGGGCTTTTTTCGTCTGGTGCTTTTTCCCCAGGCGTTGGCATGGTTCTCGCTGCAACCTAACCAGGCGTCATAAAGATGGGCACGAACGGTCTAGGAGTTCTTCCCGGACTTTCGTTAGGATCTTGGTGCCGGGTCCCTAGACCTGGCAGCTCCAGCGGTTGAGGACCAGGCGACAAATGCACAGACAGATTTCTTCCAGCATCCACGATTCCTATCCCCCCAAGCTGGCGCCCGCCACCCCGCTCACCCATCCGGAACTCGTAGCCTCTCTGGAGGCCACCCTGGCCCAACGCCAACCCGGCCCGGTGTGGCTGTTCGCCTACGGCTCGCTGATCTGGCGCCCCGAGTGCCCCGCGGTCGACGTCCGCCGGGCGCGGGTGCACGGCTATCACCGCGGTCTCTATCTCTGGTCCCAGCTGCATCGCGGCACCCCCGAACAACCCGGCCTGGTACTGGGCCTGGATCGCGGCGGCTCCTGCTCGGGCTTTGCCTACCAGTTGCCCGAGGATCAGCTGGACGACCATCTGCTGGCCCTCTGGAAACGCGAAATGCCGGATGGCTCCTACCGTCCTCGCTGGCTGCAATGCCACCTGGAAGACGGTAGCAAGGTCCAGGCGCTCGGCTTCGTACTGAAACGCAATCTCCCCTGCTATGCCGGCAGCCTGCCCGATGACATCCTCAATCGCGTCCTGACCGAAGCTTGCGGCCATTTCGGCACTACTCTGGAGTACGTCGAACGCACCATCACGGCGCTCAGGGCTCACGCCATGCCCGATCGGAACCTGGAAGCCCTGCTGCAGCGCTATCGCAGCGCACCACTGCTGGAGGCCATGCAGGGATGAAGCAGCGCCAGATCAATCCTAGCAAGCTGCTGCTCAGCAAATGGACGGCCGTCCAACCACGCGAACGGCAGAAGCATTTCATCGTCACCCGGGTGCATACCCCTGAAGTCGAGACCGATCCCATCTCGCAGATAGATATACAAGCCGTTCTCACTCGCCGCACCTGGACGCTGGACTGGCACGAGTTGCAGGATGCAGAATGCTGGCTGCAAGGCTGGCAATAAAACTCCGAAAGCAGGGCCGGAATTTTGCGACTAGCATCGCGATATGACGGCACGTTTCTGCAAAGGTGAAACCCTGTAGCAGCCAATGCTGTCACAGTGCCACCTTTGAACAGGAAGCTCTTCCGGATGACCCTCTATGTCGAACTCGCCAGCGCCTTCAACACCCTGAAAGGCGGATTCGAACCCCTGCGCTGCGTGATCTCCACGCGAGATCAACGTGCCTACGATGTCGAAGTCTTCTCTCGTAGCGGTCAGTCGGTACTCAATCGCCCCATCGCCCGCACCGAATTGCTCGACGCTGCCATGCTCGAAGCCTTCATCCTCGACAGCCGCTCACGCATCGAGCGCGACGCGGATGAAACACCCTACTGGACGATTCCCTCCTAAACGAAAAAGGCCACTCGAACAGGAGTGGCCTTTTCATTTGAATGGTGCCCGAGGCCGGAATCGAACCGGCACGACGGTTAAGTCGAGGGATTTTAAGTCCCTTGTGTCTACCAGTTTCACCACTCGGGCAGAACCGAATCCTCAGACGACCGGATTCGTAGAACCTGATCCAGTATTCACACATCCCTGGATGATGAAAAGCCCCGTAGACCAGAGATCTACGGGGCTCTCAATAGTGGAGGCCGAGGTCGGAATCGAACCGGCGTACACGGATTTGCAATCCGCTGCATGACCACTCTGCCACCCGGCCTCAAACCTGAATGTCTTGCGACACTCATGTAAAACATGGAGCGGGAAACGAGACTCGAACTCGCGACCCCGACCTTGGCAAGGTCGTGCTCTACCAACTGAGCTATTCCCGCTTGGTGACGGGCGCCATTCTATCTGAGCTACCCTTCATGTCAAGCCATTGATTCAAAAACTTATTTCTTTTTCTCGGCGCTCATCAGATGCGGCCAGGCCGCCATCAGATAGGTGCACATGGACCACAGCGTCAGTGCCGCCGCGACGATGAGCAAGGCGTAGCCACTGATTACCCAGAAGGTCATCTGCGGTGGATTGGCCAGCAGGATGACCAGGGCCAACATCTGCGCCGCAGTCTTCCATTTGCCCAGATTGGAGACCGCGACCTGGGCACGGGCACCCAGCTCGGCCATCCACTCCCGCAGCGCCGATACGACGATCTCGCGCCCGACAATGATGACGGCGGGCAGCGTCAGCCAGGCGTTGGCGTGCTCCTGCACGAGCAATACCAAGGCTACGGCGACGATGAGCTTGTCCGCTACCGGATCCAGAAAGGCACCAAAGGGCGTGCTCTGCCCCAGCCGCCGCGCCAGATACCCATCCAGCCAGTCGGTCGCGCAGGCAATCGCGAAGACGGTGCTGGCGGTCCAGTAGCTCCAGTGGACTGGCAGGTAGAACAGGATGACGAACAGGGGAATAAGGAAGACGCGCAGTACGGTAAGCAGATTTGGAATATTCATTGGCGCGGCTGTTGGTGAACGTGAGGCGATTCTACTCGCTGTGCAAGGCGGCATAAATCTGCTCGGCCAGCTTTTTGCTAATGCTGGGCGCTTTGGCAATTTCCTCGATGCTGGCGCGCTGCAATTCGCGAAGCCCACCAAAGTGTTTCAGGAGTTCCTGACGACGCTTGGGCCCGATACCGGCAACCTCTTCCAGAGAGGAGGTCTTGCGCGCCTTGCCGCGACGCGCGCGATGCCCGGTAATCGCGAAACGGTGCGCCTCATCACGGATCTGTTGAATGAGGTGCAGCGCGGGCGAATGCGCCGGCAGGGTGAATTCGTTGGAAGGATCGTCCAGATAGAGGACCTCGAGGCCAGGCTTGCGGGTGACGCCTTTGGCCACCCCCAGCAAAACCAGATCCGGCACGGCGAGCTCCCTGAGCACCTCACGGGCCATGGCCAACTGGCCCTTGCCGCCATCCACCAGCAGGATGTCTGGCAACTTGCCCTCTCCCGCTTTCAGCCGACTGAAGCGACGCGTCAGCGCCTGATGCATCGCCGCGTAGTCGTCGCCGGCCGTTACGCCTTCGATGTTATAGCGACGATAGTCCGATTTGAGCGGCCCTTCCGGTCCGAAGACTACACAGGACGCCACGGTCGCCTCGCCACTGGAGTGACTGATATCGAAACATTCCAGCCGTTGCGGTGGTTCGGGCAGATCCAGCGCCTGGACCAGGGCATCGAAACGCACACCCATGTGCTGCCGATTGGCCAGACGCGTATTCAACGCCTGCTCTGCATTGGTTACCGCCAACTGCTGCCAGCGTGCGCGGGTCCCGCGGACGCGATGCGCGATGACCAGCTGCCGCTTATGGACTTCGGCAAAGGCATCGATCAGGGTAGCGAAGTCCTCATGGACGGAATTGACGATTATCTCATCCGGCAGATCCCGTTCTAGGTAAGCGAGATAGTACTGCTCCAGGAAGGCGACCAGCACCTCACTGGAATCCTCCTCGATCCCCACCTCCGGAAAGAAATTCTTGCTGCCCAGCACCCGACCGCCGCGGACACTGACCAGGTGGACACAGGCACCGCCGGGGTTGACGAGGGCAGCGATGACATCGACGTCGCCGGTGCCTCCCTCGATACTCTGCTGGTCCTGGACCCGCCTGACCAGGGCCACCTGATCACGCAACTCGGCAGCACGCTCGAATTGCAGATTGACCGAGGCACTCTCCATCTTGACTTGCAGCTCTTCGGCCAGGGCATTGCTGCGCCCCTCGAGAAACATGGCGGAATGGCGAACGTCCTCGCCATATTCCTGCTCACTTACCAGCGCAACGCAGGGTCCCTTGCATCTCTTGATCTGGTATTGCAGGCAGGGCCGCGTGCGATTGCGGAAATAGTTGTCATCACACTGGCGCACCTGGAAGGCTTTCTGCAGCAGATTGAGACTTTCGCGGATGGCACCGGCACTGGGATAGGGCCCGAAATAGCGTCCCTTTCCTCTCTTCTCACCGCGGTGGATGGTCAGCCGAGGATACTTATCCTCAGTGGAAAGATAGACGTAGGGGTAGGACTTATCATCCCGCAACAGGATGTTGTAGGGCGGACGCCACTGCTTGATGAGGTTTTGTTCCAGCAGGAGCGCTTCGGTCTCGTTGCCGGTGATGGTGGTCTCGATCTGGGCGATCTTGGACACCATGGAAGCCGTCTTGGGCGCCAAGCCGGTCTTTCTGAAGTAACTCGAAAGGCGGTTCTTGAGGTTCTTGGCTTTACCTACGTAGAGGAGCTTGCCGCCCTCATCGAACATCCGGTAGACGCCCGGACGTCCACTGCAACCTGATAAAAAGGCCGCAGCATCGAAAGATTGACTCATATCAACTCGTTGCATCTACCATGCCGTGGCGAACAGCCAACATGGCCAGTTCGACATCGCTGGTAATCGATAATTTCTCGAAGATCCGATAGCGATAGGTGTTGACGGTCTTGGGGGACAAACAAAGCTTGTCGGAAATGACCTGGACTTTCTGGCAGCCCGCGATCATCAGCGCGATCTGAATCTCACGCTCGGACAGCTGATCGAACGGCGACGCTTCGGCCTTGGACTGGAAGGGCTTCAAGGCGAGCTGCTGAGCAATCTGCGCACTGATGTAGCGCCGACCGGCAAAAGCCTGCTTGATGGCGGTGATCATCTCTTCGATGTCAGCACCCTTGGTCAGATACCCGGCAGCGCCCGCCTGGAGCAGACGTGTCGGAAAGGGATCTTCCTCACAGGCCGTGACGACAACCACCTTCAGGTCAGGTCGAGTGCGCAAGAGCTTGCGCGTAGCCTCCAGCCCACCAATACCGGGCATACGGACGTCCATCAAGACGACATCCGGCTCGAGCTCACGGGCCAGCATCAAGGCATTTTCGCCACTGTCTGCCTGGCCGACGACCTGGATTCCTGATACATCCGCGAGCATCCGTACGATGCCGGTACGAACAAGATCATGGTCGTCGACAACTAGCACCTTGATCAAAATCGAATCCCCTTCGCTTGCGCTTTCATCGCTTGCGTCACCTGAGCACCTGTCCGCGGACCCTAACGTTCAAGGGATAGGATCCTGGGCCACGCTAGAAATTTAATTGGTCATGCAAAGAAAAAAGGGGTACGACGCTTCGCACCCCTTGCCTACCGGCCTTAGGCCATTGGGCATTGTATACCGAAAAGGTTAAGGAAAATGTACCAGATCAGAATCATTCCCGGTCAGGTTACCGGTGGCCATGATGGTTCTCTGACAGGCTGCTGCAGTCGATCTTGGCTAGCGTACTTTTGCCGACTCGCTATATCGGCAGCGGGCGCTCGACGGCTGCATAAGCAATAGGAGTCTGCCTGGCGGCCATTTTTTCAGGTCTATCATGCCTGCGGCGACCTCAAGGCGTTGGGCTTCGCAAGCTCAACCCAGCCTACGACGGTCCTGTGCCGCGCTTCAAGCACAACAGCCCGGCGCAGCCGGGCTGTTGTGCTCTTGCGGACGTAAAGCGGCACCCGCCTAGCAGGCATTGCTCCAACGTCACCGCCGCGCCCTTTAGTCCCCTCTCCCCCGGGAGAGGGCTAGGGTGAGGGCCACCTCAGCTCCGTAGCGTCAGGCTTCCGCTAGCCGATTAGCCGCTCCCAGCGCTCAAGCCCCTGACGCCCGGCCAAACTTTTCCCGCCGCAAAGACAACACCCCCGTCAGAGTGATCTGAGCGGGGGTGCTGGGTGTTAGGCGCTTGACGATGACCTACTCTCACATGGGGAAACCCCACACTACCATCGGCGATGCATCGTTTCACTTCTGAGTTCGGGAAGGGATCAGGTGGTTCCAATGC